>DBDI01000027.1 GCA_002293505.1 Alistipes sp. UBA936 | reverse complement strand
ACTCTCCATTGTAAAAATGTTTTGTTAAATAATCTTGGCTATACCCAAAGGTATTGTTTGAAATAAACTTTTAGCTGCTCAATATCCTCAAAGAACGTTATGCAATTTTGCGGGCTTTCGCCCCTTGCTTTTGTGTTAACCCCGATGTTTTGGGACTGCAAAGGTAAGGACAATTTTTACAAATCCAAATCTTTTCGCAAAAAATTTATAAATTTGCATCCATTATGGATTACAATTTTCGCGAAATAGAACCCCGCTGGCAGGCCGAATGGCAAAAAAGGGGTACATATAAGGTGGAGGTAGATCCCTCTAAGCCAAAGTATTACGTACTCGATATGTTCCCTTACCCGAGCGGTGCCGGACTCCACGTCGGCCACCCGTTGGGCTACATTGCTTCGGACATTTATACGCGTTACAAGCGCCTGAGCGGGTTCAATGTTCTCCATCCGATGGGGTTCGACGCGTTCGGTTTGCCGGCTGAGCAGTACGCGATCCAGACCGGCCGCCACCCCGCTAAGACCACCGCCGACAACATCGCCCGTTACCGCGAGCAGATGGACAAACTCGGTTTCTGTTATGATTGGTCACGCGAGGTCGAGACTTGCGATCCCTCCTATTATAAGTGGACCCAGTGGGCGTTCGTGAAGATGTTCGAGAGTTGGTACGACCCCGAGCTCGACCAGGCTCGGCCGATCTCCGAGCTTGTCGCAAAACTCGAACGCGGCGAGATCCCCGGCATCGATTGGGCTGCAATGAATCCCTGGCAGCAGTCCGATTACCTGATGCAGTTTCGCTTGGCTTACCGCGCCGACACGATGGTCAACTGGTGCGAGGCTCTGGGGACTGTTCTTGCCAACGACGAGGTGAAAGACGGCCTGAGCGAGCGCGGCGGCCACCCCGTCGAGCAGAAACGTATGAAGCAGTGGCTTCTTCGCGTGAGCGCTTACGCCGAACGCCTTCTGGCCGGGCTCGACACTCTGGAGTGGAGCGAGTCGCTCAAGGAGATCCAGCGTAATTGGATCGGTAAGAGCACCGGGGCCCAGATGTTCTTCGACGTTGCGGAGAGTAACCGCAAATTGGAGATCTTCACCACCCGGCCCGACACGATCTACGGCGTCACGTTTATGGTTCTTGCTCCCGAGCACGAATGGGTCGGCGAGTTGACCACTCCCCAGAACCGCAAAGCCGTCGAGGATTACGTCGCCGCCACTAAGAAACGCTCCGAGCGCGAGCGTATCGCCGAGACCAAACGCGTTTCCGGCGTCGCTACCGGGAGCCACGCCATCAACCCCTTCACCGGCCAGCACATACCTATATATATAAGCGACTACGTTCTGTCGGGTTACGGTACGGGTGCGATTATGGCTGTTCCGGCTCACGACTCTCGCGACTGGGCTTTTGCTCGCCACTTCGGCCTTCCTGTCGTTCCCGTCGTCGAGGGTGGTAATATCGACGAGGCTTCCTACGACGCCAAGGCCGGCCGTATGATCAACTCGGATATAATTAACGGGCTCGACGTGCGCGAAGCTATTCCCCGAATGTTCGAGGAGGTCGAGCGCCGCGGCCTCGGTAAATTGAAAGTTAATTACCGCCTCCGGGACGCGATATTCTCTCGCCAGCGTTATTGGGGTGAACCGATACCTATATATTATAAGGACGACATTCCCTTCGCCCTTCCTCTTAGCGAGCTTCCGCTTCGCCTTCCCGAGGTGGACGACTTCTCGCCCACCCGGACCGGCGAGCCTCCTTTGGCTCGCGTGAAGGGTTGGGAGACGAAAGATGGTTACCCGCTCGAAACAAGTACAATGCCTGGTTTCGCGGGTTCGAGCGCTTACTACCTTCGTTATATGGATCCTCACAACGACTCCGCTCTGGTTTCGCGCCAGGCCGACGAGTATTGGCGCGACGTTGATCTTTATATCGGCGGTATCGAACACGCCACCGGTCACCTGATCTACTCTCGCTTCTGGGACAAGTTTCTTTTCGACCTCGGCGTTGTCGTCGACCAGGAGCCTTTCAAGAAGTTGGTCAACCAGGGTATGATCCAGGGGCGTTCGAACTTTGTTTACCGCGACAAGGCTTCCGGCCGCTTCATCTCCCACGGCCTGATCGACGGTTACGACACCCAGCAGATCCACGTCGACGTCAACATCGTCCGCAACGACATCCTCGACACGGAGGCGTTCAAGCAGTGGCGTCCCGAGTTCGCCGACGCTCAGTTCGTTCTGGAGGATGGCCGCTATGTTTGCGGTTGGGCTGTCGAGAAGATGTCCAAGTCGATGTACAACGTGGTGAATCCCGACCGTATCGTGGAGGACTACGGCGCCGACACACTGCGTATGTACGAGATGTTCCTCGGCCCGTTGGAGCAGTCCAAGCCTTGGGACACGAACGGTATCGACGGGGTGCACAAATTTTTGAAACGTTTTTGGAATTTGTTCGCCTCAGTTACCGATGCCGCCCCCACCCCCGCCGAGCTCAAGACCCTGCACAAAACCATAAAGAAAGTCTCCGAGGATATCGAGCACTTCTCTTTCAACACGTCGGTTGCTGCTTTTATGATCTGCCTGAACGAACTCGGGGCTTGCTCCAAGCGAGCCATCCTCGAGCCTCTCACTGTTCTTCTCGCTCCCTTCGCGCCCCACATCACAGAGGAACTTTGGCACTCTGCTTTGGGCCATACCGGCACCATCTTCGACGCTCGGATGCCGACCTTCGACCCCGCGTACCTTGTCGAAAGCAGCTTCGAATACCCCGTTTCGGTGAACGGTAAATTGCGATTCAAAAAATCCCTTCCCGTCGGCCTTTCTCCCACGGAAATCGAAGCCGCCGTCCTGCAAGACGAGGCCGCACAGAAATGGCTCGAAGGAAAAACACCTAAGAAAATGATCGTCGTACCCGAAAAAATAGTTAACATCGTAATATGAAACCTCAACTCAACATCGGGCGCCTTCTTCGGGAGTTCGCCCTGATTCACTTCGGCGGTATGACTTACGCCTTTGCTTGGGCCAGTATCGTTGCTCCCGCCGGTGGTATCGGTGGTGGGGCCAGTGGTCTGGCTCTGTTGATCCAGTACGCCACCGGCTTTCCGATGGGTATGGGTTATATCATCATCAACGCCATCCTTCTGGTCGCCGCCTGGATCATCGTCGGTTGGAGTTTCGGTATTAAGACTCTTTGGGGTATCGCTTCGATCGCTCTTTGGTTGAACGTCTTTCCCACCTTCATTCCTCCCGACCTTCTCGGGCTGGCCGATGACAAATTGTTGTCGTCGATCCTTGCCGGGGTTATCTCCGGTATCGGGGTCGGTATCTGCTTTATGCAGGGTGGTAGTACCGGCGGTACCGACATCGTCGCTATGATCATCAACAAATACCGCCGGGTTAGTTACGGCCGCGTGGTTATGACTTCCGACTTCATCATCATCGGGTCGGCTTACTTCGTTTACCATTCCAACCCCGACTTCTCCAGCCCCCTCGCTATGATCATCTACGGTTACGTAATGGTTGCCGTGTTCTCATATACGGTCGACCAGATCCTGGCCGGTAACAAACAGTCGTCGCAGATCTTCGTCTTCACTTCCAACTGGGAACACATCGCCCATACCGTCACCCACGAGATGCACCGCGGGGTGACGATCATCGACGGAGTCGGTGCTTACACCGGCGAGCCTCGTAAGATGTTGGTCATTTTGTGCCGTAAGCCCGAGACTAACAACGTTCTTCGCGTTGTTCGCGAGTTCGACCCTCAGGCTTTCGTCAGCGTGGGTAGCGTTATGGGTGTTTACGGTAAGGGATTCGAAACAATGGATATGCTCCGCGCTAAGAAGAAGTAATGAAAAGACACCTTATAACAGCCGCTCTGCCCTACGCCAACGGGGGTATCCACATCGGCCACCTTGCCGGGGTTTACGTTCCGGCCGACATTTACGTTCGTTATCTTCGCCTTCGCGGCCACGAGGTTATGTTGGTTTGCGGCTCCGACGAGCACGGGGTTCCCATCACCATCAAGGCCCGTAAGGAGGGTACCACGCCCCAGGCGATCGTCGACCGTTACCACGAGGTGATCAAGCGTTCGTTCGCCGAGTTCGGTATGTCGTTCGACATCTACTCTCGCACGACCTCTCCCACCCACTTTCAGACCGCCTCGGAGTTTTTCCGTACTCTTTACGACAAGGGCGAGTTCTCCGAGCAGACCTCCCAGCAGTACTTCGACCCCGAGGCCGGTATCTTCCTTGCCGACCGTTACATCACCGGTACCTGCCCCAAGTGCGGCGCCCCGGGTGCTTATGGTGACCAGTGCGAGAAGTGCGGTTCTTCTCTCGCCGCCACCGAGCTCATAGACCCCAAAAGCGCTGTCACCGGCGCCACTCCCGTCCTCAAGGAGACGCTCCACTGGTACCTTCCTTTGGACAAACACGAGGCGTTCCTTCGCCAATGGATCCTCGAGGATCACAAGGAGTGGAAGACTAACGTCTACGGCCAATGTAAAAGTTGGTTGGACGCCGGTCTCCAGCCTCGCGCCGTCAGTCGCGATCTCGATTGGGGTATTCCGGTTCCCGTCGAGGGTGCCGAGGGTAAGGTTTTGTACGTTTGGTTCGACGCTCCGATCGGTTACATTTCGGCCACTCGCGAGCTCGACCCCGCCGGTTGGGAGCGTTGGTGGAAGGATCCCCAGACCGAGATGATCCACTTCATCGGTAAGGACAACATCGTGTTCCACTGTATAATGTTTCCCGCAATGCTTCGCGCCCACGGCGATTACATCCTGCCCCAGAACGTTCCGGCTAACGAGTTCCTCAACCTGGAAGGGGACAAGATCTCCACTTCTCGCGGTTGGGCTGTTTGGTTGCACGAATACCTCGAGGAGTTCCCCGGTAAACAAGACGTGTTGCGTTACGTTCTTTGCGCCAATGCTCCCGAGACTAAGGACAACGACTTCACTTGGCGCGACTTTCAGGCCCGTGCTAACAACGAACTGGTCGCCGTGCTCGGTAACTTCGTCAACCGGGCTCTGGTTCTCACCACCAAATACTACGACGGCCGCACCCCCGCTCCCGGCCCCTTGACCGATTACGACCGCGAGACCATCTCCGAGTTGCAGGCTCTCCGCTCCGGCCTCGAATCCAACATCGAGGGTTTCCGCTTTCGCGAGGCACTTAAGGACGCAATGGGTTTCGCCCGCCTTGGTAACAAATACCTGGCCGACACGGAGCCTTGGAAAGTCGTCAAGACCGACCCCGCTCGAGTCGAGACCATTATGAACCTCGCACTCCAGATCACCGCCAACCTCGCCATCGCTTCCGAGCCCTTTATGCCCTTCACTGCCGAGAAAATCACAAGAATGCTCGGCACCGGGAACCTCGGTTGGGACTCTCTCGGCCGCATCGACCTCCTCTCTCCCGGCCACGTGATCGGTACTCCGGAGTTACTTTTCGAGCGCATCGAGGACGAACAAATCGAAGCACAAATCGCTAAATTGAAGAGATAATGATCGACTGGAAAAACCTCGGTTTCGGTTACATCCGCACCGACCGTAACGTTCGCTCCACCTGGACTGACGGGTCTTGGAGCCCATTGGAGACTACCGACAGCGAGTACCTCACGCTCCATATGGCTTCCACGTGCCTTCACTACGGCCAAGAGGCTTTCGAGGGTCTCAAAGCTTTCAGGGGCAAAGATGGTAAGGTTCGTATCTTCCGCCTGGAGGAGAACGCCCGCCGTATGATCCGCACCGCCGAGTACACTATGATGGCACCTCCCACTATGGAGCTTTTTCGCGAAGCTTGCGTGGAGGCTGTCCGGCTCAACGAGCGGTTCATTCCTCCTTACGACACCGGCGCTTCGCTCTACATTCGTCCTTTGTTGATCGGTACCGGGGCTCAGGTCGGGGTCAAACCCGCTACGGAGTATATGTTCGTCGTATTCGTTACTCCCGTCGGACCTTATTATAAGGAGGGCTTCCGCCCCATCAGCGTAATGGTGGACCGCCACCACGACCGTTCGGCTCCTCTGGGTACCGGTTGGGTCAAAGTTGGTGGTAATTACGCGGCGAGCCTTCTTTCGGGCGACATTGCTCATAAGGCTGGCTTCCCCAGTACGCTCTACCTCGACTCGGCCGAGAAGAAATATATCGACGAGTCCGGCGCTGCTAATTTCTTCGCTATTCGCGGTGGTTGTTACATCACTCCTAAGTCGCCTTCGATCCTTCCCTCGATCACCAATATGTCTTTGCGCGATCTTGCTGCGGACTTCGGCCTTCGGGTTGAGCAACGGGCTGTCGAGTTCGCCGAGTTGCCTTCGTTCGAGGAGGTTGGTTCTTGCGGTACCGCTGCTGTTATCTCTCCCATCGGTAAGGTTTACGACCCCGACGAGGGTAAGACCTACACCTTTGGCGACGGTGTCAATCCCGGGCCTTGGTGCGTGAAACTTTACGAGACTCTTCGCGCCATTCAATACGGCGAGGCTCCCGATCCTCGCGGTTGGAACACTATTGTTGAATTTTAATTTAAAAAACACACTTATATGAAAAAGCTATTTGTTCTTCTTGCCGTCCTTGTGCTCGGTTGCGGCGTTGCTTCTGCTCAGGATTGGGGTTTGGGTGCTCGTTTGGGTTCCGGCTTCCAGGGTGTCGCCCAGCGTTACTTCGCTAACGAGGATCACATCGAGGTTCGCCTCGGTATGGATTGGATCTACGAGGGTGGTATCGTTGCCGACTTCTCGACTCTTTACGTCTTCCACGTCGCCGATATGCCTTGGACGGACGAGGGTACTTGGTTTTTCGACGCCGGCTTGGGTTTGAACGTCGGCGGTAGGGAGAACTTCGCCACTCTCGGCGTTCAGGGTATGGCTCGTTTGGGTTACACTTTCGAGACTGCTCCGATCTCTCTTTCGCTCGACTTTTCGCCCGCTCTCGGGCCCGCGATCGTCTACGGTGGTGGCTACAGCCAGAGTGAGTTCAACGAGAACGGCCTCGCCAACTTCGGCTTCAGTTGCACCTATCGTTTTTAAGGGTTTGACATTCTCGTTGAAACTTCCTACCTTTGCCGCATTATGAGATTGCTGCGATACATATTGTTGCTGGTAGCGTTGGTTGTCGCCACGGGTGCCGGAGCACAGAGGCTCTCCAAGGAGGAGCGCCGCGCGGCCAAGGAGCAGAAGATGGCCCAGCGCGCTAACCGCGCGACCGAAGTCCGCGTCAGGGAGGGTAAATTTCCTGCATATAACCGCTTGTTGAAGAGTACCAACTACGAGTTGATGTACCGCGAGGGGTTGCGTTATTACAACCTCACCAAGACCGGTAAGGAGGAGAACAAACAAAGTAACTTCCGCCGTACTCAGTCTTTGTTGGACGCCGCTTACCGCTCTCAGCGCTTCGCCGGTACTCCCCAGGAGGACTCTCTGGTCTACTTCTTCGGTGCGTCGTTCTATAAGACCGGCGACTTCGATATGAGCGAGCAGATCTTCGACCGCTTTCGTAGGGACTACCCTACCAGTAAGTTCATCGAGGACGCCGAGTATATGTACGCAATGGGTTTCTACTTCGCTTCTCCTGAACCCGAGCACGACCAGACTATGACCCTTCGCGCTATCGGCGCTATCGCCGAGTACGAGGGCCGTTACCCTAACACTGTCAAACGTAAGGAGTGCGACGAGCGTACCGAGGAGCTGCGTAGAAAGCTCTACACCAAGTCGTTCGAGAACGCCCGCCTCTACTTCCAGATCGGGCAGTACAAGGCGGCTGTCCGCGCTCTCAACAACGCCATCGACGAGCACCCCTTGTCGCCCTACCGCGAGGAATTGATGTACCTCGCCACCCGGTCGGCATACCTTTACGCCAAGAACTCTGTTGCCAGCCAGATGACCGACCGCTACTTGTCTATGATGGACAATTATTACGACCTTATCTCGGAGTTTCCCGAGACCGAACACCTTCGCGACGCCGAAAAGATGCGCGACGAGGCTCGCGAACATATTGCAAAACACACAGCTGAAAACACTCCCGAAGAAGATGGAAAACAATAAACGACCCGTTCCGACTAATACGGTGACCCGTAAGATGGTCGACCTGGATGCCCCCACGGGCAATATCTACGAATCGGTGGCCATTATCTCCAAACGCGCCAACCAGATCTCCGCCGCTCTCAAGGCCGAGTTGGGCCGTAAGCTCGAAGAGTTCTCCACCTCGACCGACTCGTTGGAGGAGACGTTCGAGAACCGCGAGCAGATCGAGATCTCCCGCTTCTACGAGCGTATGCCAAAACCGACCCTCACCGCCACCGAGGAGTTTCTCGACGGGGAGGTGTACTTCCGCGAGCCCAGTGACGAAAGCTAAACATATCGTCGTCGGTATTACCGGTAGTATCGCTGCTTATAAGGCGGCTGTTCTGGTACGTTCTCTGGTTAAGTCCGGGGCCGAGGTTCGGGTCGTTATGACTGCTGCGGCCAAACAGTTCATCACTCCGCTCACTATGGCGACTTTGTCCCGTAACCCGATTCTTGTGGAGTTTTTCGACCCCGAGAGCGGCGCCTGGAACTCCCACGTCAGCCTTGGCGAGTGGGCCGACGCCCTCGTTGTCGCTCCCGCATCTGCTAACACCCTTGCCAAAATGGCTGCCGGTATTGCCGACAACCTGTTGCTCACCACCTGCCTTTCGGCTCGTTGCCCCGTCTTCGTTGCTCCGGCAATGGATCGCGATATGTGGGCCCACGCGGCTACTCAGACCAACTTGGTGACCCTTCGCCAGCGCGGCATTCAGGTGATTGAGCCCGGTTCCGGCGAGTTGGCCAGTGGTCTTTCCGGCGCTGGTCGTATGGCCGAACCGGAGGAGATCGTCGCGTTCCTCGATGCTCACATCTAAAAAATACCTTGTCACGGCCGGGCCGACACAGGAGGCGATCGACCCCGTGCGGTTTCTCAGTAACCATTCGACCGGTAAGATGGGTTACGCGTTGGCTGCCGAGCTGGTCCTTCGCGGGGCCGAGGTGACTCTGGTCAGCGGGCCGACCGCACTGCCAACCCCGAAAGGCGTCCGTCGTGTCGATGTTGTCTCTGCTGAGGATATGTTTCGCGCTTGCACGTCGTTGTGGCCAGAGATGGATGGTGCTGTTATGTGCGCTGCCGTTGCCGATTACACTCCCGCCTGCCCCAGCCCGACTAAACTGAAGAAATCCGCCGAATCGGGCGACGGCGCCGAACTGACCCTCACCCTTCGGCCCACCCGAGACATCGCCTCCGCCCTCGGCTCCACCAAACGTCCCGACCAAATGCTCATAGGCTTTGCTCTCGAGACCGATAACGAGACCGCCAATGCCCTCGACAAACTGGAGCGCAAAAACTTAGACGCAATCGTATTGAACTCTCTTCGCGACCCCGGCGCCGGGTTCGGCGTGGACACTAACAAGATCTCCGTCTTCACTCGCGACGGCCTCCGCGCCGACTTCCCTCTGGAATCCAAATCCGCCGCTGCCGCCCACGTCGTCGACCTAATTCTTCAGGCCGAATAGCGGCCGCATAAATCGCCACCTGCGGATACAAAACTCGTAGACCAGCCAGCATCCTCCGAAGGTTCTGACACTCATCAGCAAAAACTTGGGCCAGAACGCCATCTCGACTCCGCGCAAGTGATAGGCCAGAATGCTATAAAGGTCTGGTGCAGTCTCTTTTTCTCGAACATTTCGATGCTGTCGAAAATCGTAACCAAAGATAGCGATCTTTTTCCGTTGTCACGCGATTTTCTGTCGTTTTTTATGGGTGAAAAAATGCCTTCATTTTAGGTGATAACAATTTTGTTTTCCACACGATTGATTATCAGTTGCTTGCATTCTGAGTGATAACATCAAATCTTATGGTTTTCAGAGGGTTGTAATTTATTTTTGTAAACGAAGAGAAAGCATCAAACAACCATGAGACCCGACTTCAAATACGCCCGAACAATATCGGCTTTGATTCTCACTTTCCTGTTGGCCGTTTCTGTTGTGCAAGCGCAAGACTTGGGGGGTGGACATCCCACCGGAGATCACCGACGGGGTACAGATCGAAACCCGCAGCCGACTCTATAACCAGGCATACCTCGAAATGGCCGATATGCTCGACGGGAAAACTCCGCTGTCGATCAAGCGGGCTGTTTTCCTCGCAGAGTGGGCATACCATGACGGGAACTTGGATTACGACTGGTTTTGCGCCATGATAGATTCTGTCGTAACTTGGCTTAACGGTTTTATAAAGGCAAACGGCTTGGATAAGTACAAGACAGGAAAGAATATAGCCTTAAACGATTTCTTCTTCAATCCTTGGTCAGGTAACGGATATACTGCATTCGAATACAATTTCAAAGACTTGGATGACCCGAACGATTGGACAGCCCAGTTCGTGTCGAAGGTTATGCGAACTTATCAGGGACAATGCCGTAGCCTACCTATGTATTACAAAATCCTTGCGGAAGCTATCGGCGCCGAAGCCTACATAGCCTATGCACCGCAACACACATGGATTCGTTATGAGGATAAAGACGATCTCTTCCCAGAAGATTGGGTGAACGTGGAGCTAACAACCCATCAGTACACCCCGGAATTCTGGATAATCGAATACAATGAAATTACCGAGAAGCAAATAGAGAGCGGGATGTACCTTACTCCCACCACAGATATCCAAACGGTGGCCGGACAACTTTCGGATCTCGCTCACGGATATTGGAAAAAATATGAAGTTTACGACGATTTTACCTGGCTTTGCACGGATAAATCGCTCAAATATCATCCTGCTCGTGATGTATCGTGGGTAATTAGAGGCAACACCCTTCAACAGGCACTCTTAAATCACGTTAGTCATACAAATGGATTGATGGACAACTATGCAGTATATCTTGAAAGCCTAATAAATGATTGCGCCGACCAGTTGGATGCGATTGGTTGGAAAGAACTCGATGAGGAATTTTTCAAGCGACGAGATCAGAGGGATGAAGAGACACGACGAATAATCGAAGAAACCGGAGGTGGTATCATACTCGACTAACTACTTTAATCATTAAACATAACAACTATGAAAACAACACGTTTTTTTATTTCGAGTGCGATCTTGAGCATCGTATCGTTATTTTCCGTAAATTTGGCCTATGGATACCATCCGATTTCGCCGTATGCCTACACGCTCAACAATCCCGTGCGGTATGTCGATCCAAACGGGATGGATGTTTGGGAAATGGATCATCAAGGCAGGGTGAAATGGATGGAAGAGAGTGAGAAACATACTATGTATGCACTGAATAAGGATGGTGCACGAACAGGACAGTCAATTACTATAAATGACCGTTCGATTTTCGACAATTTAGCCTCAACCGGGATGAACAGTGATTATGCGGCCAGCTACACAGGAGGAAATCCGACGGAACTCGCGTCTGTGTTCTTGTTTGGTGCTGACAACTCGAATGCAGAATGGCGTTTCAGTCGGTATGACGTTGGAAGTGGCAATCAATACGCCATAGGAACAATACACAACGATGGATTAGCCATAAATCCAGAACAAATGGGATTTGCCAGAGAAAATGAAATAGCATTTATGCATTCTCATCCGGGAAATTATTCATCAGTTGAAGGCAGGTTGGGTGAGCATGGCAGTATTGGGTGGAATCAAGTTTCCCCCACGCAAGCCATAATTAGCGGAGACTCTCGTAATGTTGCACGGCACTCGACTCGATATCCAAGCTATAATTATTCATATGTGTACTTCCAAAATTCCGGCAATATTCATCATGTTAGAAACCAGATGGCTCCTGCGCTAATTCGAAACATAAATGGTCACAATTATAATGGGCAAAGATTGTTTTGGGGGACTTTAAATGGAAGATAAAATGAAAGTATTGATTTTAGGATTATTGACGCTGTTGGCAGTGGCCTGCGGACGAAAGTCAGAGGATTTGACCGAAAAAACCTCAGAAAACAGAATTGAGAAGGTAATGTACCTGTTTACGACACCGGTACGATCTCATTACTCTTTTTTGTGGTGGGATGCAAACACGTCTGATGTTGTATTCAAAGACGTTTCGGGCGCAGCTCTTATGTATGATAACGAAACCCAAAGGCACATTGAGATGCCGAATCTTCAAACAATAAGATTCGTTGTCGATTCTCTTTCTGCAAATTACATAAGAGACTCGTTGCTGTTGTGTCCGGCAGACCTGAATTTTGTAGATAACTCAATTCAGGATGATGGAACAGGCATACAGTGGATGGTGACGTACAGTGATGGATCTTTTTTTGAGGGATATTATAATGGTGGTGGTGCGACAGAAAATCATACACGATTGGCTCGTTATCTTATAAAATTGACACAAGAACAACACCCCGATGTCTTGGCTAAAGATTATCTGCAGAGTCTACAAAATCATATACAAACTACCTTAAACCGATGATAAGGCGAAGTTGATTCTAAAGTATGATGACGGAATCGCGGAGCGGAAATGGGCCTTACGGAATTCGCCCGGAATTATTAGGTGCGATTCAGCCTCATACTGCTTGGCACACTCATCCGTCTCATTTTCCCGATGCTTCGCGCTTGGAGCCTTCTGGGAAGATTGACGGCAGAGGAGATATTGGCTTCAAACGCAACCAAAGTGTTCATGGATTCAGAAACTTTATAATATTAACCGGAGGCCATCCTCCTATTAAATATTGATGATGAAAACTTATAGAATACTTCTTGGGATTTTGCTTCTTGGTGCAATGTCGAGTTGTGCTGCGTGGAAAAATACTCTTTCATCCAATGGAGGGGTCAATGAAGTTGTACATAACGTCATTACTGATTTTGTTAATACCTCGAATCTCTACAAAGCAGATAGCATCTTCGAGTTGATAATATCGGACAAGGGGGGCTACTACATCATTGGGATTGGTGGGGTGGTAAATAAAATCTATCCGCGTACAAAAGATTTAATCGGGACATACGATGAGCTAATACCCAATACATATGCCATTTACGATGGGAAACTCTTTTATTGGAACAACCCTGCTGAAATAATATCAGAAGAAATTTTGAATGTACTCTCTCAATACGATCAGATTGATATAAACTGGCGGGATACATACTACGACATTCCTCCAATGATTTTTGATGACGGGAAACAAGGAGTGGTATATTATGTATGTAAGTCAGATTTCACTAAATACAAAAAAACGAGATCAAATACGATCAATAAACATTATCGAGTACCAAAATTAAGATGCAGGTAGACCAAACAGAGAGGGCGTTTTAAAGATGCCCTCTCTGTTATGATTGTCATAATCCAATTGATATTGAGTATGAAAAAATGCTGTTGTCAATCATTTCTTTTACCTTGTTTTGCTCGGCTATGAGCCAGTCTGTTATGCAAGGAACTGTGCCTCAAGAGGATGCGATAGAAATTGCTATCACGGATTTTCTCAAATACAGGCGTAGCAATCAATATGATGCGTTTGTTGTCTGGGTCTTTGAAAAAGGGGAATATGATCGTTATGAAATCAGTGATGATTTAATCACCATTTCCATAGCATCGATTGAGACTTCGGAAACGGATTCAGTAGAATGGTTCGATGGGGTGTCGAACACTAAGATCATGCCCCATGAATACTACATCACGTTGGTCGATACCTTAGGAAGTACATATTTACCTACAAGACACATTATTAAAGACAGCAAACTCTTTTTTTGGCACGATCCGGAGTATGGTCTTACCCAAGATATGATCGATGTTCTTTTGGAATTTAACGTGGCTGAACGAGTTAATATTTCCGACCCCATGTTACTGCTTGGATATGGAGACCGTCATGATGATAGTGGTTACGGGGCAGACTACTGCCTCTGTAAAAATAATCCGAGAAATTACAAGCGGATAAGATCAAGGATTGCAGCAGGTTGGTATAGGCCACCAACCATAAGATGCAGGCGATAGATAACAGATAGGGCACCGAGAGGCGCCCTTATAACCCACTATAACCCAACTGTCAGAGCAAGTCGTGATTATTACACCTTATTCTGTTTCTACTGCTCCTTCTGCAACAGGTGGCGCAGGTCATCGTCGTCCTCGATGCGTTTGATCTCGTCTTCGACGATCTGGCGGGTCTCCGCTTTTATGCGGTCGTAATTCTCTTTTATCATCTCGCGCATCCGATCCACTCCGGCGTCATCGACAAAGTTGGTGATGACGGGGATTTTGCGGTACGCTTTGGTCTCGGCGCGAAGATACTACTTTTTCATCACTTCTGTAAGAAACTCCCCCGTGTAGCTTCCTTCGGCCTTGGCCACTTGCTCCGGCGTTCCCACTGCTACTACCTCTCCGCCTCCCGAGCCTCCGTCGGGGCCCAGATCTATCACCCAGTCTGCCGCTCGGATCACATCCAGGTTGTGCTCGATCACTATCATCGTGTTTCCTCGGTCGACCAGTAGCGCGATCACATCCAGTAGTTGCTTCACATCCTCGAAATGCAACCCTGTTGTCGGTTCGTCCAGTATATACAGCGTTCGCCCCGTGTCTGTTTTCGCCAGTTCTGCCGATAGTTTTATTCGTTGACTCTCTCCTCCCGACAGGGTTGTGCAGGGTTGGCCCAGTTTGAGATATCCCAGCCCCACCGACTGTATCGCGGCCAGTTTTCTGTGTATTGCCGGTATGTGTTCGAAGAACTCGGCAGCGGCGTTGACCGTCATATCGAGCACATCGAAGATGTTCTTTCCCTTGTACCTCACTTCCAGCGTTTCGCGGTTGTACCTCCTTCCGCCGCACGCCTTGCAGCGCACATATACATCCGGCAGGAAGTTCATCTCGATTGTCTGCACCCCCGCTCCCCGGCACTCTTCACACCGCCCTCCCTTCACATTGAACGAGAACCGCCCCGCTCCGAAGCCTCTGATTTGCGCATCGGGCGTTGCTTCGAACAGCTTTCTGATATCTCCGAAGACTCCCGAGTAGGTTGCCGGATTGCTTCTCGGCGTGCGGCCTATGGGCGACTGATCCACCACCACCAGCTTGTCCACTGCCTCCAGCCCTTCGATCGCTTCGTATGGTAGCGGTTGCGCTTGCGAGCGATATAGTTCACGCGCCACCACGGGCCTCAAAGTGTCGTTCACCAGGGTCGATTTTCCGCTTCCGCTCACTCCCGTCACACATATCATCTTTCCCAGCGGGAAGGTCACGGTCACATCGCGCAGGTTATTTCCCCGAGCGCCTCGTAGTACTATCTTGGCTCCGTTTCCCTTTCTGCGCTTCTTCGGGGTTGGTATTTTTCGCCGGCCTGCCAGATAGTCTCCGGTTATCGAATCCGGCGTTCCTATAATGTCTTCCGCTGTTCCTGCCGCCACAATGTGCCCTCCCTTTCGTCCCGCTCCCGGCCCCACGTCGACCACAAAATCTGCCGAGCGTATCATCTCTTCGTCGTGCTCCACCACTATGACCGAGTTTCCCGCATCGCGCAGCTCTTCCAGCGAGGCTATCAGTTTCCGGTTATCTTTTTGATGTAGCCCTATGCTCGGTTCGTCCAGAATGTACAACACATTCACCAGTCGCGAGCCGATCTGGGTTGCCAGCCTGATCCGTTGGCTTTCGCCTCCCGACAGCGACCTCGATGACCGGGCCAACGACAAATACCCCAGTCCCACCCTGACCAGAAAGCTCAGTCGGTCTCGTATCTCTTTCACTATCTCTCTCGCAATTCGCCTCTCCTTTTCGTTGAACGCTTCATCCACTCGCTCCATCCATTCGTAGAACTCGGCGATGCTCATCCCCGACAGTTCGGCGATATTCAGACCCCCGATTCGGAATTGTAGCGCCTCCGCCTTCAGCCTCGCACCTCCACACACCGAGCACGGTTCCCGTTGCAGGAATTCGGTCATTTCGTTGCTCCGCCCATCCAGCTCCCTGCCCTCGTCCGCATCGGCCTCCGCCTCCTCCGCTAAAGGCTCCAGACCCAGCCCCCCGCAATGCGGACAGGCTCCGTGCGGCGAGTTGAAGGAGAATGTATGCGGTGCCGGGTCGTCCAGCGAGATTCCCGTCGACGGACACATCAGATGGCGCGAATAGAACCTTGCTCCGTCTGCGTCGTAGTCATACAGCACCATCGTTCCCTTTCCCTGCCTCATCGCTTCGGCCAAGCTCTTCGCCAGCCTTTCTCTCGCATCGGCCTTGACCGTCAGACGGTCCACCACCAGTTCTATGGTATGTGCCTTGTACCTGTCGAGTTTCATTCCGGAGGCGATCTCGGTCATCTCTCCGTCTATTCTCGCCCAGGTGAACCCGCGCCTCACCAGCGTGTCGAACAGCTCTCTGTAGTGCCCTTTTCGGCCTCTGACAATCGGGGCCATCAGCGCAATCTTTCGCCCGTCGTAGCCGCTCATTATCAGTTCGGTTATCTGGTCGTCCGTATAGTGCACCATTTCCTCTCCCGTCACCGGTGAGTAGGCCCTCGACGCCCGCGCAAACAACAATCTCAGGAAGTCGTTGATCTCTGTGATGGTTCCCACCGTCGAACGTGGGTTCTTGCTCGTGGTCTTTTGTTCAATGGCCACCACTGGCGACAGTCCCGTGATCGAGTCGACATCGGGCCTCTCCATCGTTCCCACATACTGCCTCGCATAGATCGACAACGTCTCCATATACCTTCTCTGGCCTTCGGCATATATGGTGTCGAACGCCAGCGACGATTTTCCGCTTCCGCTCAGTCCCGTCACCACGACCAATTCGTCACGCGGAATTGTCAGCGACACGTTCTTCAGGTTATTCACCCTGGCGCCCTCGATGTGGATTTGGTTTTGGCTCATCTTACTCTTAACGTGCGCCCTACGCGTAATGTTGCGGTCGAGGCTATTCCGTTCATTCGACACAGGTCGGACACCGAGGTTCCATACCGCCTCGCCAGTGTGCTGAGATTGTCGCCGCTTCTGATGGTGTGGTATTGTTCTTCGGGCTCTCCGGGTTGCCTCTCCGGGTCACCGGCTCTGGAGCGCGAGCTGAAATAGTCTCTCTTCAAGGCAAAGTCATACACTCGCAGCTCTCCGGTCACGAAATCAATCAGCCTCTCCGGGTCGAAACTCTGGTCGGCATATCGCGCCTCGAAATGTAAGTGTGTTCCGCTCGCTCTGCCCGTCCGGCCTCCTGTTCCGATGACTTGTCCCGCTTCGACATAATCGCCCGCTTCGACCGTTCGCTTCGACAGGTGTGCATAGAATGTTTCCAACCCGCTCGGGTGTCGGATGATGATCACGTTTCCGAAACCGCCTCTGTTCCAGCCCGACCATCTCACAATTCCGTCGAACGCTGCATAGATCTCCTGCCCGCTCGCAACCTTCACGTCGGTGCCGTTGTGCACCCGCCGCCCCCTCGGGCCATAGCGCGACAACACCCTCCCCTGGGCCGGTGGGCAAAATCCTCTCCCGAGGCTGTCGCTCAGCACGAGCCTCACCGTATCGGGCAGGTCTGCCACCCTCACTCCTCGTTGGGAAAACAGCCTTGTCGTGTCCCAGTTCTCTGCGTATGCTTGTGCCCGCCGGAACACCTCATTGAAGTCGGGCGCGGGCGCCTGCGCCGCTGCCACACACGGAGCAATCAGCAAAAAGGCCCCGACCAAATTTTTCGTCAAAAAGGCCCGGATGCAAGGCTTGCGACGAGCCGAAACCGCAGCATACTGGGGCGTATGTGAGGATTTCGGCGAGGAGTATAACGACGCAGATGCGTGCTTTTCACGGAAAACCCTAGTCTTTGTAGTTACGTTGTGCGGGGTGTGCCACTTCAAAATGCAGCTCCTCCTTGTGNNGCGATGCTGATTATATCGGCAAACACCCCTGCGGCCGTCACTTCTGCTCCTGCTCCGTAGCCTCTGATTCCCATCGGATAGTCTCTGTATCGCTCTGTGGTTAGTAGTATGACGTTGTTGCTGCCCTCCAG
>DBDI01000017.1 GCA_002293505.1 Alistipes sp. UBA936 | reverse complement strand
GAAGCGAAGCCCGCGATCACCACTGCGCGGACACGGCTGTCGGTGGAGTTCTGAAGCGTCCGTATGGAGGTGATCATCTCGGCGAGCGACTTTCCGTTGTCTTCCAGCTTCGGGTCGATGTCGTACTTGCNNACTATCAGCGTGTTCTCGCGGTCTTCGTCGAAAAGCTGGCCGGGGGCAAGTTTCTCGAAGTCGCTGTATGGCGCGATGAACGTGTGGGCCTCGGCGAGTTTCTCTCCGGTGGTAAGGACGGGTTCGACAATGACGGGCTGGGGCCTCATTATCTTCGGTGCAGGTAGGCTGAGATTCTCGGCGAGCGTCATACCGTCCAGAACATTATATGAGCAGCATCCCATCGTGAGCATCTCGGCGGCGAGGTCGGCCCCGTCCATCCACGGTTGCCATGCGACCACCGTGGAATAGGAGACCGAAGAGCCGTTCTTCGTTACGATGGTGTTATCGGCAAAGGCGGGTTCGAGTGCCGGAACCCCGCCTGCCCAGTCGTGCCGGAGGTTGGCGATCCGCGCCCGGCGACCCTCGACCACTATGGCAGGGAGCGACCAACGGTAAGTGTCGCCTGTCAGTACGGGGACGAACACAAGGGTTTCGCCGCTTCGTGCAGTCTTGCGGGGTATCTCGGCGCGGAATGTTACGGATACCTCCTCGCCGGTCTTTACGGCCTGCAAGTCCCGGACGGTTATGTTTTGTGCGCTGACCCCTGCGCAAGTGAGCAGCAGGGCGAGCGAAAAAAGGATTATCTTTTTCATTGCGGGTAGCTTATTTTATGAGGAACACAAGGTTGATGGCGGCGTTGGTGGGGCCGAAGTAGGTTTTCTTCGCGGGGGTGGCATCCTTATCGCAAGTGGCGCAACTGTATCGGTCGTAGTCGAGCCGCACCACTCCCGCTCCGATGGCGAACTCCAACCCCCAGCGTTTGCCTAACATCAGGTGGTAGCCGTAGGTGATTCCGGCCCCGTAAGCGATACCCTCGTAGCGGTGTTCCTTTTTGAAGAGCAGGGGGATGTCGTGCGTGCTGACGTTATAGCGCGAGAAGATCAGGTCGGCACCCAAGAAGTGGCCGTTGTAGCGTTCGCAAAGCCAATAGCGAAACTCCGGCTTGATGATCGCATGAACCATCTTCTTATCGTTCTCGACCGTGCCTTTCAGATTCCACGGGTTGTAGCTGCCGGAGAGTTGGAGCGAGGTGCGATGTCCCAAGCCCACCTCCACGGTGAGGTTCGGAGTAAGGGTTGCGGCACCATACAGCAGGTTGGTCTTTATCGCCCACCGGGGCAATGCACTCTGCGCGGCGGCAAAGCCGGTGATCGGTTCATAGCGCGAGGTGAGTTCATAGTGCCTTTCCTCGGCCACCTCGACCATTTCTATAACCGACTCCCGCTCCGGCTGTCCGACCTGCGGTCTGCGGCGGGCATCGGTGCCGAAGTCGGAGAATGCGCTGCGCACATAGATGTCGTTAGTTTCGGGATGGCGTTCCAATACGACCGGAGGTTGTTCGGCCCCGGCGTTCTCTTTCGCCAGCGAGATGATACCCTTGTCGATGGTGTAGGAGAAGCCCGAACCGGAGAGGATTTGCGTGAGGGCATCGTCGAGGGTCGGCGCGGGGGAGGTCAGCTCCACCCGGCGGTCGGCGTCGAAAACCCTGCCGTTGAAGGCTACGCCGTAGCCCGTCTGCTCGTGGAGTTCGTCCAGAGCCTCGCGCACGGTGAGTGGAGAACCTGAGAACCGGATACTTCCGGACTGCGCCGCCGCAGTTGCGATTAGAAAATTCAGTAGCAAGGCAGACATGATTGTCAGCCTGATAAATGGTCTCATATTAAGTGTGTTAGTATTATTTCACAAGAAAAGTCATTCTTTTTGCGGGGACATAGGGGTGATGATTATGTTGTGCTGTGTAAGCTGGTAATTAAAACCGCCCGTGATACCGCGAACAACGTCGAGTACCTGTTCGACGGGCAGTTCGCCCGCAGGGGCGAGATTGACGAGGTCTCCCTCCGGCAGAGAGCCGACCACGGAGAGTTCGAGTCCGTAATAGGAGGCGATCCTTGCGAGGGCCTCGGCAAGCGGCGTCTCCACCATCCGCAGATCGGCCACGCGCCAGGTGGAGACCATCTCGCCTACGATCTCGTCTATGACCGCCTTCGAGGATGCCGCATGGAATGTCAGCCGCTCGTTGGGGGTCAGTTCTATGACCTCGTTGTGTGGCGTTTCAATCTTCACGCTGCCGCTGACCAGCACCACCTCTGCGGTAGCCTCGCCCGTGCGGGTGTTGACATTGAACTCCGTGCCGAGTACCTCGATAACCATCTCCGCCGCCCTGACACGGAAAGGCGCGAGCGTGTCGCGCACGACCGAGAAGAACGCCTCCCCTTCGAGGGTTACGGTTCGCTCTTTCGAGAAATCGTCGTTGTAGGTGATCGTGGTAGACGAGTTAGCCCACACCTGCGAGCCGTCGGGCAGCACGATGCGCTTCTGCCCGCTCTCCGGCACCGAGACCTCCACGTTGGCAAGCATGGGCTGTTCGGTAGGGCTTCCGGCCCTCTCCCCCCTCTCTATCCACAGCCACGCGGCACCCGCGACGACCATTGCGGGTATCATCACGGCGGCGACCCTCATGGCTGCCCTGCGCCAGAGGGGACGGCGAAGCGGTTTTATAGTAGTGTTGGGGTTTTGAATCGTGCGGTAGTGGTTAGGGTCTGGGTCCATACCGAGCGCATCGGCGATCCGGGGCCACATCTCTTTCACATTGGCGGACTTGGCGGCAGGGATAGCCGAATAGCGGGACTCGAAAGCATTAAGAAAAACCTTGCCGAGTACCTCACGTTTCATCTCCGCATCCTTATCGTCCGCGATATAATGGCGGATTTCATCGAGCGTATCTTCGGGTGAGTGGTCGTCGGACAACAACAGTCCGACCATCCACTCTGCAAGCTCTGCTTTCGTTTCCTTATCCAAATTGAAACTCGTATTATTTCTTTCGGTCATAAATTTCTTATTCATTTTTTGCGGCTCTCCAAGATCATCGTCCCGTCGAGGCACTCTTTGAATACACGCTCCATTGCGTACTGTTTCGCTTCTTCATTTTCCGGGCTGAGCATCCAATCGAAAAACATCGTGCGTATCTTATCACTCGGCTCTTCGGTCTGAAAAAAAGATCTGACCACCTTGTATGCCCTCTCTTCGGGCGGCATGGTCTTCATCGCCTCTTCTATCTCTTGCAGGACGGTGTATGCCTCTATTTCCAGTTCGAGTTCTCCACACATGGTTGAAATTCCCCTTTTCTAAAATTATTACGATTTTGGGATGGTGGTATGGGCAATCGGAAAAGTGATTTTTTTGATATTTTTTTTCGAACCCTTGCGAGAGGCTGCCCTAATGCAGGAACAGCAGGAAGAGAAGCACGGACAAAATGTATCGTAATTCCTGTAATGCAAGTTTCATATGCCTATGCACAGTTCCGTGTGAGATCATCATCCTCTCAGCGATTTGGTTGTAGGTCAGATGCTCCACGCGGCTCATCTCGAAGACCCGCCGGCGTTGGGGAGGCATATTGTGAACGATATTCTCGATGCGCCGCCCGGTCTCCGTGGCGATCAGTTCCTCTTCGCCCGAAATATCCTCCGCGCTCTGTGTAAACATCTGTTCGTGGTGGAATTTGGCGTGGGCCTGCTTTCGTTTAAGAAAATCGAGGGCGGCATTCCATGCCACCGTCGAGACAAACCCGTCCAATGATTGCGCGGGGTCTATCTGCCCGCGCTGCTGCCAGAGTTTGATGAAGGTGTCCTGAGCGATGTTGCGTGCCTCTTCGCTGTCCTTTGTGATTCGGGTAACGAGGGTTACGAGCCTGTCGAGCGATGTTTCGTAATATCGGGAGAACGCATACTGGTCGCCTTCCCGGATGGCCTCGTAAAGTTTGGTGGTCGGTTGTTCTGCCGAACGGTCTATTTTGTTGTGATTATCCATTCTGTCTCGTGTCGCCGGCTGCTCCGGCGAGGGTCGGTAGTCATCCATCGCTTCATAATTGACGGAGGCGACGGGAAATCACGGGCAGAATGTTATGAAACAGCGATTTAGAGCCGGGCGGAACAAGGCTAAGACAAGATCGGGACAAGATTTAGCGCAATATCGCGCCGACCGGCTGCGGCGACAATGGCGGCACATGGCGGTCACGCGCCGATAAGTTGCTGAACGATAATAAAGTGGCGAAAAAACTTTTTTATGTAAGAATTTGTATCGTACTTTGCACCCGGAAAGTCCCTCACTTATGAAGCGAGGGATTTTTAGCAGGGGAGATTCCCCCTTACCCCCGTAAGATTTTGATTTTCGGGGCGATTTATGAGTCGGTTTTTATATGTTCGTGCCTTTTTTCGGCACGTTTTTTATTTTTGGCCGGTTTCGGGCGTTTTTTGCTCCGATTTTCTGGACGGAGGGAATAATAGTTCGGGCGACCATAGCGGCTGCCTGTGGCTATAACCCTCGAAATTCCTATCGCATCCCGTACCTGAATGCGTAGTCCCGATAGGCCGGCAGCGCACCGTAGCCTCCATAGCCACTATTCTTGCGGGGCTTTCGCTCCCTGTTTATCGCCTCCGAAACCACCCGGCTCGCGTGGTCGAGAACAGACCGCCCCAACGAGGCAAGGTAAATCTCGGTGGTCTTCTGGTTCGCGTGGCCCAGACCTTCGCTTATCACCGCCAACGGCAGCCCCTCGTTCCGCGCCACGGTAGCCCAACTATGGCGGGCGCAGTGGGTCGAGAGCCGTTTCTCTATCCCCGTGAGGGTTGCAATCTTCTTCAACCGTTCGTTTTGCATACGCAGACCGCTCTCGTATTGCTGACGGGCATTCTTATGTTGGTCGGTGATAATGGGGAACAGATAGTCGCTCCCGGCTGTCAGCGGCGCGAAGTGGTCGATTATGCGCCGCATCGTGGGCAGGACTTTGATCTCGATCAACTGTCCCGTCTTCCGGCGGCGGTAACGGATGGTGTCGCCCCGCAGGTCGCTCTTTTTCAGGTTGGCCATATCCACGAAGCACATCCCGCGGGCGTGGTAGCAGAACAGAAACAGCGTCAATGCCTTATGCAGGTGGCCGGGAAGCTGCGGCCCCTTCGCCGTGGCCGCAACAGTCGGGTCGAACTCCGAGAGCCGCGCCAACTCGTCGGGCGTGAGGGCCAGCTTCCGTGTCGGCGACACACCCGTGTGACTCCGGCAAAGGGGCTGTCCATACGGCGGGGAATACGCCCATCCGCAACCGCCTTGTTGTAGATAGCCCGCAGCGTGCGCATATAGAACGA
>DBDI01000028.1 GCA_002293505.1 Alistipes sp. UBA936 | reverse complement strand
GACGATCACCGAGGCGTTCGATTCGCACGATGTGGGTCGGGGTCGCGGGGGCGTCGAAGCTGCGCTCGGGAGCATCGGGGCCGAGGCGCTGGTGGTGGGCATCTCGTCGGACATAATCATCCTGCCGAGCGAGCAGGAGTTCCTTGCCCGGGGGATTCCGCACGGGCGGATGATTCTGGTCGACTCAGACTTCGGGCACGACGGTTTCTTGGTCGAAACCGCCCAACTGAACGCTCTGTTCGGCCCCTTTATCGGATGCCCCTGAAGAACTCTTCGAGGGTAATCTCGAAATAGTCGCAGAGGATTGAAATGGTTGTGAGGGTGAGGTTCATACTACCGGCCTCAATGCGGCCAATGCTCAGCCCGGTGTCCTCGTAGACGGCGGTCTGGGTCAGCGCGCGCTCCTTGCGCAGATCACGAATCCTCTCCGCAACCTGCCCGAGCAACTTATCGTTCCGTCGTTCCGCCATATATGGCACAAAGGACGGAAATCGCGGAAACATTTTTCTTACAATAGTGTAAGAATACCGAAACTTTTCTTACCTTTGCACCGCAGGCCTTGAGAACTCAACGGCTAAGGGGGAAGGGCTTCGGCCTTCCCCTTTAGTTATATCCCTTATAATTATCTCCCTTCGCTATTCGGCGTCAATTCATCACAGAATTCTGCCGCTCGATGCTTTCGACGTGGACGGCCTCGAGGATCGCGTTCAGGAACTCGGGGCTGAGCCCAAGCCGCTCGGACTGAGCAAGAACCCGATCGCGGATCTCACCCCAACGGGAACTCTGGAGGATCACAACGTCGTTATCTTTCTTCACCCGCCCGATGCGTTCCGAAACCCGCATACGGCGGCTCAGCAGGTCGAACAACTCGGCGTCGATCTGGTCGATCTCGTCCCGGAAGCGGTTCAGCGCCTGCACGAACTCGGGGTCGTCCACCGCGTCCCGACGCCAGTTCACGCTACTGATCAGCCGCTCCAACTCGCCGGGAACAACCTGCTGGGCGGCGTCGCTCAGGGCCTCCGAGGGGTTGCAATGGCTCTCGACGATCAGCCCGTCGTAACGAAGGTCAGCTGCCGCCTGGGACAGTTCGAGAAGGTATTCGGTCGAACCGGCCATATGGCTCGGGTCGCAAATCATCATCATCTCCGGAAAACGGCTACGCATCTCGAAAGCCAACGGCCACATCGGAGCGTTACGGTAGCGGCTCTGGCCGAAGTACTGGAATCCGCGGTGGATCAGGCCAATATCCTCGATGGGGATCCCGACCGCGGCAAAGCGCTTGACAGCTCCGGCCCACAGGTCGATGTCGGGGTTCATAGGGTTCTTGATAAGCACGGAGACCCCGCTACCTTTCAGCGCCTCGGCGATCTCCTGAACAGCAAACGGCGAAACGGTCGTGCGGGCGCCGATCCAAACGCAATCGACCTCGAACTCCAGAGCTCCCTCGACGTGCTTGGCAGAAGCAACCTCAACCCCGATAGGCAGCCCGGTCAGTCGTTTAGCCTCGGCCATCCAGGCCAGCCCCTTGAGCCCGACCCCCTCGAAAGTCCCGGGTGACGTACGAGGCTTCCAAACCCCCCCGCGCAACATATCCACAACCCCCGTCTCGGCCAACCGCACGCAAGTCTCCAGCGTCTGCTCCCGAGTCTCCACGCTACACGGCCCCGAGATTACCAACGGCCGCTTTTCACCCAATTTAAATTTCGTCATATATCTCCTCTATGGTAGTATTCGTTTAATTGTGTTTGCTTTTTTCATTGCGGCGGCGAGGCCCTCGTGGTCGTCGCGTTCGAGCAGGCGGCGGATGATCTGTAACTGGTGGATATGTTCGCGCAGGACGTCCAACACGTTGTATTTGTTGCCCGTGAAGATGGGTAGCCACGTCGCCGGAGAGCTCTTCGCCAACCGCACCGTGCTCTCGAAACCTCCGCCCGCAAGGTCGAAGATATGCTCCTCTTCGCGCTCCTTTTCCAGGACGGTCAATGCCAACGCAAAAGAGGTGATGTGCGAGATGTGCGACACGTATGCGGTGTGCAGATCCTGCTCGGCGGCGGTCATATAGACCAGTTTTGCTCCCAGCGCCTCGTACATCGCCTCGACCGTCGCCAGGGCATCGGCGTCGCTCTTCTCGCGGTCGCAGATCACGGCTGTTCGGCCCGCGAAGGCTCCGTGCACCGCCGCTTCGGGGCCGCTATTCTCCGTTCCCCACATCGGATGGGTGGCCACGAAGCGGCCCCGTGCTGGGTGTTGTTCGATCACCTCGCACAGTTCCTCCTTGATGGAGCCCATATCCATCACCGTTTGACCCGCGGTGACCTTGTTGAGCACCTTGACCGCCAGCACGGGCGTCACATCGACCGGTGTAGCCAGCACGATCAGATCCGCCCTCGGCTCGCCCCCGGCCCCCTCGATCGCCTCCTCCATCTCCACCACTTCGTCCACCAGCCCCAGTTCCAGAGCCTTCAGCGCATTCTCCTCACTCGCCTCTACCCCAACGATCCGCTCCGCCAGCCCCTTGTCCCGCAGCGCCAACGCCAACGAGCCCCCGATCAGCCCCAGTCCGAATATCGCAACCCGTTTCATCACCCTTTACAGTTTCGCGGCGACGACCTTGGCAGTAGCCTTGGCGAGCAACTCCGCGGGAACGCAAAGCGAGATGCGGATGTTACGCGTACCCTGTTTGCCGAACACCCCCCCCGGAGTGACGAAAACATCCGCCTTATCCAGCACCATATCCGAGAACTCGAAGCAGTCGCCCTTGAAGTTCTCCGGCAACTCGGCCCAGATGAACAGCCCCGCCTGGCCATCGCGATAATTACAACCCAGCGCGTCCAACAGTTTGAAGCCCTCTTTCTCGCGGGCGTAATACGTTGCGTTCAGTTCGGTGAACCACTCGTGGCCCAGACCCAGAGCGACCGCCGCGGCAGCCTGAACGGGGAAGAACATACCCGAGTCCATATTACTCTTGAAGCGCAACACGTCGCTTATCAGATCCGCACGGCCCACAAGCGAGCCCACACGCCAACCGGCCATACTGTGCCCCTTCGAGAGCGAGTTGAGCTCCAGAGCGACATCCTTGGCTCCCTCGATCGAAAGGATGCTCAACCGGAGGTCGTTACGGATGAAGCTATAGGGGTTGTCGTGCAGCAGCAGGATGTTGTGCTTGGCGGCGAACGCGACCAGCTTCTCGAACAACCCGACGGTCGGCACTGCACCGGTGGGCATATTGGGGTAGTTGCAGATCATAATCTTCACCCCGCTCAGGTCCATCCGTTCCAGCTCCTCGAAGTCGGGATAGTAACCGTTCTCGGCCCGCAGTGCGTAGGGCACGGGAGTTCCGCCGGCCAGTGTAACCCCGCCGGTGTAGGTGGGGTATCCGGGATCGGGAACCAGAGCCTTGTCGCCCTCCTGAAGAAAGGTCATACAGACGTGGACGATACCCTCCTTGGAGCCGAGCAGAGGCAGGATCTCGTTCTTGGGGTTGAGCTCCACGCCGTACCACTTCTTATACCACTCGGCAAACGCACCGCGCAACAGGTCGCTACCGTGGTAGGGCTGATAGCCGTGGACGTCGGGCCGCAGGGCGGAAGTATACAGAGCCTCCACCACGCTTGCGGGCGGCGGAAGGTCGGGGCTGCCAATACCGAGCGCCACGATGTCGCGACCGCTCGCTTTCAGCTCGGCGATCTGCTTGTTCTTGGCCGAAAAATAGTACTCCTTGATCGTGTCGAGCCTGCCGGCGCAGGCGATGTTAACTTTTTTCATATTCGAATTTTTTATAAATGCCATATACGTGTACCTCCTCGGTGGCCTTGATGAGTCGTTCGAGATTTTGCGAATAGACCTCGGCCGAGGGGAACTCCACGTCGATGTGGAACATATAGTGCCACGGCTCGGCGGGAATCGGGTGCGACTGCAGGCGGGTCATATTCACCCCGTCCAACACCTCCAGTGCCCTCACGAGCGAACCCTGACGGTGGTCGGTCTTGAAGTAGAGCGACGCTTTGTCGGCCCGCGGGTCGGTCAGCAGGTCCTGCACCTTGATCACCATAAAGCGCGTGTAGTTATTCTTGATGGTGTTGATGTCGGGTGCGATGATCTCCAGCCCATAGAGCGTTGCCGCACGTTCGGACGCTATGGCTGCGGTGGCGGTGAGTTTCTTCTCGGCGATGTGGCGTGCCGAGAGGGCCGTGTCCTCGCTCTCGACCAGTTTCCACGCGGGGTGGCCGTCCAGAAAGTTGTGGCACTGCTGCAACGCCATAGGGTGGGACGCAACCTCGCGAATATCCTCCAACCCAACGCCCGGAAGCGCCATCAGGTTCTGGACTATCCGCAGGTAGACCTCACCCGCGACCTGCACCCCGGCCTCCTGAAGGATGCCGTAGTTAGCGATTATGGTTCCGGCGATGGAGTTCTCCACAGCCATCACACCGTAGGCCGCCTCGCCGCTGCGCACCCGCCGGGCGACCTCGCGAAACGTGTCACAGGGGATGATCTGGATCTGTTCCCCGAAATACTGCTCGGCGACTATCTGGTGAAAACTTCCCTCGTAGCCTTGAATTGCGATTTTTTGCATAACTTTGTAGTGCACAAAAATAGGTATTTTTTATGAAACGAGAGTACATTCCCTTCGTGGAGTCGTTGATAGACCTGGCCATTCGCGAAGACATAGGCGATGGCGACCACACCTCGTTGGCCTCGGTGCCGGCCGGTGCGACGGGCCGGATGCGGCTGCTGGTGAAGGAGGCGGGCATAATTGCGGGCGTGGAGGTAGCCGAGATGGTCTTCCGGCGGCTCGATCCGGAAGCACGGGTCGAGGTGATAATTCCCGACGGGACGCGGGTCAAGGTGGGTGATGTGGTTTTCTATGTCGAGGGCCGCGAGCGCACCCTGTTGCAGTCGGAGCGGGTGGTTTTGAATATTATGCAGCGGATGACCGGTGTGGCGACCGAGACGGCGCGCTATGTAAAGATGGTCGAGGGAACTGGTTGCACGATTCTCGATACGCGCAAGACCACGCCCGGAAACCGTGTGCTGGATAAGATGGCTGTGCGGTTCGGAGGTGGCGAGAACCACCGGATGGGGCTGTTCGATATGATACTGCTGAAGGACAACCACGTCGACTTTGCCGGAGGAATCATTCCCGCCATCACAGGCGTGCGGCGCTATATGGCCGAGCGGGGCCTGAGCCTTCCGATCGAGGTCGAGGTGCGGACGCTGGAGGATATCGACGCCGTGTTCGCCGAGATGGCCGCTTCGGGCGGGCCGGTGGACAGGATTATGCTCGACAACTTCGACCTGGAGCTCACGCGGCGGGCGGTGGCCAAGATCGACGGCCGAATCCCCATCGAGTCCTCGGGCGGAATCCGCGAAAACACCCTGCGCGACTACGCCGAGTGCGGAGTGGACTACATCTCGGTAGGCGCGCTGACCCATCAGATCAAAAGCACCGACCTAAGCCTGAAAGCAGTATGAGAAAACTTATTTGTCTCCTTGCCCTGTTCGCGGCGTGCGGCGCGGCTTCAGTTTCGGTTTCGGCCCAGACGCTCGACCCACAGGACGTTACCCGAATCTATCGCCACTCGTTCACGGTGGTGTATGAGCTCACCGGCCCGGAGCCCGTTCGCGAGGCAGCACTCTCGCCAGACAGTACTCTGGTGGGGTTTGTGCGCAATAATGACCTATTCGTGCGCAATTTGAGGACAGGGGTCGAAACCCGCCTCACACACGACGGCGAGCGCAACCGGATAATCAACGGTGCAACGGATTGGGTCTACGAGGAGGAGTACGGATTCACCCGCGCGTGGGAGTTTTCGCCCGACAGCCGTAGTGTTGCTTTTCTGCGCTTCGACGAGAGCCGCGTCCGCGAGTTCCAAATGATGCGCTACGACCGGAAACTCTACCCCGAGCCATATATATATAAGTATCCCAAGGCGGGCGAGGAGAACTCCGTCGTCACGTTGCACGTCCACGATCTGGCGACGGGCCGGGCGCGAACGGTGAAGACCGATGCGTACTACATTCCGCGGCTGGGGTGGATTCCTCCGACTGACGGCCGGGACGGGCAGATTTTCTTCTATCGCGTGAACCGGTTGCAGAACCACTTCGAGGTTGTGTTGGGTGACGGGCGGGTGATCTACTCCGAAACCTCGCCGACATACGTCGAACGACCCGACGATAAGACCGTGACCTTCCTGCCGGACGGGGAGCACTTCTCGGTACGCAACGAGACGCGAACGGGGTGGTGGGTCGAGGATCTGTGGCACGTCGAGCGCGGATTTGTGAGAGAACTATCGCGAGAGGAGCGCGCGCCAGACCTCGCCGAGTGGAACGCCAGAGTGACCGACGGGCGCGAGTTCGTTTCGTTCGAGTTGCCCTGCGGCACGCCTCTTTACGGATGGGTGTTGCGACCTGCCGACTTCGACCCCGCGAAGAAATACCCCGTGCTGATGTCGCAATACAGCGGGCCGGGCTCGGTGAGCGTGCTGGTTCCCGCGATCGGTCGTGGCGATATGGCGATCTTCGAACCGCTGCTGGAGGCGGGCTACGTGGTCGCCTGTTTCGACGGCCGGGGAACGGGAGGCCGCGGCGAGGAGTTCAAAAAGACAACCTACGGCCAACTGGGCCGTTTCGAAACCGACGACCAGATCGCCGCGGCCCGCTATCTGGCTGCCCAAGAGTGGGTCGACCCCGAGCGGATCGGCATCTGGGGCTGGAGCTTCGGGGGGTTCGTGGCGCTGAACGCGATTCTGAAAGGGGCCGATGTGTTCTCTACAGCCGTTGCAGTCGCGCCCGTCACTTCGTGGAGGTTCTACGATACGATCTACACCGAAACATACAACGGACTACCGGCCGACAACCCGAGCGGCTACGACGACAACTCGCCGCTGAATTACGCCCATCTGCTGGAGGGCAATCTGCTGATGATCCACGGCACGGGTGATGACAATGTTCACGTGCAGAACACCCTCGAAATGGCCCGGGCGCTGGTCGAGGCGGGCAAGCAGTTCGATATGATGACCTACACGGACGACAACCACTCGATGATCCCGAGCGGCTCGACCCACGTGAGAAAGAAAATAGTACAGTACATAAAGGAGAATCTATGAGTTTAGTTGCGATAGTGGGGCGGCCCAATGTGGGCAAGAGTACGCTGTTCAACCGTCTGGTCGGCGGGAGGCAGGCGATCGTGGATGCAGAAGCGGGAACAACCCGCGACAGGCACTACGGAAAAACAGACTGGAACGGCCGCGAATTCTCGGTCATCGACACCGGAGGATACTCCGTCGGGAGCGACGATGTGTTCGAAGAGGACATCCGCCGGCAGGTTGGATTGGCGGTGGACGAGGCGGATGTGATACTGTTCGTGGTCGAGGTGGGAACGGGAATAACGGATCTGGATGCCGAGGTGGCCGACCTGTTGAGACGCTCGGGAAAGAAAATATTGCTGGTGGTGAACAAGGTCGACAACAACGACCAACTATACGCAACCCACGAGTTCCACTCCCTGGGGCTGGGCGAACCGTGGGCCATCAGCTCGATGAGCGGAAGCGGAACAGGCGACCTGTTGGATGCGGTTTTGGCTGCGTTGCCCGCTGAGGGTCGGGCCGACGAAGAGGAGGACATTCCGCGAATCACCATCGTGGGCCGACCGAACGTGGGCAAGTCGTCGCTGACAAACGCATTACTGGGAGCGGAGAGAAACATTGTCAACCCGAAGGCGGGAACCACGCGCGACTCGATTCACACGAGGTACAACAAGTTCGGAATGGATTTCTATCTGGTCGACACCGCCGGAATGCGCAAGAAGGGCAAGACGATGGACGATCTGGAATTCTACTCGGTGATGCGCTCCATCCGGGCTATCGAGAGCAGCGACGTGTGCATACTGATGCTCGACGCCCAGCAGGGAATCGAGGCGCAGGATCTGAACATTTTCCACCTGATAGAGCGGAACAAGAAGGGAGTGGTGGTGGTGGTGAACAAGTGGGACCTGGTGGAGAAGGACAACAATACGATGCGCGACTGGAGGGAGTTCCTGGACCGAAAGTTGGCGCCGTTCAACGACGTGCCGGTGGTGTTCACTTCCGTGCTGACGAAGCAGAGGATTATGGAGGTGCTGCAAAATGCGCTGAAGGTGTTCGAAAACCGAGCCCGGAAGGTCACGACCTCCGCCCTGAACGACTACATACTACCGATCATCGAGGAGACCCCACCGCCAGCTATCAAGGGAAAGTACATCCGCATCAAGTACGCAACCCAACTCGCCTCGCCCACGCCAACGTTTGCATTCTTCGTCAACCTGCCCCAGTACATTCGCGAACCATACAGGCGATTCCTGGAGAACAAGCTCCGCGCCGAGTGGGACTTTTCAGGTGTACCGCTACAGATATTCTTCAGGCAAAAATGACAGAAGGCCCGCCGGAAAGGCGGGCCTTCTGCTGGAAATAGGGAGTATGAAAAATTACACGGTGGCCATATGCTGGATCAGCTCGACTACCTTGTTCGAATAACCCCATTCGTTGTCGTACCAGCTGACCAACTTCACGAAGTTGCCGTTCAACGAGATACCGGCCTTGGCGTCGAACACCGAAGTGCGGGCCTCGCCGATGAAGTCGCTCGAAACGACTTCGTCCTCGGTGTAACCCAGGATGCCTTTCAATTCGCCGTCCGCGGCAGCCTTAACAGCCTTGCAGATCTCGTCGTACGTTGCGGCCTTTTCGAGGCGGCAGGTCAGGTCGACCACCGAGACGTCCAGCGTCGGAACGCGGAATGCCATACCGGTCAGTTTACCGTTCAGGGTGGGGATAACTTTACCCACGGCCTTGGCGGCACCGGTCGAAGAGGGGATGATGTTACCGGCAGCGGCGCGACCACCTCTCCAGTCCTTGGCGCTGGGGCCGTCGACGGTTTTCTGAGTAGCGGTGGTGGCGTGGACGGTGGTCATAAGACCCTCCACGATGCCGAACTTGTCGTTGATCACCTTTGCCAGCGGAGCGAGGCAGTTGGTGGTGCAGGATGCGTTCGAGACGATGGGTTCGCCCTTATAGCTCTTGTTGTTGACGCCCATAACGAACATCGGGGTGTCGTCCTTGCTCGGAGCAGACATCACGACGCGCTTCGCACCGGCCTTGATGTGAGCCTCGGCGGTCTCCTTGGTGAGGAACAGACCGGTCGATTCGACCACGTACTCGGCGCCCACAGCGTCCCATTTCAAGTTTGCGGGGTCTTTCTCGGCGGTCACGCGGATCGAGTTGCCGTTCACAACCAGGTTGCCGTCCTTCACTTCGATCGTGCCTTTGAACTGGCCGTGGACACTGTCGTAGCGCAGCATATAGGCCATATAGTCGACCGAGATGAGGTCGTTGATGCCTACCACTTCCACCTGGGCGCTCTTTTCGCAAGCGGCCCGGAACACCAATCTGCCAATGCGCCCGAAGCCATTGATCCCGATTTTGATTTTTGCCATTGTGTTGTACTGTTTTTTAGATGAATTTGCTTTCCGCCGCAAATATAATTAAAAATTTTTAATAATCCAAATTTAATATCACCCGGCAGGCTTACCAACCTCGCGAAGCACGGGAATGAACAGGTAGAGCGCCCCCAGAACAACGATCACAGAACCGCAACCGATCATCAACGAGTCGATAGAAACGACGTCCGCCAAGGGGCCGAAGAACAGGATACCGGCGGGAATGGCGAAGCTCCAGATCATTGTGAAAACAGACATCACGCGGCCGAGAAACTCCGGTGCGACGCGCTCCTGCAACAGAGTCGTACTGGGAGCCTGGGAGTAGATCTGGACGATACCGCAAACGGTCATACAAGCGAGGTAGGGCCCGAAACTCGTCCACAAACCGAGCAGAACAACCCCGATGCCGGTGAGGATGGAGCTGATGCCGATGGAGAGGGTGCGGTTACGAGGGCTCCAAAGGCCGACCAGAAATCCGCCGACAACCATCCCGGCAGCCCAGACAATCTCGATTGCAGAAAGGCGCCACAGTTCAGGCCCCCAATTACGAGCAACCTGCAAAGGCGAAAGACCCGAAACAGGAGACATAGAGAGAGCGAAAAGAGTCGCCAAAACGATGAACCAAAGAAGGTAACGCTGCGAGCGGATGTAACGCAGTCCGTCGACCATATCGCGAAAGTAGGAACTACCCCCGGAGGAGGTGTCGCGAGGGGCGGCAGGAACGCGAACGAGGAACTGGAGAATGCAGATCGCCCCGAGAGCCGTCGCAACGTCGACCAAAAACAAAACCCCGAAAGGAACCACAGCCATCAGGGCACCCCCGAGCATAGGAGAAACAATATAAGTCCCGGCCTGAAGCGAACTGTTGAAGCCGTTTACTTTAAGTAGTTTCTCCTCCGGAACGATCAGCGGCAACAGGGCCGCGACGGTGGGCTGCTGAACCCCCTGCCCGAGAGCGCGAATACCGGCAGCGACGAGCAAAAGGGTGATACTCTCGTGCCCGGCGAACAGAAAAGCAGCGAACAGAAGGCTGACCAGGCCCACGGTGCCGTCCGAGAGGTTGATCAGGAGTTTCTTGTCGTAACGGTCGGCCAACACCCCGCCGAAGATCGAACTGAGAAAAGTCGGCAACACCCCCACGACGATGTAAAGAGTCATCATCACGCCCGAACCGGTCTCCAGAACGAGGTGCCACATTATGGCGTACTGGACGATCAGCGTGCCCAGCAACGACAACGTCTGGCTCGCAAGAAACAGGGCCGTATTGCGCATCGGGCTCATAGGTGGCGGCGGGGGTTTTATCCGGGGGTGGGCGGTTTAGGATTTACAGGCGATGGTCTCGATCTCGACCCGTGCACCGAGCGGCAGTGCGGCGACCTGATAGGCGGCCCGGGCGGGCATATCGTGGGTGAAGCGGCGGGCGTAGACGGCGTTCACGGCGCCAAAGTCGGCTATGTCGGCCAACAGCACGGTGCACTTCACAACGTCGTCGAAAGTGTATCCGGCGGCGTCGAGGATGGCGGCGATGTTGGCGAACACCTGCTCGGTCTGGGCCTCGATCCCGTCGGGCATCTTACCCGTGGCGGGGTCGAGCGGCAACTGGCCGGAAACATACAGAGTCCTCGGTCCCGTCGCGGCCCCGGTTTCGACCGCCTGCGAGTAGGGCCCCACGGCTGCCGGAGCTCCCGGGGTGGAGATTATTTTCTTCATTTCAGGAATGCATTGGTTCTGTCGGCTATGTTTTTGTCGATCGAGCCGTAGAAGAAGTCGATGTCGAAGCCGTGGAACTTGCCCAGCACGGTCACCTCGTGGTCGGGGTAGTCGTTCTCATCGAAGCCGGTCATTATCAGGATGCCGTTTGAGGGATCGGCCGTTGCACCCGCGTAGTGGGGGATTTGCCCGGTTCGTCCGACCAGCGAGGGAAGGTTGTCTTCCTTTGGGGCGGGGGTAGCGGTCGTTGTCCAACTGACCGGGTTGGTGACGAGTGATCCCTGTTCCCAGGTTATGAAGTTGTGGTAGGCTTTGTTGTCGGCCTCGCTTTGGGCGGTGGCGTTCCACGACAGGATCACACCCGTGTCGGTGGCAGAGGTGGAGAACTTCAACTTCGGATTTTTGGCTACGTGCTCGGCCGTGACGTTGATTCCGATCGCGTAGGTTGCCACGTGGGCAACGTTATACTTCGACCACGCCGAGTGGCCCAACATTGTGGTTGCGATCTCACGAACCAGGTGTGCTCCTTGCGAGTGTCCCATCAGGATGAAGGGCCGTTGGCCTTTGTTGACGGTGCGCAGGAAGTAGTCGAACGCGGCGAAGATATCCTCGCGCGGGGTGGAGTCGATGTAGCGCGGCAGGGTTGCCGCCGACATCGACTGAACCAACTGGCGGCTCATTTGGCGGTAAAGCGGGGCGAAGATGTTACCCTGATGCTCGGTGATGGGCAACACAAGACCGAGCCACTGCTCGGCGCTTGTTCGCATAGTAGCGTTACCCAGTCTGACGTAGGGTTGGTCGGCGGGGTCGGTGCCGCTGTCCAGAGTGGGGTAGACCAGAAAGATGTCGACCGCCTTTGCGCCGTCGTTGTCGAAACGCATCCAATTGTCGCGGTTGGCGTAGTCGGTTTTGCTCAGGGCGGGTTTATTGGATCCGTCGTTTTTGCCGCAACCGCCCGAGCCAGCGAGAACCGTGAGAACCATGGCGAGGATGAAAAGTTTTGTCTTCATAGTCGTATAGTTTCTTAGAGTTTAATAGCTTCTTGCAAACAATACTCTGCGCTTGGAGGGATTACCGGTCAACACGCAACGGCCCTCTTCGTCCTCGGCGTCGAGCGGAATACAACGGATGGTGGCTTTGGTGGCCTCTTTGATGGCGAGTTCGGTTTCGGTCGTCCCGTCCCAGTGGGCGGAGATGAAGCCGCCCTTCTCGTCGAGCGTGCGCACGAATTCGTCCCACGTCTCGACCCGCGTGATGTGGTCGTCGCGATAGGCCAGGGCGCGCTCGAAGATGGCTGCCTGGATCTCGTCCATCAGGCTCGCCACCCGTTCGGCCAGACCCTCCTGGGGTACGACCTCTTTGGTGAGGGTGTCGCGGCGGGCGAGTTCGATCGTTCCGGCGGCCATATCGCGAGGCCCGAGAGCGAGGCGAACAGGAACCCCCTTGAGCTCGTATTCGGCGAACTTGAACCCGCTACGGACGTTGTCGCGGTCATCGATCTTAACCTTGAGCCCGCGGGCGCGCAACTCGTCGGCCAACTCCCGAAGGCGGGCAACGGCCGAGGCGTACTCCTCGTCGCCTTTGTATATGGGAATCAGAACGACGTGCAGGGGAGCGAGCTTGGGCGGCAGAACAAGGCCGTTATTATCGGAATGGGCCATAATCAGAGCCCCGATCAGGCGGGTGGAAACGCCCCAGGAGGTTGCCCAAACGTAGTCGAGAGCATTTTCGCGATTGGTGAACTGGACGTCGAAAGCGCGGGCGAAGTTCTGGCCCAGGAAGTGCGATGTACCGCTCTGGAGCGCCTTACCGTCCTGCATCAACGCCTCGATGGTCATAGTGTCCTCCGCCCCGGCGAAGCGCTCGTTGGCAGTTTTATGCCCGACGACGACAGGAACCCCCATCCACTTCTCGGCAAAGTCGCGGTAGACACCGATCATACGCGCGGTCTCCTCGACGGCCTCTTGGCGGGTTTCGTGAGCCGTGTGGCCCTCCTGCCAAAGGAACTCGGCGGTGCGCAGGAAAAGGCGTGTGCGCATCTCCCAACGAACCACGTTAGCCCACTGGTTGACCAGAATAGGCAGGTCGCGGTAGGATTGGATCCAACCCTTGTAGGTGTTCCAGATTATGGTTTCGGAAGTGGGGCGGACGATCAGTTCCTCTTCGAGTCGGGCGTCGGGATCGACCACTACGCCGTTACCCTCGGGGTCGTTCATCAGGCGGTAATGCGTCACAACGGCGCACTCCTTGGCGAAGCCCTCGACGTGGGACGCCTCGCGGCTGAAAAACGACTTGGGGATGAACAACGGGAAGTAGGCGTTCTCGTGCCCGGTGGCCTTGAACATCCCATCCAAAGCATCCCGCATATTCTCCCAAAGTGCATAGCCATAGGGCTTTATCACCATACAACCGCGAACCGCCGAGTACTCGGCAAGCCCGGCCTTTACAACCAGATCGTTATACCATTGGGAGTAGCTATCCTCCCGATTGGCAAGGTCTTTGAGTTCTTTCGCCATACGATTTTTCCGTTTCGGACGTTTTTGAATCGCAAAGGTAGGGATTTTTCCTTATATTTGCATTACCTAAACAGATGGAAGCTATGAAGGGGACAAGATTTTTGAATAGAGGGATGGTAGTCGGGATGGCTGCGGTTCTGGTTGCGATGACGGGGTGCTGGTCGAGTGGTCAGGTGGGCTCGTCGCGCGATATGTATGCGATACACAACCGTGCGGAGATGGCCCAGATCGAGGCCGCAGAAGCGCGTGCAGCCGAAGCCGAAGCCCAAGCCCGCAAGGCGAAATATGAAGCACTGCTGGCCGAGATCGAAGCCGAAAGGGCCCAACAGGCGGTCTATCAAGAGGACGGACTGGCTCCGGCCGAGATAGCGTTGCCCGAGTACGACTACGGCCTGGCCGAGAGCGAAGGACGCTATGCCCGCCAGATCGGGATGTTCGACTCGTATGACGTCTATGTGAGGCCATACTCCTCGTTCGTGTATGTGTACGTCGACCCGTGGGGGTACGATCCGTGGGTCTACTCGCCCTGGTATTGGAACTCGTGGCACTACGACCCGTGGTACCGGCCGCACCACTTCTCGTGGGGTTGGAACTGGGGATGGGGTTGGGGCCACAACTGGGGCTGGAACTCTTGGCACTACGATCCGTGGCACTACGGGCACGGGTACTATCCCCGATATTGGGATCGCCACTACTCGGTGAACTATCGCAACACGAGCGACACATATCATCGCGGACGCGGCGTCGGCAGCAGCAGCTACGGCAGGGCTTCGAGCGCATCGGGTTCAGCCGGCTACTCGGGTCGGGCTTCGTCTTCGGCCGGGTCTTCGGTCGGTCGGGCAACTTCTTCAGGCTCGTCGTCGAGTGCGGGCAGGGCGACATCTTCGGGCTCGGGTTCTTCCGTGGGCAGGGCGACATCTTCGGGCTCGGGTTCTTCGGTAGGGCGTAGTTCGTCGTCGAGTTCCAGTGCCGGACGAGCAACATCTTCCGGTTCGAGCGTCGGGCGCAGTTCGTCTTCGGGTTCGTCTTCGAGCTCGGGTCGCAGCAGCAGCTCGTCGAGCTCCGTGGGACGGTCGACCTCCTCGTCGAGCTCCAGTGCAGGTCGCAGCACAAGCTCGGGCAGCTACTCGTCGAGCTCGGCAGGCAGAAGCTCATCCAGCGGAAGTTCATCATCCTCCAGCGCGGGCCGCTCGACAAGCGGCGGGCGAGGAAGGTAACCAACTAACACATACAGGGTTATGAAAAAGCTATTGATCACCACACTGATGCTGGTCGCCACGGCGGCAACACTCCAGGCACAAGACCTGATAGTGGGCGGCCGTCAGATCCGGGCGCCGTTCTGGGACACGGGACGACTGATGGGATTCTCGCAAACCGATGCCATCTACGGCACATCGCGCTCAGCAGCTATGGGCGGGGCGTTCACCTCGTTGGGAGCCGACCTGTCGTCGATGAATATCAACCCGGCCGGCCTTGGAATGTATCAGGGCTCCGACTGGGGAGTGACGATGAGTCTGGCCATAGACAAGATGAATACCTCGGCGCCGAACGCCGATATGTCGCAGGGTGGAAGCAGGACGAGCTTCGGGTTGGGGAACTTGGGGGTGAGCTACAATGTCTACAACTCGTCGGGCGCACTGACAAGTCTCTCGATAGGGTTCGCATACAACCGCGCAGCGAACTTCAACTCGCGAACCGGAATCAACACCTACGGCGAGAGGGCGTCGGTGGTGGAGATGTTCCAAAACCAGTTGAACCTGATCGAGCGCACATCGGACGTCACGCCGACCGATCTCGACCCGGCCCACAAACCGTTCTACAGCGACAGGTTCTATCTCGACGAGTGGGGGGCGATATTGGGTTATCAGACGGGTCTGTTGGGGCACGACGATTTGGGGTACTTCGGCTTCAATGGCTCCACGCCGAACGACAGCTACTACGGAGCAGTCACCCGAGGAGGGATCTATGAGTACAACTTCGCGTTGGGAGCAAACGTGAGCAACAAACTCTACTTGGGCGCAACGCTCGGAATCACCGAGATAAACTACAAGGAAGAGACCTCGTACGAGGAGTACTACTACGAGGGCTCGCCCATCGCCTCGATGTGGTGGGACAACACGACGCGAATCACCGGAGCCGGCTTCACAGCAAAGTTCGGAGCGGTGTATCGTCCCGTGCCCGCGATCCGACTCGGAGCAGCGTTCCACCTGCCGACCTTCTATACGATAGACAAGTCGTACCACGGTGCAATGGGGTGCTTCGAGAATGGAGAGGAGTATGTGGCAACGACCCAAGACCCGCTTGTGGATCAACAACATTTCAACACCCCGCCGAAACTGCTTCTGGGTGCGTCGGCGATCCTGGGCGGCCGGGCAATCGTGGCCGTGGACTGGGAGATGGCGTGGTACAACAAGATCAGAGCAAGGGGTGACGACTTCGGATATGTGGACGACACCAAGGCCGACTCGGAGTTCTTCTACAAGCCGGGCCACACTATTCGAGTCGGGCTGGAGCACAGCGGCGATATATTCTCGATTCGCGCCGGAGGGTCGTATATGTTCGACATTATGAAAGAGGGGAATCTGGGCGAGTACCAGAACGCAACCTCGAACCCGACGCCCAGAAGCGGATACTCACTGACGGCAGGTCTGGGATTCAACGTGGGCCGAAACGGGTATGTAGATTTAGCATACGTGTACAACAACACCAAGTGGACGCCGTACGATTTCTACTACTTCCAGGACAGCGACGTGATAGTCTCGCAGTACGACACCGTGGGCGGCGAGGACATTTCGCGAGTCTACACCCCACACAGGAAGCATCACGGCATCTCGCTAACAATCGGCAGCAGGTTCTAATTCAGGGACGGGGAGAATGAACAGAAAAGGTTTCCTGCGAAGTCTCGGGCTGATGGCCGGAGGGATCGCGATGGCGTTCACGGGGCTGGGAAGTGTGATGGGGCAGAGCCTCGGGACGGGCTCGCGGAGAGGGGTGATAGCGTATGTGTTGAGGCGCATTGGGGTGATGACGCCCGAACAGTTGGAGCGGGCATTGTTCGAGTCGGGTCTGTCGGAGCCGTTCGATCTGGGAGCGGAACTCGCGGCGATGGTTCGCGAGGGAGAACTGGCCCAGAGCGTCTCGGCAGACGGGTTGGTGTATAAACTTACAGAGAGTTCGCCGGCGGATGGTGCGGGAACGGGTGCTTTCGACGAACGGATGGATGAGCTCAAGGGGCGGTTCGAAGCCGAGAGAGACTACATCGCGCAATACACCGAGTCCTCAACAGGCGTGGTGCCGGTGTTCCTGTCGATCCGGCGCGGCGCGGCCATACTGATGAAAGTCAACCTGATAGTGCCAGATGTGACAACCGCGCGGGTGGTTACGCGAAACTGGATGAAAAACGCCCACCGAACCCACGAGGCGGTGTGGGAGAGCGTTGGAGAAGGATTACCATTTCCAAAGATATGAAGCCGGTTGAGAATCTGACCCTTTGGGCGCCGGGTGTGCCATACCCCGCGCAGAGCGAAATGGAGTTCGCGCCGGGAATGACACACATTCTGGCACACGATGGCCGAACAGACATACTACCATTTCTACACGACGTAACAATCACCGCCCACGAGGGGAGGATATACATCGCGTGGTACAATTCGACCGATGCCGAGATCTGCGGCTCGTCGCTAATCCGCGGGCGCTGGACCGACGACGAGGGCGCAACGTGGAGCGAACCGTTTACCGTCGTCGGGCGAATCGACTCCGCAGAGGAGCATTTCGTTCCGGCGAACCTGTTCGAGCACAACGGCCGACTGCACGCTACCATAACCGAGATGACAGGCAAGAATATGACCGCCGCGCTACATCTGTTCCGAAAGGAAGCGGGCCGCGGGGTGGGTGATCCGGGCGGGGACGAGTGGGAGCGTGTGGGGCAGATCCAGCACGGATTTATCTGTAATACCCCTCCGGTGGAGCTGCCCGACGGAGGATTGATCTCGCCCGCGTGGATGCCGATGAAGAACGGAACCCCGGCTTTTCCGGCGGTGCTGATTTCGCGCGGGGCTGGCGGCTCGGGGGGTTCGGAGGGCGGTGAGGCGGCCGGGAGTTTGGCTGCCGAGTGGGAGCCGGTGTTGTTGTAC
>DBDI01000007.1 GCA_002293505.1 Alistipes sp. UBA936 | reverse complement strand
ACCCGACGAGGGCGGCAAACCCGACGAGGGCGGCAAACCCGGCAAGGGCAGCAAAAACGCCTACCCCGGCCGCTGCATAATACTCGAATTCTCGGAGCCGCGGGGCGCACTTTTCGGGCGGGTTTACCGTTGGTATTTCCACCGTGTATTACCGTGGCTGGGGCGTGTGGTGTCGCGCGACAGGGCGGCGTACGACTATCTGCCGCGCTCGGTGGGCGAGTTTCCGGCACCGGACCAGTTCGCGGAGATGATGCGGCGGGCAGGGTTCGAGCAGGTGAGGGTGAAGAGGTTGACTTTTGGAGTGGCTTACATTTATACAGGAACGAAACTATGAAAAGATTGATTTGCGCCCTTACTCTGGCGCTGACGATGGCGCTGACGGGTTGCAACCCGATGGCCAGGCTCGATGTGAAAGAAGCCGACGCGCCTAAGCTGCGGGGAATGACCGTGCTGAGGGGCGAGATGACCGTCGAGAACGACAACCGCAAAGACATTGTGGTAGAGCGGGCCGAACTGGTAGTGCGGAGTGGCCGGCGGGAGATCGCCCGGGCGAGGCTCGTTTCGCCGGTGAGGATGCCGGGCCGCCGGACTACGGAGGTGGACTACGAACTGGAACTGAGCAGCGTGTCGCTCAGCGGAGTGGGTGCGTTGATGAACCGGCCGCGGGGAGTCACGGTGGACATTGACGCCAGGATGCGCATAGGCAGCAAGCACAAGCGGCTGAAGATGGACGACGTGTCGCTCGAACAACTAATGGATAAACTCGACCTATGAAAAAACTTGGTTTGATTTTGGCGGCCCTCGCAACGACCCTCGCCATCGCCTTTGCCATAACGACAACCGCCCACGCCCAACAGCCCGGTGCGGAGGGGATCGACGGGGTACGGTGGAGCCTTTCGCGGGCCGACTCGTTGAGCGGTGCGCGGATCGAGGTGGTGGAGACGCCCGACGCGGCGAGGGCACTCGAATTGCTGATGCCTCCCCAAAATACCGTCTATTACGGCGTTTCGCTCTTTCGCGACAACTCTCAGAGTGCACGCGAAAACGCCCGCGCCGTGGCGGCCCGGTTCGCCGATATGTTTCCCGATATCCCCGTCGCAGTTAGCTACGAAAGTCCCTACTTCAAGGTGACGGCCGGGTCGTTCCCCGACCGCGTGGACGCCATCGCCCTGTGTGGACGGGTACTGCCGCAATTCTCGAAGGCAGTGGTTGTGCAGCAGTAGGCCCGTCTCAGTATTCCAGCCGCAACTCGTCGACGTACATCAGCGAGCCGTTGCCTCCGTTTCGTCCCGTGCCGGCGATGAAGTAGTTGCAGTTCTTCGAAGCGGTCACCAACAGATAGAGTTGCGTGTTTGCGGGCAGGGGCTCGGAGGCGGGAATGAAGTACTCCATCTCGACCGCGAATTCATCCCACGAAGCCTGCTCGCGTGCGCTGACGAACGACCCGTAGGCCAACACACCATCGGCGTCGCGACTGAAATCGACGAAGCGCTCCGGAGTGGTGTCGACGGTAAAGGGAATGTCGCGGCCGTCGGGCGATGCCCATAGAGCCATACAAACGTGCAACGAGTCGGGCGAACCCATCCACTCATCATAACTCAACCCATAAGGGTGCAGCGAGACGTAACCCTCGTGCACCGCATCGACCGGCTGCGGGAAGTATTTGTACCATCCGCGAAGGCGCCGGGGCCGGGTTTGCCAGTTGTGGCCCAGCTCGCAGGTGGCGTTCAAGCCATTCAGCTCGCCGAACTTCCCGAAGTAGATGTTTCCCCCCGCGGCCTTCACCACCGCGTATACCGACTCCAACCGCGCAGCTCGCCCGCTGGGGTTGTCCGGACAGCCTTCGCCCGGCTCGGTGGGGGTGCTGTTGCCCGGGTAGAGCAATGCCACGCCCTTGTTACCCGTGTCCCACCAGCGATCCTGCTCCCACACACCGCCCTCAGGCCAGGGATTCCACACGCGGCCTGCGGGGTCGGGTTTGTCGTTGCGGTCGGCACGGTACCATTGCTCGAAGTCGCCGCCGGGCAGCGCACGTCCATCGGTGTGGGCCCGGGAGGCGGAGACGGTCCAAGTGTAGGATGCGACGGTCGTTACGATAACAGTTCGCGGGGCGGTCAGGTCGAGCACATCACCCACAGCAATGTCGGCCGTCGCGGTCGGGCCCAGAACGAGGCGCGTCACGCGGACACTGGCCAGGTCGGCCTCCTGCTCCAGTTCGATAGTTACCGTGCGAGTTGCGGGGTTGGCCTGCGAGCGAGTCTGGCCCTCGACCTCCAGCGTAACGATCGTCCCCTCAATGTCGGGCTCCAGCTCCAACCGCCCTACGCAACCAACCAGCAAAACCACGGCGAAAAGCAAAAGTCTTTTCATAAGTATAAGGTTATACCAAATGCGATGGAAAAGATGTCAAAGCGGGCGGAGCCGTTGTGAGTCGTGCGGCTGCCCTTCTGAACAGGAACAAGAACGTCGGAAGTCGCAGCCTCGCGGGTCTCCTGGGTGAGTTTGCGGTACTCGTAGCCCAGCAATCCTATCTGCAACTCGGCAGCCAAGGAGTTAGTCAGGAACATCGCCGCCCCGGGAGAGAACCCCAGACGCAGTGAGCGCGACTTCTGCCAAGTGGAACGCTTGAACCCACCGGCATCGGTACGGCCACTATCCTCCCGCTGGGTGCCGCCGCCGTAACCAGCCTGCACCTCGTTGAAAAGCAACAGGCGGCGGCTCGAACCCACACCTATATAATAACGGTACGAGACGAAGCCCATATAACTGTCACTCTGGAAGCGGTACTTCACCCCGTCGTCGCCGAAAAGCATCGAATAGAGCTCGTCCGTGAGGTGAAAGTCGATGTCGGTCAGGTCTGTGAGGCGGTGGTGGTACGAGAAGCGCACCCCGATCGACTGGTTGTTGGCGAACACGTAGTGCACCATCGGGCTGATAGCGAGCGACGAACCCTTACCGGCAGCGTCGGCGATGATGAAGGCGTCGTAATTGTCGTTATAGCTATCGGAGAACGAGGCGTTCAGGCCCGCCACCCACATACCCTTGGGCATCGAGGGAGTGCGGGTGTCGAAAGCCAACCCGCGGTCGAATCTTTCACGACGGGTCTGGTTGGTCGGGCTCTGCGAAAAAACCGCCCCACTGAGAAGCAAGGCGGTTATGGTGAATAGTATCGTGCGTTTCATTATTCGGCCTCGGCTACATTAACCAGATCGAGCGACAGGGTTTTGGTCGCCGTAGCGCCGCCCTTGTCCGTTACGGTGATCTTGAACGAGGCGGTGATGTCGGCATCCTCGACGGCGAACATCATCGGCACGAACTGGGTCAGATCGAACTCCATCTCGCGTTTGCCCTTCACGTCGTCACCGAACGGCAACATTCCGTCCAGTTCACCCAGCGCACCGGCCTGTTGGGGAGTGGGGTTGGCAAGGTCGAACTCTGTGTCGAGATTCATCAGGCCCAGCATCTGGGTGAACACGGCGCTCGACGAGGTGATCTCCACGAGGAAGTTTTCGATCGTCGTGTTGGCGTCGATCAGAATCACCAGCGGCGTACCCTGCTCGGCGGAGGTTATGGTTTGTTCTTCGTCGATGTCGAAGCTCTCACCGGCGATAGTCACGCCCGGAGTTACATCGTCGTCCACATTGATAACCAAAGCTGCGGAGGCGTGGTGTTCGGAGTCGTCATTGACAATGATCTCGAACGTGGTCGTGAAGTCGCCCGGAAGAGCAACGCCCAACATCATCGGAACGAAGCCCGACAGGTCGAGGCTGAGGGTCTTGGCGCCCTTCACGTCGGCCTCGGCGGGCAGACCGGCCATCCCAAGAACCGGAGCCAGCGCACCCTGATTAGCAAGGTCGAACTGTTCGAGGTGCATCGTGCCGAGCAGGCCGCCGAACGCGGGGCTGGTGGTGGAGATATTCACGATGAAGTTCTGGATGCCCTCGGCGTCGTACACGGAGGCGGTCAGACCAACCTGCGCTTCGGTGGCGGCGGAGGCGGCGATGTTCACATCCTTAGAGATGTCGAACCCTTCGCCCTCGATGGTCACGTACTCAAACACGGTCACGGTTGTGGAAGCGGTCTTGTTGCCGTCTTCGGTGGTGACGGTAATCTTAGCGGTACCTTCGGCAACCGCGGTCACAACACCGGCTGCGCTAACGGTGGCAACGGTGGGGGTGTCGGTCGACCAGGTGACCTTCTTGTTTGTGGCGTTCTCGGGAGCGACCGTGGCGGTCAGAGTCGCTGTCTTTCCCACTTCGAGGCTGAGTGTCGTCTCGGAGACGGTCACGCCGGTGACTTTAATCTCTTTGGGTTTGTTGTCGTCGTTGTTGTCTTTACCGCAGCCGGTGGCGAACAGAAGCGCCGCTACGGCCAGAAATGCAAAATACTTTTTCATACGTTTTTCAGTTGGTTTTTGAATAATGATTTGGCGACAAAGGTAGCATTTTTTTGCGAATCAGAAGCGCCAATGTTATGATTTCGTTAATTGTTTGGCTCGTTGGAGGGCGATGCGTAATTTTGCACCTATGAAAAGAGCCGTTATCCGAGGGATCGAGGCTTCGATCCCCGAGTATGTACTTACGAATCAAGAAATTGAGCGGATGGTCGACACCTCCGACGAGTGGATCCGCGAGCGCACCGGAATCGTCGAACGACACATCCTCAAGCAAGACGGACTGGGCACCTCGGAGATGGGAGCCGACGCCGTGAAAAAACTGCTGGCCGCAACGGGAACAACCCCGGACGAGGTCGATATGCTGATCTGTGCAACCGTAACGCCCGATATGCTATTCCCGGCCACGGCCAACGTCATCTGCGACAAGGTGGGCATCAAGAACGCCTGGGGATTCGACATCAACGCCGGTTGCAGCGGATTCATCTTCTCGTTCACGGCGGTGGATGCTTTCATCCGGGCCGGACGGGCGAGCAAGATCGTACTGGTGTGCGGCGAGCGGATGAGCTCCATTACCGACTACACCGACCGAAACACCTGTCCGCTGTTCGGCGACGCAGCCGTGGCGATGCTCGTCGAGGGAACCGAAGACCCGACGGAAGGCTTGGTGGACTATGAGCACCACGTGGACGGAATCGGACGCCACTTCCTGTATCAGAAGGCGGGCGGCAGCTGCTACCCCCCGACGGCAGAGACGGTCGAACGCCGCGAACATTTCATCTATCAGGACGGAAAGACGGTCTTCAAGTACGCCGTCAGCAATATGGCAGACGTCTCGGTGGGAATGATGGAGCGCCACGGGCTGAAGGCCGACGACGTGGCCTATCTGGTACCCCATCAGGCCAACCTGCGTATTTTGAGCGCCACGGGCCACAGGATGGGCCTGTCGGACGACAAGATACTGGTGAACATCGAACGATTCGGCAACACCGCCGGAACATCAATACCGCTTGTGCTGTGGGACTTTCGCGACAGGTTCCGTCGGGGAGACAACCTGATACTGTCGGCCTTCGGAGCCGGCTTCACCTGGGGAGCCCTGTATTATAAGTGGGGAATGTAAAAATTAAGCGAAGCGGGCCACCTGAGAGGGTGGCCCGCTTACTTTTACCGGTAACTTCTACTGCAACGCTTCGAACAACGCATTGTACTTTTCGTACTTGGCATTGATCGCCGCGTCGTCGCGAAGGCGGAACGTCAGGTTCTTCAGCAACTCGACCGTCGCACCCTCCTCGGGATTCAGTTCGTAGGCTTTTTCGAGCGGGAACAGCGCTTCGGCGAACACACCGTTCACCTTGTCGAGTGCTTCCTGATACTGCGCGCGCGAGGTGATGGTCATCTTGCCCAGTTCGGCATTCATAGCGTCGCCCTTCTGGACGATGAACAACCCCTCGAGGTAGTTCGAAAGGAAGTCGTTCGGTGTCAGGCGCACTGCGCTGCGGATGGCGGCGATTGCGTTGTCGCTATCACCCAGTTTGTCGTACACCCGAGCCAGACCCTGATACAAGGCGGGCGAGTTGGGGTTGGCGGCGATGGCTTCTTGCACGAGGGGGATGATGTCGCTGGGGTCGCCCTCGTTCTCGGCGTAATAGCGCATCGTGATGTCGATCAACGCTTCGTTACCGGGCCACTTTGCCAGACCCTGCTTGAGCACAGCCAAAGCCGGTTCGCGCTCGCCGAGGTTGTACATAGCCAGGAACTTCATACGGTAAGTGTCGCCCTCCTGCTCGTAGTCATATTTGTCCAGAGCCATATCGAGGCGTTCGAGAGCCATATCATAACGCTCGGCCAACACGTTTGCCATACCGGCGTAGTACAGCGACATAGTATCCGTACGGCCTGCCATCGAGGGATGGACGCTTGCACGGTATGCGCGGCAGAAATCATCTGCGGCGGTGGCGTACTGCTCGACCATATAGAGCGCACCGGCCCTTTCGACACTACGGGAGTGGATGTCGGTCATACCCTGAGCAACGCGGCGCGACTGTTTCGCGTCCAACTCGTAAGCCTTTGCGAACGCGTCGTAGGCCTTATCGAGAGCAGTGGGGTCGACAATGGTCGTGGGAACGTAGAAGTCCAACAGGTTGTCGGCATTGATATAAGCCTTGAAATCGGCATACGTGTAGAGCTTGTAAGGAGTACCGCCGACGGTTGTTTCGGTGGGTGCAACCTCACCGTAGCTCAACACGAGGATATTCTCGGGCATACCTACATACAATCCGTTGGTGGGTTTACCTTCGGCGTCAAGCAGCACGTCGCCACGTTTGAGCCACGTTGCAGCCTTGGTGTTTTTCTTTGCATCGGCGATCTCGCCATCGCTCTTGGCGATCGCGGCGCGCAACTTGGCCACGTCGACCTTCTCGACCGAAACGCCCATACCCTGTCCCATTGCAGCGACGCTAACCAAAGCGGCCGCCAGCACTAAAAACATTTTTTTCATTTCGCTATCAGTTTTAAGTTAAGTTTTACTCTTCTGCCGCGCCTCCTGTTTCGGCGCCCTCGGTCCCTTCGTCCTCGTCGGTTTTGGGGATTGCCACCACGGAGGCGATCTCGTCGCCCTCCCGCAGGTTGATGATCTTCACCCCCTGGGTTGCGCGACCGGCCAGGCGGATGCCGCTCACGGCCGTACGGATGGTGATGCCGCTACGATTGATGATCATCAGATCATCCTCGTCGCTGACGGCCTGCACGCTCACCAGACGGCCCGTCTTTTCAGTGATGTTGATCGTCTTGACGCCCTTGCCACCGCGATTGGTGATTCGGTATACGGGTTCGCCGTCTTCGTCATTGAGCCGGGTTCGTTTTCCGTAGCCCTTTTCGCTCAACACCAACACACTCTGGTCGCTGTCAGGTTCCACACAAATCATACCAATCACCTCCTCGCCCTTCTCAAGCGATATCCCCCGCACCCCGGCACCGGTTCGACCGATGGGTCTCACGGTGCTCTCGTTGAAGCGGATTGCCTTACCGGCGCTCGAAGCGATCATCACCTCGGCACTACCACTCGTGAGCTTGGCCTCCAGCAGTTGGTCGTTCTCGTGGATGGTGATTGCGGCTACGCCATTCTGGCGGGGCCGCGAGTAAGCCTCCAGCAGGGTCTTTTTGATCACACCCTGGCGCGTACACATCACGATGTGGTTGCTGTTCACATACTCCTTGTCGTCGAGCTTGCGGACATTGATATAGGCCCTCACCTTGTCGTCGGGGTCGATTTGGATCAGGTTTTGGATCGCCCTGCCCTTTGCGGAGCGCGGTCCCTCGGGGATTGCCCACACCTTCAACCAGAAGCACTTGCCCTTCTCGGTGAATAGCATCATCGTGTTGTGCATCGTGGCCACGTAGAGGTGCTCGATGAAGTCCTCGTCACGCGTAGCCGACCCCTTTGCCCCTACCCCGCCGCGAGCCTGCGTGCGGTAGTCGGTCAGGGGGGTACGCTTGATGTAACCCATTCGTGAGATGGTGATCACCATCTCGTCATCGGCGTAGAAGTCCTCGGGGTTGAACTCCTCGGCGCTGTAAACGATCTCGGTGCGGCGAGCGTCGCCGTACTTGGCCTTGATTTCGAGCAACTCTTCGCGGATGACGCCATACTGTTCGGCCTCGCTGTCCAGAATTTCGTTGAAGCGAGCGATGCGGCGTTCCAACTCGTCGTGCTCGTCCTGCAACTTGCCGCGCTCCAGACCGGTGAGAGCCCGAAGGCGCATATTGACGATCTCTGTCGACTGGATCTCGCTCAGCCCGAACCGCTCCTGCAGCCTTTGCTTGGCGATCTCGGTGTTTTCGGAGCTGCGGATAATGGAGATAACCTCGTCGATATTGTCCTGAGCGATGAGCAATCCCAGCACGATGTGCAGCCTCTCCTCAGCCTTGCGCAGGTCGAACCGGGTGCGGCGAATGATGATCTCGTGGCGGTGCTTGACGAATTCGCTCACCATATCGCGCAGGTTCAACAATCTCGGCCGACCGTCCACCAGAGCGATGTTGTTCACCACGAACGACTTCTGCATCTCGGTCATCTTGTACAGAGTGTTCAGCACAACACTCGCCACCGCGTCGTGCTTCAACACCACGATGATGCGCATACCTTTACGGTCGCTCTCGTCGTTGACGAACGAGATACCTTCGATCTTCTTTTCGTTGGCCAGTTCGTGTATCTTCTTTGCCAGCTCGGCCTTGTTCACCTGATACGGTATCTCGGTGATGACGATCATTTCGCGACCGCTGGCCGTGTGTTCGATCTCTGTCTTGGCCCTCATCATCACCCGTCCGCGTCCCGTCTCCAGCGCCTCGCGAACCCCCTCGTAACCATAGATCATCGCTCCGGTCGGGAAGTCGGGCCCCTTGACGTGCTCGGCAAGGCCCGCGGCGTCTATCTCGGGGTTCTCGATGTATGCCACGCAGGCGTCGATCACCTCGCTCAAGTTGTGCGGCGCCATATTGGTTGCCATACCGACGGCGATACCGCTCGCCCCATTCACCAACAGCAGCGGAACCCGGGTGGGCAGCACGGTCGGTTCGTTCATCGTGTCGTCGAAGTTGAGCGTGAAGTCGATCGTCTCTTTGTCGATGTCTGACATCACCTCGTCGGCGATCTTTCGCATCCTCGCCTCGGTGTAACGCATTGCGGCCGGCGGGTCGTTATCCAGCGAGCCGAAGTTACCCTGACCGTCGACCAGCGGGTAACGCATACTCCAATCCTGGGCCATACGCACCATCGCGTCGTAAACCGAACCGTCGCCGTGTGGGTGGAACTTACCGAGCACGTCCCCCACGATACGGGCACTCTTCCTGTGCGGCTTGTCGGAGTAGAGCCCCAACTCGTTGCTCATATCGTACAGTATGCGTCGGTGGACCGGCTTGAGTCCGTCCCTCACATCGGGCAGGGCGCGCGACACGATCACCGACATCGAGTAGTCGATATAGGCGCTCTTCATCTGGTCGGTGATGTTCACCTCCACGATCTTTCCGCCGCCGTCCAGGCCCTCTTTTATATTGTCTTCTGCCATTTATGTTTTGGTTATATAAATAAAGAGTCCAAAGGTACTAAATTTTTGTCATTCCGCGGGCCGGGAGATGAAAAAACTTTTGCCGGCGGCGGTCACCAGAGCCTCTCCGGCACAGAAAGACGTGGCGTCGTCGTAGATGAACGGCACAACCTCGCGGCCGCGCGCATCCACAAACCCGCACTTGCCATCCCGCTGGGCAAGAATCAACCCCTCGGCACATTCGCCCAACCACTCGAAAGTCGCGGTTGTTAGCAGGTTCCCGTCCCTGTCGAGCAGCATCCACTGGCCATCGCGCGAAGCCGTCGCCACACCCCACAGAGCATCCCAGGTGAGCTCCTCGCAGGTGGTTTCTAGGGCCTTCAACGCGGCGGGCGTGGGAGGTTTGACCAAGGCAGGCGGCAGGGTGGCCCGCAACAACACATCAACCACGACCGCGTGGCCCATCTCGTCGAAAAGCGTCAGTTCGCGCTCCAGCACTCGCCAGTCGGGCTGACCGGGGGTAGCTTTGGCCGACAACAACCGCAATTTCGCAGGCACATCGTCGTCCCACCTCAACGGGCATCGCATCGTACAGGCCACATCGTCCACCACCACTCCGAAGTCCACCAGCCCCCGGCCGGGCATAGTGAATTCGGGTTGACGGTCGCTGTCGGCCATCAAACGCAGTCGCCCCACGGAGCGCAGTCGCCCGTCGGTATTGGTCAGTGATTCAATATATTGCTCGATTGTCAGGACCATCGCTCCCGCCCCCTGATTTCAAAAAAGGCCCCCGGCTGTATAAATATTCCCCCAAATAGTCATACATACAAAGAAGTTTCAACTCCCCCACCGAGGGCCCAAAAAGACCCCGGGGAAATCAAAACTTCAAAATTTGTACAAAAACTATCTGGGGTACGGCAAAGATAGAAACTTTTTTCGAAACGCCCGCTATCTTCCATAGATGTATTTCGCCGATGGCCACCACACCACGTTCAGTTCCGGGTCGGCCATATCGGGATCGAGCGGATAGATGGGCCGGATGACGCGGCGATAGGGCAGATTCACAAGGTCCTGATCGACACCTCCGCGCGTGTGTGCCATCACCCAGTCGGCCTGCATCTCGTACCACTCGGGTACGAGGTAGCCCTGTTTGATCATCACAATATCGGCAGCGGTGGGCTCGAGTCCCATCCGGCGCATCCCGTCCGCGGTCAATAAGTGCACTCGGCGGGTTACGATTACATCCACCGAGCCGACGCGAACCACCGCGTAGTTCTCGTCCGTGAATCGCACCGTGCCCGAGAGCTCGATCGGTTCGCCGTGGGCGCGGTCGGTCATCGCCCCGACTGGAGCCGTCACCTGCGCCCCAACCCCTGCGCGGGCCGCCGCAACTATCATCTCGGGCCCGACCATAGAGTTGTAGATGAGGTTCTTGCCCTGTGGGTTTTGCAACTCGGGCCGGGCCAGCACACGGCGCAAAGTCCACGTCACCTCGCCACTACCCCCGCCGCCCGGGTTGTCGCCCATATCGCTGATGAAGAAGGGCCTCTTGTCGCTGGCCAGTGCAAGGTCGAGAGTGCGTTCAAGGTCGTAGGTCGGGGCCTCGAAGTCGAACTCGTGCCTCACCGCCCAGAACCGCTCGGAGAGCAACCGTGCCCCGCTCTCCACATTCTCTTTGTCGTCGCCCACAACCATCACCACTCCGCCGTTGCGACGTTCGTCCGCCCATGCGTATCCGATCCAGATACCGGCATCGACCACTCCGGGCAACGCCTCGACCTGCGGCACAAGCGCGTAAAGAGATTTTGCAGGCTCGACACGGGTGCTCGTCCGCTCGCCCGGCAACAGGATAGGCACCGAAACCCAAGCCTTGTAAGCCGGGCGGCCCTTGCCGCTGGAGAGGCGCTCCAACAGATTGACCACCCCGCGGCGGTGCGATTCGCGTTGGTCGTCGTGCGGCGCCATACGGTATGTGGTTATCAGGTCCGAATAGACCGCTATCCTCCACGACACGTTACCGTGCAGGTCCATAGTCGTGCTCACCAGTGCGTCGTTGCCGATCACACCACGGATGCGTTCCAGGAACTCGCCCTCGGGATCGTCCAACCCCTCGACGCTGCACGCCCCGTGGATGTAGAACCAGAATGCGTCGTAGGGCATATTGGCTTTGATTATTTCGATCGCACGGTCGACGGTCTCCTCATAAGCCTCGCGCGAGACGATCCCCTGCCCACCGCGGGCCCGCAGAGCAGGCAGCCACACGGCCGAACGGCCCAACAACGAGTCGGGCGCAACGTAGTCGGGCATCAGGTCGGCACCCTCGGTGACGTTGAGTCGGGTGACCACCAGCGGGTGGAACGTGCTGTTTTCGATGTGGATTCCGGCCACGCCGATGCGTGGCAGAGTCGTTTGCGCCGCCGCGCCATTGCTTTGCAACAGCGCCGCGACGACGACGATAAGAAGAGTGAGCAGTCTTTTCATAGACTGCAAAGGTAGCTATTTCTTTTGGAACACGCGCACGTAGTCGACCTCCATTTCGGCCCTCCCCGAGGCGAGCGCCGTCACCCCCGCGATCGAATGAATGCCCGGGAAGTTACCCCCCACGGCGAGGTTCAACAACAGGAAGTTTTCCTTTCGGAAGCAGTTCGCGCCTCCCATATTGTCCGTGATTCGCATCTCGAAATATGGCGCGGCATCGGGCCTCTCCTCGCGGTCGATATACATCCGGATGAAGTTCTGGTCCCAAACGCAGGTGTAGGTGTGGAACTCGCCGTCCTGCAACGAATAGGGGTTCGTCACGTGGTTGGCGTGACTTTGTCCCCAGTGACAGGCACCGTTCAGGTATCGCTCCTGAGTTCCGGCTGCGATGCCCGTCGAGTTGCCCATCTCCAGTATATCGGTCTCGCCGCAGCGTGGCCAACCCGTGGTCGGGAAGTCGTTGCCCATCATCCAGAACGCGGGCCACAGTCCGTCGGCGGTTTTGGGCAGACGGATAGACGCCACCACGTAGCCGTACTTGAAGTATACCTTGCCCATCGTAATCAGACGTGCTGAGGTTGCCGTCGCACCGTTGTAGTTCTCCTTTCGGGCGGTGATGACCAGGGTGCCGTCCTCCACCCGCAGGTTCTCGGGTCGGGAGGTGTAGTATTGCAGTTCGGCGTTGCCCCAGCCTCCCGAGCCAGTGCCGATCTCGGGCGTCCAGTTGTCGGTGTCGAGTGTCGTTCCTTCGAACTCATCGCTCCACGTCAAATCGTAGCCCTCCGGAACGAACATATTCGGATCGGGCGGAGGAGGCGGAGGAGGCGGTGGCTTCGGGGTCGAAGCTCCCTGGGTCAGCGTAACCGGAAAGCGCTCGGAGCCCGCCTTGACCGTCACCTCTGCTGTCCTCTGGGAGTCGCTCGAAGGATTGGCCGCGACGGTCAGCGTGACGCTTGTGGAGCCCTTCACCCCGCCCGTGGGCGTACAGGTGGCCCAGGGTACGGTGGTGAAGATGCCCCACTCGTCGTCCGCTTCGACGGTGAGGGTGATCGCCTCGCCGTCGCCCGAGGCGACCACCGGATTCGGTGTTACCCGAATCTCGGTGGTGCCCGAGTCTTGCCTCTTTTTGTCCGGAGAGCAGCAAACCGCAGCAACAACCAAAACCAGTATTGAAAATTTCAGCAGTTTGCCCATCTCTACGAGACTCTTTTGAGGCGGTATCTCCACGCTATCGGCCCACCGTCGTTACCGGTGGGAGTGTACCACGATATTTCGATCTGGTTCTCCCACATTGCGGTGATGTAGTAGGTTGTGACGGCCGCCAGTTGGTCGTCGTTGCAGATGTAGGAGAAGAGTATTCCGGCCGGAAGTGTGAAGCTTGGGAACTCGCCGCCACCATTGAAGGTATAGGTCGACTCCTGAACCGAAGCCGTGACCCGGAAGTCGTCACCCAGAGGAGAGTCGACAACCTCGCCGCCTGTGTATCCCTCCACGCCACCGTTCATATAGGTCATTCCGTCCACCGGATCGAACCTGTATGCGTTGCCCGGGCCGAAGGTAATCACGTCGTCGTACATCGAGCATCCGTCCTTGGCTCCCGGAGGTCCTGCCCACCAGTTGAGCGGATCGCCGATAGTCTCACCGCACCCGAAGTGGCCGAACGAGCTCGACTCCCAAGTCCACGAGCCTGCCAGCAGGTCGCCATACTCGCTCTTGTCGAGTTCGGGGCCCGGATTGAACGGCGGTGGTGGTTCCGGGGCGTTTGCCGGTTCGAGGATTATCTGCCACGCCTCGGCATCGACCTGCCAGGCGAGGATCAATTTTGTGCTGGTGAGTTCCAGTACCGTGTAGACCGAGGAATCCAACTGGGCGTCCGAGGCGATCCACGGCAGGAACGTACCCCTCGGCAGGGTCAACTGTGTATTGTCGCCGTTCAGCGTGTAAGTGGTCTCTTCTCTTTCACTGGGGTAGTCGAAGTCTTCGGAGTGGGTTCCGTCGTTGAAGCTCGAGGAACCTCTGACGTAGGTCATCCCATCGGGACCCGGATCGTAAATGTAAGCACCCTCTTCCGTAAAGGTCACGCGGTCGTCATACATTCCGTAATCAGCTTTCTCATCTGGACCGGCAGCCCACCACGAAGTGTTGCCAAGCTCGGGCCCGAGACCCATATGGCCATACTCTCCGCTGGCGATCTTCCACTCCTTTGATCCTGCACCCCACAGCGGGTCGCGTTCCATCACGTCGGCCGGTTCGAGGATTATCTGCCACGCCTCGGCATCGACCTGCCAAGCAAGAATCAACTGTTCGTCCGTGAGTTCGAGAATGGTGTATACCGAGGAATCCAACTGGGCGTCCGAGGCGATCCACGGCAGGAACGTACCCCTCGGCAGGGTCAACTGTGTATTGTCGCCGTTCAGCGTGTAAGTGGTCTCTTCTCTTTCACTGGGGTAGTCGAAGTCTTCGGAGTGGGTTCCGTCGTTGAAGCTCGAGGAACCTCTGACGTAGGTCATCCCATCGGGACCCGGATCGTAGACGTACGCTCCGGCGTCGGTGAAAGTTATGCGGTCGTCATACATTCCGTAAGCGGCTTTCTCACCTGGACCGGCAGCCCACCACGAAGTGTTGCCAAGCTCGGGCCCGAGACCCATATGGCCGAACTCCTGGCTGGCGATCTTCCACCGCTTGGAGCCTGTGCCGTAGAGCGGATGGGAGGGCACGACGTAGTTGTTTTCCAACGTGAACTCCTTCACCATCGACGCGTCCGACAGTCCGTTTCGGTTCATCGCCTTGACCTCGACCGTGTAGGTTCCGGCATTTCGGAAACGGCGCGAGAGATTATTTTGCGTAGAGAAGTCCGACTCGGAGAATATCCACATCGGGGTCATCTCGGCGTTGTTGAGCGTGAAGGTGACGTAGTTGGTGGTCTGATCCACCGCGATGGTGACATCCAACTCGCCCGCCGAGGGCACGCCGCTCTCGCTCAGCCCGGCCACTTTGTCGGGCGTACACGACACGGCCCAAAGACCCGTCGCGAGAGCAAATAACAAAACTATTATCCTTTTCATAGCTGTACTCTGTGCTTAGTATTGGTTTTGAGTGAGCGTACCCTTAGCCGCGTCGATCTCGGACTGAGGTATGGGCAGATACTTCTTGGAGGGAGTCCACGAGTTTTTTCTCCAGCCGCCGGTGTCGTTGCCGGGGGTTAGGACGGTGGCTGCCATTCCGGTGCGCACCAGATCCCAGTAGCGTTTCCCCTCGCCCATAAATTCGAGGCGACGTTCGGCGAGAAGGCTCTCTTCCGAGACGGGCACCGAGGCCAGACCGGCACGCGTACGCACCTGATCCAGATATCCCTGTGCATCGCCCGTGCCTGCTCCACGCAATATGAGCTCGGCGGCATTGAGCAGCGTTTCGGAGTAGCGATAGATTCGCAGGTTGTTGTTGTTGCCGAACTCTGCCGCACCGGCGTTACCCACACGGCCATCGGAGCGCGAGATGTACTTGGCAAGGAAGTAGCCGGTGGTCTGATAGCGCGCTTCCCGGTTGAAGCTTGCACCCTCGGCTTCCGGTTCGTAGACCGAAGCGGCCTTACGCTTGTCGCCCGCGGGGAACATATTCGCAGCCATCGGAGTGACGGGCCCTGTGCCCCAGCCGCCCGGGCCGAACTTGCCACCGTTGGTCAACCCGTCGGGGCTGATGGTGTGGGGATAAATCGTTCCGCCGGGCTGCTTTTCACCACCCGTGAAGGCGCGGATGCTGCCATCGCTCATATAGTTGACCTCGAAGATCGACTCGGAGCTCCATTCGGCCGCCTCTTCGAAGATCTCGCCGTAGTCGGCCAAAAGACCGTACTGTCCGCTGTCGATGATGCGCTTCATATAGCCGAGTGCCTTGCCGAATCGCGTCTCGTCGTTCTGATACATCACGATCTCGGTGTAGAGCATCGCGGCCATCGCCCAACTGATACGGCCGGTTGTCTCGGCGTCGGCCACTCTCATCGGAAGAACGTCGCTCTCCGTGACGGGTTCCAGAGCGGCCATCATCAGATCGTAGACCTCGTTGGCTGTGTTTTGCGCCTGAATGTAGGGAGGCTGGAGGTTGACCTCATAGTAGGGAACGTTGCCGAACAGTTTCCACACCACGTTGTAGTAGTACGTGCGCAGAACCGCCGCCTCAGCCAGGTAGAGTTCCTTGTTGGCATTGGAGATGTTCAACACTCCGGGCATATACTGGAACACGGCGTTTGAGCGATTGATCCCCTCGTATGCCACTTCCCAGGCACCGGAGGGGGTGTCGGTCGGCAGCGAGATGTAGTTGAAGGCGAGTTGGAAGTGGTTATTGTCCGTAGAGGATTCGCCTCCCGGGTAGATGTCGTCGCCCATCACACCGTAGATCACGGGCAGCGAACAGTACTGACTACCGTTGAAGTCGAAGTAGTGCATCGGGCTGTATGCCGCGATGAGGGCTTCGTAGATACGCGCCTCGGAGGTGTAGTACTCGTCGATGGAGAGACTGTCGTGCGACTCGACGGCCAACCAATCCTCGGAACACGAGGAGAGGGTCGCCGCAAGCGCCAGAGCCGCCGTTAGTATGAGATATTTTGTCTTCATAGTATTTCGTATTTAGAGGATTAGAAATTCAGGTTGACGCCGAAGTAGAAGACGCGCGATTGAGGATAGACTCCCTTGTCCAGACCCAGCGAGACGTTATCCACCGATCCTGACGAGATTTCGGGATCGAAGCCGTCATACTTGGTGAAGGTGAGCAGGTTGGTCGCAGTGACGTAGACTCTCAGTCGCGACACGAACGCCTTCGAGGTCCACCTCTCGGGAAGAGTGTAGCCGAGGGTGATGTTCTTGAGGCGCAGATAGCTGCCGTCCTTCACATAGAGGTCGGATGCTAACCAGTTATCGGTCGTTGCGGCACCCTCGGAGGTGAATCGCGGAATCTTGTTCGAGGAGCCCGGGCCCGTCCAGCGGTCGAGTGCCCAGCGCGGGAGGTTGCCTGTCGGGGCGGTTCCCGGGTGCCACGTTGCGTCGAACACATCGGCTCCGGCGACTCCCTGCCAGATCATACTGAAATCTATTCCCTTCCAGTCGAACCCGGCATTGAAGCCGAACACCCAGTCGGGCGAACCCTTACCGATCTTGGTACGGTCGTTCTCGGTGATCTCACCGTCGCCATCCCGGTCCACGAAGCGCACGTCGCCCGGAGCAGCGTCGGGCTGGATGCGTTTGGTGACTATCTTTCCGTCCTTATCCGGTCCTGTCCAGCTGTGATCGTCGAGCTCATCCACATTCTGGAAGATGCCGTCGGTCTTGTAGCCGTAGAAGAATGGGAACGGTTGGCCGTTTTCGCCGCGGGTGATCTCGTAGTTACGGAAACTGTCGTACATCTGGAATCCTTCGTCGTTACCGAGGTTGACCAGTTTGTTTTTCAGGTAGGTGAGGTTACCTCCGGCCCAGAAGTTGAACGCACCCACGTGGTGGCGGTAGTTAACCTCGAACTCGAAGCCGCTGTTGTCCATCGTACCCACGTTACCCATCGGACGGTTGTCACCGACGTAGGCCGGGATCGGCATCTCGATGATCATCCCCTCGGTGCGTTTCTTGTAGTAGTCCAGCGCGACGTTCAGGGCTCCGTTGAGGAACCCCGCGTCGATACCCACGTCGGTCTGCACGCTCTCTTCCCACTTCAGACCCGGGTTTGCCACTCCGCTACTCTTGGTTCCGTTGGCAATGTACTCGGTTCCATTGGGGCCGCTGCCCAGAATGTAATCGTTGCCGGTCTGGGTGAGGGCGATGTAGGCGAAGGCGCCGACGCTCTGGTCGTTACCGTTCTTGCCCCACGATGCGCGGAGTTTAAGGTTGGAGAGCCACGGTGCGCGATCCTCCATAAATGCTTCGTTACGGATGTTCCAACCCGCCGACACCGACGGGAATATGGCGAAGCGGTTGTCGGGGCCGAAGCGCGAAGAACCGTCGCGACGAACCGTTCCCTGGATCATATACCTGTCGTCGTAGCTGTATGACGCTCGGGCGAACAACGACGCCAGACGGTAGTCGTCCCACAAACCACCCGAGGCGGATTGTTTGCTCATATCGCCCGTCGTGAAGCCCAGATTTGCGCGATCGGGATCCTCTTCGATCATATCGCGATTCGAGCCACGGAGGTTCCGGCCGGTGGTTTCGAGGGCCGACTGACCGAGGAGCACGTTCACGCTGTGCTTTTCGGCGAACACCTTGTCGTACGAGAGCACGTTCTCCACCTGCCACGTCAGCAAGGAGGATGCATCGGAGTAGACCGACGAGAAGAGTGCGCTGTTGTTTCCGTTCAGGTAGTAGATCGGCGTCCAGCCGTCCTCGCCGTTGAAGCGCATATCGACGCCGAACGAACTCTTGAACGACAGTCCGTCCCAGATACCCAGCGTGGCATCGAAGTTCGACACGAATCGGTGGTAGTTGTACTTCGTACCATCCATATTGAGATACGCCACGGGGTTGTACATTTCGCCGTAGGAACCTATCGCACTGGGTAGTGTGAAGAGGCGGCCGTTGTGGCGGTCGCGTACGAAGTTGTATCCCGGATGAAGCTCGCGGTAGGTTGCCTCCATCTCGTCGGTGGTGTAGACGTCGATCAGGGGAGACATATAGACCGCCGAACCGAGCACCGAACCGAAGTGGCTGTTGGGCTCGATGCGCCGTTGGAGCGTACGCGAGTAGGAGGTGTTGGTCGTCAGGTCGAGTTTGTTGAGCCAGTTGCGCTCGTTCGATTTGTCCATCAGCGAGTAGGTATCGTTCAAACGGACGGTGAAGCGCTTGTAGTTCGAGCGGTCGAAGTTGCCGCCGATGGTTCCATCTTCGCTCAGGTATGAGGCCGATATATAATAGGTATTGCGCCCCGACTTGCCGCTCACCGAAAGCTGGTGACTCAAAACGGGGGCGTTCTTGTTGAAGACCTCCTTCTGCCAGTCGGTTCCCTTGCCCATCGAGTAGGGGTCGGGATAGACGATTCCGCCGCCGCCGTTGAGCGAGCGGTCGTTCATAATCACGGCGTACTCCGTCGCATTCAGCACATCGAGGTGGCGCCACGGATTCTGGAGACCGTACTGGAAGTCGTAAGTAACCCGCACGCGATCGGACGTGGCACCACTCTTGGTCGTGACGAGGATTACCCCGTTCGCACCGCGCGTTCCGTACACCGCCGCCGAGGCAGCATCCTTGAGGATGTCGATACGTTCGATGTCGGCCGGAGCGAGGTAGTCGATCCCGTCGGTCATCGGCATACCGTCCACGACGTAGAGCGGTTTGTTTTCGTTAATCGTACCCATCCCGCGGATCCGCACCTGCGACCCGGCGCCGGGCTGTCCCGACTCGGAGGTCACCATCACACCCGCCGTGAGTCCCTTCAGGGCGTCGTCCAGACGGATGGGAGTTGCACGTTCGAGAACCGCGTCGCTCACCGAGGAGATCGCCGCCGTGACAACGCTTTTGCGCTGCTGGCCGTAACCGATCACCACAACGGGGTCGATCCACTGATCGTCCTCCATCGCAACGTCGATCACGGAGCGCCCACCGACCACAATGCTTTGCGGCTCGGCACCCACATAAGAGAAGTTCAGCACGTCGCCCGGGCCGCGCACCTCGACGGTATAACGTCCGTCGGAGTCGGTCACCGCGACCGTGGATGTGCCCTCCACGATTACCGTGGCTCCGTAGAGAGGCTCGCCCTCGCTACCGGTCACCCTGCCCCGCACCGTGGTCTGCGCAAATGCCGAAAAACCGGCAACGCACAAAAGCAGTGTCAGGGCCATCTTGATGTTTAAATTTTTCATACAGGCCATCTGTTTTAGGTTAATATTCGGAGTTACTTTTTTAGGCTTAAAACAAAGTTAGCAATAACTTCGCTTCGTGCTGCGGGTGGTGATGGCCGTGGTGGATTTTTTCCGTCGCCTGTAGTGGTGATATGACTGTGATGCAGGTGATTACCTGCGGCGGACGGGAGTCAAAAAGTGGACTTGAAAGAGCCGATTGTCTTGATACGATCCTCGAACTCCTGTCGCTCGCACCGTGCGCGGTTCTTCACCTTGGCGCGGTAGTTATAGATCGTATTGACCGAATAGCGCAACAGGGCCGCGATCTGGGACGAGTCGTCGATCCCGAGGCGGATCAGGGCAAAGATACGAAGTTCCGTGGTAAGCATCTCGCCCGACGGGGGTTCGATTCGTTCCTCGGGATGAAGCAGCGAGTTGAACTCCTCGACGAAATCGGGGTAGAGGCGCAGGAACGCCCCGTCGAACATATTGTAGAAATCCCTCATCTCGACATCTATCAGAGCCGCCTCGTCGATCCTTCGGCCGAAGCGCCGCTGCATACGGAGCATCTTCTCGATGTACTCCGAGCACATACCCAACAACAGGGCGATGTACTGCTCCTTGACGGCGTTGGCCTCGGCCACGGAGACCCCCAGTCGACGGAGCTCCTCGTTCTTACGGCTAATCTCGGTGGCGTAACGCCGCGCGCGCCAAAACAACACAAGTGCATAACCGGCGAAAAGAAGGATCACCCCGGAGAGGATCCACTGCGTACGGCGTGCAGCCAGCGCGCGGCGAAAGTAGGTCTGCTCAATGAGGGGCATAAACTGGGCTATCTGCCACGGGCGCAGTTTGGCGTTGTAGAAAATCGCGTCGTCCATCGACACACGAACGTAGTTGAAGGCGCGGTTGAGGTCGCGCTCGTCGACGAACAGCTGGCGTGCCAGAGAAGCCAACGACGCATTGTCCTTCGTTGCACTACGCACGTCCGCGATCGCCGAGTGAATATACCAGTCGCAAAAATCTCCCCGCCCGAGAGCGTAACTTATCAACGCCTGATTGTATGCGTGCATCGCGTAGGAGTGAGACGAGGGCGAGTGGCGCTCCAACAGAATGTGGTTCACGGAGTCGGCCAAGGTCATCTCTCCGCGGTCCATCGCCGTCTCGACCGCCAACGAAAGGTACTCCTGAGAGTCGGGCGGGTAGGCTTCGAACAGCCGGGCACGGTAGTACTGCTGTCGGGCGATTGCGTCGCGCGCCATATCGGGATGAACGGAATATTCTTTGAATTCGCGGTAGAATCGCTGCTGGGTTGCGTGGTATTCGACCAGTTGTGCCGGACTCATCGACAGGGTATCCAACGGCGCCAACACCTCCCGAGCCTCCAGATACATCCCCGCCGTGGTGTAGAGCATCCCCAGTCTCACGAAGGTCTCTGTCCGGCGGGCGCGATCGCCAAGCTGGTGGGCCAGTCGCAGGTTTGCGTTCAGGTAGTATTGCACGCTGTCGAACTGGAAAGAGAGATACTCGTCGCACAGCCTGTCGTTGATCTCGAACAGCTGCCCGGGGGTCATATCCAACCGCCCCCGCATATCTTGCAGTAGTTGGATCCGTTCGCGCCGCTGGTCGACATACTTTTCGCTCTGGGCCAGTTCGCTGTCGAGTACTTCCAGCAATGCTTCGCTCCCGCTACCCGAGCTCGTCGGTCGAGAGCAGCACACCAACAGCCCGCAGGCCGCCACCAAAAGCAAACTAAGAAACGATTTCATCAGCGGAGAGACAGGGATTCGAACCCTGGGTACCCGCGAGGGTACAACGGTTTTCGAGACCGCCCCGATCGACCACTCCGGCATCTCTCCGAGAATCAGACCGCAAAGGTAACAAAATTTCCACACCCGTCAATCCGCCGGAGAGTATTTTTTCTGAGTCCGGGCCGACAGAGCGACGCTGAACTCATACAAACCCCACAGCGGAAACATAACCAACACCATACTGAACAGGTCGGGGGGAGTGATGATGGCGGCGATGCAGGCCAGCAGCACGATGGCGTGGCGGCGGTAACGGCGCAGAAACTCGGGCGAAACCAGACCGATACGGGTCAGGAAGTAGACCAGCAACGGCAACTGGAAGATCAGCCCCGTGCCCAAGGGGATGCCTATCACCTGCGAGAAGTACGAGTTGATGTCTATCAGGTTGGTGATGCTCTCCGAGGCGGCGTAGTTGAGAAAAAAGTGGAGCGACAGCGGCGTGATGACGAAGTAACCGAACAGTGCGCCCACAAAAAAGCACAGCGACACCCACAACACGAAAAGCCGTGTTCCGCGCCGCTCTTCGGGCAACAGCGCCGGCCGGACGAACTGCCATATCTCCCACAGAAAATACGGAATCCCCAACGCCAGCCCCGTCGCCATCGCGACCTTGATGTGGAGGTTGAACTGCCCGACGAGCTTCGTGTTGACGATCGTGACCGCCCCCCGGTTGATGCACAACACCTCGGGATCGCTACTCCACTCCGCCCCGAACAACCCGCCCAACCAGCCGACAAACTCATTCAGTCGTCCACCCATCTCGCACAACCAACGGTTCGTCGGAAACTCGGGTGTGGATGGCGCGAACAGCAGCGTGTCGATGATGAACCCCTTGAAGACGAAAGCCACGATCGCGATAACGAACAACGCTCCCGCCCCGCGAACCAGGTGTGGCCGCAGGTCGTCGAGGTGCTCCCAAAAGGTCATCTCGTCCGAGGACTTCTCCTTCTCGTCCGAAGACATCCGACTACTCTTCTACTTTGGGGGGTTCGGGCTTTTTGTCGGGCTCAGTGTAGTCCTTATTGATTGCGTCCTTGAACTCTTTGACACCTCGGCCGGCGCCTTTCATCAGTTCGGGGATGCGCTTTGCACCGAACAGTAGCACGATCAGCAGCACGATCACCACGATCTGCCACGGCCCCATTATCCCCATTACAGTAAAGATCGACATAGTATTGTTTGTTTTAGTTTGGCACCGTTTTTGGAATTAATCTCTGCAAAGTAACGAATAAATTTTTGGATTATGACACTTGCAGACGGTTATTTCGACAGGTATAGCTCCTCGACCTACAACAACGACTACGCCAACGGCCTCAACGACGAGAACCAGTGGGAGGAGAACATTTTGGATTCGGAGGTTCCGTTGGACGACGAGGAGAGCGATTTTCTCGAAAACTCCGACAGCGCCCACGCCTACTCCCACGAGATGTACAACGAAACGGGCTACGACCGCCATCGGATCAACTAACTCTCGGCGACTGTCGCGGCATCCTCGGTTTCGGGTTCCGGTTCCTCCAGCGGAGAGTTGTAGGGTTGAGGGAGTTGGTTGGCGACGTAGAGGTAAACCGTTGTCCAATCGGAAGTTAAGCCGTTTTTGTGGGCGCGGCACTTAACCGGGTA
>DBDI01000004.1 GCA_002293505.1 Alistipes sp. UBA936 | reverse complement strand
CAGACCTTCCAACTGCCTATCCTCTACGCAGTTTGGCCTGTCGAGAAACCCCTGCCCGAGATGGAGCACGTGATCGACCACGAGATCACCCGGCCGGTGAGGGCGCAAACGATGGCTTGGCCCGATCCGGAAACCCTGCCTCTCAGGGGTTATCTGAAAACATTCGATAATTTCTTGGGGCGCAATGTCCCGCTGCCGTATGTGAAAATACGGTATGAGATCGACACACATCCGTATCAAAGATTGGAAACACACACCTCGTCGGACGGATCGTTTGTGCTCAAAACATTGATACCGATGTCAGAGACAAACAATTACGAAAGGCTGAGTCAGGTTTGTACTTTTGTTTTTGAAGATCCGATGGGCAAATGGAGAATCACGAATGATGATGTCAACGTCCCGCTTACTTTTACCTACAACGTAAGTCTTCCCGTCGGGCGATTCGCTACTTATGAGTCTCCTGACTTTATCTTGCCTGCCGATAATCGCCGAACAAGCGTTATCCAGCGAGCGGCAAGCTACTTTTTCAGCAGTTATTATGACTCACAAAAAGTTTTCCCGAAAGACTCTCGTCCGGGAGGGGTGAGGATAATGGCGCACAGTGACTCTGGAGGAAGTGTCGGAGGGTCGTTTAACCCGGGCTCTGAAAGTATAAAGATGTATAACGGCAATAGCAGTGACAGTGAGATCTTTGGGGCAACCCTTCACGAGATAGGACACTTTATTCACTACTGGGAAGATTATTACAATTTTGACGCTACATTTTGGAGCTTGTTATCAGAATCTTTTGCCTCGTATGTTGGTTGGTATTTGGGCGAAGAATATTACACATTGTTAGGTTGGAGGAGAGTTTCTGATTCCCAAAATATTTCAGGCAACTCTCGTCAATCTTGGACAAAAGACACGTATGGCCGTATTCCAGGGTCATTATCCAATTGGGGTTGGTACTCCCCTTTGTTCATTGATTTGACGGACACTGTTAATCAACAAACAAACTACTCAAAAGTGCCAATAGATGGCATTCAGAATGTGCCTCCCGCGGTAATATGGGATATAATTACTAACAGTACTTCGTGGAATTTGTGTAGACAGGTTATGAAAGAACGTATTGTACCTCAGTACTGTACTGAAAGTCAATTTAATGATTATGTAGCAGATTATGATTATTGGCATAACACATATGATAACTAATTAAATCTTGTTAGAGATGAAAAAGTACATTTTACTACTTGTCGTAATTTGCGTGGCAATTTTTGTTTCGTGTGACAATAACAAAGAAACAAAATCTCTGGTAGGTACGACTTGGAAGGCTATAGAAAATGAGGACTGGATATTCGTACTGGAGTTCACGACCACGGATGTCATCCTAACAGCAACATTACCTTGGATGGAAACCGATAGCTTCAGGGGGATATATACCTATGACCATCCGACGGTTATGGTAGATATGGAAGTTGAGCCTCTCTTGGGGAATATCGGAACGGTTAAAGGAAATGTCTTGGAAATCGAAGTTTTTGTCAGCGATGTCGGTTCGCTTATCAAATTCGAAAAACAATAACAGAAGGCCCGCCTCACCGGCGGGCCTTCCTCTATTACGCCATATTGTGAAAGACGTTCACTACATCGTCGTCCTCTTCCAGACGCTCTATTAGCTTTTCCATCGCTTCGTGCTGCTCGGGGCTCACCTCCTTGGTCTCGGCCGGTAGCCTCAAAAACTCCCCGCTGATAATCTCATACCCGTTGTCTTCCAGCCACTTCTGTACCGCCCCATAAGCTTCGAACGGCGCTTCGATCGTTATCCCATCCTCCTCGACTTCCATCTCGTCCACTCCCAGATCTATCAACTCTAGTTCCAGTTCTTCCGGATCCGTTCCCTTGGTGTTTGCGAACTTGAAGGTGCACTTGTGGTCGAACATAAACGCCACCGACCCGCTCGTTCCCAAGGTTCCTCCCAGTTTGTTGAAATAGCTTCGTACATTCGCTACCGTTCTCGTGTTGTTGTCTGTTGCCGTCTCCACTAATATAGCAATTCCTCCCGGGCCGTACCCCTCATATATCACCTCCTTGTAGTCGGCTGTGTCCTTGCTCGTCGCTCTCTTTATCGCCCTCTCGATGTTGTCTTTGGGCATATTTTCGCTCTTGGCGGTCTGTATCAGCATCCTCAGCCTGGTGTTTCCCGTCGGATCGGGGCCTCCCTCTTTGACTGCCATTTCGATACCTTTGCCGAGTTTCGTGAAAACCCTCGCCATATTTCCCCACCTCTTTAGCTTGGTGGCTTTTCTGTATTCAAATGCTCTTCCCATAGTGGTGCAAAAGTACAAAAATTTTCTAATTTTGTGCCGATGAAAAACGAGATTGAACAGGCGGTCGAGATTTTGCGGCGGGGTGGGGTGATCCTCTACCCGACGGACACTGTCTGGGGAGTTGGTTGCGACGCGACTAATGACGCCGCCGTTGCCCGAATCTACACACTGAAACGCTCCGTTGATAAACACTCTATGACGGTTTTGGTCGGCTCGATCGACGACATCGGGCGTTACGTTCGCACGGTTCCCGAGGTTGCGTGGTCGCTGTTCGAACTGGCTGAAAACCCTCTCACCCTGATTCTTCCCGGCGGTTGCGGTATCTCTTCCGGCCTGCTTCCCGCGGAGGGAACAATCGGTATCCGCGTTCCTCGCCACGACTTCTGTTCCGCTCTTTTGCGCCGCCTCGGCCGCCCACTGGTCTCCACTTCGGCTAACATTTCCGGCGAGCCGACTCCTTTGTCATTTGCCGAAATCTCTCCCGAGATCCGCAACGGCGTCGACCTTATTATCGACCGCCGCTTAGAGGGTCATCCCTCCCGCCGGCCCTCCTCCATCATCCGCCTCGGCCCCGGCGGCGAGGTTGAGATCATCCGCGAATAGAGTTATACAAACCCTTGCGCCTTGATTGCCACTTCGGCTCCGTCCGGCGTTACCAAAGCTGCTCCCGTTCCCTCCGCCGTGATGTGGCCTATCACTTCGACCCCCACTCCCAGTTGCACTACCTGTTCCTGCATTCCCAGCGGCACCGTAAATAACAACTCGTGGTCGTCGCCTCCGTTCAGCGCCGCCACTACCGGATCGATGTGCAGCTCATCGGCCAGCGCATACGTTTCGCGGGCAATCGGCAGTCTGTCGAGATACACTCTCGCTCCCACTCCCGAGGCCTTGCATATCTGCAACAAGTCGCTTGCCAGCCCATCCGAGATATCTATCATCGCCGTCGGTACGATCTCCGCTTCTCCCAGCGCATCCACCACATCTTTCCTTGCCCGCGGCCTTAGTTGCCTCTCCAGCAGGTATTCATATCCCTCGAACTTCGGCTCCGGATTCTCCACTTCTGCCAGCGCTCTCTTTTCGCGCTCAAGCAGATGTAGCCCCAGATAGGCCGCTCCGAGATTGCTCGTGATGCACACCAAATCATTCACCCTCGCGCCGCTTCGCCGGACAATGCGATCACCCGCCACACTCCCCACCACACTCACACATATTGCCAGCCCCGTCACCGATGCCGTCGTATCTCCTCCCACTATCTCTACCCCCAGCTCCTCACACGCCTTCCGCGCTCCCGCATAGAACTCTTCCAGATCCTCCACTGCCAGCTTCGCCGAAACTCCTAAAGCCAGCGTCAACTGCCCCGCCGTGCCGTTCATCGCCAGTATGTCGCTCACCCCGACCGTCACCGTCTTGTACCCCAAGTGCCTCATCGGAAAATACGTCAGATCGAAATCCACCCCCTCCAGCAGCATATCCGTCGTCATCAGCGTATATCCTCCCGCGCCGTTTTCTATCGCCGCCGCGTCGTCTCCCACACCTCCCGTTAGCCTTTCTATCAGCCCGAATTCTCCCAAAGTCGAAATTTCTGTTCTCATTGCGTAGTTGTTGTGTGTCAATTTGCGACAAAATTAGTAATTTCGCCGCCAAACCACACAACCGTATGATAAACATCGTTCTTTTCGGGGCTCCCGGGGCCGGTAAAGGCACCCAGGCAGGCAAACTTGCCGAGCGTTATAACTTCAACCACATCTCCACCGGCGACGTCATCCGCCAGGAGATCCGCGACGCCACGGCTCTCGGACTCACTGTCCAAGACGCGATTTCCCGTGGCGAGTTGGCTCCCGACCACGTTGTGATCGAGATCATCGACAACTACGTTCACTCGCACCGCGCCGCTGCCGGTAACATCTTCGACGGCTTTCCCCGTACCACTCCCCAGGCCGAGGCTTTCGACCGCATTCTCGCTTCACACGACCTCCACGTCGACACTATGCTCGAGCTTGTCGTTCCCGAGGAGGATTTGGTCCAGCGTATCCTGCTGCGCGGTCAGTGTAGTGGTCGTGCCGACGACGCCGACGAGACTATCATCCGTAACCGTATCGAGGTCTATAACGCCCAGACGGCAGTCGTCGCATCCTACTACCGCGCCCAAAACAAATACGTCGCCATCGACGGTTCCGGCTCCATCGAGCAGACCTTCGCTTCTCTTTGTCGCGAAATCGACCGCCTGTTTGCACAGTAGAAAAGTTTTCGTACCTTTGCGCGCTCATTAACGACTAAATAACTTTTAAAATGAACAATTACGAAACCGTTTTCATTGCCACACCCGTTCTGAGCGACGCTCAGACCAAAGAGGTGCTCGGCAAATTCCAGGGTATCATTACCGAGAACGGTGGGCAGATCGTCAGCACGGAAGACTGGGGCCTTAGAAAGCTCGAGTATCCGATCCAGAAGAAGTCCACCGGGTTTTACTTCCTCGTCGAGTTCGCGGCCGAAGGGCACGTGATCGAAATCCTCGAAACGCAGTTCCGCCGCGACGAACGCGTGATCCGCTTCCTCACTTTCCGTCAGGACAAAGACGCTCTGGAGTACTCCGTCAAACGCCGTAACAAGCTCGCCGGTAAGGCCCACGAAGCGGCCGTCGCTCCGAAAGTCGAAGCCGAAGTCGAAACGCCTGCTCCCGTGGCAGCACCCGTAGTTGAATCCGAACCCGTTAAAACCGAAGGAGAATAACCAAGATGGCAGCACCACAACAACAGAGCGAAATCCGCTACCTCAATCCGCTTTCGGTGGATGTGAAGAAGAAGAAATATTGCCGCTTTAAGAAACTCGGCATCAAATACGTTGACTATAAGGACGCAGAGTTCCTCAAGAAGTTCCTCAACGAGCAGGGTAAGCTATTGCCTCGCCGCCTGACCGGTACTTCCCAGAAGTTCCAAAAGAAAGTGGCTCAGGCTGTTAAGCGCGCTCGCCACCTTGCTTTGCTTCCGTTCGTAACCGATATGATGAAATAAGGAGGACCCAGACTATGCAGATTATACTTATTAAGGACGTAGATAAATTGGGTTACGCCAACGATATCGTCGATGTAAAGCCCGGTTACGCTAACAACTTTTTGATTCCCGGCGGATTCGCTAAGGTGGCTACTCCGAGCGCTCGTAAGATCCTCGCTGAGAACCTCAAACAGCGCGCTCATAAGGACGCTAAGATCCAGGCAGACGCTCAGGTTCTCGCCGATAAGATCGCTAACTTGCCTCTGGTCTTCAAGATGAAGGCTTCCGAGGGTGGTAAGATTTTTGGTTCTGTTACTTCCCAGATGATCGCCGAAGCTATGGCTGAAAAGGGTGTCGAGCTCGATAAGAAGAACATCTCCGTCGAACCTTTCAAGACTGTCGGTTCTTACACCGCCGATGTCCGGCTCCATAAGAACGTTAAGGGTACTATTTCCTTCTCCGTCGAGCCCGAAGGCGCCGCCGCTAAGGACGAATAGAACCTTTCCCCTTAGCCACAAAATTAAGGCCCAGGCTTCTCGCCCGGGCCTTTTGTTGTGGGCTGCGTTGGGAGTTATTCTGCCGCCTCAGCTAACTGCTCCAACAGCTCGTCCGTCACTGTAAGGGTGTATGTTGAGTCATACAGCCCTGCCTCGAACGACCAATTCTTCAGCAGCCAAATGTCGGCAGAGACCGTCTCGCCGTCTATAGTCATAAAAAACGGGTATTCATCACCGAAGCCGAGATGGAAGTCGTCCATTTCGGCAAATATGTCTGGCATAGGATTCACTGCATTACATCCACCGATACTGGCTGTATCCATTATTACGTCACTTTCTTTGGGAGCCAGAACGTAGTGATTAGCATACGGCCCCCATGGGTAATCGGTATTAATCTTTATCTCCTTGCTTCCTGTTTTGTTTTCTACGACGAATTCCCAAGTATACCAACAGTCCCAATTCGTCATATAATGATCTTTTTTCTTGCATCCGACAAGTAACGCAGCTACCAAAACCAATACCATGTACTTTTTCATATTTATCGATTATCAGGATAAGAGAACCACTCATCAAAGTTAGCCAAATAAGTCTCCAACTGAGCGCTGGTACAGTATGTCGGAACCAGTCGTTGTGAGAGTTTCTGTCTGCATTGTGCCCAATTCTGGCTTGTGGTGATTATCTCCCAAATTGTTGAGGCCGGAACACCAACGATATTATCGGGTAGTAAATAAGGTATCATTTGTTGCTCTTGTTCAAGATTATCTGTCAGATCGACAAACAATGGCGAGTACTCACCCGGCGTTGCGGGATCTCCACGTTTCCAACTTGTTCTCCATTGTTGCCGATTATTTCCTGTGATATCAATTAAAGCAGAATTAGACATTTGTTTACCCACGGTCTTGTAATATTCTTCTCCAAGATACCAACCGACGTAACTCGCAAAAGACTCCTGCAATAATAAATGGGTGCTACTATAGCTTACTGTTGTGTTCGGATTTGTATACGTATTGTTCCAATAATGAGTTAGATGCCCCAACTCGTGTAGTGTTGCTCCCATTACCCTACTACTTTCTTTCCTCTGTTGTAAACATTAATGTAGACATTGCTGCCGCTTGCATTAAAATTTCCGGAAGATGTTGGTCTACTTTGATTCGGGCCACTATTAGCTATTATTCGTGTCCCTCCCGAGGGATAATTTTTCGGAAAATCATTCTGCTCGTAATAGAAGTAGTTCGCTGCACGGTGAATGTCATTGACTTGTCGATTGTAGTAACCATCTGGCACAACAACATCCGTTGGATTTGGATAGAAAAGAGCATTTCTGCCGAATGGAATTGACACCATAAGTTCGACAAGGTATGGTGTCGTAGTGCCGTTACTACCGATAATTTTCCACTGTCCGGACGGTCCAACAGAGATCAAAGTGCAGGGACGATTGATCCAATCGTAGTTATTGAGCTCGGAAACAGGTATGCCAGTCTCCATCTGAAACCAGCCGCTGGGCCCGGTAACGGTACTGTATGCTCGCAAGGTCTCAACCACAGTATATTCTATTCTCATATTCGCCAACGGAACAGTTCGCCCAAGGGTTTCATCGTAAACTTTGAGATAACAACCCATTAGATAAGTCTCTTCTGCCACCATCGTTTGCGCCCTCACCGGCCGGGTGATCTCGTGGTCGATCACGTGCTCCATCTCGGGCAGGGGTTTCTCGACAGGCCAAACTGCGTAGAGGATAGGCAGTTGGAAGGTCTGGGGGCCGGTCGGGCCGCCGTCGGTCGATTCGACGTTGTCGTAAGTCACGGTGTACGGACTGCGCTCGGCAAAAGTCGTGGCCGCCGAGCGAGTATGGGCGACTTGCTCGACCTCCTGCTGCGTAAGTTGCACATAATCAAAGGGAATGTACGCCACCTGAACGTCCTTCATCATCTCGATCTCCCGTTGTTCAGCTTCGGTTTTTGGGTAGATTTTAAGCGCGTAATGCGTTGGTTGTCCGGTTGTTGCGGCGAAAGTTTGTGCCCCCGGCCGCGGCATCATCCACAGATCCAAAACCTCATTATATATTGCTCCCGAAATTGCTCTTGTCGCGACCGGCGGGGTGGCCGCCTCATAACCCTCCGGCGCCACAAAAACTTCCTCGGTTAATTCGGTCGTGCACGACGTCAGTAATGCCGCGCTCAACAAAATAAATAGTTTCCTCATAAATCCTGTAGTTTTTAATAGGTTAACGCGACCACAAAGTTAAAAACTATTCCCCGAAAAACCAAATTCTTACACCGCCGCCTCTCCGTCGCGCCAAATAGAAAAAGCCCACCTTCCGGCGGGCTTTCTTTGGTTTTTGAGAAATGTTACTTCCTGATTACCTCCCGTACTCGTTGGTGCTCTCCATCGAGATTATCCTTTTCCTTTAGGATTTCCTTGTTGGCTCTGTCGATGTCCTTCACATCGATCTTTTCGCCGTCGATCTTCAGCTTGTCGATCTCGCGGTTGCCTTCGTCCAGCGTCTTGATGACTTCACGATGACGTTCGCCATTTGCCAGCACTTTGATCACTTCCACATCGCCATTCCTCTTGATGATGTCCTTTACGAATTCCTTTTCTCCGTTGTCCTTCTCCTTGATGAAGTCTCTGTCGTGCCCTTCTCTGATCTTCAGTACCTCGTGATCGCCTTCTTGGGTGACCGTACGCCACACTTCCTTGTTTTCGTTGGCTTTGATCTTCCACTCGTTTTCGTCGTTGATCATCCGGTAGTTGACTGTTTCCATCGCACCGTTGTTGTAGTGATGCGTCAATACAACGTCACACTCCTTCTTGTCGGGCGACATTTTTTCCGATACCAGACGTACTTCTTTCATTCCTCCCTTGGCTGTCACATCCGGATGGTGCACCGTCCTGAGGGCTGTTGCGTGGGCCTTGTTGACAACCTTTTTCACTTCCGGCTTCACCGGTTGTGTCGTGAAATGGATTTTGTCCACGAACGCGTCGTAGTCGTCGTTCATAATTCTTTCCGAGTACTGCTTAGCTGCTGCTCCCGGAGTTGCTGCTGCTTTTTTGTGGCACGATCCCATTGCGGCTACTGTTGCACAGCAAATTGCGATGTAGAGAATTTTTTTCATAATCTTGACTGTTTTTAGTGGTTTAACGTTTCAATGTTATGTAGTGAACACAAAGCGTGCCAAACTATTTTTCGCCGTATGTTGATTTTGTCGTAAAAATTTGTAAATTTGACGGCGTAAAAAATTCTAACTTTTAATATCTGATTTCTGAATGGACAGGAGAGATTTTCTCAAACGTAGCGCGCTGACGATTGCCGGTGCGTTCGTCGGCGGTAGTGTCTTCACCGGCTTAGTCGGTACGACGACCTCTTGTGGCCCTGTGGACAAGCGTATGGGCCTTCAGTTGTGGTCTGTTCGCGAGGCTATGGGCCAGGACGCTGATGCGACACTCAAAAAGATCGCCGAGATCGGTTACCGCGAGCTGGAGACGGCTTCTTACCAGGACGGTATGGTCTACGGTCTTAGCGTTGCCGACTTCAAGGCTTTGGCCGACAAGTACAAATTGAAGGTTACCAGCGCCCACGTCGGTCGTAGTTGGGATCCCGCTCGCGAGACCGAGATCCTTGCTTGGTGGAAACAGGCCATAGCCGACCATAAGGCTCTTGGCTGTAAGTACATCGTCGTTCCTTCTATCTTCCTTGGCGACTCTCTCGCCGGGGTTAAGTCTATCTGCGACTACTTCAACAAGGTTGCTGCTATGGCTAAGGAACAGGGGCTCGTCTTCGGTTACCACAACCATAACTTCGAGTTCCGCGAGATCGAAGGCCAGGTTGCTTATGACTTTATGTTGGAGAATACCTCCAAGGACGTCGCTTTCCAGATGGACGTGTTCTGGGTTAAGGCCGGTGGTAAGGATCCCATCGAGTACCTCAACAAATACGCCGGTCGCTTCCCCGTCCTCCACATCAAGGACGACGACATCATCGGCGATAGTGGTAAGATCGACTTCGAGCCTATCTTCTCTGCTGCTTACGCTCAGGGTATGAAGGACTTCTACGTCGAGGTCGAGCGTTATCCCTTGCCTCCCGAGATTTGCGTCGAGAAGAGCTTCGATTTCCTGAACGCTGCTCCTTACGTCAAGAAACGTTAAAAAAGAAACTATAAAACCTAAAACTAAGTTATGGCAACAAAAATGACAAGACGCGGTTTCCTCAAAACAGGGGCCGTCGGCGTGGCTGGTTTGACCGTATTGCCGAGTAACGTTCTCGGTAGCGCGGTTGGTAAGAAGGCTCCGTCTGATAAGGTTAACGTGGCTGGCGTTGGCGTCGGCGGTCGTGGTAGTGGTGTTTTGCGCGAGATGGGTGATGGTGCTAATATGGTTGCTCTTTGCGACGTCGACCACAAGTACGCTGCCGGTACGTTCAACCGCTTCCCCGATGCTAAACGCTTCTGGGATTACCGCGAGATGTTCGACAAGATGTCTGGCGACATTGACGCTGTTATGGTCGCTACTGCTGACCATACTCACGCCCTGATCGCTTCCGACGCTATGACCCTCGGTAAACACGTCTATTGCGAAAAACCTCTTACCCACTCCGTTTACGAATCTCGCCTCCTTACTAACCTCGCTGCCCACCATAAGGTTGCTACTCAGATGGGTAACCAGGGCTCTTCGGGCGACGGTGTTGCTGACGTTTGCGACTGGATTTGGAATGGTGAGATCGGCGAGGTTACTCGCGTCGACGCTTTCACCAACCGCCCCATCTGGCCTCAGGGTCTGATGCGTCCTAAGGATGTCGACCCCGTGCCCGACACACTCGATTGGGATTTGTTCCTCGGGCCGGCTCCTCTTCGCCCGTTCAACAAGATCTACCATCCTTGGAATTGGCGTGGTTGGTGGGACTTTGGTACCGGCGCTTTGGGCGATATGGCTTGCCATATTCTCCACCCCGTTTTCAAAGGTCTCCAGTTGGGTTACCCCACTAAGGTTCAGGGTTCGTCGACTTCTCTTCTGACCGATTGCGCTCCTAACGCCCAGATGGTTAAATTGACCTTCCCTGCTCGTAAGAATATGACCCACGTCGATATGCCCGAGGTTGAGGTTACCTGGTACGACGGCGGCCTTACTCCTCCTCGCCCCGCTGGTATGCCCGACGGTATTAACCTCGACAATCAGGGTGGTGGCGCTATTTTCTACGGTACTAAGGACGTTCTGATCTGCGGTTGTTACGGTCGCGAGCCTTGGTTGCTCAGTGGTCGTAAACCTTCCGTTCCCAAGCTTGCTCGCCGTGTCGAGGGTGGGGTAGAAGGTCACGCTGTCGACTTCCTTCGCGCTTGTAAGGAGTCTCCCGCTAACCGCGTTAAGACTAATTCCGACTTCTCCGAGGCCGGTCCTTTCAACGAGATGGTTGTTATGGGCGTTCTGGCTGTTCGTCTCCAGAGTTTGTTCAAGATCCTGGAATGGGATGGTGAGAATATGCGCTTTACTAACATCGGGCCGGACGAGACTCTTCGTATTATGATTGAGGATGGCTTCAGTATTACCGACGGCCACCCGACGTTCAATAAGACTTATACCGACCCGATCAACGCGCGCCAGTTTGCTGACGAGCTCATCAAACACAATTACCGTGCTGGTTGGAACCTTGTAGATATGCCTAAAATTTAATGATTATGAAAATAAAGATTGTTTTTGCGGCTCTCCTCGTGGGCGCTATGCTTACCTCCTGCTGGGGTAACAACAAGAAAACCAACGTCGACGCCGAGGGCGTTGCTGCCGAGGAGGTTGTGGTTGCCGACGCTGCTAATACCGTTTCCATCTTCAACGGTGAGAACTTCGACGGTTGGCGCCTTTACGGTGGTGGGGATGTTCCCGCTCGTTGGAGCGTTGAGGACGGTGCTATGAAGATCTCCGGTAACGGTATCGGCGAGGGCGACGCTAATATCGTCTTCGCCACTCCTTTCAAGAACTTCAAGTTCACATTCGAATGGAAGGTTGCTCGCGGTTCTAACTCTGGCGTTTTCTTTTACGCTCGCGAGATTCCCGGCGGGCCCATTTACATTACTGCTCCCGAGTACCAGATCCTCGACAATGAGAACCACCCCGACGCCAAACTGGGCGTTGATGGTAACCGCACCAGCGCTTCGTTGTACGATATGCTGCCTGCTAAGCCTCAGAATGCTAAGCCTTTCGGGGAATGGAACACCGGTGGTATTATGGTCTTTAAGGGTACTGTTATCCACTATCAGAACGACGAGCCTGTCGTAGAGTACCACCTTTGGACTCCCGAGTGGACTGCTCTGATCGAGAATAGTAAGTTCTCCAGTACTAATCCTAATTGGCCTAATTCGTTTGAGCTTCTGACTTCTAAGCTTGGCCGCGACGACGAGGGTAATGTTGTCGGCGGTCTGATCGGGCTTCAGGATCACGGCGATGACGTCTGGTTCCGTAACCTTCGCGTCGAGATCCTCGACTAATCTCCTCGGTCTTTCTTTCCCTTCCAGCGCCCTCCCCCGGGCGCTGTTTTTGTTCCCGGCGACGGAGATGCTACGAAGCAACATTTTTCCTGTCAGTGATTTGGGTATTTGAAAAATAGTTTGTAATTTTGTGACGAAGTATGACTTAAAAAACTATATAGTTATGAAAAAGTTGCTGTTATTTCTGAGTTTGGCGGCGATTTTCGTCGGCCTCGCCGCCTGCAACAACGACGACAACGGGCAGGCGCAGAGACTGAAAGATAACGAAATCGAACCCGTGAGAGTTAGCGACGATATAGCTGCTTTTTTCAACGACAATAAAACACTGAACGACATTGGCCGCTCCGTCGACTTCGGATTCGATCCGTACGCCAGTTTTGCAATCGACGGAGAGGGTGGTTTTTCTGTCGAGGAGTTGCCGTATGTTGGTGGTTGCGTGATGATTAACAATGCAAGCGAACTTCCGACGGTCGCTCCCGACGGCACGCCACTCAACTATCCCGACATCGACTTCACCACCCACACACTCATCATCGGAGTGTTTATGGATTCCGGTGGGGATTGCGTTGTATCTCAGCGCCTTACGGTAGGACGGGGTGTCGCTGTGTTGGACATTACCATTGGTAAGGTGGCGAATTACCAGAACGGCATCTACCCTCTAATGACTATGCCTGCTTATTTCTGGGGTATTTACGAAAAAACTATCGCTAATTCTGTCACCACGAATGTAACCAACACCACTATTTCTAAGAAGTAATTTTTTGTATGAAGATTAAACACTTATCAGCCCTGTTGCTTTTTATGCTCTTGGGCTGCGAAACTACTTTCGACACCACAGAAATCAACAATGAAGCTCTGACTCGCGCTACTGTTAGCAATGAGGGCGAGGTATTTTACTATTATGGTGTGGAGAATCGAAAGATTTACCTTAATCAGGTGAAGGATCAGTTGTACTTAAAATTTGCCTCTGGAGCACCAGAAGAACAACGTCACATTGTTAGTAGCAGCAGCTTCAAAGTGTTAAATAGTAGAACAGACATTGTTTCGGCCACACATTTGTTAGAAGTCGATGGAACGCAGATGGCATATACAGATGAGTTTACTGTCAAATTCAAGCCGAAAACTTCGTATGCCCAATTGCAGAAATTGGCAGCTAAAAACGACTGCACGATAGGTGCAGAGAACGAGTTTGTTGAAAATCAATACGTCTTGTACATATCCAGAGATTCTGATTTGGATGCGATTCAGATGGCAAATCGGTTTTACGAGACAGGCTTGTTTGAATTTTCCCAAGCAAACTTCATTTGGTTGAATGCTGCAATAACTAATGACTCCTATTGGAGTCAACAATGGGGGCTTAAATATAGTTCTTCGTATGGCATTGATATTGAGTCAGCTTGGATCATAACAACGGGTAGCCCGAATGTCCGAGTTGCAGTGATAGATGAAGGTGTTGAGTTGCTACACCCCGATCTACGAAACAATGTGTTGCCAGGATATAACGCCACAGGCTCAGGTGTCAGTGCTGGTGCACCTCTTTCAAACAAGGATTGGCACGGCACTGTAGTCGCCGGTGTGATTGCCGCAGAGCAAAATAACAGCATTGGGATTTCAGGAGTTGCGCCCAATTGTAAGATAGTGCCAGTGAGAGTAAAAAATGCCCACGGCGAGTATAAGCCAGCTGATATAGCTAATGGGATTAACTGGGTTGCGAATAACAGTAAAGCTGAAGTTATCAACATCTCATTGGCGGGCTCGCATGATGCAGAAGTCAATACGGCCATTAAGAACGCTTTGAGTAAGGGTTGTGTCGTCGTCGCGGGTTCGGGTAACAACAACTCTTCATCGGTTAAGTTTCCTGCAAATGTGGCTGGCGTGATCGCTGTAGGAGCAATTAAGCAAAATGGTACTCGGCTCGGAGACTCCAATTACGGTTCAGCGTTGGATGTGGTGGCTCCGGGTGAACGAATTCCAACGACATACGTAGGTTCGGATTATGCGTATGCCAATCAAACATCCATAGCTACCCCTCACGTTTCCGGCATTGCTGCTCTTATGTTGTCGGCTTACCCTAATATGACTCGCCAGCAGGTCGAGGAGGCCATCACAAAATCGGCGACTAAACTCAGCGCTTATTTCCCGTCCTACGCAACAGGTTCTTCCCGTCATAACGAGGTCGGCTACGGGCTTGCCAACGCATTTCAGGCGCTCTGTTTTCCTCTTGAAATTTCCGGGAAATCCGACGTTTGGTCTGATGTCGATTACGCATATTCTGTTGGTGCTCCTCCTGCCGGAATGCGTTTTGCGTTCTGGCAGGTGACTCCGAATAGTTATACGGCGACCGGCAGTATGGATTCGCGCAATCTGAATATCAAGTTCAATACTCCGGGTACATATACACTTACCGCCCTCTTCCAAGTATCCCATATGCTCATTCAGATGAGAAAATCAGTGCATGTTGCCATTCAACCTCCCTCGATCTCTTGCGGTGGTGGTCAGCGGCTTCAGGGTGTTGACTACGAGCGTGTTATGCAGGGGATGTACTTCATATCCTGTCTTTTGGGTCACACCCGGCAGTACGGCTTATTTCGGGGTTGATGGCGGCGGGAATCCGGGCGAGACTTACGAGTGGGATTGCCCCTACCTTCCGCCCTACACCAGTACCGACCGTTATTTCGGACTTGGCACTGACCCGTACTCCGGCCCGATGCTCTACCCGGTTAAGTGCCGTGCCCACAAAAACGGCTTAATTTCCGATTGGACAACGGTTTACCTCTACGTCGCCAACCAACTCCCCCAACCCTACAACTCCCCGCTGGAGGAACCGGAACCCGAAATCTCGGAATAAACTACAAAAGAAGAGGCGCTCCGAGAGAGCGCCTCTTCTTTCATTCTAATCCTCTTCAGCACACATCTCCGCCGTGTGCTCCCTTCGACATTCCTGCTGGCGTCGGGCTCTTTTTAGCCGAGACCTTCGCTGCAGTTTTCGTAGCGACCTTTGCTTTCGTGACCGCCGCACCCTTCCCCGCACCTGCCCCCGCCTTCGTAGGCGGGAACGCTGCTTTCACTTCTGCTGCTTTCTTTGCTTTTTCTTCTTTTCCGTAGCCTTCCACTCCTGCCACGATAGCTTTTGCGTCCTTCGTCAGACCCGCATTAAATTTTTCCTTGGTGCGCACTGCACACCCACAGCTCTTCTTTTCCATCGTTACTTGTTTTTAGTTGAACATTTCCGTCCTCCCGAATAACAAATAACGTACCAAAAGTCGCAGCCCCTCCCCAGCCCCCGCTCCTCCCGCACCCCTCAGCTCAGCCCCCCCTTCACCTTATAAAACTCGTCCTCGCTCCTCTGTCATACTCCGGCGCCGGCCCTCCCAACAACGCAACTATGCTCTTCGCCGCATTCCTCACCGCCTGTAGCCCCTCCTCGTCTCCCTCTGCTTCTCCCGCCGCACCCCCGTGCACCACACTCCAGTACGTCGATCCTGCAATGGCCATATTGGCTATCGTCAGATAGTAGTTCAGCCCTGCCCAGGCGGCCGTTCCTCCCGAGCGCCTCACCGCTACTACTGCTGCTCCTACCTTTCCCGTAAACAGCCCTCCGTTTGCTCCTGCTACATAGAATGCCCTGTCACAGAAGCTCTTCATCGTTCCTCCTATTCCCGCGAAGTGCACTGGCGAGCCCAACACGATCCCATCCGCTTTCGCCATCTTTTCTATTGCCTCGTTCACTCCGTCTCCTGTTACGATGCACCTTCTGTCCTTGTTTCTTCCACAGGCTCCGCAGGCTTGACATCCTCTTATCAGCCTTCCTCCCACGTGTATTATCTCCATCTCTGCTCCCGCCGCGGCCATCTCGCCCGCCATCTCCCTCAAGGCCAATGCTGTGTTTCCGTCCGCTCTCGGACTTCCGTTAATTCCGATAATTTTCATACTGTTCCGTATTTTGGAATTGATAAACTTCCACGCCTCCTATCCCCACCTTTCCTTCGATGCTTCCCTCGGCCCCCACTTCTGCATACTCCGCCTCCACCTTCGTCGGATAGATGAACCTCACTGCCTTGTCCGGACTCCTGTAGACCGCATACTTCGCTTCCACCCTCCATATTTCGTACCTGCTCTGGCTCACTGTTTCCGTCCTCGTCACCAAGCCGCTTGCTTCGCTCACCCACAGCATTGTTTGGAAGCTGTCGTCCGTATTCCTGAATTTATCGAAATACGGCTTTATCACCAGGAACACATTCTGCCCTTCGTCCCGTCCTCTGTACTTCATCACCATTCCTCTGTTGCTCGCTTCCGCTCCATCCAGTTGTACCGCCCTTTCTGCTATTCCCTTCACCAACAGTATTTGCCTCTGTACCTTCCACATTTGCATCGAGTCTGCTTCCACATCCGGCACTAACGTAAACGTATCCGCCGCCACCGAATTCAACTGCGCTCCCGGTACGTGATTTCTCTCATACCGCCCTTTCGACTTCCACGGATTCTCTCCCGTGAACTCCATCTCGTATTCTCCCCTGAACCCTACTCCCCAGCTGTGGGTTGGAATCTTGTCCACATACCTTCTCCATAGCCTCTTCGAGCGGTCTTTCGCCGTCACCACCACCTCTTCTATCACATTCGGCACCAGTTCCAGCTCCACTACCGATCCTCCCGGTAAGCTTCCGTCCCACACTACCGGTACGCTCTCCATTCCCACAAAACTCGCCGCCAGCCTGTCTCCCTCCTTCAGTTTTCTCGCCGCCACCCACGCTTGTCCCGTCGAGTCTGCCATCGCTTGGAACGCTCCGTTTATGGTCACATACGCATACCCGACTCGTTCTCCGTTCGTCGTCGCGACCCTCACCCTGTAGTCCGCCACCGTCCCTTGTGCTCCCGCCTGCCCCGCGACCAGCACCGTCAAAATCAAAAAAAGAAACTTCCTCATAATCTCATTTCCATAATTCCGGTACTGCTCCCGACATATCTTCCTCTCCCCACCTCTCTCCGATTACATCCAGTATCCTCATCAGTTCTTCCACCTCGTTTTCCGTCACCAGTTTCAGCCTCGTCTCCTTGAAGTTGGTTAGCCCCTTGAAGTAGCACGACAGATGCCTTCTCATCTCCAACACTCCTCCTCTTTCTCCCTTCACCTCGACCGATTTCGCCAGGTGCTTCTTCGCAATTTCCACTCTCTCCGCCACCCCCGGCTGGGGCAGAAGTTCTCCTGTCTCCAAATAGTGCTTTATCTCTTTGAATATCCACGGCCTCCCGTACGTCGCTCTTCCTATCATCACTCCGTCCACTCCCCATCTTTCGAACGCCTCGCGAGCCAATTCCGGCCCCGAAATATCTCCATTTCCGATTACCGGTATCCTCATCTCCTCGTTCGCCTTCACGGCTCCTATCAGTGTCCAGTCTGCTTCTCCCCTGTACATTTGGGCTCTCGTTCGCCCGTGTATCGTCAGTGCCGCAATCCCCACATCCTGCAACCGTAAGGCTATCTCTTCTATGTTCTTCGTTTCCTCATCCCAGCCCAGCCTCGTCTTCACCGTCACTGGTACTCCTCCCGCTGCTTCCACTACCCGCCGCGTCATTTCCACCATCTTGTCCGGCTCTCTCATCATTCCGCTTCCTGCTCCCCGGCCCGCAATCTTCTTCACCGGACATCCGAAATTGATATCTATCACATCCGGCCCCGCATCTCTGGCCATCCTCGCTGCTTCTGCCATCGGCTCCACCAAGTGGCCATATATCTGTATTCCTATCGGTCGTTCGTCCTCTGTTATCGCAAGCTTTGCCACCGACTTTGCCGCATCCCTTATCAGCCCGTCCGAGGAGATAAATTCCGTGTACATCATATCGGCTCCATACTCCTTGCACATCCACCTGAACGAGGCGTCCGTCACATCCTCCATCGGCGCCAGCAGTAGTGGCTTCTCTCCTAAATCCAGCTTCCCTATCTTCATTGGCTGCAAAAGTACAAATTTTCGTTATCTTTTGTTTATCTTTGCGTCCACTATGAACACTGAAAAAATCCTCCTTCGTGCCGTTTCCGATTCGGTCAATTCCCTATACGGCGTCTCCGACCCTGCTCTGGTTCAGATCCAGAAAACTCGTAAGGAGTTCACCGGCGACTACACCCTCGTGGTGTTTCCCCTCTTGAAATCCAGCCGCCTTTCTCCCGACGCGACTGCTTCTGCCATCGGCGAACACCTCGTCGCCCACAACCCCGACATCGAATCGTTCAACGTCATCAAGGGCTTTCTCAACATCTCCCTCACGCCTGCCTTCTGGGCTGCTCGCTTTTCCGAACTCTCCTCCGACTCCGATTTCGGACAAGCCGCAAGAACCGGCCGCCGCGTTATGGTCGAGTACTCTTCTCCCAATACTAATAAGCCTCTCCACCTCGGCCACATCCGTAATAACCTTCTCGGCTTCTCTGTTGCCGAGATCCTTAAGAAATGCGGTAACGAGGTCTTGAAGGCTAACCTGGTTAACGACCGCGGTATCCATATCTGTAAAAGTATGCTCGCCTGGCAGTTGTTCGGCGATGGCGAGACTCCTCAGAGTTCCGGCCTTAAGGGCGACCACCTCGTTGGTAAATATTACGTTCGCTTCAACGACGAGCTCAAAAAAGACCCCTCCCTGACCGACCGCGCTCAACAGATGCTTCGCCTCTGGGAGGCTGGCGATCCCGCTACAACCGAGCTTTGGCTCACTATGAACGGTTGGGTTTACGACGGCTTCGACGCGACCTACAAGCGCCTCGGCGTCGACTTCGACCGTATGTACTACGAGTCTCAGACCTACCTTCTCGGTAAGGCTCTCGTCGAGGAGGGTCTCTCCAAGGGGATATTTTACCGCCGCGATGATGGTTCTGTTTGGTGCGACCTCACCTCCGACGGCCTCGACGAGAAACTTCTTCTTCGCGCCGACGGTACTTCCGTATATATGACCCAGGATCTCGGTACCGCCTACCGCCGTTTCACCGACGAAAAGCTCGACGCTCTGATCTACGTTGTCGGTAACGAACAGAACTACCACTTTCAGGTTCTCAAACTTATCCTCAAGAAACTTGGTTACTCTTGGGCGGACGCCATTTTCCACCTCTCTTACGGTATGGTCGAGCTTCCGGAGGGTAAGATGAAGTCTCGCGAGGGGACCGTCGTCGACGCCGACGACCTCATCGAGGCTATGGTCTCCGAGGCTCGCGATATGTCGGCCGAGCTCGGTAAGCTCGACGGCCTGAGTGCCTCCGAAGCCGCGGATATCGCTGAGATGGTTGGCCTGGGCGCTCTCAAATACTTCATCCTCAAGGTCGATCCTCGTAAGACAATGTTGTTTGACCCTCGCGAGTCCATCGACTTCAACGGTAACACCGGGCCTTTCATCCAGTACACCCACGCTCGTATCCGCTCTGTCCTCCGTAAGGCCGCCGACTCCGGAGTCGACCTCACCGCTCCCGCCCCCGCCCCCGCCACATACCTTCCCGCGGAATTAGAACTTATCAAGACTCTTTCCGACTTTCCCGAGATCGTCCTCTCTGCTGGCGAAAACTTTTCTCCGTCTGTAATCGCTGCTTTCGCTTACGACCTCGCTAAGATGTATAACGGTTACTACCACGACCACTCTATCCTTCGCGAGTCCGACCTTGCCGCCCGCGCTTTTCGCCTTCGCCTCTCTGGTCAGGTCGCCGCCACTATCAAATCGGCAATGTCTCTTCTGGGCATTTCCGTTCCCGAACGTATGTAAAGTATAAAAATATGACCCAGGAAGAACTCTTCAAGAAACTTATCGCCCACTCCAAGGAGTACGGATTCATTTTCCCGTCGTCCGAGATATACGACGGCCTTAGTGCTGTTTACGATTACGGCCAGATGGGCGTTGAGCTCAAGAACAACATCAAGGCTTATTGGTGGGAGGCAATGACTCGCCTTCGCGAGAATATCGTCGGTATCGACGCGGCCATCTTTATGCACCCTCGTACTTGGGAGGCATCCGGTCACGTGGGGGCTTTCAACGACCCGTTGATCGACAATAAGGACTCTAAGAAACGTTACCGTGCCGACGTTCTGCTCGAGGAGCATATCGCCAAACTCGAAGATAAGATCGAGAAGGAAGTGGAAAAGGCTCGTAAACGCTTCGGTGACTCCTTCGACGAAGCCCAGTACCGTTCCACTTCACCGAAAGTTGCCGAGCTCCAGTCTCAAAAAGACTCCATCAACTCTCGTATGGTCACTGCCCTCAACAGTGGCGACCTTGCCGAGTTGCGCCAGATCATTGTCGACGCCGACATCGTCGATCCTGTCTCCGGTACTCGTAACTGGACCGACGTCCGCCAGTTCAACCTGATGTTCGACACCCGTATAGGCTCTGTTGCCGAGGGTGCTAACACTATTTACCTCCGGCCCGAGACTGCTCAGGGTATCTTCGTCAACTTCCTCAACGTCCAGAAGACCGGACGTATGAAGATACCATTCGGTATTGCTCAGATTGGTAAGGCTTTTCGTAACGAGATCGTTGCCCGCCAGTTCATCTTCCGTATGCGCGAGTTCGAGCAGATGGAGATGCAGTTCTTCGTTCGTCCCGGCGAGGAGATGCACTGGTATGAGTACTGGAAAGAGTTTCGTATGCGTTGGCACCGTACGCTCGGCTTCGGCGATGCTATGTACCGCTTCCACGATCACGAGAAATTGGCCCATTACGCAAACGCTGCTGCCGACATCGAGTTTCGTTTTCCGTTCGGTTTCAAGGAGGTCGAGGGTATCCACTCTCGTACGGACTTCGATCTCTCTCAGCACCAGACCTTTTCCGGTCGTAAGATCCAGTACTTCGACCCCGAGTCTGGCGAGAGTTACGTTCCTTTCGTCGTCGAGACGTCTATCGGACTCGACCGGATGTTCCTCCAGATTCTCTCTGCCGCTTATGCCGAGGAATCCCTCGATGGTGGCGACTCTCGTGTCGTTCTTCGTATTCCCGCTCCTCTTGCTCCCGTTAAGGTTGCTGTGCTCCCTCTTGTCAAAAAAGACGGCCTTCCCGAGATCGCCCGTAGTATCATCGACTCTCTCAAGTTCGACCACAACGTACAGTACGACGAGAAGGACTCCATCGGTAAACGTTACCGCCGCCAAGACGCTATCGGTACTCCCTTCTGCGTCACCGTCGACCACCAAAGCGCCGAGGACTGTACCGTTACCATCCGCCGCCGCGACTCTATGGAACAGATGCGCGTTGCCATCTCTGACATCCCCTCCCTGATCAATAAAGAAGCAGGGCTTCGCACCCTGCTCGAAAAGTTGGTTTGACCCCCCCCGGTTTTTGAGGTGCGAAGCGGATTCGAACCGCTGTAGCAGGTTTTGCAGACCTGAGCCTAGCCACTCGGCCATCGCACCAATCGGGTGGCAAAGATAGTAATAAAAAACGTTTAACAAATAGTTGTAATGATGAAAACGGTTAAAAACTTGATGCTTTTCGTAGCGCTTCTCGCTGCCTGCCTGGCTTCTGCCCAGTCTCTTCCTCCCTACCTCGATCCTTCCGCTCCTCTCGAGCAGCGTATTGAGGACGCTCTGTCTCGTATGACCCTTGAGGAGAAGGTTGCTATGTGCCACGCTCAGTCCAAGTTTTCTTCTCCCGGGGTTCCTCGTCTGGGTATTCCCGAGAATTGGATGACCGACGGGCCTCACGGTATCCGCGCCGAGGTTTTGTGGGACGAGTGGAACACCGCCGGGCAGACTAACGACGCTTGTATTGCTTTTCCCGCCCTCACCGCTTTGGCTGCTTCCTGGAACCCCGCTATCGCCTCCCTTTACGGTATCTCTATCGGTCAGGAGGCTCGTTACCGTAATAAGAACGTGCTCCTTGGTCCCGGGGTCAATATCTACCGTACTCCTCTCAACGGCCGTAACTTCGAATATATGGGCGAGGATCCTTTCCTTGCTTCCTCGATGGTTGTTCCTTACGTCCAGGGTGTCCAGTCCAACGGCGTTGCTGCTTGCGTCAAACACTTCGCTTTGAACAATCAGGAAGTCAACCGCCACACTGTTGACGTTGTTGTCGACGACCGGGCTCTTTACGAGATCTACCTTCCTGCTTTCCGCGCTGCTGTTCAAGAGGGTGGTGCTTGGGCTATTATGGGCTCTTATAACCGTTACCGTGGCCAGTGGGCTTGCCAGAACGAGTACTTGCTCAACGACATCCTTCGCGGTGAATGGGGCTTCGACGGGGTTGTTGTTTCCGATTGGGGTGGTGTTAACGACACTCGGCAGGCTATCTTCAACGGGCTCGATATGGAGTTCGGTACTTGGACGGACGGCCTCTCCGAGGGTGTTAGCGACGCTTATAGCCAATACTTCCTTGCCGACCCTTTCCTTGCTCTTCTTCGCTCCGGCGAGGTTCCTGTTTCCGCTGTCGATAATAAGGTTCGTAACATCCTTCGCCTCGCTTTTCGCACCACAATGAACCCCGACCGTCCGTTTGGTTCTTTCGCTTCTCCCGAGCACGGTAACGCCGGCCTCCGTATCGCCCAGGAGGGTATCGTTCTTCTCAAGAACGACTCCTCGACCCTTCCCATCGCACTCGACTCCGCCAAAAAGATCGTTGTCATCGGCGAGAATGCCGTCAAACAGATGACTGTCGGCGGCGGCTCGTCGTCCCTTAAAGTTAAATACGAAATCTCTCCTCTTGCCGGTATCCAAGCCCGCGTGGGCTCCGCCGCTTCCGTCACTTTTGTTCGCGGTTACGTTGGCGAGGATGCTGGTGCTCAGGACGGTATCTCTTCTGGTCAGGATCTTTCCGATTCTCGCTCTCCTCAGCAGCTCACTGCCGAGGCTGTTGCTGCTGCTCGCGAGGCCGACTTTGTTATCTTCGTCGGCGGACTGAATAAGAACGCCGGCCAGGATTGCGAGGGTGGCGACCGCGCTTCTCTCGGGCTTCCTTACGGTCAGGATCACCTCATCTCCGAGCTCGCTCGCGCCAACCGTAACCTTGCCGTCGTTATCATCTCCGGTAACGCTGTTTCGATGCCTTGGGTCGACTCTGTTCCCTCGATAGTTCAGGGTTGGTACCTCGGTTCGGAGGCTGGTAACGCTCTTGCGTCTGTTCTCTTCGGCGACGTCAATCCGTCCGGTAAATTGCCTTTCACGTTTCCTGCCGGCCTCGAGGACGTTGGCGCTCACTCGGTCGGCGAATACCCCGGCGGCGATTCCGAGACTTACCACGAGGGTATCTTCGTTGGTTACCGTTGGGCCGACCGCCGTAAGATCCGGCCTCTGTTCAGCTTTGGTCACGGCCTTAGTTACACGACTTTCGCGTACGGCCGCGCTTCTGTTGACAGCAAAGAGATCGGCCCCGACGGTTCTCTCACCGTTACCGTTCCCGTCACCAATACCGGTTTTCGTGCCGGTTCCGAGATCGTCCAGTTGTACATTTCCGATTTGAAGTGTTCTCTTCCTCGTCCTGTTAAGGAGTTGAAGGGATTCGACAAGATTTTCCTTGCTCCGGGCGAGACTCGCACGGTCTCCTTCACTCTCGATCGTTCGGCTCTTTCGTTCTTCGATCCGGTGCTTCACGAGTGGGTTGCCGAGCCCGGCGACTTCGAGGTTTTGATCGGCGCTTCGTCTTCCGACATTCGCTCTCGTGTCGGGTTCAAATTGCATCGTTGACGGGTTCCAAGTGTAAAAATTTTTTACACGAGTGTCAAATTTTTTTACACTTTTGGAAATTACCTCGCTGGTAGCGAGAACGTGAATTCCAGGCCTCCTAACTGGCTGTTGCTCACTGTAATGGTTCCTCCGTGCAGTTCCACTGTGTTCTTCACAATGGATAGCCCCAGCCCGGAGCCTCCTGTTGCCCTCGTGCGGCCGTCGTTTACCCTGTAAAACCGCTCGAAAAGCCTCTCCAGATGGGTTTCGTCGGGTATTCCGGCTCCCGTGTCTGCAAAAGTGAACCTCACCATCGGACCTCCCTTATCCACCGCCGTTATGTTTATTTGTATGTCTTCTCCGGCGTGTGCTATCACGTTGTCTGTCAGGTTCTTAAACACCGAATATAATAGGCTTTCGTTGCCTCTCAGCACTAATCCTTCGGGTATATCTGTCCTGAAAATTATATTTTTGTCCGCCAACGCTCCCGCCGCGTCGTAGCGCACCTTCTCAAGTAGTTGATTCGCAGCCACTTCCACGAATTCGAACGCACCCTGCTTCTCGTCTATTCGCGCCAACAGGGTCATATCCGAGATTAGTTCCGACAGCGTATGTGTCTGACCATAAGCCCTATGCAGATACTCTTCTCGTTTTTCACGATTGAGACCCTTGTTGCTTAGTACTATTTCCAGAAATCCTCTTATGCTCGTCACCGGTGTTCTTAATTCGTGCGCTATGTTTCCCGTCATTTCTTGTTTCAGTCGGCGGGTTTGGTCACGAATTTCGATTTGTCGGGCTCGTTCGGCCGTGTTTCCCACCCGCCGCCCGACAAGGAAACAGATCAGTCCGACGACGCAAACCACGGCGGTAAAAACAATGATCTGGACACTCATCTTATTCAGGATTAAAGCGATAGCCGTAGCCTGTGCGCGATGAGATCCACGATGCGTGGGCGCCCATTTTCTTGCGCAGGCGGGTGATGTGAACGTCGATGGTTCGTTCGGTGGTGTAGGGTGCGTCCCTCCATAGACGCTCGATGATCTCCTCGCGGGAGAAGAGTCGCGCGGGACTGGAAGCGAGCAGGGCGAGGATCTCGAACTCGGTCTTAGTCAGAGATATGCGTTCGCAGTCGATGAACAGTTCCTTGGTTTGGAGGTTGAGCGTGACGTCCTCGATCACGAGTTTGTCGCCTGGCTCCTCGTTACCTTTTTTCTCGCCGCCGCCTTTGCCGCCGCGTTTCAAAACCGCCTTCACGCGAGCGGATACCTCCTTGAGAGAGAACGGTTTGGAGATGTAATCGTCGCCGCCGACAGAGAATCCGGTGAGCATATCGTTCTCGGTGTCCTTGGCGGTGAGGAAGATGATAGGGATGGTGTTACCTTTGGCGCGCAGTCGCTCGGCGAGATGGTAGCCGCTCATACCGCCCATCATAACGTCCAAAAGAATTAGTGCGTGTTTATCGTTGAGCCGTTCGAGCGCCTCCTCGGCCGAGGAGACCGTGTCGACCTTGTAACCCTCGCTGGCGAGGTTGAACGAGAGAATCTCGAGGATGTCGCGCTCGTCGTCGACTATGAGAATACGTTTCTTCATCGCCCAAAGGTAGCGATAAATTGTTACATTCTGGTTAAAAGCGCTTTGCAGATCTTACGGGCGAACGACGGGCCGTTGTAGATCATCCCGGTGTAGATCTGCACAAGGTCGGCCCCGGCGTCGAGCATCGCAATGGCGTCGGAGGGTGTCATAACCCCGCCGGTACCGATGATGGGGTAGGAGAGGCCGATCTTGGAGCGGACGTAACGGATGGTCTCAAGGGCGCGGGAGGTGAGAGGCCCGCCGCTGAGGCCGCCTTTACCGATGGCATCGAGCCGCTTACGGGAGATGTGGAGCCCTTCGCGGGAGGTGGTGGTGTTGGTTGCGACCACGCCGTCGACCAGAGTGTCGGTCACAATGCGCAAAACGCCGTCGAGAGCCTCCTGTTCGAGGTCGGGAGAGATCTTGACGAGGATAGGTTTATAGGTGTCCTGGCCCTGACGAAATTCGAGCAGGGGAGAGACGATCGAAAGAAGGTAGTCGGTAGTCTGGAGGCTGGCGAGGCCAGCTACGTTGGGGCAGGAGACGTTAACGACGAAGTAGTCGCCAAGCTCGTAAAGGCGGCGGAACAATTTGAGGTAATCGCCTGGGGCCTGGTCGTTAGGAGTGAGGGTGTTTTTACCGATGTTGATACCGACGATAGGGCGTTTACGGTCGCCGCGAGCACGAAGGTTCTCGGCAGCAGATTCCATACCGAAGTTGTTGAAGCCCATACGATTGATAATAGCGCGATCCTTGGGAAGGCGGAAGAGCCGAGGGCGGGGATTACCGGGCTGGGGAAGGGGAGTGACGGTACCTATCTCGACGAATCCGAATCCAAGAAGGCCGAGTTCGCGAAAAACGCGGGCGTCCTTGTCGAACCCGGCAGCCATACCGACGGGGTTGGGAAAGCGCATACCGAGAACCTCGCGCTCCAAGCGGGGATCGGAGAGAGTGAACATTCTACGGAGCAGCTCGCGAAGGCCGGGAGTGCGACCGGCGATACGAAGAGCCCCGACAGTCCAATGGTGAACACGCTCGGCGCCGAAGCGAAACAACAGGGGGCGGATTAATCCTTTGTACATAAGCCTTTTTCTTTAGCCAAACGCTCCATCAGAGAGAATGCAGCGGAGTATTCGTTGGGAATCTCGCCGTCGAGGATAGCGTTCTTGATGATCTCCTTAATCTCGCCGACGACAGCAGAAGGAGGAATGTCGTAAGTCTGCATAATGATGTCGCCGGTGATGGGAGGCTGGAAGTTACGGATACGATCCTTCTCCTCGATCTCGGCCATCTTGAGTCGAACCAACTGGAAGTTAGAGAGGTAACGACGAACCTTGGCGTCGTTACCGGAAGTGATGTCGGCCTCGCAAAGGGTCATCAGAGCCTCCACGTCGTCACCAGCCTCGAACAGAAGCCGGCGAACAGCGCTGTCGGTGACCTCGTCCTCGGAGAGAACGATAGGGCGAAGGTGAAGGAAGACGAGCTTCTGGACGAACTTCATAGGAGCGTCAAGAGGCAGGCGAAGGCGCCGAAAAATACGGGAAACCATCTTGGAACCGACGACCTCGTGCTGGTGGAAAGTCCAACCGGCGCGCGGGTCGTATTGTTTGGTGGCGGGTTTACCGATGTCGTGAAGAAGAGCAGCCCAACGAAGCCAGAGGTCGTCTGATTTCAGGGCGACGTTGTCGAGCACCTTGAGAGTATGGACAAAGTTGTCCTTATGAGCGTTAGCGCCGCGGCGATCGACGCCTTTGAGGGCCGTGAGCTCGGGAAAGATAAGAGGCAAAAGTCCGGAAGCATCCAACATATTGAGACCCATCGAGGGAACGGGAGAGAGAAGGATCTTGTTGAGTTCGGAAACGATGCGCTCGACGGAGACGATCTCGATACGGGGTGCGTTACGGCGAATAGCCTCGAAAGTCTCGTCCTCAATGTCGAACCCGAGCTGGGAAGCAAAACGAACAGCCCGCATCATACGCAACGGGTCGTCCGAAAAAGTGACGTCGGGGTCGCGAGGAGTACGGATAGTGTGGTACTCCAAATCCTCCATACCGCCGAAAGGGTCGACAAGAGAACCGAAATCAGCAGAGTTGAGAGACCAGGCGAGAGCGTTGATGGTGAAGTCGCGGCGAAGTTGGTCGTCCTCCAAGGTGCCGGGCTCGCAGGAGGGTTTACGGGAGTCCGCGGAGTAAGACTCGCGGCGAGCCCCAACGAACTCGACCTCCACGCCTTTATAACGAAGCATAGCGGTGCCGAAGGTCTTGAAGATCTGGACCCCGGTCTTGAGGCGGCGGCCAAGCTCCTCGGCAACGGCCGTGGCATCCCCTATGACGACGACGTCGATGTCGGTCGAAGGGCGGTGGAGGTAATAGTCGCGAACAAATCCACCGATCACGAAAGCCCGAAGCCCGCGCTCATCAACAAGGCGGGAGATCTCGCGAAAAACAGGATGCGTCAAAGGCATTCGAGGTAGAGTTTGATGGTGCGTTGGAGGCCAAGGTAAAGGGCGTCGGAGATGAGAGCGTGGCCGATGGAAACCTCGTCGAGCCAGGGGATCGACTGAGCGAAAAAGCGCAGGTTGTCGAGGTTGAGGTCGTGGCCGGCGTTAAGGCCGAGGCCCAGTTGTTGGGCTTGGCGGGCGGCGGCGAGGTAGGGAGCGATTGCGGACTGGGGGTCGGAGGGAAATATGCGGGCGTAGGACTCGGTGTAGAGCTCCACGCGGTCGGCACCACAAGCAGCAGCCCCGGAAACCATCTCGGGGGAAGGGTCGACGAAGACAGAAACGCGGATACCGGCATCCTTGAATCGAGAAGTCACGTCGCGAAGGAAGTCGGCCGCCGAGAGAGTGTCCCAACCAGCGTTGGAAGTAATAGCCCCGACGGCGTCGGGAACAAGGGTCACCTGAGAAGGCCGGGTCGCGAGGACAAGCTCGACGAAGCGAGGCTCGAGGGGATTACCCTCGATGTTGAACTCGGTGGAGACAACACAGGCAAGGTCGCGGACGTCGGAGTAACGGATGTGGCGCTCGTCGGGACGGGGATGGACGGTGATACCCTGAGCACCGAAACGCTCGGCAGCAAGGGCCGCATCGACCACCGAAGGAAGGTCGCCCCCGCGAGAATTGCGCAGAACAGCCACCTTATTTATGTTGACGCTTAGGTTTGTCATTATTTTACGTATCTTTACGGCGCGAAGTTACGAAAACTTTATGAAAATTTTTATCTACTGCCGTCCGCGAAACTACACCACAGAGGAGACACTGAGGTGGTTCGTGTGTGCGCTGGAGAAGTGTGGAATGCCCTGGGTGGTCAACAGAGAGTATGTCGATTTTGTGAGAGAAAAGGTGGGAATGGAACTACCGGGGTATGACAGATTGACGCAAGGAGATGTGGAACAGGGAGCCGTGGTGGTGTCGATAGGAGGAGACGGGACGCTACTGGATGCAGTGAGGCTGCTGGGAGGATTACCGGTACCGATACTGGGAGTGAATGCGGGAAGGCTGGGGTTCCTGGCGGGGCTGCTACCGAGGCATTTTGTGGAAGCACTAAGGCAGATAAGAGAAGGAGAGCACATCATAGAGGAGAGGGCAATGATAGAAGTGAGCGGAGATTTCCCGGAGCCGGGGCCGGAGTTCCCGTCGGCGCTGAACGAGTTTACACTACACAGGCACACGAGCGATATGGTGGAAGTGACGGCGTGGTGCGATGGGCACCTGCTGGCAACGATCAGGGGAGACGGAGTGATAATCTGCACGCCGACGGGATCGACAGCCTACTCGCTGAGCGCGGGAGGACCGATAGTGACGCCGGACTGCAACTGTTTCGTGTTGTCGGGAATAGCAGCGCACAACTTCTCGATAAGGCCGCTGGTGGTACCCGACACCTCGAATGTGGAACTGGAAGTGAGAACGAGAGGGAAGGAAGTGTTGGCTTCGATTGACAACAACTCGTTTCTGGTGGGCGACGGAGCAAGATTCGGAATCAAAAAGTCGAAATATTCAGCTTTTTTAGCACAAGTGCAAAATATATCCTTCTACGATACGTTACGTGACAGAGTTATGTGGGGTTTGGATAAACGCGACAAAACATTACCTTTGCACTCTTGAAAATGAGTCAGACTGCCGCAATACCTAACCACGTTGCCCTAATTATGGACGGAAACGGCCGGTGGGCAGCATCCAGAGGCCACGAAAGAACCTGGGGCCACGCGGCAGGAGCGGAAAGTGTGAGAGCCTGCATAAAGGGAGCTTTGGTGGCGGGAGTGAGGTGGCTGACGTTTTATGCGTTCTCGACGGAGAACTGGAAGAGGCCGGCGGAAGAGGTGGAAGGATTGATGGAACTGTTGTGTGACAGCATCGTGAAGGAGACCCCGGAACTGGTGGAGCAAGGAGTGAGAGTGGTGGTGATAGGAGCGAGAGGAGCACTGTCGGAAAAGGTGAGGAGGCTCTTGGAAGAGATGGAAGAGCAGACGAAGGGAGGAGAGAAGCTGACGGCGGTGTTGGCAATAAACTACAGCGGAAGAGCAGAGATAACGAGGGCAGCCTCGGCCTTGGCAGCAGAAGCGATGGGAGGGGAGCTATCGCCGGTGATGATAACGGCAGAAACATTTGCAGCGCAACTCTACACGGCAGGAATGCCAGACCCGGACTTGGTGATAAGGACGGGAGGAGAGAAGAGGCTGAGCAACTTTTTGTTATGGCAAGCAGCATACGCAGAACTGTATTTCACAGATGTGATGTGGCCCGACTTTAATGAAGACCAATTTAGAGAGGCTCTCGACGACTACGGACGAAGAGAGAGAAGATTCGGTAAAATCCGGTAAATGAAGCGACTACTTTTTTTAATTCTGGCAATAATGCCGCTCGCAACCAGTGCGCAAAGTCCAACCGACTCGCTGAGAATGATGGACTACGATGCGCCGCGGGACTATGTGGTGAGCGGAGTGAACATCCACGGAAACAGGTACTACCCCGAGGAAATTATGCGCTCGGCGATAGGAATGGCTGCGGGAGATACGATCACGCTACCGGGAGACTATGCAGCCCAAGCAATCGAAAAGGTGTGGAAGATGAGGTACTACTCAGATGTGGATATCATCACCACGCCGAGGGGAGACTCGGTGGCGATAGATGTCTACTTGACGGAGAGGCCGAGGGTGGTGAGGTGGCGCTACGAGGGAATACGAAAGCAAGAGAGCACCGATCTGGCGGAAGCATTGAGGCTGAGGCCGGGAAACGAACTATCGGACTACATACTGGACAGAAGCAAGTTCCAAATAGAAGACTTCTTCTCGGACAAAGGGTTCAGGAATGCGAAGGTCGAGGCAAGGATAGAGAACGACTCGCTGATTAACAATGCGGTCAACATTACCTTCGTGATAGACAAAGGGCACAAGGTGAGGATCGGGAAAGTGAACTTCGCGGGAAACCAAAACTTCAAGGACAGGAGGCTACAGAGAACCTTCAAGAAGACAAACCCGGTGAGCATAAACTTCTTCAAGAGCAACAAGTTCAAGGAAGAAGACTATGCAGCGGACAAAGAACTGCTGTTGGATTTCTACAACTCGAAGGGATACAGAAATGCGATGATAGTACGCGATTCGATCTATCCGATCAACGAGAAGAGGATGGGAATAGATATCGCCTTGGAAGAGAGCAACAAGTTCTACTACAGGAATGTGAGCTGGGTGGGGAATACCATCTACTCGACAACGATGCTGGATGAGTTACTGGGAGTGGAGAAGGGAGCAACGTATGACAGAAAGACACTTCACAAGAGGCTGGGAGTGGGCAGAGAGCCGAACATAGAAGACAACTCGACCATAACGGCGCTGTATCAGAACAAAGGATATTTGATGTCGGCGATAGAACCGGCAGAAATTGTCGTGGGAACGGATTCGCTCGACCTGGAGATCAAGATATTCGAAGGAGAACCGTTTACGATAAACAACGTGGGGATTACCGGCAACGAGAGGGTGAACGACTATGTGATAAGGAGAGAGCTGTCGACGTATCCGGGAGAATTGTACAGCAGAGAGCTCATTATGAGCACGATATACAGGCTGGGAAGTATGAACCACTTCAACCCGGAAGCAATCGCACCGGATATTCAACCGGTGACGAACAACCTGGTAGACATATCTTGGCAACTGGAAGAACAACCATCGGACAAAGTGGACGTGTCGGGAGGATGGGGAGCAGGAATGTTTGTGGGATCGGTGGGATTGGAACTGAACAACCTGTCGCTAAGAAACTTCTTCAAGAAGGGAGAGTGGAGGCCGTATCCGCAAGGGCAGAACCAACAACTGGCGATTAGGGGACAGACCAACGGGCAATACTACGGAGCATTGTCGGTGAGCTTCACCGAACCGTGGCTGGGAGCAAAGAGGCCACATTCGCTGACAGTGAGCGGCTACTACTCGGCAGAAAGCAATGCGTACTACATCTGGCAACAAGCCTCGGCCCACTTCCGAACGATGGGGGTGGCAGCGGGAATCGGCTTCAGGCTAAGATGGCCGGATCAGTATTTCACGCTATACACGGAGGTAGGGTACAAGAGGTACAATCTGGAGAACTGGGACGGGTTCCTGATGGGAACGGGAAATAGCAATGTTCTAACGCTGAAGACAGTCTTCGGGCGTTCGTCGGTCTCGCAACCTGTATATCCGAGGTACGGGTCGGACTTCTCACTGGCATTGACCCTGACGCCACCCTGGTCATTGATAGACAACAACAACTACTCGGATCCGAATCTGTCGGATGCGGACCGCTACAGGTGGATCGAGTATCACAAGTGGCAACTGAGCGGGAGGTATTTCCATCCACTAACGGCAGACCAAAAGCTTGTACTAATGGCCAAAATCGAGATGGGGTATCTGGGGCACTACAACCCGAACAAGCTATCACCGTTCGAAGGCTTCAGGATCGGAGGAGACGGGATGCAAGGATATACGCTGTATGGAGAAGATGTGGTGGCGATGAGAGGATACAAGGAGAGCGAACTGATACCGATAGCGAGCCAGATGAGAAGAGACAACGCGAGGGTGTACAACAAGTATACGGTGGAGATGAGGTATCCGCTAATGCTACAACCAAGATCGACCATATATGGTCTGGTTTTTGCGGAAGCAGGAAACGGTTTCACAGAGTGGAAAACCTTCAACCCGTTCCAAGTAAAGCGCTCGGCAGGAGCAGGTGTGAGGATTTTCCTACCGATAGTCGGGATGCTGGGATTTGACTGGGCCTGGGGATTCGATCCACCAGCAGGAGGAACGAGGAGAAGCGGAAGCCAAATACACTTCACGATGGGGCAAGAATTCTAAATAATAACAAGGATATGAAAAAGATTGGTTTGATTTTAGCAGGTTTGGTTTTGAGCATGGGTGCGGCCCAAGCGCAAAACTATATGGTGATCGACAGCGAGAAGGTGTTCAAGGCGATACCGGCGTATGTGTCGGCGCAAACAACAATCGAGAACGATGCGGAAAGGTATCAAAAGCAAGTGGACGATGCGTTCGCGCAACTCGAAGAAACGTTCAACACCTATCAGTCACGCAAGGCACAGATGTCGGCAACAGAACGACAACAGACAGAAAAGTGGATCGTGGACAGAGAGAACGAAATAACCAAGTTCCAAGCAGATACGTTTGGAGAAGAAGGAACGATCGACAAGAGGCGGGTGGAACTGATAAAGCCGATAGAAGACAGGGTGAAGGCCGCGATAGCGAAGTATGCAACGGACCACGGGTTCGATATCGTTCTGGATTTGGCGTCCAATCCGACAATACTGTTTCACAAACCCGGAGTGGACAGGACAGACGCAGTGATAGCAATAGTGAAGTAACCAAACCTAAAAATAACAAATGAAGAAATCGATTTTTTTACTGGTGGCAGCCCTACTGATGGGCGCCACTATGGCCTCTGCGCAGAAGTTCGGAAGGGTGGACTATCCGGGAGTGATTCAAGCGATGCCAGAAATGGCAACGGTACAGACAGACCTGGAAAAGGTGCAGACGGAGTATGAAGAACATCTGGAAACACTACAAGTCGAGCTGAACAACAAGACGAACGACTTTCAGAACACAAGCGAAACATCATCGGCTTCGGTGAGGGAACTAAAACAACGTGAAATTCTGGAACTACAGAGCCGCATACAGGAGTACTATCAGATTGCGCAACAAGGCCTGGAAAGGACGCAGAGCGAACTGATGGAACCGATCAGAGTAAAGGCAGATGCGGCCATTGCCAAGATTGCGAAAGCAGACGGAATGATCGTCGTGTTCCAAAACGAGTCGATGATCTATATGGACGAAGCAGCGGTGACGGACATCACAGCGAGAGTGAAAACGGAACTGGGAATCAAATAGTTTTGTGTTTGCGAAAATGGAAGGCCGCCCGGAGAGAGCGGCCTTTTTTGTTGCTTGGGTTGGGGCTTGTGGGCTTCGGTCGGCTTATTGCCCCCCCCCGCTCCGGGCTTCGGCCCCTTATACCAGACCGGAGAAGCCCATAAAGGCCATCGCGAGGATACCAGCGGTGATCAGCGCGATGGGGGTACCGCGGAAAGCGCGAGGAACGTCGTCAAGATCCAGACGCTCGCGAAGGCCGGCGAAAATCACAAGAGCAAGAGCGAAACCAATAGCGGTGGAGAAAGCGAAAGTAACAGACTGGAGAAGCGAATACTGCTTCTGAACCAGCAAGATAGCCACCCCGAGAACGGCGCAATTAGTGGTAATCAGAGGCAGGAAAATCCCCAAAGCCTGGTAGAGAGCAGGGCTGACTTTCTTGAGAACAATCTCGACCATCTGAACCAGAGCAGCGATTACGAGGATGAACACGATCGTCTGCATATACTGGATGCCGAGAGGAACAAGAACATAATACTGAAGAAGATAGGCAACGACAGCAGCGATAGTGATAACGAACACAACAGCAGCGCCCATACCCATAGATGTGGAAACCTTGTTCGAAACCCCCAGAAACGGGCAAATACCAAGGAACTGAGCGAAGACAACGTTGTTGACAAGAATCGCCGAGATGATGATAAGAATGTATTCCATAGCGTTTTACGATCTCATTTTAGCGGTTAATCTGTTGAAAAGAACCATCAGGTAGCCCAGAACAAGGAATGCACCGGGAGCAAGAACGAAGATCAACATACCATCGCCCGAAATGAAGCGATGGCCGAAGATAGCACCGGAACCAAGTGCCTCACGAACAGCGCCAATGACGGTCAGAGCGAGGGTGAAACCGAGGCCGATACCGATACCGTCGAGAGCAGAAGCCCAAACGCCATTTTTAGCGGCAAAACCCTCGGCGCGACCCAAAATGATACAGTTAACCACGATCAGAGGAATGAAAACGCCGAGAGTTTTGTACAGATCGGGAAGGTAAGCGCGCATACAAAGCTCGACGATAGTCACGAAAGCAGCGATGATGACGATGTAAGAAGGGATACGAACCTTGGACGGTATGATGTTCTTAACCAGAGAGATAACGATATTGGAAAGGATCAGAACAGCCATCGTGGCAGCGCCCATACCAGCTCCGTTAACAGCAGAAGTGGTCGTACCGAGAGTGGGGCACATACCCAAAAGAAGCACGAATGTGGGGTTGTTTTTGACAATCCCCGAAAGAACGATTTTCAAGTTATTCATTGTCAGACTCCTTTCCAGTGTTTTCGGGTACGGGTGTTGTATTTGTTGCGCCGGTGGCGGCGTCAACCTCTTGGCCGCCAGAAGTTTGCATAACAGCGTTGAATGCGCGGGCGACAGCGTCGACGTAAGCGCGCGAGGTAATAGTAGCAGCGGTGAGGGCGTCGACCTCCCCACCGTCCTTAGTCACGGAAAGGCGCATCTGGGAGGGGTTTTTACCGACGAAGCTACGTTCGAGAGGGTTGTCGGAATCGGCCATTTTACTACCGAGCCCTGGAGTTTCGGCGTGAGACAAAACCTTGACGCGTTGAACTTTACCGTCGGGCAAGAAGCCGACCATCAGTCGAAACTCGCCGGAAAAGCCGGAACGGGTAGCAGTCTCGACAGCGTAACCTACGGTCTGGCCTGCGGAGTCGGAAGCAGTGTGGACGGTGACGGGAATATCGTCCAGAACAAGCTCGTTTTCAACAGTTTGCTCGAAAGGAGGCAATACCTCGGAAAGAGCAGCGCGCGTGTTGGCCTCGGCAGCAAGAGCGATCGGCTCCTCGGTAATGCGGTAAACGTAACCGACACCAGCAGAGGCAACCAACGAAATACCACCCAGAACGAGCACCATATTTAACAGTGAATTCTTCATAACAGTCAGGCTCTCTTGGGTTTAATACGGTTGATGAGCGGAACCAAAGAGTTCATTATAAGGATTGCGAACGACATCCCCTCGGGGTAAGCGCCCCAGATACGTATAACAATGGTAATCAAACCAATACCGACGCCGAAGATCAGGCCACCGGAACGGCTCATAGGTGAAGTGGAGTAGTCTGTAGCCATAAAGAAGGCCCCGAGGATAGCCCCGCCGGTGAGAAGGTGGAACGCGGGAGAGAGGTAAGAATCAGGAGCAACGAACCACAAAACAGCAGAAAACAAAGCCATAGTACCGAGCACGGCGAGAGGAATATGCCAAGTAATGACCTTACGGGCAAGAAGATAGAGGCCGCCGAGGATAAGAGCCAGAGCAGCAACCTCGCCGAAAGAACCACCGTGGTTACCGAAGAACAGGTCGCCGAAATTGACTTGAGACATCACGTCCGAAACGGATCCGCCACCTTTGATCACCCCCTTAGCGAGGGCGAGAGGAGTTGCGCCTGAGGAACCGTCGACGGAAGGAAACGAAGTCATCTGGACGGGGTATGCGATCAGAAGGAAGACGCGACCGACAAGAGCGGGATTGAACGGGTTTTTACCAAGTCCGCCGAATGTCATCTTACCGATAGCGATAGCGACGAATGCCCCGAGAATCACCAACCAGAGAGGAATCGACGAAGGAAGGTTGAAAGCCAAAAGAACCCCGGTAACGACAGCGGAAAGGTTACCAATGGTAGCGGGCCCTTTGATCAAGTATCGCTGAATCAACCACTCGAAAGCAACGCAAGCCCCGACAGCAACAACAGTGATGGCGAGAACCTGAGCCCCGAAAACCCAAGTCGAAACAGCCAGAGCAGGTGCAAGAGCGATGAGCACGTCGCCCATTATACCACGGGTCGTACGTTTCGAAAAAACGTGTGGAGAGGGCGAAATTATTAACTTATGTTCCATATTCAACAACTTAATCGAGAGCGAATTATCTTGTTAACTTCGGTTTTACCGAGGCGGATCCAATCCAGCAATGGAACCCGAGCAGGGCAGGTGAAAGCGCAACTACCACACTCGATACAATCGAAAATCGCACCGGCTTCGGCTTCGTCCCAACGTTGCTTTTGGACGAGGCGGCTAAGAAGATAAGGCTCAAGAGCCATAGGGCAGACAGTCACGCATTTACCGCATTTGATACAAGCGGTTTCGGCGCAGCGGGCAGCCTCGGAAGCGCCGAGAACAAGGATACCGGAAGTACCCTTAGTGACGGGAGCGTCGAGGTTAGACATTGCGCGGCCCATCATAGGCCCGCCACCGATAACCTTCTGAGCGTCAGAAGGCAAGCCACCAGCAGCCTCGATCAGGGCCGAAACGGGAGTACCGATACGAGCAAGGAAGTTCGAAGGCTGGCCGAGGCCCTTACCAGTGACGGTAACAACCCTCTCGATCAGGGGTTTACGTTTCTGGACAGCCTCGTAAACAGCAAGGGCGGTACCGACGTTCTGGACAACGCAACCAATGTCGATCGGAAGGCCCATAGAAGGAACATAACGACCAGTGATGGCGGTAATGAGTTGTTTTTCACCACCTTGAGGGTAGCGAACCTTCAACGGAACAATCTCGATAGAAGGCAGAACGCGAACCATCTCGGAAGCAACCTTACGCAGAAGCTCGATAGCGTCGGGTTTATTATTTTCGATACCTATGAATATCTTCTCAACGCCGAGCGCGCGAGCGATCAATCCGACCCCGACAAGAACCTGAGACGGGTGCTCCAACATCACGCGGTGGTCGCTGGTGAGGTAAGGCTCGCACTCGACGCCGTTGATAATCAGGATCTCAGCCTTTTTACCCGGGGGAGGAGAGAGCTTAACCTGAGTGGGAAAAGTCGCACCGCCCATACCAACGATACCAGCATCGGCGATGAGCGAAAGAATCTCGGGGCCCTCGAGGCGGCACTCGGGAACAAGCTCGGGAGAGCGGTCGATCGAAGGCAACCATTCGTCACCCTCGACAGCGATAACAACGGACGGGGTTTTAATACCAGAGCCGTTAGCTAAGGGCTCGACAGCGGTCACGGTACCGGAAACGGGCGAGTGGACGCTAGCCGAAACGAACCCGCCGGCTTTACCAATCAACTGGCCGACAACAACTCTATCGCCCTTAGCGACCTCGGCAACAGCCGGAGCACCGATGTGCTGAGACAGGGGAACGACAACGGAAGCAGGCAGAGAAAGAGGCAGAATCGCCTCACCGGAACTGAGTTTATTACTTGGCGGGTGGATACCGCCTCTCGGAAATGTCTTCATATCTTTTTCGCGGGAAATCCGACTTCGATTATCGTGTTTTGCGGGCATTCGGAAACGCATTTTCGGCACAAACGGCACTTAACGGGGTCGATATAAGCGAGGTTGTTCTCCAACGAAATGGCCTCGAACTCGCAAACCTTAACGCATTTACCGCAACCGATACAACCAACGGCACAAGCCTTACGAGTAACGGCGCCCTTATCGCGGCTAACGCAAGAGACGAAAACGCGGCGACCTTTAGGACCACGGCGCCGAAGCTCGATAATCGCTTTCGGGCAAGCCTTAACGCATTTACCGCAAGAAGTACAATTAGCCTCAACAACCTCGGGCAAACCGGAAGCAGGGTTAATATGGATAGCGTCGAAGTCGCAAACAACAACGCAATCGCCCTGGCCAAGGCAACCGAACGAACAACCGGTGTCGCCGGAGTAAGTGGAAGCCTCAATGGCGCAAGAACGAGCCCCATCATAAGTGCTGAGTCGAGCGCGGACAGCAGTACCGTCGGGTCGAAGGGCGCAAGAACCGGCGCAACGAACAACAGCAACCTCGGGTTCGCGCTCGGCAGCAGCCTTACCAAGAAACTCGGCAACGCTCTTCATAGTATCGGCGCCACCAACAGGGCAGAACAGAGAAGAAATGTCGTCTTCCTTAACCAGAGCCTCGGCCATAGCCCTACAGCCGGGAAAGCCGCAAGCACCGCAATTGGCACCGGGAAGCAACGACTCGGTCTGGTCGATGCGAGGATCCTCAACGACGTGGAACCGCCGCGCAACGACGAACAAAACAACAGCCAAAAACACCCCCAGAACCACGAGAGCGAGGATGGTATATAACAATGTCATCATATCTTACGGATTTTGAAAACTATATCTTTCTCGATGCGGCGGCGAAAAAACCACAACACAACGTAATAAGCACACATCAAACCAAGTGACGAAAGTCCGGCAACAACCTCGCTAAAACCCAAGTGGAGAGTCAGGAGCAGAGAACCGAGCAGGATGAAGAAAGGAACGATATAAGCCAGAGTCGCAGCGCGCATACCCATCTGCTCGGAAACGCCGACCATAACGCTCTCGCCAACGGAGTAGTATTCAGCCATAGGCTCATACACAGTGACGAACTTCTTGTCACCCTCGTCCATCCCGCACAACCCCTTAGCCTTACAGCCGGAGCAAGCAGTCTCGGACACAAATTCAACCTCGACCAATTTCTCGCCAACAGCGCTGACAACACCCCTATGTTCGAGCAGTGTCACAGACCGTAACCTCCGTATTTGTTAGTCAATGGCAGAACGTACTCCTTACCAAGAGGAGCAGTCGAAAGGCGAAGCACGGGGCAACCCTGGCGGCGTTTATATTCGTTACGAAGCAACATAGAGTGGACCCTCAGAACAGTCGCGGCGTCGAAACCGGCGTTGATGATCTCCTCGCGGTGCTGTCCCTTTTCGATCATACGGTAAAGGATTGCGTCCAAAGTTTCGTAAGAAGGCAGGCGGTCGGAATCCAGTTGGCCGGGGCTGAGCTCGGCAGAAGGCTCCTTGGAGAGGATGTTCTCGGGAATAACACCGCCGGATACCTTATTAATATGGCGAGCAAGGTCGTAAACCTCGCTTTTATACAAGTCCCCGGCAATACTGATAGCGCCGATAGAGTCGCCGTAAAGAGTACCGTAACCAACGGCAGATTCGCTCTTATTGGAGCAGTTGAGAACGATGTAACCGAACTTATTCGAAAGTGCCATCAACATAACAGCACGGATACGAGACTGGATGTTCTCCTCGGTGATGTCGAACCGGGTACCACCAACGACGGGCATCATAGTCTCGGTAATAGCCTTATAAGCCTCGGTGATAGGCACAACGTCGTACTCAGCCCCCAAGCGACCAGCCATCTCGACAGCGTCCTCGACGGAGTGCTCGGTAGAAAACTGAGAAGGCATCATCAACAATCGGACGTTCTCGGGGCCCAGAGCCTCGCAAGCCATAGCAGCAACCACAGCAGAGTCGATACCGCCTGACATACCGAGACAAGCCTTCGAGAAACCATTCTTACGAAAGTAATCCGCAAGCCCCATCTTCATAGCCCGAAAAATATTCGCTGTACGGTTCTGAGACGGCACGGCGACGGCAGGTGTTGTGGGCGCGGTGTCGACAACCTGAAGATCCTCCTCGAAACCAGCCAGAAGGCAAGTCGCCTCGCCTTTAGAGTTAAAGACAGCAGACGAACCGTCGAACAAAACATCAGTCTGGCCGCCGACCTGATTAACGAACACAACGGGCCGACCGGCACTACGAGCCAAGCGACCGTAAAAATCGTAACGTTTCTCGATAATACCGCGAGAGTAAGGGTGGGCAGAGATGCCGACGATGATGTCGGTGTTGGGAGAGAATTCAGTCTCGAGCGAGACGTCCTCCCCGATGACGACAGCGACCTTCTCTCCAGCGATACGAACATATTTAACGCCGCCACCGCTAACGAAGTAAGGCTTCTCCTCGCGAGAAGAGATATGCTTTTTGCTGAAGAATCTCTCTATGTGTCTGTTGTGGATATGCGCAACGGCGCTAAGGGTACCGTTCCCGCCCTGGATCGGCAGTCCGACAAGCACCGAAATGTCGTCGCAATGGGACGCGATCTCGACCAGAGACTCCTCGCAATGCTCCAGGTAAGTGTATTTTCGAACCAGATCGTAAGCGGGAGTGCCGCTAATGGCCCCTTGAGCAAAGACAACCAAATCGGCCTTCTGGGACTTAGCCCGAGCGATGCTGTCGATAATCTTCAGAGAGTTTCCTTCGAAATCCCCGATGGTGTAGTTGAGTTGTGCGACAGCGATTTTCATAATCGCCTGCAAAGGTAGTGATTTTTTTTGTGAGTGGGTATTTTGGCGTTTTAATTTTTATTCTTACCTTTGCGGTCTCAAACTTTGGTACCATAGCTCAGTTGGTAGNNGGTAGAGCAAAGGACTGAAAATCCTTGTGTCCTTGGTTCGATTCCGAGTGGTACCACAGAATAAATCGCCTAAATTCTTGTAGAGAAGATGCTGGGCGATTTGTTATTTTAGATTATCAGCGGATTTGCATACTACAATCCGAAAAGCCTGTTTTTTCTAACTGAATTTGTACTTCGTCACATCCCTAAAAAAGATAGGCAGTTATAGTGCAAACAACTAACCATCAAAAAGTTTTACACAATTAACAAAAAATAACTATCTTTGCGAATGTCGATCATTAAAAAGTTCTCTCGGACGAATATTATTTGGTTTGCTGTAGGTTTGTTGGTTGTTGTTGCGAATATCGTGCAGCAAACCATCAAATTTTTTGGCAATGGGACTTCCAAAGTGGTCTATGTATTGGGGCTGCTGCTAATTCTCGTCCCGTTTATCGAGAAATTGTTCAAGAGCAAAGAGAAACCTGCCCCTATAAAACTCGATATTCTGACTGCAACAAAGCTTGCTGATGCCAAATTGGTTGAAGAGAGAGAATTGATGAAGAAGACCATCGAAGAGTTGCAGCAACAACTTTCGGGCAGAAAAACACCCAAATGGAAGCAACACCTCCGTAGTTTATTGCAAAAAGGGGAGATCGATCAGGCTCTCGAATCGCTCGATACAGATGAAGCAGATGTCGACGCTGCGGAACGACATTTGGCAAAGGCCCGATTGTATGTGCTAAAATTAAACTTCACAGATGCCGCGCACGAGTATGTTGCGGCGACAACAATTCACTCCTCTTACGCGAACAATTATGAATTTGCAAATTTTCACCACAAACTCAACCACTTAAGTCTGGCGTCGGAATATTATTTACGAGCTTTATCGCTCGCCTCCTCGCCGGAAGAAAAAGCGTCTGTGTTGAACGATTTAGCGAGGGTTCAAAACGAGATGGGTGATTATGATAAGGCGCAGACTTCCTACAACGAGGCATTGACAATGGCTAATGAATTGGCAGAAAGGTATCCAGATAAATACTATCCCTTCAAAGCCACTATTTACAATAATATGGGTGCTATGCAACGTGCCACCGGAGATATGGTCGGAGCTATGGCGTCATATAACAAAGCACTGAAAATCAGGAAGCGATTGGCTGCACGAGATCCTGAAAACTACAACTTCGATATTGCTCAGACGCTATACAATTTGGGGAATTTGCAACTGCAATCGATGAATTTTTCTGAGGCGGAAGTATCGCTCTCAAAGGCGTTGGAGATTCGTAGACGGTTGGCTGAAGAGAATCCCGATTACCGTTCGGATCTTGCACACACTCTCAATAGTTTTGGATCAGTGCAGAGATACACAGGTGATTTTGCCGGAGCAAAGGCGTCGTGGGATGAGGCAGTGGATTTATGGAAGAATTTGGCTGTTGAAAATCCTCAGGCCTATTTGCCGTGCCTGGCTATGACATACGTCAACATTGCTATGTATTGTCAAAAGGATCTTCACAATATCGAATCGGCTGTTCAGTTTGCGTTGGAAGCTAAACGAATTTTATCTTACTGCAATCCAACTCCTTTTGTACAACAAATGTTTCAGAAGGCAGATCGGGTTCTTGAACAGGTGGAGAAATAATCCTCAGAACCGCTTTGTGTATACGTGACAGTACGGCTGGGTGCCCTTTCGCGCGTAATAGTTTTGATGGTAATCCTCGGCAGGCCAAAACGTGCGAGCGCGCTCGATCGAGGTGACTACCTCGTAGCCTTTCATCCTGAGTTCACCGACAAGTTTTTTGGCCGTATCGCGCTGCTGTTCAGAGGTGTAGAATATCGCCGAACGATACTGATGACCGATATCGGGGCCTTGGCCGTCCGTCTGCGTGGGGTCGTGGATCTCGAAAAACAGCCTTGCCAGCGTCTCGTACGACACTACGCTCGGGTCGAAATCCACCTTCACGACCTCGGCGTGACCCGTGTCGCCACTCTTCACCTGCTCGTAGCGCGGTTGGCGGATATGCCCGCCCATATAGCCCGACTGCACGGAAATGACCCCTGGCTGGCGCTGCATCAAATACTCCACGCCCCAGAAACATCCGCCTGCAAAAATTGCGGTTTCGTGGTCAGCCTGGTTCGCCGTTTCGCCCTCCGCGGGCACAAAAACCATCGAGACCGAATTGACGCAATGCCTCACATTTTTGTCCGTATGGCCCTCACCCTCAAACACGTGCCCGAGGTGACCTCCGCAGGTGGCACAGGTTATTTCGGTACGCACCCCGTCGGCATCGAGTGAGCGCTTTACGGCACTTGGGATCTCGTCATCAAAACTCGGCCAGCCGCAACTCGAAGGAAACTTGTCTTCGGAGCGATAAAGTGGCGCGCCGCATTGGCGGCAAAGATACCTGCCTTGCGCCTTGTTATACAGGTACTTGCCACTGAAAGGCAGCTCGGTGCCTTTGTCCCGTATGACTGATTTCTCGAATGGGGTTAACTCTTTCATCTTTTCGGTGTTTATGCGTGTGCAAGATACAAAAAATCGATCAATGTATACATCATAATTCACACTCTGATGTGGCTACGGTCATCAAGCAATTGTCGCATCTTTGCAGAGAGACGGGAACGGACGCGGTGATTTTTAATATAGACAGAGTTCAGATTCTTCAGCCCGAAGATTACTTTCAATTCGCGATTCGAGAAACCGGCGGCCAAAAGAGCCAACAATTCGGCATCGCAACGTTTCAAACTATTAAAGTCGCGATTATATCTCGGTGTACGGAGCAGAGCGTCAGGATCGATCAGGCCGCGCTTTGTGAGCGACTTCACATTGACCAGCTCGGTGAACTTACGGAAAAACAGTGTGTGGTTCTCCTCGTAAACGAACGCGAGGTCGATGATCTCGTGAAGCAACCCTTCGAGTCGCAAACAATGGGCGGCATAGATCGCTTGACGTTTTTGCCGCCAGGCCCGGAGTCGTCTGAGAAAAAACGAAAAGATCACCCCATTATACCTCCCAGTTTAAACATCGGCAGGTACATCGAGATAAGAATCACGGCGACCAACGCACCGACGAAAAGTATCATCACAGGTTCAAGAAAATTGCCCAGGCCCCGGAGGCGATGCTCTAACTCGTGAGACAGGTCCTCGCCCTGCTTTGCCAACATTTGAGGCAGGCGTCCGGTCTCTTCTCCTACGCGCAACAGCGTTATGAGTCGACGCTCGTAAAGGTGAGGGAATTTCTCCAGACACATCGCAAACAACTCCCCTTTTTCAAGCCCTTCGGCAATTGCTTTCAGAGAACACTGGTAGGGGTAGAACCGAATGATCGAGCGGAGCATTGTTATGCCGGAAAGAAGAGGTATACCCGAACTTGTAAGCAAGTGCAGCAATTTACAAAACGAGGCTTCGTTGTGTTTACAAAAGATTTTTCCGAGTATCGGCACCGACATAACGACTTTCGAAGAGGCTGCGCGAACGGCGGGATTTTCACGTGAATAGTATAACAACGCCCCGCCAACTGCCAGAAGGATGAGTGCAAGGGTTGCGTATGAGGGAAATTTCTTGGAAAGATCGATAATCCACAGAGTCATTGACGGAAGCTTGCCACCCATTCGAGAATAGACCTGTTCGAACATCGGCACGATCACGACCATCATAAAAACAACCACACAGATTGCCATAACCATAATGATCGAAGGGTAACTGACCGAGGACGATATCATTCGTAATTGTTCGATCCTCTTGTGGTAATAGTCAGTCAGGAACGAGAGTGCGTCCGAAAGCCGACCTGTCTCTTCGCCGATGCGTACCACGCCCGAATCGAGAGGAGAGAACCTGTCGCTGGCAACGAGCGCCTGCCAAAGAGAAGAACCGGAGACAATCTGTCCATAGATATTTTGAAGAGCAGCTCTCAGATTTTTGTCGGACTGCCCTTCGATCAATAGAAGAAAAGCGTGCGAGAAGTCGAGACCTGATGAGAGCAACGAGTGTAACTCCGAAAAGAAGGTCTCTTTGAATGAGTCTTTGAGCGATCTATTCATATTCGTACAGCTTCTCTTGTTGTTGCAGGGAGTTCACAATACGGCGAGAGACAAGAGGGCGGAATGGGAATCGGAGCACCAATTCGCCGACTACCACAACACGAAGAGTGTCTTCACCAAGGTGTAGTTCCGATACGCCGAACAGCAGAGTGTCGCTGACTATACCTGTTCTGGCAACCAAAAGCGAATCGGTCAGGGCGAGGCTTGACAGTGGGGATCCATCGCGAAACAGTGTTATATACGCCGGTTCCATGGATGCACTGTCGGTCTGCGAAATGAGGTGTTGTAGAGTACGGTAGCCCTCGTGGAGGCGCATATTTGCGGTTATCTCATTTGTTCTCATTCGAGCATATCGGTTCAATAAACTCGCTCCCTCCATAATGGAGAGAAAGACCACGCCAGAAAGCACCATCACGACGAGTGTCTCCGAAAGCGTCCAACCCGGCAAAGTATGTCGGCGTTTTTCAATCATACTGACGTGCCACCAGGCGTACATATTCAATATTATACGAACTTCTTTCGATGACTGCATACATCGACACCTGCTGTATGTTGTCGTAATCACGGTATGAAGACAGGATGGTAGTGATCTCACCCCAGTCGAACCGGTCGACGTAAGTGTTGTCCGGCCAAGTACCGTTGCCATATTGCTCGAAACGTGCTTCGAGTTGGGCTTCGGCTTCAAGGATAGTGTAACCGTTATCCCCACGAAGAGACAGCCCGGAGAGTGTCCACAAGGAGATGACGAAGACTGTCATAAAGATGAGTGATGAGGTGATTACCTCGATCGTTGAACTGCCGTTTAGTTTAACCATTTCGCCTCCTTTCTTTGTGGCGGTCCATCAAGCCAGAGCGGCCACGCTGTTTCGGGATTCTCGAGAACCGTGGCGTCGTAGATAATATTCTCATAGTATCCCTGCGGGGATAGATAGACCGACCTGTCAAGAAACACCGCTCCGGAGACGATACCTTGCAACTGGGCGTAACCGCGCACCCAAACAAGCCCTCGGACGACAGCGAGACGCGATTGAATGTAGTTGGCATGAAGAGGGTGGGGAGTGTCGCGGAAATCAACTATTGCATAGCCATTTACTTTACAACTATCGTCGATGCCGATATATCTTTTGGAATAAAGCCCCGACGGATAGTGCAGAGTGACGCTCTTTTCGAGTACAATGCTGTCGGAGGCGAAAATTTGGGCAGAGCCCGAAAACCCTTCGTGTATGCGTATCTTATTCCCGACGATGATCGTATCCTGTAGCTCCCACGAGGAGTCGATCTCCATATTGCCGACAGATCGCTCTTTCAACATTTCCACAGTGATCAGGGCTTCTGGTTTGGGCTCTGGCAAGAGAGAATCGCTATCTTTTATTGACGCTGCCGATTGCTCTTCACCCTCGAATAACACAGAACCGACTTGGCCATAGACGATTCCGCTATGAGGAAAGCGGACATTGCCCTTTAGTCGGATTTTACCGGTCAGGGTCAGAGACACACCGGTGTCTGTGTGGTAGAAAAGAATGTCCTCAACGTATGGATAGCGTTTCCCAAATATTCTTGAGAAGCGAATATCGCCTGTCTCGTTGGTAACTGAAACCTTTTCGTAGAGTCCCAATTGTCGGCGCTCGAAACTCAGGCGAGATCGGGCAATTGTGTCGTACAGAGTAAAAGTACCGTCGGAAGAGAGGTTTTCGACGAACTCTTCGGGGTATTCGCGGTAGAGAGTGAACAGCGATTCTATGTGGGCTTTTTGCATTGCGCGGTAGCGGTGCTTCGAGAACAACACAAGATCGGCTTCCCACAGAGATATGACGGCAATGACCGTGAGCATCACAATGGTGGAGACGACCAAAGCCGTGGGGAGAACCGCTCCCGGAAGATGTTTCTGACATTTCATTTTTTAACCATCCTGACGGAGTCGGGGAGTACCTCGACAAGTGTATATCCCTCGAAAGTTTCGCCGGGAGAGAGCGAGAGTGTCGATCCTGCGTGTTCAAAAATGTAAGATTTCTTACGGACAGAAGAAATTACCCCCAGATATCTCAGAGGCATCTCGTCGGGAGACGGGAGAGGCATTGTTGTACCGGATGTTTTGGGAATGAGGGGGGCTACATCTTTCAGGAACGGGTCATCGTAATCGAGCCTCAGAATATACTTCTTGGTTTCCTCGAGGTTTCCCAGGATGGGGCGAAGTTCGGGAGTAACATGTGTGTCAGGCAGGGAGAAGAATATTCGCCACGCGATCAACCCCCACACCGCAAGAGCGACCAAGGTCAGTATATATGTAGTGATGCGTGACTTCATATCTAAAGTTTCGGCTCAACTGTAAGGTCATATACCGACTTAATGGACTCATACGTGTCGTTGAATGCCTGAATGCTCCATTGATATTTGGCAGGGGTATCCATCAACCCACATTCCGAACTTATCAGTAAACCTCACTGGATTCCCGAGAGTGTAGTTGTAAGGACTATGCGGATAGTATTTTTCCGCCATCGGATCGACGGTAGTCCACCTTGCGATCTCCGGGTCATACATCCTCGCTCCATAGTCCAGGTAGCGTAGACCGCCGGTTATCTGGTTCTCTTTGCCGTTGAACAGGAAACGATTCTTGATATCGTTACCCACAGGCAACGAACTGTTAGCGTGACGTTTACCGAACGCGTAATAGTCGTTGCGAGACTATACAACACATCAAAATAGGCTATTTTGTATGGACAACTTTTATAATCTCCCCATTAAGCTTACAGATTTCCATATATGCAACACCTCCATCGGAGTCCTCGTTTAGGTTACCTTCAATAATCCATATATCATCTGTTAGCGTAATAGAAAATGGTTTCTCAGCATCTATTTTCTTCTTGCCATATATACTGACTAACACAGATTCGGCGATTTCGAATGCTATTTCTGCGGTCGACACAAACCCATGCTCTGGCAAATATCCCTGATAATTTGAGTAATCTCTCAAAGATAAGTGATCATTGACAACAAAGCCGGATTGTTGTGATTCCATCTGAGAAACATCAGTTTGCGTACGCGAATTACAACTGACACATAAAGTCATAAACAATAATAAGAATTTGATATTCATAAATGCATTTATTAAAATACCCACTTAACTCCACTTTCAAAAATTGGCTGTACCTCTGGCTTTATATTTTGTTCTTCTGTAACTCGCTCTCGATCTTCATTCAATGGCACATCTGTCGGATCGTTTGTATTTTTTCTATCCGGATCCGCAGGATCGCTCGGCAATTCTGTGCTAATTGTTGTTTCTATTTCCGTACTTGGATCATATCTTTTTAATGACCCGTTCGGTGTAGCAGCGTAGTTATCTGCGTTTCTCTTGTTAGCATTATTTTTATCTGCTGGCGAGAATTCGTTGTTCCTATAACCTGAATCATACTTTCCATGCGAATGAATTGTAGCGACTCTTGTTTTACCTTTAGGCACACCACTTACCGTGACTCCGCTATTACTTCCAATCGCCGCTTCAGTATAAATATAAACCGTCTTATCTCCTATTCGTTCACTATATATAGAAGATCCCATTTCCCTACCTATCAAGATGGATTTTCCATTATAATAATTTCCCCAATTTAGAGCTGCTGCATTTTGGGAAGGGAAAGGAATTCCTGGTTGTAACCCGTCGATATCGATATATTTCACTGGATTCCCGAGAGTGTAGTTGTATGGGCTGTACGGGTAGTATTTTTCCGCCATCGGATCGACGGTAGTCCACCTCGCGATCTCCGGGTCATACATCCTTGCGCCGTAGTCCAGAATTCTCACGAATAAAGTTGTCTTTTATACTAAGACAGGAACAAACTTCACGCTCGTTCCTGTCGTTGTCTTTTATGAGGAGAAGTTAAACTAGTCCACTATTTTTGCACTATTATCGTTACGGTTCTTGAGGTTCACCTCATACCGATTTAGTATTTCCTGAAATATAGCAAACACATCATCGTCATCCAAACACAAAAATTCACTTGCGGAAACTCCCTGCTCCAAAATCCCGATTAATCCATCCCGCATATTAATGATTCGATAAATACCATTTTTCACAAACATCAAGTGGTAGGGTGCGTGTGGACTAAGAGCACTAAAACCATAGATCATTAAAGAATCGGTTTTAGGGATAAGATATGAGGGATCCTCTATTTCGGTTCGTTGAGTCAGGTCATTTAGAAAAAGAGACCACGATCTACTATTTTCTGTTTTACTCGGATACTTTTCCGAGCCTGACTCCTTTTCTCCATTCCTAACAAGAAAATCACTTGTTATATCCCATATATTCGTTCCTTCGGATTGCCCTTTTAGTTCGCGAGCAGAGATTAGGATTAAGACAAGGGCGATAAATACTACTCTTTTCATAATCAATAAGTATTATAAAGGTTTCTTATCAATTCCATAAGATATTGATTCTGTGTTTCAGTAGGCGTCTTTTCAAGATTGTGTGGTTTGGGCTGGTTATTATTTTCAGCCTGTTTGTTTTCTACATTTTGCCACATATTCTCCTGCGTGTTGTGCATACCTTCGTGAACAGCAACACTACCAATCGCACCGTCTACGGCCGATTCAGCAGGAAGAGCTTGCACTAATGCCCCAGTTTCATCTGTCGGTTTTGCCTCGCTTAATTCTTCTTTTATCGAACCTTCGTATATAGTCATTTTACCATCAATAGCTATTTCTTTACCCGTTGACCACATTGAATTTATCTGAAGCTCGCCTCGCGTGCGATTTCTACCATCAGAACTTCTGGGAGCAGCGCTGCTAATTTCCACTTGAATTGTCGATGAATTGCCTGCCACATTATCAAATACTTTCCTACCTGTTTCGGTAGCTCTCATCGCAATTCCGATTCTCTTGAAATCAGCAGTAGCATACTTGGTATATCCACGCTTGTCCCACATTGATCTCCCTTGAGCATCCACCCATTTTCGCCCATCGGTGTCGATTCGGTTGATGGGGTTGTTGCCTGTGAAAGCGAACGGCGACTCCCAAGGCCGATCTCCGGCCAGCGGATCGACCGTAGTCCACCTTGCGATCTCCGGATCATACATCCTCGCTCCATAGTCCAAGTAGCGTAGGTTGCCGGTTAGTTGGTTTTCCTTGCCGTTGAACAGGAAACGATTCTTGGTGTCATTACCCGCAGGCAACGAGCTGTTAGCGTGGCGTTTACCAAAAGCATAATAGTCGTTGCGAGCAGAAACCGAGCTCGGAGAAGTGAACATTACCCGAACGTTGCCAAGGTGGTCGGAGACTTGGTAGTTGATCTCGTAACTGCTTGAGGTCTTGTTAATTCTGCCGCCACCGAAGCCCGTGCTCTCCAACACCAGACTCGACACCCCGTTTCGTTGATATATCAAAGAACCTAAGTACTCAAACCCCTGACTACCAGAGGGAATCTTCACTCCCGCCTTCGTCCCGTCGGCCAGCCACCTATACTGCGCTTGAACCGTCCCCGAAGTGTTCTTGACTACACCCGTCAAATTTAAGAAATTATATTCTAATTTCAAAGCCAGACGAGGATCCGTCGTCATATTCCCATTCGAATCGTAGGTGTAAGTGCCTGAAATACCGCTCAATGAGGTCAACTTGTTGCCTGAATAAGTGTATGTTTTGTTGCCGGTCGGGACACGGTTCAACGACAATATGTTGCCATTTTTGTCGTAGCTGCCGACGGTTTCGTTGTACGAGCCCGACGAGTGGACGGCGGACATCAGGCGGTCGACACTATCGTAAGTCAATGTGTAGTACTGGTTTGTGTTCGCACTGTGACCCCAGCTCCACTTGGTGATGTTGCCAGAATACTTGCCTGCGTTGAAGTAATCGAGTGTCGTGGAGAACAGCGAGCTGGCTTGTCCCGTTTGCCATCCCTGGATGTTGTAGGTGTAGGTTTCGGTGACTCCGCTGTTTCCGTAGGTTTTCGAGGTGAGCTGACCCAGTTCGTCGTAGGCGTACGTCAGGGTCACGGGAGTGCTGTTGTTGAGGGTTGTGGTTTCGGTCGTCAGACGGCTTCGCGAGTCGTATGTGAAGGTTGTGAGCTTTGCGTCGGCGGTTGCTGTGTCGGATGTTTGGTGTGATTCGTGCGATGCGAGAACGTTCCCCACGAAGTCATACTTGGTGCTGTAGCGGCTGATTCCTCCCAGATGGTTCCGCTCGGCGATCTGAACAACCCTACCTCGGTAGTCGTAATAATACCTGCGTTCCACATAAGTGATATCATCGAGCTCGGAACCACTCAACACCGCCAAACGCTCGGAAGTCTTAAGGCCTCCGGTTCGTGGATCGTGCTCAGTGACAACACCGGCTACGGGTTCGAAATCCATCGGATCCACAGGAAGAGGCAGTACGGTTATTGTCACCGTGTTGGAATAAACAGCCGAATCCGCAGGTGTAGAAGCCAAACGACGGAAATAGGTTGTGGAGGTTAGAGGGCCGGATTGGTAGGAAACCGACGTTGCTCCCGCAATAGGCAACCACGAGGAGTAGTCTGGACTTGACAGCCATTGATAAGAGATGATCCCTGTTCCACCCGAGGCCGACGAAGAATTCGATATTACGGAAGGTATTGCTCCGTGCTCTATTGTTTGGTTTCCGGATATCGCTCCTGGGATTAACGGCTCCGGACGCGGCCGGACAGTGACAGTCACCGTATTAGAGTATGCAGTCTCTCCGTCTGAGGTCACCATTCTGCGATAATGGGTGGTCGAAGTCAAAGCGGGAAGTACGCAGGAGACATTGGAGGTGGCGCCGGAAATGTTTGTCCAGCTCGTTCCATTCGGACTCGATTGCCATTGATAATATATTGTCCCTGAGCCGCCGAGGGCTCCGCTTGTGCCTTGCAACACTGCCGGTGTCGAACCTTCTTCGATGGTTTGATTACCCGATATCGAACCACCCGTCAGTCTGATCGTTACTTTTATGACGTTCGATGGATAGCTGTCGCCACCCGATATCGCCAAGCGCCGGTAGTATACGCTGGAAGTCAACGAGGAGGGCTGGTAATATGAGCCGTTCGTGGCAAGGTAAATATTCGACCAACTGCTGTTGTTATAGCTCGACTGCCACTGATACGTAATTGTTCCTATGCCTCCGGAAGCCATCGTGTAACTCATTATTCTCGCCGGGGTAGAGTTTGCGGAGATGGTTTGAGCTCCGGTAATAGATCCTGGGTTCACTCCGGGAACCACGGTTATCGTCACCACATTCGAGTAGGCGGTCGCACTTCCTGCTCTGGCCTGACGACGGTAATATGTGGTAGTTCCTATTCTTAGATTTATCTGATAAGAGAGGCCTGTTGCATTTGAGAGATTGTACCATTGTGAGTTATTGTTACTGTACTGCCACTGATAAGAGATGGTTCCTGTTCCTCCCGAAGCCGACGTGACGTTAGTTATCGGCGATGGCAGAATGTGCGAGGTAACAGTCTGGTTGCCCGAGATCGTTCCTGCGGATAGCGGGCGATTCACAGTTACGGTAACCGTATTCGAGTAGCCGCTGTCGAGACCGTCGGAGGCATAGCGCCTGAAATAGGTCGTTGTGGTCAATGCTCCCGGCCGATAGCTCGTCGAAGTTGCACCCGAAACATTATACCAGGTGGAGTTATTCGTGCTCGATTGCCATTGATAACTGAGTGGGGCGCCTCTGCCGCTCACTGCACTGGCTGTGCTCGTCAGCTGGGATGGTGTGGCTCCCGAGTTGATTGTCTGATTTCCGGAGATGGATCCGGAAGAGAACATTATTACAGAAATAGTAACAACATTCGAATAAACTGTTTGATTGCTTGATGTAGCCACACGACGATAGTAGATCGTAGCTACGGTCCTGGGAGCAGGAGGAGTGTATGTCATTGAGTAGGCACCTGAAATGTTCGACCAGGAAGAACCGTTGTTGCTCGACTCCCAACGATACGATATTGGACCCGTGCCCCCCGAGGCAGACGACACGTTCGTAAATGTCGATGGAGTAGTACCGAGCGTGACTGTTTGACTTCCCGAGATCGTCCCGGGAGTTAGTGCTGCCGCCACCGTGATTGTTACAGTATTCGAGTAGGCAATCATAGCGCCAGCCTGCACCTTACGACGGAAATGTGTGGTCACGTATAAGGCAGGAGGGCTATAGGACAACGCATAGCCAACATTCGTCCATGTGGAGTTATTCGTACTGGATTGCCACGTATAAGTCATCACTCCCATCTGATTTGCAGTGGGATCATATATACTCCTGATAGTTGCTGGAACCGATCCGGCGGCTATGGTTTGATTCGATCCGATTGCTCCCGGCTCGAGCGTTTGCGCTCTCAATGTGTTGTGCGCACATAGACACAGTGCGAGTAATAAGAATATCTTTTTCATAGCTTTGATTTTTTCGTATATCAATATTGATCGTAATGGTTTTCAACGAGAATGGTCTCTGTCGAAAGCGAGGTGGGAAGAGAAGTCCCGGACCCTTCGAAATGACTCCGAATTGTAGACAGATCAGCGTTTCCTGAAACCAAGCTCTGCGAAACCACCCTGTCGAGGTTGTCATATACGGTATGCATCCATCTGTTGTCAACTCTCATATTCCCGTCCTGAGCCATCACAACACGGTCTCCTTTGTCATAAACCATATAGATTGGGTCCGTACCCGGAAGTCGCTTCTCGATACAACGACCACGGTGATCGTGTACATAGACATACGCATAAGCATCAATATCGGCAGTGGTCGGGTTCGGCTTATCCGACAGCTCGGGAGGCAGCACGTAACACAGATTGCCGTGCTCGTCATAGACATAATATGTGTCGTAATTATCGCTTCCATCTACCTTGCGCTCCAAGACTACTCGGCCAAAAAGGTCGGTGAAGGTCGATACCAGAGCTCCATCCTCGTTTCTTACAGAGTTTTTGTACAACATATTCTCATCATAATTCCCCAAACGAGCAAGCATTCCTGAGCCATCTACTTTGAAGAGCGCCACTTCATTCGTACCATTGGTCTCGTATGTGAGTGTGGATTTTTTATTGTTCGTACGGTAAACCGCCCCGACATTCCACGCTTCGTTTACTCGATTCAGCGGTGATATCTCGTATATATTTTCCGTGTATGAAAAGTTGTTGTTTCTGCTGTATTTGTCGTTATAAAATGACGTTTGGTCTGAGATTGCCGATGGTTGATATGTGATCGTGCTACTTGTTGTTGCATAGGGTAGGTACTTTCGGCTTTCCCGCTTCAGCGGGTCGTAATATATGGGTGTCACGATGCTACCTCCACCGGGTGATGCTCCAACACCAATCCTCTGAGACAGATATCCCAAACCATCATAATAATCAACATCCAAAAATGAACTCGAACCACCGGAGGCAGTATAGGTGGTGGTACGTACATAATTCTGATCCGACGAATTGTTAGTGATGTAGTAGTCAAACTCTTGCATCAAATTGCCATTGTCGTCTCTTATTTCCGAAAGTTTACCGGTTTGCTCATCGTAGGCATAGCTCATTGTTCGTCCTGACGGATCAGTAACACTCGTAACCCCTATAAGCGGTTTGTAGTATGCGGTGGTTACAGAAGTGCCTTCCAACTGCGAGTCGTTACGTAAAGCATATAGTTGCGCCTGGCTTACATCGTCCAAATGCGGGACTTGACCGATAGACCTCCCAAAAACGTCCTCGACTGCCGCCTTGAACGTGTTATAGCTGTCACAGCCTCGGACTTCTGCTATTAGATATTTTCCTTTGTATGACCACAGGTGGAACACATTATTTCCGTCGATTTCGATATGAACCCTGTTCCCATAATCGTCAAATTGCAGAAACCGGGCCCTTGTTTCTGTTACTCCATCCCGAGTTAATTCTTGCGAGCGGAGTACGGGCATCTGCGAACTGTTCTGGTTCACTATCTCGTAATTGTTCTTTTTTGAGTATAGCGTGATACCATTCTTCTTTGAGTTGTGTTGAACGATTGCACCCAATACGTTTAGATTCTTTATTGGAGAGTCGGTTTCATACGAATAGGTGTAGACCTCTTTTAATTCGGCGCCCTCGGAGTCGGTAGTTGTCTTTTCTTGCAGATACAGGAAAGGATTAACTGTGCCCGCATAGTTATACTCCTCTCTCCGTTCTATTTCTCCCGACGGATTCCCCTGTAGATCGTAAAAATATTCCGTAACGGTTTTGCTCTCCAGAGGACGCCACCCTAATTCCACCGGTACTTTCTGAAAGGCGTTTTCAGATTCAAAGGAAGGGTTGGTAAGGTAGAAAAACGGCCTGTAAAACCCGATATAATAATGTGTGGTTTGAATATTCATCGCATCTGGTTCGGCGTAAACGAAATCTTCTTTTCGTATGAGTCGGTTGTCGCTGTCATATACCTCCGTCGACTTGGGCTTGCCTCTCATATAGCTTCTGTCTGTCGGATGAAATAGGGTGTTAAGTTGCGATGCGCCATACTGAACAGGTATCTCTCCCGAATAATAGCTCAAATTTACCATACCGTTAGGTATGTCCGTCCAGTCTGTGAATCGTTCTATCTTATAACCGTTCGAGGGTTGTTCCGGATCATCCATCACTTCTATTACCGCGGAATATCTCACATGATCCTCTTCGTACGACTGTGTGTCGAATCCGGTAGCATTCGACTGCTCCGGTTGATGCCCGTAGACAGAGGTCGGGATCGTAGTTATCAGTTTGGGCTGATATAGCAAAATACCGCTATTTTTGTACATATTGCCAGGAGCATATTGCTCATCAATGGACTCTCTGTATAGGTAACAAGTTACCAGCCCGTCTTGCGAGATGCTTTTGACACGTACTCCGCCAGCTTTTCGCTTTATGTAATTAACAGACAGTTCGGGTGTGTAGTATGCTCCATCTCTGTTTATATATTTATAGTACTCGTGCGACTCATATTCCACATTCATCTTTCCGCCTGTTGGAAAAGTTACCTCGTTTAGCATACCCAAATCCACTCCAACACCATCAGCTACCGGACTTCGCGAGGTGTTTTGTTCTATCGAGTGAGTCGCGGGATTGCCATACACTACCTCGAGACCATTCGTGTAGTGTTCCGGTATTGACAAACGATCCTGATTGGCAATATGTGGTGTGTTGCCCCGCCAATAATTCCAGAAGTCGATATTGGTCGTAAGCGGCGAGGGCAGATCGTTCTCTCCGACGTTGTATTTAAATTCGTACGTGCCTGTCGACGAAAGATCAAAAGAGGTCAAAATTCGCCTAGAGCCGGTAACTCCCTCCCATCGATCATATCCGAGAATCGCCTTGTTAACTACTACGCTACTTCCATTCCCCTCGTTGTATGATTTTAAGGTAACTTCTTGTAACTCTGCACCCGCCTTCAGTTCAAACTCGTGGTGGCCTTTTGCGGCATCATACAGGGTTGCATCATATGGGCCATACGTTGTCGCGGTGTAGTCAAGTGATATTTCCTGACTGTCGGTGTAGATCCTTTTGATTAGCGCCAACTTGGTTATATTATGCAGAGGAGCATTGTTGTTTTCATCCACATTCATAATCCTCACTGTCACAAATTCAGTATATGTAGGATGCCACGAGGAAACGAAATTCATCCTTACACTTGGATCCATAACATTATCATACATTATGTTCCTAAATCCTATCGAGCCCGCTAAGTTGTGAATCAAATTTCTATGTGAGGATTGACTCAGGGCGACATATTCTAAATTAAGTTCTCTCCCATTCGGGGCTTCGATTTTCGAGAGATGGTAGGACGATATAGAGGGTCCGGAAGGTGCTACCAAATCAAGTCCATTTCCGCTTCCTGTGTTGGTATGGTTGCCTATTGAATTCTCCCAAATGTTTTTCCACGAATAAGAATACTCCACACTGTCGTATGTACCCCCGAAACTATATGTATAACCATCGTCGGTTATGATTCGGATGGTCGCCGCGTTTGGAAGAGAATTAAAGCTGGAACGATAATAATCAGAAAGATCAACCTTATACTTACCCCCATTATTGGACACAACACTAACGCTGCCGTCAAAGTTGATCATAAATTTCCCCGAATGGGTGCCGAAATTGAAGTGATAGATGTCGGAGCTTGCCTCCACTGCTTTGTAGCCGGTGCTGAATGGTGTACCCTTAACATGGATATATCCTCTTCTTCCCCAGTCTTCCATACTTTCTATGGGAGGTTCTTGAGAGAACGTGTTTTCATTTTCCACAAAATATATAAATCCGTAATCCGTATAAACACCATCAACGGACATAACGTCATCCGGTATTCCCTTGACCTCTCGGATGATCGCCCCGCCTGCATTCAACGACCAGTTCAAACCTACGTAACTTTCAGGTGCCGAGGGCATAAAACCCGCTGAGTTATAGCTGAGCGCCACGGGCAGGTCGAAGTCCTTATCTTGTATTCTCATTAGTTCGATGTTCAGATCGAGACGTCCTGAGAGTTTGGAAATTCCCCCTACGCCATCGAACCGCATCATACTTGCGACCTGCGGAGATCGAATTTTTTGTTGAACGGCATAATTTTCCGCAGAGGCTTGCTGCGCATAGGACATAAACGATGTTAGCATTATTGTTGCCGAGACGACAATAAGGACAAGTAGTTTAATTTTTGTTTTCATAAAACTCACACAAATTCGGGTTAGTAAGACGATTGACAAAATAACTGCATCCGAGCTTGATTTGCAACAATTTAGCAGGTTATTTTGCCTTTACATCTGCATTGTAATGGATTGCCATTCAGAACTTTACGTTGCAAAAATTCTGTGCTCTTTGTTTTTGCACGATAATTGCCTTACTTTGTGATAGGAGTAGAAAAGAAGTAAGTAAGGAGGAAGAAATTATGTCGAGTTATGGATTTGGATTTCGTGCGTCGACCAGAAGGGTGGAGTCGGAGGGTAAGCTCTATCTGCGGGTTTCTCACGGTGGTGATTCGCGTTCGGTGACCACGCCGTACAGTGTGCTGCCTGGGGAATGGGACGCCCAGCGTCGTTGTTTGCGCATTCCACCGAGTCCCGGCCCGCGGGCTGCGCAGTTGGCTGATTACCAGATGGCTATGCAGTGCGACTTGGAGAGGGTTGCCACGATTGTTCACGAGTTGGAGCGTCGTGGTGGCTTCACTGTCGACCAACTGGCCTCGCGCCTGAGGGCTGTGATGGCTGGTAATACTTTCGGTGCTTTTGCCGAGCAGCTCGCGGCCGATCTCGAGCGCCAGAGATATGAGCGTACCGCTCGGGCTTACCGTAGCGCTGCCCGGCGTTTCGTGCAATTCCTTGGCGGCCACGACCCGAAACTCGAGGAGATCACCACCGGGCTTGTGGGCGAGTTCCAGCAGCGGCTCAAGGCCGAGGGTCGTAATATGAATACTATCTCGTTCTATATGCGGACCTTGCGGGCAATCTATAATAAGGCGCTGGACGAGGGTCGTGTTGCCCGGCGTGCCGAGAGTCCGTTCGCACGGGTTTACACCGGGGTTGCTCCGACTCGTAAGCGTGCCCTTTCGTCGGTCGAGTTGGCTCAGTTGTCTGCCTTCGACCCCACTGCTTCGTCGGGCGAGGCGCTGTTGAACGAGTCGTTGCAGCAGGCATTGGCTATGTTCTTATTCTGTTACCACGCCCGGGGGATGTGCTTTGTCGACCTGGCTCATTTGAAAAAGAGTGACTTGCGGGGTCAGACTATCCGTTACCGGCGCCGTAAGACCGGCCAACAGATCGAGCTTGCCGTTCATCCGGCTATGCGTCGGATTTTGGATTGGTTCGCTTCCCGTACCCGCGGTTCGGAGTACTTGTTTCCCGTGATCACCGATCCGAGACGTAGCGCCCGGACACAATATGAGAATGGCCTGCGGCTTCAGAATCGCCGCCTGCGGGCTGTTGCTGCTTGTTTGGGGGTTGGCAGCCGCTTCTCGACCCACTCTGCGCGACACTCGTGGGCGACTGTCGCAAGGAACGAGGGTTTGCCGTTGGCTGTGATCTCCGAGGGTCTGGGCCACACGAGCCAGCGGACGACCGAGATCTATCTGGCCTCGCTCGAGCAACCTGTTTTGGATCGTGCATCGAGGCTGGTTTCGGATGCGCTTTCGCTCGGTCGATTGGCTCGCGAGAACGAGCGTTTCCGTGAGTTGGAGTTTTACGGCCTTTCGCCAGGCGGGGGTTATTTCCATCCGGCGAGGGTTTGGTGAGAGAGAGTTTTGAAATGATTTGAGTTGGGTTTTTAGATCGCGCTTCCCCCCGCCGATCGTTGGGAGTCGTGGGCCCGGGCTGTTCGTTTTCGACCTTCCGTTCTCCGCTCCCCCTCCGAAACAAAAAACGCACCCTCCAAGGCGCGTCGATATGAAAAAACTTCAGCCCAAACCACTGCCGAAGTTGTAATTTCTGGGGTAAGGGGCCCGTTGGGATTGGCCCTGCCCGTCTCTTACCAAGCGACGGGCATCCGATGACAAAGGTAGGTAATTTATTGTCAAAACGCACAAAAGCGCTCAAAAAATGTGTAAAAATTTCTAAATCTCGCCCGTCCACGCTGCCGTTCAAAACCTATCTGCTTGATTATCAATGTGTCCTAATGTGTGTCCTAATCATTTTCGGGGGTGGTTGGCTTCTGGCGTTGTTTGTCTCTTGTAGTCAGTGTGTTATGATCTCTGCCAAACGGAGGGCGTAAGGCTTTTTTGTCCGATTGCTCGTATTGCCTGTCGTAATTTGCAAAAGAGCCTCTCGCCTCGCTGTATTTAATTGATATTCATTGCTTTGAGAGTTGCATTTTTCGTTGCCTGTCGCTTGGTAAGAGACAGGCATTGTAAAGTGACAAAACTTCAAGGGTGAATAGAGATCATATCATACCAATAAGAGCGGACAAACCGAAAGTTCGGACACCACAGACGCGGAAGGGTTATCTGAAGTTTCCCTTTCATAGTGTCGCCGCGAGGGCGCCATTCCGCAATATAGAGAGTCCTAACAGCCGTAAGGGTACACGATTCAATGCACTCCCCACCGGGAGAGTTGTTCGGTCCGCTCTTATTTTTTCTCTGCTTGCGCTCTCCGCTGGATGCGAGGATGTTTACCGGAGTATTCGCGATGACCTCACTGTCTGCGTTCCCGGGGTCGAGCTTTTGTACGATTACAACGAGGAGAATAGCTCCCGTGAGAACAAAGTCGAATATTGGATTCAGACGATTGACGAGTACATCTTCGACCAGTCGGGTATTCTTTGTAGCGTCCGCCATCTGATCCCCGGCCGGTTCGCTTCCAAGGTCGATCTTCCCGAGGGTCGTTACTCTGTGATCGCTGTTGGTAATACTGACGGCCGTAGTTCAGTCACGGATGCCTCTTTGGGCCGTGCGCCGGTTGTGGGCCTCACGCACCGCGAAGACCTGAGACTGAGCCTGCAAAACGCCGAACAGTTCCCCGACGGCACAAGGGGCCCCAGCGAGGAGCTTTTCCACGGCTACAGAACATTCTCGGTTGGTACGACCTATACCAGTCGCATCCGCGTCGACCTTGTCAATGCCCACTTTCAGTTGCGTTTTCGGATTCGTTGGAGCGATCCTCGGGCTGAGGTTCCGGCTGGGGTCTACTACGCTGTGTTGCAAGGTGTGAGCTCGCGATACGCCTTGATGCCCGAGTGGGTGTATCCCAAGGGCAGTTTCATCGCCGAGCTTCACAGCCCGCAAAGCCACGACACCCACGCCCAGACCGACAACTCCATCGTCCACCATATACCCGAAACCGCCCACCGGGGCGACAACCAGCTTGACCATAGCCACACGACCTATCTGAACGCCAATCGCGAGATCCGCGGTGCGTTCACGACCTACCGCGCGAAGTGCGACACCCCTCTGACGCTTGCCGTGCACCACGCCTCGGGCGACACACGCATCCGTGCCAACGACCCGATGGTTCTTCCGCATGCGATCGACCTTAGGGCGTTTTTCGAGTGGTTCGACTATAACCTGGATCACGAGCTCAAGCAGCGCTACACCCTCGATATCGCGGTGAATGGCGAGAGGATGATCATCACCCCGATCGAAGAGGGAGGCGTGGGGGACTGGACAGAAGGAGGAAACTTGTAAACTTTTACACCTAACCTAATATAAAAAACAATGAAAAGATTAACTATTTTGATGCTGGCGCTCGGATTGGCGCTTTCATCGTGCTCCAAGGAGGAGCAACTCACTGAAGTTCCCAATGGCGAGGCTGCGGCCCTGAGCTTCAAGATCACCAAACCATCCTCCCCGTACGTAACCCGTGCGGACATTGCCACCGAGCACGAATGGAACATCGCCTCGTTCGATGTCTACGTGGCTGTGAACGGCGGCACGGTTGCAAAGCTCGTAAAGGACAAGGACTACAAACTCTCGCCCGATGCCCTAAACACGACGAACCGCACCTACACGATCACAATGCAGACCGCTTGGTTGAACGCCAACAGGGGCAAGACTGTTAACTTCTACTTCGTGGGGAACGACGCCACCTCGACCGCAGGGCCGCACACATCGCTGAGCGCGACTAACCCGACCGAGACGGCGTTCAAGAGCGCTCTGTCGAACGTGCTTCCCACCATCAAGGAGGGTGCAGATACGGGCCGTCTGGCGCCGATCCACAAGCCCGACGGTGAAACCAAGAACCTGTTGTTCTCGTCCGTGGTCGAGGGAGTGGTGGTTGTAGGCAAGGTCGAGGAGACGGGCAAGCTGCAGCGTCGCGAGGCTCGTTTCGACGTCAAGAACAGTTACACGGCCGCGGATGCGAATGAGTTCACGGTGACGCGGATCTTCGTCACCAACGCGGCGAACGCGGGCCTTATCTTCCCGACGGGCGCGGCCACTACGCCGATCGACCGTACGGGCGCCTACGCCCAGATCACGGGTCTGGACAACAAAACGGCCTACACCCTTGCCGCTCCCGAATCCGAACCTACGGCGAAAGACCTTGCACCGGCGGTGTTCTACCTCTATCCGACAAAGATGAGCACGGATGCGAAGGACACCAAGATCATCGTTATGGGTAAGGTGGGCAATGGCCCCGAGCAGGCGTATCCCGTAAACGTTGCTGCCGAGACGGCCATTATGGCCAACTACCGCTACGTGATAAGTGTCGACCCGGTCAAGGGCTCGGTCATCGACTCGGTGGACGATATGAGCGATTGGGGTACTCTGAGCGCCGAGTCGGGCACGAACACCGCGGCTGCAACAATGACCCCCGACACGAGCAAGATAGGCACGGGCGTGTTCAACCCCACCACAAATGTCTTCTATGTTTCAGACGGCACGAAGAGCACCCTCGGACTGACCTTCAAATCTTCTTACGGGGTCGATTGGACGATCCAATACAGTGAGGGCAGTGGAATAGAGGTTGTCGAGACGGGCAGCGTTTCGACCCGCGCGTTCACCACGACGAACACTCTTACCATCACCATCCCCGCGGGCGATGGTGCGATCGAGGCCGACATAGTTGTCAACGATGGTGTGGATCCCCGCACCGTGAAGGTCATCAGGGGTACTTTGAGCGGCGATCCGAGTGGGATACTATATCTCGACCAAGATGGCAAATTGCAGAGCGGTGAGTGGGGCGTGGATGTCTTCAACATCGCTGAGATTCCTTACTTTAAGTTCGGCTCCGTCGTCGGTATCAGCAGCAGCATGAGCGATTGGGAAGATGGCGAGAACTGTATCTCGTTCAATCCGTCGACCGCTCCGATCAGCACTTACGCGAGCATTCCGGTGTACACTTCGGACTTGTTTGAGACGATTAAGGATATTTCCGATCCGAACTACACCAACGTGGACAACATCAAAGCCGGCAAGGGCGATCCCTGTATGCTGGTGGGCTACACTGCTGCCGAGCTCAGGGAGATGAGCGATGACGAATTGCAGGCTGTTTTGGACAACGCCCGTCTCCGGCTTCCGACCGTGTATGAGAACGTTCAGTTCGTGGGCGGACCCGACACCAAGCATCCCGAAACCAAAGATGGTTTGTTCTGGAAGGATTGGATAGAGGGCTCACCAAACTACAACTACAAGGAGGATGATTCCTCCGATTGGGAAGGGGATGAATACACTTACCCCAAGGGTAATACCGGCGATGACGAAAACCTTGAGCGCTTCGATTGGTGGGTAACTAATGGTTACTCCCGGGTGAATCCCAGTACCGGTTCATTCCCCATAGAAGCTCAAGGCGATACAGCTAAGGGCGCTTACACTCTTCCGGCCGCAGGCATCCGTATGATCTCTACTGGCGCTACAAACCATCAAGGTACGACCGGGTACTTCTGGTCTTCTACTCCCGAGAGTGCCATTAACGCTTACTACCTGCGTTTCAGTAAGGATGCTATGCGCCCGGTGTATCGTAATGGTTACGCCGACGGTTTCTCCATCCGTTGTGTCGCCCGCTAATTTTTTCATTGTAGAAAGTTTTTTCCAGCCCGAGGCTACGAGAGCCTCGGGCTTTTTTGTATTTTTGTCCTATGGACGAGATGACCGGCAAGATCCGCCAATTGTGGGCACGTCAGGCAATTTCGCCTGCCGACCTCGACTACCCGCTCTGGGAGAGCCGCCGTGCTGAGCTCGTTCGGCTGGCCGAGTTGAGCGGTAGTTGCATCTTCGCGGTCGATGTCTATCGCGGTGCGTACGACTTCATTTCTGACAACTTCGCCGAACTGTTCGGTACGCAACCCGAAACCATCGAGGAGCTCATCTACCCCGACGACCGCGCCTGCCTCGCCGACTTGCAAATCCGCCACGCCAAGTTCATCTACAGCCTCCCGCCCGCCGAACGTAACGACTATCGCACTATCTATCAAGTTCGTATGCGCGGTGCTAACGGCAAGTACATCAATGTGATAAGCCGCCAGCAGGTCGTCGCGACCGACCGCACGTGCAAGGCTTGGATCGTGATGGGAATGATCGAGCTCGCGCCCGACCAAACACCATCGGACCACGTGCGTTGCTCTGTGTTGAACCTCCGCACGGGGCAATTCTTCAATCCGTATGCCGAGTCGCGGGAGCTGAGCCTCACCGACCGCGAACTGGAGATACTCTCGCTCATCGCCCGTGGCTGCCTCGGCAAGGAGATTGCCGTCCGCCTCGGCCTGAGCAAACACACCGTCGACAATCACCGTAAAAACATCCTCGCCAAGCTGGAGGCCGACAACGCCATCGAAGCGATCAACACCGCCCGCGCCGCCGGGCTGATAGAATGAAAAATATGATTACCGTACGTAACGAACAGCCCTCGGACTATCGGTGGGTGGAAGAGATTATCCGTAAGGCGTTTTGGAACCTGTACGTTCCTGGCGCGAGCGAACACCTCCTTGTGCACACTATGCGCTCCCACGAGGACTACTTGCCAGAACTCTCTTTTGTCATCGAACAAGAGGGCGAGATCGTCGGTAGCATCCATTTCACCCGCGCGTGGATCGTCACACCCGCGGGCGACCAGATTCCCATCGTGCACTTAGGTCCGGTTGCCATCACTCCCGAGTTGCACCGGCAGGGTCTTGGCCGCGTGCTAATCACCCACGCCATCCATCAGGCTCGGGCCCTCGGTCACCGCGCCATTGTGCTCGGCGGATTCACCTATCACTACCACCCCTACGGATTTGTTAGCACCAAAAAGTGGAACATCTCTATGCCCGACGGCAAGTTCTATACCGGTATAATGGCCCTGCCGCTCTACGACGGTGCACTGGACGACATCTCCGGTACGATCAAACTCTCCGACGCACTCTATCCCGACGGAAGTACGCTGGAGGCTTTCGACGCTTCGTTTCCGCCGATGGAAAAACTCACGCTGCCCCACCAAAAGGAGTTCGAGCGGGCGGTCGCGCAGGTAGACGAAGATTAGGAGGGCATCCAGCCCAGCAGGTCGACGCTTGGATTGGCGTGCTTCCAGGCGGCAAACTCATCGTAGGTTCTCAGACCGAGTTCCAGAACAGCGTAATAGACTTCGATGCCTGCGGGTGGTTTCGGGGCGTCGTGCTTGATGCGCAGTATCGCCTCGCGGGCTTCTCGCGCCTTTCGTGCCCCTACCTCGGCAGGATCGAGTCGCGCGATAATCGCATCGGTTGTCCGCTCGATCACCCCGTCGAAAGTCGAGCCCCGCCTGATGTGGATCATATCGAGCCGCCAAACCGCATCTGCACCTGCCGAAGCAACCCCTGCCCCGCCCGTGTCGTCGTAAAAAGCGTGCCACTCCAGACACTCCTCGGGCGTGTCGAGCAAATCCCGAAACTCCACATCGCGCACCCCCCGAAGCCGCGCCACTGCCGCCAGGCTTTTCTCCAACATCGGCTCGTCCGTGTAGACGTGCAGGTCGATATCGAGGTTATTCATCATCAGCCCCGAGGCCACCGAGCCGACCAGCCGCACCCGGGCCCCGACACTCTCCCACGCCTCCACCAAACCCACTTCACGCATCACCCTCAGCGCCTCCCGCCGCCTCCGTTCCGATATTTCCAGCAAATCCATCACTGCCCAAAGGTAGCTATAAATGGCTATTTTTTAGCCGCTCGCACGGTATTAATTTTGCGCCCCTATGAAAAAAGAAGCGCAATACCTCACTCGGGTTCTGGAACGACTCCGGGCGGCGATTGGCAGCGCCGACGCCACGGTTCGCGAGCGCGCGCAGACCCTCGACGAGCAAAAACGCTATATCTGGGAGAACCGCGACCTCGACCCCCAGGAGATACGTTCGGCTCGCGAGAACATTCTCAACATCAACGCCATCGGGGGCAGCGTCCTCCAGCGCAAGGAGCGCCTCTCGCGGATGCTCGATACCCCCTATTTCGGCCGTATCGACTTTCGCGAGGCCGCGGCGACTGGCAAGCCGCACCCGATCTACATCGGCGTCCATACCTTCCACGACTTCGACAACCGCACGAGCCTTGTCTACGACTGGCGCGCTCCCATTGCGAGTATGTACTACGATTACGAACTCGGTCCGGCGGCCTACGCCTCTCCCGCGGGCGAGGTCTCTGGCGACATCTCGCTCAAGCGCCAATACCGCATCCGGGGCGGCCGAATGGAGTATATGTTCGACAGCGCGGTTACGGTTCACGACGACGTTCTGCAGCGCGAGCTCAGCGCCAATGCCGACGACAAGATGCGCAACATCGTCGCCACTATCCAGCGCGAGCAGAATCGCATCATCCGCGACGCCGACGCTCCTACGCTAATAATTCAGGGTGTCGCCGGGTCGGGCAAAACCTCTATCGCGCTCCATCGCGTGGCTTACCTGCTCTACGCCCACAAGGACACTTTGACTTCAGGCGACATCCTGATCATCTCGCCCAACAAGGTTTTCGCCGATTACATTTCGAACGTGCTTCCGGAGCTGGGTGAGGAGACGGTTCCCGAGACCGGTATGGCCGAGCTGCTGTCGGAGATCCTCGGCGGCAAATATCGCTACCAGACCTTTTTCGAACAGGTAGCCGAACTTCTGGAGCGGCCCGCCCCGGGCTTTGCCGAGCGCATCCGCTTCAAGTCGACCCTCGAATTCGCCGCCTCACTCGACCGATTCATTCTACACTTGGAGAACGACTGCTTTCGCCCGACGGACGTTAAGATCCGTCACATCACCATTCCGCACGAATACATCGCCGAGCAGTTTCGCCGCTTCCACCGGATGGCGATCCGCGAGCGCTTCGAACCGATGGCCGATATGATTGCCGCCGAACTCGATCTGAAATACGGCATCGCACCCACCACCGCCGAACGCAACCACCTGAAGGCCGAAATTCGCAAAATGTTCGCAGGCGGGGCGGGCGGCGCGAACCCGAAAAACGGCGCAGGCGACCTTGCTCTCTACCGCTCCTTTTTCGCTTGGCTCGGCCGTCCCGAGATGTTTCGCACGCGGCGCGGCCAAACCCTCGAATACTCCGACCTCGCGCCGCTGGCCTACCTTCGCATCGCCCTCGACGGCACGCGACCGCGCTCGGGGGTCAAACACCTGCTCATCGACGAGATGCAGGACTACACGCCGGTGCAGTACCGCGTTATCCAGCGGCTTTTTCCTTGCCGCAAGACGCTTCTGGGCGACGCCGGCCAATCGGTCAACCCCTTCGGTTCATCGACCGCCGAGACGATCGGACAGGTCTTCGCGGGTGGCAAGACGATGAAACTCTGCAAGAGCTACCGCTCGACCTTCGAGATTACCGACTTGGCGCAAAAAATTCGCCCGAACGCCGATCTGGAACCGGTTGCCCGCCACGGCGAGAAACCTACGATCCTGCCCTTCGCCACCTCCGAGGCCGAGATTACCGCTATCGTCCGCCTCATCGCCGACTTCCGCCTCTCCGAGCACAAATCCCTCGGCATCATCTGCAAGACAGAGGCTCAAGCCGCCGAACTGCATACAAAGCTCGCCGACCCGGACAGCGATCTGCTCACCAGCCGCAGCTCATCATTCTCTCGCGGGGTGGTTTTCACTTCGGCCCATATGGCCAAGGGTCTGGAGTTCGACGAGGTGATTATCCCGCAGGCTACTGCCGCGAACTACCGCTCCGAAATAGACCTCGGTATGCTCTATGTGGCCGTCACCCGCGCGATGCATCGCCTCACACTGACCCACTCCGGTGCCCTCACCCCAGCTATTTATTCCACACCCTCGGTGCCGGTACCGGTGGGATAGGCTTGCGGTCGGCCAGTTGGCGTAGTATCTCTTCGATGGCGACTTCCAGCTGTTGGTCTTCTCCCGCGTACTCACGAACGGGATCGTTGTCCACCCAGATGTCGGGCTCTATGCCATGGTTTTCGATTATCCACTCGCCGTCGAGGTTGTAGCTCGTCGAAAACGGCACTCGGATATCCTGCCCGTCGATGTAGGGTAGCGAGCCCGAGATGCCCACGATTCCGCCCCAGGTTCTTGTCCCAATCAGCTTGCCCAGCCCCAGCGCCCGGAACCCGTAGGGGAACAGGTCGCCGTCCGAGGCGGAGTACTTGTTGATCAAACACACCATCGGCCCCACCAGCGTCGATTCAGGGATTGTTCCCGTCATCGTTGTGTGCCGATTCATCGTTAGTCGGTACGGCTCACGCGCTAACCGTTCCAGTATCATCGGCGAGACGTTTCCTCCGCCGTTCGCCCGGTCGTCTACGATCAGCGCCTCCTTGTCCAGTTGCGGATAGAAATGCTTTGAGAACTCGTTCAGCCCTTCTGGGCCCATATCCGGAATGTAGACATATCCCACTCTGCCTCCCGTCGCTTCTTCCACCTTTCGCAGATTTCCCTGCACCCAGTTCCAGTGGCGTATGGGGTGTTCGTCGGCTATGGGCGTGACGACTACTTTTCGCGTCCCGGCGGCTCGAGGATGGGCGTTGATAGTTAGCTCGGTCAGTACTCCCGCTTTGCCCACCAACAATGCATAGATATCTTTCACCGTCGTTGTCGACACTCCGTCCACCGCCACGATGTACTCACCCTCGACCACTCCCAGCCCTGGTTCATCCAGAGGCGAGCGTACACTCTTGTCCCACGAGGTCCCCGGGATTATCTTATCTATCCGGAAGTAGCCTTCCTCCGTTCGCGAGAACTCTGCCCCCAGCATACCCGTCAGCAGTCTTTCGGCCCGCGGCGCTTCGCCCGGATTCACATACGTGTGACCTACGTTGAGCTCTCCTATCATCTCGCCTATAAGGTAGCTCAGGTCGAGTCGGTTCTTCACATAAGGCAACATCTGCCCATATTTTTGCTTCATCGCGACCCAATCTACCCCGTGCATATTTGCCACATAGAACCCGTCGCGGAACGCCCTCCACGATTCGTCGAAGATTTGCGCCCACTCGGCAGCGTAGTCTACCGCGATCTTCATATCGGCCACATTGACCGCCTCCTTCAGACTCACGGTTCCCTCCGGCAGGTCGACCACATAGTACTCTCCAGCCTTTGCCACGACGGCTTTCTTTCCGCCCCTCGCCACGCTCATCATTCCCTGCACCACCTCCTCGTCCTTCTCACTCACCAAGTCATACACCCTCACACTCCCGCGGCCTGCTCCGTACCACACTTTCGTTCCCGAGGCGTAGATCGCCCTCTGACCTTCGACCGGTACTCGGACTATCCTGTCCCCCAGTCCTTCCGCATCGACGTGCACAACAACTCCTCCGACCGGTTCTTTGGGGGATTCGGCTTTCGGCGCGTTCACCACCGGATCTTTGCCCAGGAACGGCGACGGGGTTGCTTTCGCCAGCAGGGCCATATACAGCCCACCCATATTGTTATACGTGTGGTTCCACTCGGTCGAACCATATACCGGATTGAAGTCGCGCTCCGAGGAGAAGTACAGATACCGCCCATCCGAGCTGAACACCGGCCCCGTCGAGTCGTACCACTTGTCCGTCACGGCGTACTCTCTTCTTTGGGCGATGTTGTACAAATACACCACTTGGAACCTGTTCGGCGCGACCCGCGAGTACGCCAGCCACCTGCCGTCGGGCGAGAATGTTACCCCGCGCGGCGCTCCGGCCGGGTCTTCCACCGGCGTGGTCACCGCCTTCGTCGCGATATCCACGATCCGGATGCGGTTCTTGCGGTCTGTGTAGACTATGCTCTTGCTGTCGGGCGCCCACTCCAGGTTCGTGATGTAGCTGTCGTTCGCAGTTGTGTACTGCACCGGTTCTCCTCCCTGGGCCGCCTGCAGCCACAGTTCGGTCTCTCCCGTCCTGTCCGATATGTACGCCACGTGCTTTCCGTCCGGCGACCACCGTGCCGAGCGTTCGTTGGCTCCCGAGGTTCGGGTGATGTTTCGCGTTACTCCCGTTGTTGCCGGTACGTCGAACACCTCGCCTCTCGTCGTCACCGCCAGTCTCGTTCCGTCGGGCGAGAGATCCATTCCGCGAATGTAGTCGGCTCCGTTCTTGATCTCGTTTCGCGCATAGACGTTGTCCGCCGCCAGCTTGATCGTAACCTTCTCACAGCGCCTGTCAGCCGTGTTCAGCTTGTATATGTAGCCTCCGTTCTCGAAGACTATCATTCCCGCTCCCGCCGTCGGGAACTTCACATCATACTCCGTGAAATTCGTCACCTTCTCCGTCCGACCCGTTCGGGTGTCGTGCGCGAAGATGTTCATCGTCCTGTCGCGGTCGGAGGCGAAATAGATCACTTCGCCCACCCACATCGGAAATATATCCTGCGCCGGGTTCTCGGTAATGTTGGTCACTTTTTTCGCTGCCGGATCCCACACCCATACATCGTCTGCCATCCCGCCGCGATAGTACTTCCAGGTGCGGAACTCCCTCATCACCCGGTTGTACGCCAGTTGTTTTCCGTCGGGTGAGTAGCTTGCGAAACCTCCTTCGGGCAGCGGCACCTCCCGCGAAAGCCCTCCGTCCGCGCTCACGAGCTTGAGCTTGCCCACGAAGCTGCCTCCCACTCGGTTCCTGTACAGTATGTCTCGTCCGTCGGGCGTCCACCCCATCACAATGTTATTCGGCCCCATCCGGTCGCCTATGTCGTCTCGCGAGTTGGTTTCGGTGTAGGTCACCCTTATCGGCTCTCCTCCCGTCACCGGAATGGTGTAGACCTCCGTGTTGCCGTCGTACTGACCCGTGAAGGCTATGGTTTTTCCGTCCGGCGAGATGTGTGGGAACATCTCGTATCCTATGTGCGAGGTCAGCCTCACGGCGTCTCCTCCCGCTGCGTCCACCCTGTACAGGTCGCCCGCATAGCTGAAAACGATCTCCTCTCCGTTGGTTGTCGGGAATCTCATCAGGCGCATCTCGTCTTGTGCACCGGCTGTGTAAGTTGCTGTCAGGATGACCGCCAGCGAGCTTAGTAAGAATTTTTTCATAATTGGTTCGGTTAGTTTCGGATTTCAAATATACGTTTTTTATTAATACCTTTGCCGAGTTATGAAACAGGTTGTAGATTTTTTGACCGCCCTGAGTGCCCACAACGACCGCGAATGGTTCGAGGTCCACAAGGCGGAGTACAAGGTTGCACTGGCTCGCTTCGAGCAGCTCACCGCCCGCCTCATCGAAGGCATCTCGGTGTTCGACCCTTCCGTTGCCGGCCTATCCGTTAAGGATTGCACTTACCGCATCTACCGCGACGTGCGCTTCAGCCACGACAAACGGCCCTACAAAAACTATATGGGCGCCTACGTCGCTCCCCACGGTAAGAAGGCCGGTTGGTCTGGTTATTACTTCCACATCGAGCCCGTTCCCGACGAGGGTTCGTGGTCGGGCGGCAGCCTCATCTCGACCGGATTATACTGTCCCTCACCCGAGGTGTTGAAAAGCGTTCGCGAGGAGATCGTGGACAACGGAGCGGCAATCGTTTCGGCTGTCGAGTCGGCTCGCGGATTTGAACTCGACCAGACCGCCAAGCTCAAACGCCTGCCTAAGGATTTCGCCGACCAGAGCGGTTCGCCGTTCGAGGAACTGTTGAAGCTCAAGGATATTTACGTTGTGCAGCGATTCTCTCTAAAGGACGTTCTTTCGGAGAACTTTCTCGACCGCGTCCTTGCCGAGTTCCGCAAAACCAAAGCCCTGAACGACCTGTTGAACCGCGCGGTCGAGTGGGCGATGAACGAAAAGGAGGCTTCGCGATGAAACTGCTCCTGCTCCAAACCGATCCGCGCTGGCTCGACCCCGAGGAGAACCGCGCCCAAGCCGAGCGCCTCATAGACTCCCATTCCGGGCCACTCGACCTTGTCGTCCTGCCCGAAATGTTCACTACCGGCTTCGTAGTCGAACCTGCGGGTGCTGCCGAACCTGTCTCCGGGCCCGGGGGAGGGGAGACCCTTCGCTGGATGCTTGCCACCGCCGCCCGCCTCGATGCCGCCGTTGCCGGTAGCGTTGCCGTTGAGGAGAATGGTCGTTACTTCAACCGCTTCTACTTTGCCCGGCCCGACGGTACTTATACCCAGTACGACAAGCGCCACTTGTTCTCCTTTGCCGGCGAGCACGAGCGTTACACTCCCGGCTCCGAGCGCGTCGTTGTCTGTTGGCGCGGTTGGCGAATCTTGCTGCAAGTTTGTTACGACCTGCGATTCCCGGTCTTCGCCCGTAATCGTGGCGATTACGATATGGTGCTCTACGTTGCCAGTTGGCCGACCGTCCGCATCCACCCTTGGAACACTCTGCTGCGCGCCCGCGCTATCGAGAACGTTTGCTTCGCCGTTGGGGTTAACCGCGCCGGTTCCGACCCGTTCGCTTCGTACAGCGGCGGTACGGCCTTGGTTGGCTTCAAGGGGGATACTCTCGCCGCCGCCGATCCCGACACAGAACAGGCCGTTGCTTGCGAGACCGACCTCGAAGCCTTGAGGGCTTTTCGCGCGAAGTTTCCCGCACTCAGCGACGCCGATGAATTTTTAATTCCCGACCTGCATTGAAAGAGAAACTACTTTTGCTTGGCGACGAGGCGATTGCGCTCGCGGCCCTGCACGCCGGTATCTCGGGGGTGTACGCCTACCCGGGCACTCCCTCGACCGAGATCACCGAATATATCCAGCGTTCGCCACTCGCCGCCGCCGTGCATTCCGACTGGTGTACTAATGAAAAAACGGCTATGGAGGCTGCTCTGGGCGTCTCTTACGTCGGCCGCCGGGCTTTGGTTTGTATGAAACACGTCGGGCTGAACGTCGCTGCGGACGCTTTTGTCGGTTCGGCTATGACGGGTACCCACGGGGGACTCGTGGTTGTTGTTGCCGATGATCCGTCGATGCACTCTTCCCAGAACGAGCAGGATTCGCGCTTCTACGGCCGCTTTGCCCTCGTGCCTGTTTTCGAGCCGTCGTCCCAGCAGGAGGCTTACGATATGGTTCGCGTGGCTTTCGAACTGTCGGAAGATGTGCGCCTGCCCGTTTTGCTGCGTATCACTACTCGTATGGCCCACTCTCGCGCGGTGGTTTCGACCGCACCCGCCTGCCCGCCTGCTCCCGTTTCGTTTCCCGAGGATCGCTCTCGTTGGGTGCTTCTTCCCGTGAATGCGCGTAGACGTTACGGCGAACTCCTCGCTGCACAGGACGACCTTGAACGCCTTTCCGCTGTCTCGCCTTTCAACGGTTACACTCCCGGCGGTAGCAAAGGGGTCGTCGCTTGTGGGATTGCTCATAACTACCTGATGGAGGCTCTCGACGGCAAGCCCGATCGTACGGTGCTTAAGGTCTCTCAATACCCCTTGCCGCGCGACCTTGTTCGCCGTCTGATGGATGAGTGCGACGAGGTGTTGGTGCTGGAGGATGGCCAGCCGTTCGTCGAGGAGCAGCTTCGCGGACTGCTCGACACGTCGGGCAAAGTTCGCGGTCGCCTTTCGGGCGAGGTTCCTCGTGCTGGCGAGCTCACTCCCGACAACGTTCGCGCTGCTCTCGGCCTTCCGTTCGGAAACCACTTTGCTCCGAGCTCCAGCGTCGTTCCCCGCCCGCCCGCTCTTTGTGCCGGTTGCGGCCACCGCGATGTTTACGAAATCCTCAACGAGGTGATTGCCGACCACCCCGACGCCAAGGTCTTTAGCGACATCGGTTGTTACACCCTCGGCGCTCTGCCTCCCTTTCGCGCGATAGACTCCTGCGTCGATATGGGCGCTTCGATCACTATGGCCAAGGGGGCTGCCGACGCCGGGTTGTTCCCGTCCGTTGCTGTTATCGGCGACTCGACCTTCACCCACTCGGGTATCACCGGGTTGTTGGACGCGGTGAACTCCCACTCGAATATCACTGTGATAATCTCCGATAACCTCACCACGGCTATGACCGGCGGTCAGGACTCGGCGGGTACGGGCCGTCTGGAGGCGATCTGCCTCGGCGTCGGGGTCGACCCGGCTCACGTTCGTACCGTCGTTCCGTTGCCCAAAAACCGCGACCAGATCCGCCGCACGATCCAAGAAGAGATCGACCACCCCGGTGTGTCGGTCATCATTCCCCGCCGCGAGTGTATCCAAACCCTGAAACGTAAACGATGAAAAAAGACATAATCCTTTCTGGCGTCGGCGGTCAGGGCATTCTTTCGATCGCGGCTGTAATCGGCGAGGCTGCTCTGACTGCCGGGCTGCACATTAAACAGGCGGAGGTTCACGGTATGAGCCAGCGTGGGGGCGACGTCCACTCCAACCTGCGTATCTCTTCGGCGCCGATTCACTCCGACCTCATTCCCCGCGGCGGGGCCGACCTGATTATCTCTCTCGAACCGATGGAGGCTCTTCGTTACGTTTCGTGGCTTCGGCCCGATGGTTGGGTTGTCGCCAGTTCCACTCCCGTTGTCAATATTCCCACCTATCCCGAGCTCGGCACCCTGCTCGCCGAACTGAACGCCCTGCCTCACTCTCGAGTCTTCGACGTTGAGGCCGTCTCCGCTTCCGCCGACGTTTCCCGCGCCGCCAACATTGTCTTGTTGGGCGCCGCGGCGAGGGTACTCGGGCTCGATTTCCCGTCGTTGCAAGAGGCCGTTCGCCGCGTCTTCGGCCGTAAGGGCGAGGGGGTTGTTGAAATGAACCTGAAAGCTCTCCAAACCGGATATGACACATACCATATATAATAAGGCGTTGGTCGATCAGGTGGTTGCCGAGTTGGGCATCCCGCGGTTGGAGAATGCCACCATCGGCGAGGTCGTGCTGATCGCTCGCCGACTCGAAGAGGCCACGGGCATACCTTTTATCCGTATGGATCAGGGCGTTCCCGGCCTGGAGCCTTGCCGTATTGGTACCGAGGCCGAGAAAGCCGCTCTCGACACCTCCGCGCCCGCCATCTACCCTCCGGCCGAGGGAGTTCCGGAACTCAAAACCGAGGCATCGCGGTTCGTTCGTGCGTTTCTCGACGTCGATGTTTCGCCCTCCTCGTGTGTTCCCGTTACCGGTTCCGTTGCCGGTTCGTTCGGGTCGTTCATTGCCTGCTGCCAAAGGGACCCCGTTAAAGATACTGTTCTGTTCATCGACCCGGGTTTTCCGATCCAGAAGTCGCAGCTTCGCGTTCTGGGCCTCCGTTGGGAGCAGTTCGACATCCACGACCACCGCGGCGAGGGTCTTCACGCCAAGATGGAGCCTTACTTTGCTTCCGGCCGCATCGCTGCGATCATCTACTCCAACCCAAACAACCCCGCCTGGATTTCGCTGACTGAGACTGAACTGCAGACTATCGGCGAGTTGGCCACGAAGTACGACGCCATAGTTCTGGAAGACCTTGCCTACTTCGGGATGGACTTTCGCACCGACTTCGGCCGACCGTTTGAGGCCCCGTTCGTCCCGACTGTCGCTCGTTACACGGACAATTACATCCTTATGCTCTCCTCGTCGAAGATATTCTCTTATGCAGGGCAGCGGGCCGCGTTCATCGCGATTTCCGACAAGCTTTTCGGGCGGCGGTTCGAGGCCCTGGCAGCGCGTTACTCCGGTTCGGGGGTGTTCGGGCCTACGCTGACCGCTTCGATCCTCTATATGATCACTTCCGGTGTTACCCACTCCACCCAATTCGGTTATGCGGCGATGCTTCGGGCTGCGTCGGACGGTATACTCGACTTCGTGGCCGAGACTCGCGAATACGCCCGCCGCGCGCGTCGGATGAAGGATATCTTCGAGCGCCACGGCTTCCGCGTGGTTTACGACCGCGATATCGACCGCCCCATCGCCGACGGATTCTTCTTCACCATCGGTTACGGCGACCTATCCTGCGGGGAACTGATGTCAGAGTTGCTCCTCTACGGGGTCAGCTCCATCGCCCTCTCCACTACCGGCAGCGACCAACCGGGTGTCCGCGCTTGCTCGTCACGTATGACCGAGCCTCTTTTCGCAACGCTCGACGAGCGCCTCGCCGCCTTCAACCAGGACCACAAAATCCAAACCAAATGATCTGGAACCAACCCAAAGAGTGTATGTCTTCCGCGGATAAACGGCGGATGCAGGGTGAGCGGCTTCGTAAGCTCGTCGAGCGTGTCTACCACAGCGTGCCGTTCTACCGCAACAAGATGCAGCAAATGGACGTTGCTCCGCGCGACATTCGCTCCATCGACGACATTACCCGCTTGCCTTTCACCACCAAACAAGACCTGCGCGACAACTACCCCTACGACCTATTCGCCGTGCCTATGAGCGAGATCGTCCGGCTGCACGCTTCGAGCGGTACGACCGGTAAGCCTACCGTTGTGGGTTACACCCGCGGTGACCTTGCCGTGTGGTCTGAAATGACTGCCCGCGCACTGACCGCTTTCGGCGCCGACCGCAACGACATCGTCTCGGTGGGTTACGGCTACGGACTGTTTACCGGCGGCCTGGGTCTGCATTACGGCGTGGAGCATATGGGTGGTACGGTTATTCCTACTTCGAGCGGCAACACCGCCAAACACATCTCCCTGATGCACGACTTCGGGGCGACGGCTCTGGCCTGCACTCCCTCTTATGCTCTCTACCTTGCCGACGCTCTGCGCGATTGCGGTATGCCGAGAGAGGAGTTCGCCCTGCGCATCGGTATCTTCGGGGCCGAGCCTTGGACTGAGAATATGCGCCGCGAGATCGAATCGAAACTCGGCATCGACGCTTACAACATCTACGGCTTGAGCGAGATTATGGGCCCGGGCGTGTCGTACGAATGCGGCTTCAAGAACGGCTCCCATATTGGCGACGACCACTTCTTTCCCGAGATTGTCTCACCCGACACACTGGAACCACTCCCCGTCGGCGAGCAGGGCGAATTGGTTTTCACCACCCTCACAAAAGAGGGCATACCCTTGTTGCGCTACCGTACCAAAGACCTCTGCTCCCTAGACGACACTCCCTGTGAGTGCGGGCGGACGGCTGTGCGTATGAGCCGCATCGTTGGTCGTAGCGACGATATGCTTATCATCCGTGGCGTGAACCTCTTCCCGTCGCAGGTCGAGAGTGTGATCCTTGAGATCGAGGAGCTCGAACCGCACTACCTCCTTGTGGTCGACCGCGTGAATAATCTCGACACGCTCCAGATCCAGGTCGAGGTTCGCGACGGATTTTACTCCGACGAGATCAACCGTATGGTCGAGTTGAAGCGTAAAATCGCTGCCCGCCTGCAAAGTGTGCTAGGTTTGGCGGCCGACATCCGTCTTGTCGAGCCTGGCACTATCGCCCGTAGCGAGGGTAAGGCAAAACGTGTAATTGATAATCGTAAGTTGGTATGAAAACGATAAAACAACTCTCCGTGTTCATCGAGAACCGCACCGGGCGCATCAACGAAGTGACCCGCATTCTGGAGGTCGGCGGCATCAATATGTCCGCTTTCAGCCTTGCCGAGACTCCCGACTTCGGAATCCTTCGTATGATCGTTTCGGATGTCGAGGCGGCCCACCGCGCCCTCAAGGAGGCTCACTTCGGCGTAAACGTGACAGACGTGCTCCTCGTCACCTGCGCAAACGAGCCCGGTACTATGCACCGTATTCTGGAGGTATTGGCTCGCGAGCAGGTCTTCATCGAATATATGTACGCCTTCTCCGAGGGCGAGGTCGCGAACGTTATTATCCGCCCGACGGACGTTGCCCGCGCTGCGGAAATTTTGCAGTCCCACCAACCCTGCTGACAGTGGGTTGTCACTGCGGGGTGGTACTTTTGTCGACGTAAACCTTAAAAAACAACAGACGTTATGAGAATTACATCGTACCTCGTTTTCAACGGTAACGCCGAACAGGCTGCCAACTTCTACGCCGAAGCCCTTGGTGGCAAACTCGAAAACCTCACCCGTTATAACCAGTTTCCTCCTTCGCCCGAGTGGACTGTTCCCGCCGAGTTCGGTAACCTGATCGGCCACTGCTGCATCGTCTTTCCCGGCGGTGGTATGAGCGTTGCCGACACCCTTCCGAGTAATCCCGTTTCGTTCGCCAAGGGCGGTAATATGCTTACTCTGGTTTGCGACTCTGTCGAGCAGGCCGAGAGCGCTTTTGCCAAACTATCCCGCGACGCCCAGCGTATCAATTGCCCTATCCAGAAGGTTTTTTACGCTGAGCGTTACGGCGAGTTTATCGACCGGTTCGGTGTCCAGTGGGCCGTTATGAAAGACTAATGCAGATGAATCGGCTCGATCGCATATCGGCCATCCTCGTTCGGTTGCAGTCGCGCTCGGTTGTTCGGGCGGCCGACTGCGCCGAACGTTTTGGTGTCAGTGTGCGCACCATCTACCGTGACATCCGGACTCTCGAACAGGCCGGTGTGCCGATCTGTGGTGACGCCGGGGTGGGGTATTCGCTTATGGAAGGTTATCGCCTTCCGCCTTTGATGTTCACTCGCGAAGAGGCTACGGCGTTTCTCACGGCTGAAAAGGTTGTCGAGCAGATAGCCGACCGCGACACCGGCGAGCAGTTCCACCGCGGGATGGACAAGATCCGGGCCGTGATGCGCGGAGCGGGTAAAGAGCAGTTGGCTGGTCTGGACGACTCGATCCACGTCCACCGTAGCCGCCACACTCCTCCCGAGACGACCCCCGGCCTCTTGCAGACAATCCTTCGCAGCATTGCCGACCGCGTGATCATCGAGATGGATTACACTAACGGCGCCGATGGCTCTTCCCGCCGCCTGGTCGAGGCGGTCGGGGTTAGCTTTTCCCACCCTCGTTGGTACCTAACTGCGTGGTGCCATCTCCGGGGCGAGTACCGCACCTTCCGCCTCGACCGTATCGCCAGCCTCACTGTCACCGACTGTCCCCACACCATCGCTGCCCACCCGCCTCAGGTATCGCTCCTTGGGCACGACGACCCGAACTGCCTTACTCGTGTCGTTATCCGCACCACCTCCGAGACCGCTCGCCGTAACCGCGATGCGAGTTTTTTCCTCGGCCTTGTCGAACAGCAGGAATTGCCCGACGGCCGCCTCGAACAAACTTATATGACTTACTCCGTCGAGACAATGGCCCGTTGGGTTCTCGCCCACGCCGACACTACCGAAGTTGTCTCTCCCGTCGAGGTGACAGAGTGGATTACGAAAATTTTGTGTAGCTTCGCTCCCGCAAACCTTTCGCCTATCTGATTCCCGGTACGGTGGTCGTGGCGATTGTCTATCTCATCTGTCACAGAGCTGTACCCCGGCGACCACGTTTCCAATTCCACGAAGTATTGTCTGGTGAGGGAGCACGCTGTTTTTCGCTTCCGCCTGGAGGTTCCATAAGTGGTTCATAGTCGACCTCAATACCGCTGCCGATTGCGTGATGGCCAAGCACCCTGAGCTGAAAACCTTAATACGCGTGCATCCCTCCAAAAAAAAGATTGATCCCAAAGTAGGTGACCAGAACCGTGATGAAGGCCACGGCGACCAGAATGTGAAACCCCCGCGGCGATAGTTCCCGTCGGTGCAGTACCAGCGCGTAGGTCAGAAAAGTCACCAGCGCCCACACCTCTTTCGGGTCCCAGCTCCAGTAGCCGCCCCACGAGATGTTGGCCCACACGGCCCCGATCCCGATTCCCGTCCCGAGCAGAAGTAGCGCCGGACGCAGACACGCGAGACTCCCCACTCGGGCGTGCCGCATCGCCTCGACGTCCCGCGAGCACAGTGCCACCACCGCATTGAACGCCGTGAACGCCAGCAGTACGTATGCGACCATAATCACCGATACGTGGAGACTCAGCAGCGGCGATGCGAGCACCGGTGGGATGGGGGAGACCTCCGAGGCCGTCCCAAGATGGGCCACCAGCAGTGCGCACCCCGAGGCGACGAACCCGAACGGCAGCGCGAGCGCATTTCGCCGCCGGAACAACACTCCCGCGAGCATCGCTACCCACGCCAGCGACAGCATCACTGCGGGTCCCGACTCGAATGGCAACCGTCCGGCCAGCCGTGTCCGCAACGCAATCGACACGCTCAGACATCCCAGCGAGAGTAGTAGAACCACCAGCTCCGCCATCTCGACACGCACCCTCCATCGCGGCCCTTTCACCGTGAACATTAGCACCATAGCAGCGACACCCACCGCCAGATTTACCTTGAACAGCAGGGCTTCCATAGTCGACGTAAAGTGAGAAACAGTCCGGAGAGGAAAAACATCGCAAAACCCGTATACGTGACCGCGATCCCGACCGGGTCGTGGTTGATTGCCAGTATGGTTGTCGAGTGGTCGGGCGATAACGACGACTGGTAGAGCCTGTAGCCGCGGTGCTTCAGTATCCGGTTCATCGACACCCGCCCCTGTCGCATACCGCCCTTGCCGCTTTTGTCGCGCACCGTTACACGCGAAACGTAGTCCGACGGCGTGTTCGTGCCTTCGTGATATTCGACCGTAAAGCTGTCGAGCCTCACTTCGAACGGTAGCTCTATCCCGCGCACGAGTGGCTCATTGTCCACCGAGAGCGCGATCTGTCCCGTTTCGCCCCACAGTTTTGTACACATAGCCCCCGCGATTATCACGACGAAAGAGAGGTGTAACATTCCGAGTGCCGGGTCGCGCCGCAAAAGCCGCCCGTGCAAGACTTCCACCAGCCCGATTGCGGCGAACACACCCCACAGCACGGAGAACCACCACGCGCCATAGATCTGGTCGTGTGCTGCTTCGGTGCCCCTGAATTTTTCGAAAAACGTTGCTCCCGCGAGCACGACGATCATTCCGATCCAAACCACTGTAAGGACGCGAGAATTAGAACGGCGCATATCGGTCGTTTCCGGAGAGTTTGATCGCGATGCACTCTATTTCGACGAGCCAGCCCGGACGGCAAACCGGTGCCCAGACGATCACCCGCGGTGTGTCGGGGAATTCCTTAGCCAGTCGCTGCGTCACAACCGCATAATCGGCAGGATCACGCAAGTATACAATCATTTGCGCAATGTCACCCAGTTCGCACCCTCCCTCGCGCAGTAGCACCTCGATGTTTTCGAGCACGCGGCCGAGTTGCCCCTCTACGTCACCCGGATGGACGATCTGCCCTTTGTTGTCGATGCTGGCCGTTCCCGAGACGAGAATGTGTCGCCTGTCGCCGTAGTCGATTGCGGTTGCACGCTCGAACGTCACGCCGTATTGGTGTGTCTGATTGAGGTGGGTCGCGCCCCTTAGATAGGTCACCTGGCCGGGTTGCAGACCGTCGACCGCATAGGCATCCATCAGCACGGTGACCTCCGGATGGATGTACTTTCCCTCGATTCCCGTGCTGGCGATGTAGTGTGTTTTGGGCGTGAGGCCCTGTTGTTCAAACAGTTCGCGCCGCGCCGCGACCATATCTGCATAGTGGGTGTCGATCCCTTGCACGAAAATCCACGTGCGTACGGTATTTGCCGCGAGCGTGAGACCCTCCTCGGCCAGCCGTTCGATGTAGTTGCCGAAGACCTCTTCGGTCTGCTCCGCCTCACCCCTCCCCGTGTCGCTTGCCGTTTTGCCCTCTGTTTGGTGGTGCATTTGGGTGTGGAACAGATGACGATACGTGGTATTGCGCCCTCCGTCCACGAACCACACCCACAGGGCAACTTTCGTCCCATTGAGCGGCGGTTGTTGAACTATTGATGTTGCCTCTTCGCTCCGATCCTCCAGCCATTTTGCTTGGCCCACGGCGTCACTCACAAAGTACCGCCTGAACGCCTCTTCCGTTTCCGAAGGCAACACCTCCCGCGTCAGTCGGCCCAGTTCTCTCTCGATGGCGTTATACTGTTCTTCCGTGCTCAGGGTTGGATCCGTCCCCTCTATCACCACGTGGTACTCTCCCCCCGCGGCCTTTAGTGTCGTCACCACACCCGCAGCCCCAGCTTCCCCCGCCGCCCCCGTCGTCACCGAGCCCCCCATACTGAAGCCTATTTCTTTTTGCTCCCCACGGCTTTGCTCTGCACCGCACGCTTCATCATATCGTATGCCACCGGCGTTGCCACGAATACCGACGAATAGGTTCCCACGACGATCCCTACCAACAGTGCGAGGATGAACCCACGGATGACGGTTCCTCCGAACAGGAAGATCGCCAGTAGCGTTACTATGGTTGTTCCCGAGGTGTTCATCGTACGGCCCAGCGTCGAGTTGATTGCTCCGTTGATGTTTTCGCGGATGCTGTGCTTGGGATAGAGCTTGTTGTACTCACGGATTCGGTCGAAGATCACCACGGTGTCGTTGATCGAGTAGCCGATGATTGTCAGGATTGCGGCGATGAACGATTGGTCGATTTCGAGCGCGAAGGGCAGAACTCCCCAGAACAGCGAGAATAGCCCGAAGACGAGTATCGCGTTGTGTGTCAGCGAGACGACCGCACCCATACCCCATTGCCACCTGCGGAACCTCATAATGATGTATAGCCCGATCGCCAGCAGCGAGAGCACCACGGCCCACGTTGCCTTGACACGGATCTCGCTTGCCACGGCCGGTCCCACCTTGTCGCTCTGGATCACACCGTAGATCACATCTTGCGTGCTGTTGAATTGCTCCAGCGTCAGTGGTTCGGCGAACAGCGGGTTCAATGCTTCCCACAGTAGTCGGTTCACTTCGGCTGTTGCTTCGTCGCTGTCGTCGTCGAACTTATACTGCGACAGGATTCGTTTGTCGGTTCCTTCGGTTCCGTATGTTTTCACTTCCCAGCTCGACGCTCCGCCTTCGGCTATGTCGTCGAACACTGCGGTCATACGTTCCCTGACTGCTTCGTCTTCCACCGTTTGGTCGAAGTGCACCACATAAGCACGGCCGCCCGAGAAATCCACACCCATATTGAATCCGCGGGTGAAGATCGACACGAAGGTGATGATGATCAGAGCTCCTGAGATTATGTATGAGTATTTGCGCTTTCCGATGAAGTCGAACTTTGTGTTGGTCAGGAAGTTCACGTTCCACTTGCGCGAGAAGCTCACCGCTTTGCCCTTCGCTACACGGCTGTCGATCAGCAACCTCGTGATGAAGATCGAGGTGTAGAGCGAGGTGATGATACCTATAATAAGAGTCGTTGCGAAGCCCTGTACGGGGCCTGTTCCGAAGACAAACAGTACGATACCCGTGATGATCGTGGTGATGTTTCCGTCCAGAATTGCCGAGTACGCGTTCTTGTACCCTTCGACTACCGCCAGCCCGAGACCCTTTCCGGCCCTGAGCTCCTCCTTGATTCGTTCATATATGATCACGTTCGCATCCACGGCCATCCCCATCGTCAGCACGATACCCGCGATCCCCGGCAGGGTCAACACGGCGCCGAACGAAACCAGCACACCGAACAGCAGGAACAGGTTAAGCACCAACGCGATGGATGAGAACCATCCGGCCCTGTTATAGTATAGACACATATAGATCAGCACCAGTACGAACGCCAGCAGGAACGAGGTCATCCCTGCGTTGATCGAGTCGCGACCCAGCGACGGGCCCACCACCGAGTCCTGAATAATATGCGCCGGCGCGGGCAGCTTGCCCGATTCCAAAACGTTAGCGAGGTCGGTTGCTTCTTGGATCGTAAAGTTTCCTGTGATTTGCGAGCGTCCGCCTGTGATCTCGTCGTTCACCGTCGGGGCGGAGTACACATACCCGTCCAGCACAATTGCCACGCTCTTTCCGATATTGTCTCGCGTGAGGTTCGCCCACGCCCTTGCTCCGGTCGAGTTCATCGCCATATCCACTTCTGCAGACGAGCCGCTCTGACCGAACGTTCCCGTTGCGTTGGTGATCACACCTCCATCCAGCGGTGCTCGTCCGTCTCTGGTGTTGGCATTGATGGCGTAGAGTTCGAACATATTTTCGATCCTGTCGGATGCTCTCACGCCCCACATCAGTCGCAGCTCACGCGGCAATACGGCTTTCACCTGCGGCATAGCGAAGTAGCGGTTCACTGCGGCGGTGTCGTACGATGCTGCCATCCCGATCACGGGTCCGCGAACATTGGGCCCGATGGGTAACAGTTTTGCGAACAGGTCGTTGCGGTCGGTTGCCGGGGCCAGTTCACTCGTAAGACCCGCCTGAGCTATTTCGTCCAGAATATCCTGATCCGCGACCGTGGTTTCATCTATTGGCTGCTCCACTTGCGCCGCCGGAGCGTCCGAGGTGGGCGTTTGAGCGACTGCCTCTGCTTCGACCGCGGCCAGTTCTGTTCCCGAGATTTGGTTCAGCCTCGCCACTTCGGCGTTTGCTTCGACCAGCGCGGGGAATATTTCGTTGTTGTCGAACGTCGACCAGAACTCCAGCGACGCCGTGCCTTGCAGCAGTTTACGCACACGCTCCGGCTCCTTCACACCCGGCAGTTCGATCAGAACCCGGCCGTTGTCCAGCCTCTGGATGTTAGGATTCGCCACCCCGAAGCGGTCGATACGGTTGCGCAACACATTGAACGAGTTGGAGATCGCACCCTCGGTCTGCTCCCTGAGCACTTTCACCACATCATCGTTGGTGCTCGTCGGCAGAATCTGCTCCTTCAGGTCGGGCGTGTTGAAGATATACGCCAGCGGCGCTCCTCCCGAGAGTCGGTCGTAGGACCTCGCAAAAAGAGTTATGAAGTCGTCGTTGCTGTTTGCTTGGGCTGCTCTTGCTTCGGCCATCGCGGCGTTGAAGGTCGGATCCTGGCTGCCGTTCGACATTGCCCTGACGACATCCTCGACCGAGATCTGCATCATCACGTTCATCCCGCCTCTCAGGTCGAGCCCCAGATTGATCTCTCTTTCCTGACACTCCTTGTAGGTGAATCCCAGATAGATTTTCTGGTTCCGCAGGCTGTCCAGATAGGCTTGCGGGTTTTCGGTTTGTGCTGCTTTGCGTTCTGTGATTTTGGTTGCCAGCGTGAACGACAGCGAGTAGGCGCAGGCCAGTACGAGTAGTACGGTGATGAGCCTGATGAATCCTTTGTTTTGCATTGTTATTTAAGTTTTGTAATTATCGGCATAGTTCGAGGCGCAAAGATAGTAAATTAATTACAAACCGCCGCTGGCCTTTGTTTAAAAAAAGCCCGAACTTCCGTCCGGGCCTTTTCGTTGCGTTCTGCATCGGGAGTTATTCTTCCTCCTCGGCCAGTTGCTCCAACAGCTCGTCTGTCACTATCAGGGCGTAGGTACATACATAGAAGTCGGATTCGAACGACCAATACTTGCGTAACCAAATATCGTCGGAGACTTTCTTATCATCGGCAGTCATCGTATACGCATAATTGATGTAGTATGTGTCGCCGACTCCGATTACACCACCGACTCCAAAGCGATAATCACCATCCTCATACAGGTCTTCTCGCTTGCTTTTGCTCTCTCCCCCCAATCGGCTGTTCCACGCAATCATTTGGCTGTCTCCATTGGCAAGAGTGAAAGGACCCCCAAATGGTCCCCATGGATATTCTTCGGTCAAGACTATTTTCTTATCCGTTTCATTCTTCACATAAAACTTCCAATCGTAGCCGTAATCAACAAGTACAGTTTCTTTAGGTTCTTTATCATCACAACTTATAGATAGCGCAACCAACGCGATCAATAAAAAGAACTTTTTCATAGCACAATGTGTCCAAAATCATCAAACCACTCATCAAAGTTGACCAAATAAGCCTCTAACTGAGTACTTGTGCAATAAGTCGGAACCAGTCGTTGTGAGAGTTTCTGTCTGCATTGTGTCCAATCCGTGCTCGTGGTGATTACCTCCCAAATCAAGGATGAGGGTACATTTGCGATATTCTCGTTTAGAAAATATCTGTATTCCGGATCTCTGAAGAACGCGTGTTGGTTGACATCATCCGTCAGGTCGATAAATAGAGGAGAATACCAACCATAATCCGGTGCACGAGTGCTTCTCCAGTCCTGATCTGCACAAGCCGTGATATCGACATCCTCTCTATACGGAGATGGATTTGTTGTCGTTATCAATCCACCGGGTTGTTTCCAGCCATAAGACACATAATACTTTTCTCCCAAAGACCATCCTGAATAGTCAGCAAATGATTCACGCAACAAATCGTGAGTGCGCGTGAAAGTTATAGTGTTGTTGGAGTAATGGGTTAGATGCCCTAATTCGTGCAGGGTTGTCCCTATTACATTCGAGTCAGAGTGTCCATTATTGTAAATATTAATGTTGCAGGAAGGGAATCCGAAAGAGCCATTCGTTCTACCACCGGAGAAATCATTCGCGATTATTCGTGTTCCTCCCGAGGGGGAGTTTCTAGGAAAATCGTTCTGTTGATAATAGAAGTAGTTTGCGGCTCTCCATATTGAACCCAATTGGCGGGTGTCAGGAATTATGATTTCGGGATAGGGATAATAGAGACTCCACCTGCCGACAGGGAAATTGGCACCCACGGACATTGTTATTGCAGCAGTGCTGTTCTCAGTGGTGACTCTCCACGGAATGGTATGATAATAATTGCCACCAAACTGCAAGATAAGATGTTGAACCATCCACTCGTAATCGTTTGTCTGAGACATAGGTATAGACGTTTGAACGGTAAATTGTCCATCGCCACCGGTAACGGCAAAGGCAAGCTCCAGATTTGCTTTCTGATATTGTATCAGAACATTCGCAACCCCGACATTACGCCCAAGTTGCGAGTCGTATGTTTTGACGTAACCGGTTAATGTGATCACATCTTCCGCCGCCATCGTTTGCGCCCTCACCGGCCGCGCGATCTCGTGGTCAATCACGTATTCGATGCTCGCGGGCAGAGGCTTGTCGACAGGCCAAACTGCGTAAAGGATAGGCAGTTGGAAGGTCTG
>DBDI01000001.1:163793-164116 GCA_002293505.1 Alistipes sp. UBA936 | reverse complement strand
GCAAATGTACAACCTTTTTTTGGTCAATCCAAAAAAAAGGGTAAATTTGCGTAAACAAATAACTCATTCATAATGGCCAAAGTCATCATCATCGGTGCCGGTGGGGTAGGTACCGTCGTTGCACACAAAGTCGCTGATAATCCGCTCTTTACCGACATTCTGCTCGCCAGCCGCACTCTTTCCAAGGCCGACGCTATCGCCGCCGCTGTGAACAAAAAATCGGGCCAAACCCGCATAACAACAGCTGCCGTGGATGCCGACGACGTGCCCCAACTCGTCAAACTTTTCAAAACCCACAAACCCGACATCGTGATCAACGTCGC
>DBDI01000001.1:88898-163627 GCA_002293505.1 Alistipes sp. UBA936 | reverse complement strand
AAGCACCACTTCGACGAGATGCACACCTTAGACATCGTCGATTGTAACGCCGGTAACCACGGTATGGCTTTTGCGACTAACTTCAACCCCGAGATCAACATTCGCGAGGTCACTCAGCCCGGACGTTATTGGCAAGACGGCCAGTGGGTTACGACCCGCCCTCACGAGATCCACCAGCCTATTCATTACCCCGAGATCGGCCCGAAAGAGTCATACGTCATCTTCCACGAGGAGCTCGAGTCGCTCGTCAAACACTTCCCTACCTTGAAACGCGCTCGGTTTTGGATGACTTTTGGCCAGGAATATTTGACCCACCTTCGCGTGATCCAGAACATCGGTATGGCTCGTATCGACCCCGTTATTTACAATGGCGTCGAGATCGTCCCCATCCAGTTCCTCAAGGCGGTTTTGCCTGATCCTAAGTCTCTTGGCGAGAATTACACCGGCCTCACTTCGATCGGTTGCCGCATTTCCGGTATTAAGGACGGCAAGCCCCACACATACTATATATACAATAATTGCGACCACGAGAAGGCTTACGAGGAAACTGGTACTCAGGCTGTTAGTTACACTACCGGCGTTCCTGCTGCCCTCGGCGCTTCGATGTGGGCTCAAGGACTTTGGTCTGGTTCCGGTGTTTTCAACGTCGAGCAGTTCAACCCCGACCCGTTTCTCTCCGCGCTCGGTCCCGCGGGCCTTCCCTGGATCGAGAAATTCGACATCGACCTGGAGGTCTGATTTCGCCGCCCTTGATGATTGATTTCTCTCAAATACCCTCTCCCTGCTTCGTGCTCGACCAAAGGGCGTTGGAGTGCAATTTGTCCATCATCGACTTGGTTCGGCGCGAGAGCGGGGCCGAGATCATAGTGGCCCTGAAAGCCTGCGCTATGTGGAGTGTTTTTCCTCTGCTTGCCGCCCACTCCGACGGCGCTACCGCAAGTTCCCTTTCCGAGGCGCGCCTCGTTGCCGAGGAGTTTTGCGCCCCCGCAGGGCAGGGTAGCGCTCCCCAAGCCCGCACCAAGGTCCACACTTACGCTCCCGTCTTCACCGATTCCGACTTTCCTCAGATCGCTCGCCTCAGTTCCCACATCTCCTTCAACTCCCTCTCCCAGTTCACCCGCTTCAAAGCCCAGGCCCTCTCTCTCGGCATCTCTTGCGGCCTTCGCGTCAACCCTGGTTACTCTCCCGTCGAGACCGACCTTTATAACCCCGCTCAGCCCGGCTCTCGACTCGGTATCGACACCCTCGACACCCTCCCGGAAGGCATCGAGGGTCTTCACTTTCACGTTCTTTGCGAGTCCGGGGCCCAACACTTGGCCAAGGCCCTCGAAGCTCTCGAATCTCGCTTCGGCCACTTGCTCGACGCCCAAACTGCCACCGGCCAGCCTCAACTCAAATGGTTGAATTGCGGTGGCGGGCACCTTATGACCCGCGCGGGTTACGACATCGAACTCCTCATCTCCACCATCCGGGCCTTTAAACGCCGCCACCCCCACCTTCGTATAATCCTCGAACCCGGTAGCGCCTTCACTTGGCGCACCGGCTTCCTCGTCTCCACTGTCGAGGACGTTGTCGAGCGCTCCGGCATCAAAACGGCAATGCTCGACGTTTCGTTCGCCTGCCATATGCCCGACTGCCTCGAGATGCCCTATAAGCCTTCAATTCTCGGCGCTCGCGACCCTCAGGGCTGCGAACAAAGTTATCGCCTCGGCGGTAACTCTTGCCTTGCCGGCGATTGGATGGGCGATTGGTCGTTCGACCGCCCGCTCAAAGTGGGCGACAAGGTTGTTTTCGAGGATATGATACATTACACGATGGTTAAGACGACAATGTTCAACGGTATCCACCACCCCTCTATCGCGATCTGGAGTGCCGACGATAAACTCCAAATAATCAAAGAGTTCACCCCCTCCGATTTCAAAACCCGAATGTCATAAACTATATGGAAAATTTCACCCCTACCCAATACGAGCTCGAATGCGTAGCCACTTCCCGCCGTTTTCCCGATTCCGGTTGGATGCTCGAGGACAAGATGTGCGGTTCCCCTTCTCTCGTCCGCACCATATACTCGAAGACTCAGCTCGAACCCAAATCCGACTCTCTCGGCCTTTATAAATTTTCCGACTGGCTTCCTGTCCACCGTATGCTCTCCGGCTCCGCGGCTCCCGTCACCTATAAGAGCGAAAAACTCGCCGCCCACCTCGGCCTTGAGAACCTGTATATTACTTTCAGCGGTTGGAACCCTAAACACGGCGCTCGAATGACCACTTGCTCTTTCAAGGAGACCGAGGCTTACTCTGTTTGCGGCCGCATCCCCTCTGACGAATCGCGCATCCTCGTGGTCGCTTCCGCCGGTAACACCGCCCGCGCTTTCGCTAAGGTTTGCTCCGATAACCGCATTCCTCTCCTTCTCTCCGTTCCCGCCGACAACCTCGATGCGCTCTGGTTCGACGGGCCGCTCGACCCCTGCGTCAAATTGATCGCATCCGAGAAAGGTTCCGATTACTTCGACGCCATCCACCTTAGTAACCTTGCCTTGAAATCGCGTAAATTCTTCGCCGAGGGCGGTGCTAAGAACGTTGCTCGCCGCGACGGTATGGGTACAACATTCCTCTCTGCTGCGACCACGATCGGCAAAATTCCCGACTTTTACTTCCAGGCTGTCGGTTCCGGTACTGGTGCTATCGCTGCTTGGGAGGCTAACCTTCGCTTGCTTGCCGACGGCCGCTTCGGCTCTGCTAAATGCCGTTTGTTCGTCTCTCAGAACGCTCCCTTCGTTCCTATTTTCGACGCTTGGCGTATCGACTCTCGGCAGATGCCCGATTACGACGAGACCCACGCTCGGCGCGATGCCGAGATCATCGACGCTAAGGTTCTCTCCAACCGCCGCCCTCCTTACGGCCTTTCCGGCGGGTTGTACGACGCTCTTAAGGACACCGACGGCGACGTTCTCGTTGCCACTAACGCTCAGGGGCGTAAGGCTGCTGCACTTTTCGAGCAGACCGAGGGTTGCGACATCCATCCCGCTGCGGCGATTGCTACCGCTTCTCTCATCCGCGCTGTTTCCGATGGACGTGTTCCCCGCGATAAGATCGTTATGCTCAATGTCACCGGTGGTGGTGAGCAGCTCCTCAAAGCCTCCTTCTCCGCCGCCAACAAGCCCCTCTGGTTCCTCACGCCCTCCGCTACCTTTCCCACCGACGCCGAGGCCGAACAGGTCACTTCTTCCGTCGAGGCCCTCTTCGCCTGACCAGCCGCCAATAAAAAAGCGGGGCCAAAGACCCCGCTTCATTTCAGCCGCGATGCTGTTGTCAACCCAGATACGATTTCAGCCACTTGCTTTTCGACCCGTGCCTCAGCCTTCTGATCGCTTTCTCCTTTATCTGCCTCACCCTTTCCCTGGTCAGCCCGAACTTGTCTCCAATCTCCTCCAAGGTCATTTCCGGCGCTCCTATTCCGAAGAAATACTTCACAATGTCCTTTTCTCTCTCGGTCAGCGTCGCCAATGCCCTATCTATCTCCGTTCCTAACGACTCATTAATCAAGCCTCTGTCCGCATTCGGGGAGTCTGCATTCACCAGCACATCCAGCAGATTGTTGTCTTCTCCATCCGCAAATGGTGCATCCACCGACACATGCCTTCCCGCTACCCTCATCGTATCCGTCACTTTTTCCCGCGGTAGGTCCAGTACTTCGGCCAACTCTTCCGGCGATGGTGTTCTCTCGTTTTCCTGCTCGAACTTTGCAAAAGCTTTGTTGATCTTGTTCAGCGAGCCCACCTGATTCAAGGGGAGCCTCACAATCCTCGATTGCTCTGCCAGCGCCTGCAGTATCGACTGCCTGATCCACCACACCGCATAGGATATAAACTTAAATCCTCTCGTTTCGTCGAACTTTTCCGCCGCCTTGATTAGCCCCAGGTTTCCCTCGTTGATCAAGTCCGGTAGCGACAGCCCTTGGTTTTGATACTGCTTGGCCACGGAGACCACAAACCTCAGGTTAGCTTTGGTTAGTTTTTCCAATGCTTCCTGATCTCCCTTTTTGATTCTTTGGGCCAGTTCGACTTCTTCTTCGACCGTGATCAGGTCTTCTTTTCCGATCTCTTGTAGATACTTATCCAGCGACGCGCTTTCGCGGTTGGTGATGGATTTAGTAATTTTCAGTTGCCTCATTCTTTGTTGGGGCCCCTGGCCCTCATTCTACTAATGAATATGTTACTGCCCGCCCGTTCGGGTAGACTCCTTCAATCGACGTAACCCGGCCCGTGATCCTGTACAGATCGTTCACCGACCTCACCTCTCTTCCATTCAGATGCGTGATGATGTACCCTCTCTGCACCCTCGCCCTGGCCAATACTCCCTCTTGCTTCACTCCCGCCACTTGTACTCCCGCTTTGATTCCCAGCTCCTTTTGCTGTTTTTCCGTCAGCCTTATATCCGCAAACTCTCCTCCCAGTGATTCAATCGCATCGAACGTCTCTCTGGCCACTGGCTCACTCTTTCCGGCTCTATTACGCAAAACGACGTTGAATTGTTTCACTTTTCCGTCTCTTTTTACAGAAATTTTTACCGCATCTCCCGGCCTCTTCTGACTAACTATCTCCGCGACTGCTGCTGTTGTTATCACCGGTAGCCCGTCAATCTCCTCTATCACATCTCCCGCTTCGATTCCCGCTGCTTGGGCTGCACCTCCTTCGGCCACTTCTCTCACCACCAGTCCCTCTTCTCCTTCGCTATACATAATCCCTATCAACGCCCTCTGCACTACTCCATACTCCCTCAAGTCTCTCACTACCTTCCTCACAATCGTTTCCGGTACCGCGAATGCATACCCCGCATAGCTTCCCGTCCTCGAATATATCAGCGTGTTGATTCCCACCAGCTCTCCTGCCGTGTTCACCAATGCTCCTCCCGAGTTTCCCGGATTCACCGCTGCATCTGTTTGTATGAACGACTCTATTCCCGAATTTCCGCTCGTTTGTATTGCTCCCAGCGATCGCGCCTTCGCACTCACTATTCCCGCCGTTATTGTCGAGTGTAAGCTGTACGGATTTCCTATCGCCAGTACCCATTCTCCCAGCCTCAGTGCATCGCTGCTTCCGAACGCCAATGCCGGTAGCCCTTCTTCTTCTATTTTTATCAAGGCTATCTCCGTATCCGCATCCGTTCCTATCAGTTTTGCATCGTATGTTTTTCCGTTCGGTAGCTTCACCGTCAGCTTGCTCGCATTCTCCACCACGTGATGGTTCGTTACGATGTACCCATCCGCACTTATTATCACTCCCGATCCTCCGCTCGTTTGCTCTCTGTACCTTATTTCTTCATCGGGCACTTGTTCGTGCGTTCCGTCGGGTATTCCGAAGAATTCGAAGAACGGATGCCTTCCGAATCCCTCCGGAACCGCCTGTTGCCTTATCTCCTCCGTTTTGATCACACTCACCACTGCTTTGACTGCATTTTCTGCTGCATACGTCAAGTCCGGATAGCCTTGCGCCTCGTAGCTCGTAAAATGGGCTGCTGCTCCTTCGAACTGCCCGTTCCACGGCGTTGCTTCTGCTTGACGTTGTGTTGTTTTCGTGATTCCCCAGGCGGTCAGTCCGCCTACAAGCCCGGCAGCGATCACCACAGCCATGGCCACCAAAAATTTGTTCTTCATAGCTCTCTTTAGTGTAATTTATGTTGGTCTGTAATCGTTACAATCAACGTGCCACCCATAAATTTTATTATCTTTGTCGCCGTAAAAAAACACCCACCGTTTATGAATTATCTCTTCACATCCGAGTCTGTGTCCGAGGGGCACCCGGATAAAGTTTGCGACCAGATATCCGACGCCATCCTCGACGAGTTTCTTCGGCGCGACCCCTCTTCCAAAGTTGCCGTCGAGACTCTCTGTACAACCGGCCTGGTTGTCGTTGCCGGCGAGGTTCGCTCCGAGGCTTACGTCGACATCCAGGAGGTTGCTCGCCGCGTCATTTCTCGTATCGGTTACACTCGCGCCGAGTTGGGCTTCGAGGCTTCTTCCTGCGGTGTTCTTTCCGCTATCCACGAACAAAGCCCCGACATCAACCAGGGGGTAGTTCGCGAATCTTCTGCCGATCAGGGCGCTGGGGATCAGGGTATAATGTTCGGTTACGCTACTAACGAGACTCGCGAATTGATGCCCGCTACCGTTATCCTCTCCCACGTTATTCTTAAGGAGTTGGCAGCTATTCGCCGCGAGAACAAAGTAATGACATACCTTCGTCCCGACGCTAAGAGCCAGGTGACCGTTGAATACTCCGAGCTTCGTAAGCCTCTTCGCGTCCACACTATCGTCGTCTCCACTCAGCACGACGAGCAGACGGACGTTTCTCGTATTCGTAACGACGTCCAAACGATCCTCCTTCCTCGCGTTAAGGCTCGCCTCGAAAAGGCTGGCGACAAGCTCGCCGAGTTGCTCGACGGTAACCATATCCTCCACGTTAATCCCACTGGTAAGTTCGTCATCGGCGGTCCTGCTGGCGACACCGGGCTCACTGGTCGTAAACTCATCGTCGACACTTACGGCGGTCGCGGGGCTCACGGTGGCGGAGCTTTTTCCGGTAAGGACTCTTCCAAGGTAGACCGTTCCGCTGCTTATATGGCTCGTTGGATGGCTAAGAATATGGTTGCTGCCGGGGTTGCCGACGAGGTTCTCGTCCAGCTCTCTTACGCTATCGGTATCGCCCGTCCCCTGAGCGTTTACGTCGACACTTACGGTACTGCTTACTCCGACCTTTCGGACGGTGAGATCGCCTCCCGGCTTGAAAAGTTGTTCGACCTTCGTCCCGCTGCTATTGTTAAGAAATTCGGCCTCACCAACCCCATCTTCGAGGCCACCGCATCTTACGGCCACTTCGGTAACCGCCCTTACACCGATGAGAACGGTATCGAGTTTTTCGGTTGGGAGAAATTGGACGGGGTTGAAAAGCTCAGAAAGGAGTTCGATGCAGAAGATTAGGAACATCGCCATCATCGCCCACGTCGACCACGGTAAAACCACCCTCGTCGACAAGATGATCTACCAAGGTAACCTTATGCGCGAGGGCTCCGGGCCCGCCGGGGACTTGATTATGGACTCCGGAGATATCGAGCGCGAGCGCGGTATCACGATTCTTTCTAAGAACGTATCCGTAAATTATAACGGCTTCAAGATCAACATCATCGACACTCCCGGGCACTCCGACTTCGGTGGCGAGGTCGAACGCGTGCTCGGTATGGCCGACGGGGTTTTGCTTCTTGTCGACGCTTTCGAGGGTACTATGCCTCAGACCCGGTTCGTTCTCGGTAAGGCGCTCGCTCTGGGTAAGAAACCGATCGTTGTTATAAACAAGGTCGACAAGCCTAATTGCCGTCCCGAGTACGTCCACGAGCAGGTTTTCGACCTGATGTTCGACTTGGACGCGACCGAGGAGCAGTTGGATTTTCGTACCGTATACGGTTCTGCTAAACAGGGTTGGATGTCCCATAAGGTCGACCAGAAGACCGAGAGCATCATTCCTCTCCTCGACGCTATCATCGACGACATTCCCGCCCCCGCTTCTCGCGAGGGTACTCCCCAGTTGATGATCACTTCTCTGGAATACTCTCCTTACGTCGGCCGTATCGCTGTCGGTAAACTCATCCGCGGTACTCTTCGTTCCGGCCAGCAGGTGACCCTCGCCAAACGCGACGGCGTGACTCTCCAAAAGACTCGTATTAAGGAGCTTATGGTGTTCGACGGGCTCGGTAAATCCAAAGTCGACGAGGTGCAGTGCGGTGAGATTTGCGCTCTTGTCGGTATCGACGGTTTCGAGATTGGCGACACTGTTTGCGACGCCGATTCTCCCGAGGCTCTGCCCCCCATCGCCGTCGACGAGCCTACTATGTCTATGTTATTCACCATCAACGACTCTCCTTTCTTCGGTAAGGACGGTAAGATGGTCACTTCTCGCCACCTCAAGGAGCGTTTGGACCGCGAGTTGGAGAAAAACCTCGCTCTTCGCGTCCTTCCCGGGGCTTCTGCCGACTCGTTCGTCGTTTTCGGGCGTGGGGTTCTGCACCTCTCTGTTCTGATCGAAACTATGCGGCGCGAGGGTTACGAGCTTCAGGTCGGTCAGCCTCAGGTCATTGTGCGCGAGATAGATGGCGTCCGTTGCGAGCCCGTCGAGGAGTTGACTGTCGACCTTCCCGAGGAGCACTCCGGTCGCGCTATCGAGATGGTTACCCGCCGCCGCGGTACCCTCCTCAAGATGGAGACCTTCGGCGCCCGTACCCGACTCGAATTCGAGATTCCCTCTCGGGGTATTATCGGCCTGCGTAGTAGTATGTTAACCGCTACCGCCGGCGAGGCTGTGATGGCCCACCGTATGCGCGGTTTCGAGCCTTGGAAGGGCGATATCGAGATGCGTACCAACGGTTCGATCATCGCGATGGAGACCGGCACCGCGTACGCCTATGCCATTAATAAACTGCAAGATAGGGGTAGGTTTTTCGTTTCTCCTGGCGACGAGATCTACGCCGGTCAGGTTGTGGGCGAAAGCACCCGCGGCGAGGATATGGTTGTGAATCTCACTAAGAGTAAGAAACTTACGAATATGCGTGCATCCGGATCGGACGAAAAGATGTCGATCGCTCCGCCCGTGCTGTTCTCGTTGGAGGAGGCGTTGGAGTATATCAAAGAGGATGAGTACGTGGAAGTTACGCCTCACTCGATGCGCCTTCGCAAAATTTTATTGGATGAAAACGACCGTAAACGCGCCTCAAAGTAAGTTGGTCATCATCCCGACTTACAACGAACGCGAAAACATCGCGGCCGTTGTTTCTCGCGTGTTTTCGTTGCCCGAAAAGTTTGATATTCTGGTAGTTGACGACGGCTCGCCCGACGGCACCGCCTCGATCGTCCGCGAACTGCAATCTCGCGAGGGTGGGGTGGGGCGCGATGGCGGGACGGGTCGCCTCGATGATGGTCGCCGCCTTCATCTCCTTGAGCGTCAGGGTAAATTGGGCCTCGGTTCGGCTTACATCGCTGGTTTTCGTTGGGCTCTGGAGCGCAATTACGATTGGATTTTCGAAATGGACGCCGATTTCTCGCACAACCCCGACGACCTTATTCGCCTGTACCACAGAGCGATAGGGCAAGATGGGGGTGGGGGTGCCGACGTGGTTGTCGGGTCGCGCTATGTGACTGGTGTTAACGTAGTTAACTGGCCTATGGGGCGGCTGCTGATGTCGTGGTGCGCTTCGAAATACGTTCGCTTCGTCACTCGGATGCCCGTCCGGGACGCCACCGCCGGATTCGTCTGCTATTCGCGCGAAGTGTTGCAACGCATTGATTTAGACGCCGTTAAGATGCGCGGTTACGGGTTCCAGATCGAAATGAAATACACTGCCTGGCGGCTCGGTTTTCGGGTTAGCGAGGTGTCTATCGTGTTTATTGACAGAACGTTAGGTACGTCGAAAATGAGCAGCGGCATCTTCAGCGAAGCATTCTGGGGCGTGCTCGGCCTGCGATTCCGACGCATAAAAGGTTTACACACATAAATAGCAGACAATGAGCGACTTACTGATACACTCCGGTACTATTGTGAACGAGGGGCGCTCGTTTCGCGGCTATATCGTTGTTCGTGAGGGAGTTATCGTCGAAGTAGAGGAGGGAGAGTACCCGGGAGAAGCGTCCAATTTTCGAGGCCAAGTCATTGATGTTAAAGGACTTACGGTGATGCCTGGTGTGATAGACGCACACGTGCATTTTCGGGAGCCCGGGATGACGTGGAAGGGCGATATGGCGAGCGAATCGGCGGCGGCGGTAGCGGGAGGGGTCACGTCGGTACTTGAAATGCCTAATACTCAACCACTTACGGTATCGATGGAGGCGCTTGAGAGGAAACTTGAGACGGCTTTCGGGGCGGCGGCGGAGCGGCGCGGGGGGGCGTCAGGGAACGATTTAGGACGCAAAACAGGCCACAAATCGAGTGCCAAACTGCATACGAATGCCGATTTTTTCTTCGGCGCGACCAACGAAAACCTTGCCGAAGTTAAAAAATTTAACCTCGCGGGCGGCCAAATAGTTAAATTATTTAACGGCTCGTCGACCGGAGATATGCTGGTAGACAACCCGAAAGCGATCGCTGCGCTGTTTGCCGAGTTCGGGGGCGTGATCGCCGTGCATGCCGAAGACGAGGCGATAATACGCAGAAACACAGAGATTTACAAACAGCAACTCGGGGATCGGGCAACGGCAGCGGCTCATCCGCTAATTCGCTCAGCAGAAGCGTGTTACGTCGCAACGGCGCGACTCATCGAGTTGGCAGAAAAGTACGGCACTAAACTGCACGTGTGTCACGTGTCAACGGAGAGGGAACTCGCTCTGTTTCAGGGTTCTAAGTCGCCTGTGCAGAAAAAAATCACGGCCGAGGCGTGTGTGCCGCACCTGTGGTTTGCGGAGGGCGACTATGCGCGGCTGGGAAATCGCATCAAGTGCAACCCGGCGATAAAGGCGGAAAGTGACCGAGCGGCACTACGCAATGCGCTAAGGACAAATAAGATAGATCTGATTGCAACGGATCACGCGCCACACACGGCGGAGGAAAAAGCGCGCGGATATTGGGAGGCGCCGTCGGGCATCCCTATGGTGCAACATTCTCTGAATGTGGCGATTGAGCTGGTGAAAGAAGGCGAAATGACGATGGAAGGGCTGGTGGAAAAGATGTGTCACGCGCCGGCAAGGAGGTTCGGAATCGAGGGAAGGGGATTTTTGAGAGCAGGATATGGGGCTGATATTGTGGTAGTTAACCCGATGGCAGAGTGGGTCGTGGAGCCGGAAAATATACGGTATAAGTGCGGGTGGTCGCCGCTGGAAGGCGAGAAAATGACCAGCGCGGTGGAGCTGACGGTGGTGAATGGGGAGGTTGCGTATAGCCGAAAGGAAGGGGTGAGTGATGAGCCGAAAGGGCAAAAGTTGGTGCTGAAGGGCTGAAACGAGGCCGGCGAGGCGCAAAAACGGGACAAAAAAGGGCCAAAAGTTAAATAATTTAACTAATTAAACGAGGGTTGCGAGGAGAGGCCGAAAAAGTCGGGGAGGGGGAGGAACAAAAAGGTGCCGGGTTCAGGAAAAACCCCGAGGCACCGGTGCGGATAAAGGGACTCGAACCCCCACCCCTCACGGGACCAGATCCTAAGTCTGGCGTGGCTACCAATTACACCATATCCGCAAAAAACAGAACACAAAGATAACGCAAAAATTGGAATTACGAACGATATGGAGACCATAAAAACAATTTTTAAGATCGGAAACGGACCCTCGAGCAGTCATACGATGGGGCCGAAAAAAGCAGCCGAAATTTTTGCAGGCAGGACCCCGGAGGCGGAAAGCTATCGTGTGACGCTGTATGGGTCGCTGGCAGCAACAGGCCGAGGTCACCTGACAGACAGAGCAATAGAGAAAGTGATCGAGGGAACGGGGCGGCCGCTGGAGATCGTGTGGAGGCCCGAAGTGGTGAAGGATTTTCACACGAACGGAATGCTGTTTGAAGCCTTGGTGGACGGGGTGCCAAAGGAGGAGTGGACGGTGTACAGCATCGGAGGAGGAAACATTGTGGCCGAGGATATGCCGGTCGCACCGGGGCAGAAAGTGTATGATATGCAGCACATTGCGGACATACAGAAGTGGTGCGGAAGGAACGGAAGCTCGTTTTGGGAGTATGTGGAAAAGTGCGAAGGGCCCCAAATCTGGGACTACATCAAGGAAGTGTGGGAGGTGATGAAAGAGTCGATACACAGGGGTATCGAGGCCGAGGGGATACTACCGGGAGGTCTGGGAGTGAGGCGAAAAGCATCGGACTATCTGATTAGAGCGAAGGGATATTCGTCGACGATGAAGAGCAGGGGAATGGTGATAGCGTATGCTCTGGCGGTGGCGGAAGAAAACGCAGCGGGAGGGAAGATCGTGACGGCGCCCACGTGCGGGTCGAGCGGGATACTACCAGCGGTGTTGTATCACCTGATGCTGTCGAGGGATTTCAGGGAGACCAGGATTATGAAGGCAATAGCGACAGCGGGCTTGTTTGGGAATGTGACGAGGACAAACGCCTCGATATCAGGAGCAGAAGTGGGATGTCAGGGAGAAGTGGGAGTAGCCTGTGCGATGGCAGCAGCAGCGGCCTGTCAACTTTTTGGAGGCTCGCCGGCCCAGATAGAATATGCAGCAGAAATGGCGTTGGAGCATCACTTGGGGCTGACGTGTGATCCGGTGTGCGGCCTGGTGCAGATACCGTGCATAGAGAGAAACGCCTTCGGAGCAGCGAGAGCATTGGATGCCAACACCTACGCGACGTTCTCGGACGGCTCGCACAGGGTGAGTTTCGACCGAGTGGTAGAGGTTATGAGACAGACCGGCCACGACATACCATCACTATACAAGGAGACGGGAGAAGGAGGGTTGGCAGCGAAGAGCCTGATTTGAGGGGCGGAAGGTGTGCGATGGAAGGGTGGGGGACACCCACAGATATAGAGGGCTTNNAAGCCCTCTATATCTGTGGGTGTTAGTGGATTCGAACCACTGACCCCTACCCTGTCAAGGTAGTGCTCTAAACCAACTGAGCTAAACACCCGTTACTAAAACGGAAGGTCGTCGACCTCTTCGCCGGCGGAGGCGGGGAAAGGAGCGTTTTCGGAGGGGAAAGGAGGAGAAGACTGGTGGGAGCGTGAGGAGGAAGCCCCGGACCCGGAGGCAGGGGCCCCACCATTACGCACTATCTTCCAAGCCTTTACGTCGGTATACCATTTACCATTGTACTCGCGAGACTCGACGTTAACAGAAACATTAACGGAATCGCCCTCGGAAAGAGCAGCAGCGTCGTCAGAGCGGTCGCCAAAGAACGTAACGCAGATCTTACGGCTGAACTCGCCGGGCAACTCGAAGACAACATCCTGTTTCTTCCAACCACCCTTCGCGCTGGTACCCGATACGGGATCGAGCTTACGGTAAACAATACCCTCGAACTCCATCTAACTTACTGAGCGGGAGTTTCCTCTACAGCAGCGGGAATGACGTCGAGCAACTTTACCTCGAACTTCAGAGCCGAGTTAGCGGGAATCTGGCCCTGGGCACGTTCGCCGTAAGCGAGGCCGGCGGGAGCCCAAAGAATGATGTCGCCACCCTTACCGACGAGCTTCATACCCTCGGTCCAAGCGGGAATAACGCGGTTGAGAGGGAAAGTGATGCTGTCGTTCTGGTCGAAAACAGTACCGTCTTTCAGGGTACCTTTATAATTAACCATCACCTGGTCAGCGTCGTTAACAGCCTTGGTGAGAGTGTCGCCTTCGGAAACGATCTGGTAAAGAAGGCCGGAGCCGGTTTCCTGAACGCCGGACTGGGTCTTAACTTCGTCCAACCAAGCCTGACCCTCAGCCATATTCTTAGCCGGAACGCGAACAGAGAACCATTCGTTAAGGAACTGGAAGGCCTCTTCCTGAGTCATCTGAGATTTGTTAGCCAACACGTCGCGGATAGCAGAAGCGATCACGGTAACGTTCATAGTACTGTCGAGCCTCTTAGCGTGGTTACCGTAATCGGTACCGATGGCGTAAGCGAGAGAGTCGGCAGTGGTGAAGCTCTTGATGTTCTTGGAGCCCTGGCAAGATGCCAATGTGGCACAAACAAGAGCGGCGATGATCAATAAATTTTTCATTTTCAGATTCTTATGATTAGTATTTTCTAAATCGGGGACAAAGGTACGAATTTTTCAGCACAATGTACACTACCTCTGTCGATTTTTTAATCGGACGCGGTGAGCAGAACGAAACCACTCGAAGCAACCGAGGATCACGAGGCCGAGGAGGGCAGAACAGACAGAAGCGACAAGGATTGCGATCTTAGCAGAGTCGATAGTGAATTTGTCGCCGGCAAAAGCCAGAGTGTCAATGAAAATCGACATAGTAAACCCGATACCACCCATACAAACAACCCCGAACAAAGGCAACCAACGAACCCCGCGAGGAAGAACAGCGATACGGAAGACGACAGCCAACCAGGAAGCGGCGAAGATACCGAGAGGCTTACCGATGACCAGGCCGGAGAAGATACCGGCGCCGTAAGAGGAAGCGAAGATGTTATGAGCACCGGAAGAGAACTCGACACCGGCGTTACAAAGAGCGAAAAGAGGAAGAACGAGGAATGTAACCCAAGGGTGGAGCTGCTGCTCGAGGCGCTTAGCAGGAATGAACATAGCGAGGATGACCCCGGCGATGGTCGCGTGGACCCCGGAGCGGAAAAGACAATACCAAAGAGCGAGTCCGACTATTATATAAGGAACGAGGAAAGTAATACGGGCCCGGCGAAGCAACCAGAGGGCGACGATGAGGACACCAGTCAAAGCGAGGCACAACCAACTGAGTGTGTGGGTGTAGAAAACAGCGATCACGATAATCGCCCCGAGGTCGTCGACGATAGCGAGAGCGGTAAGGAAGATCTTGAGGGAAGCAGGAACGCGTCTACCGAGGAGGGAGAGGACAGCGATAGCGAAAGCAATGTCGGTCGCCATAGGAATACCCCAACCAGCAGAAAAGGGAGTACCAGCGTTAAAGAAAGCGTATATAGCAGCGGGAACAACCATACCGCCGACAGCACCGACGATGGGCAAAAGAGCCTGGCGAGGAGAAGAAAGCTCGCCGTAAGTGAGCTCGCGTTTGATCTCCAGCCCGACAACGAAGAAGAAAAGAGCCATCAAACCGTCGTTAACGAGGCGCTCGATGATGTGGAGAGAGTGGTAAGCCGCGCGCGTAGAGGGAGTGTTAGCGAGAAAGAGGGCCAGGACAACGAAGGTAATCAAGACGGCCCCGCAAGCCCAAGGAGCGTGAGCAAGGGCGCGGAGGCGAGAGGCCATCATTCCGAAGCGAGGCGAGGGAGGGGCCCCGGGGCCGGGGCTGCCGGGTGGGATTTGAGTCCCGGAGCCGGGGCCGGAGGAGGTTTGGGCCCCGGGAGCAGGGGTCAACGAAGGGTCTGGCCGCATAGAGCAAAAAGAATTCGAGCCCCGACGGAAGCGTCAAGGGAGTAGGTTTCAGGGGAAGGAGAGTTTGTGGCGCTGGGGGAGGGAGAGGGGGCAACCTCGCAAAGGTCGAAGCCAACGATGGAGCGGCCGGAATCGACAACGCGGCGAAGAAGGAAGGTGGCCTCGGCAAACGACCGACCACCGGGAACGGGAGTACCGGTCGAAGGACAGAGGGAGGGCGAGAGGAAGTCGATGTCGAAAGAGATGTAAACATTCTGAGGCAGGGAGTCGACGATCTCGTCGCAAAGCGTGCTCCAAGGCGTACCGGAAAAGAGCCGCTCGGAAAGGGCCAGGTCGGGAAAGAGAGAGATCTTGGGGTGGCTGAGGGCGAAGGTGTATTCAGCCTCGGAGAAGTCGCGGACGCCGACCTGAACAAGTTTTTCGATCTGCGGAATCTCTTGGAGAGCGTTATACATTATCGACGCGTGCGACTGGGTGAAGCCCTCGTAAGCGGGGCGAAGGTCGCAGTGGGCGTCGAGGTGGAGGATACCTAAAGGAGTGGAAGACAGAGCTTTGAGCAGACCGAGGGGGGAGGAATGGTCGCCGCCGACGAGGCCGACAATCTGGCCGGCAGCGAGGTGGGCAGAGGCGGTCTGTTCGATATCGGAGGAGAGGCGGGCGGAAGCAGAGTTTATGGTGGCGAGGTCGGATGCGTCGGGAGTCTCGCCAGCCTCCTGGGCCTCGATCAAGCGGCGAGCAAGAGGGCGAAGAGAGTCGTTCAGAGCGAGGATGTCGGGGCGAGGAGGAAGGGTGGCGATACCGCGGCGCCAAGCACCGGGAGCCCAAGGATCGAAAAAGTCCAACTGGGTGGAAGCCGCAATCATAGCCTCGGGCCCGCGAGAAGAACCGGAACCAGCGGACGAAGTAACGTCCCAAGGAACAGACAACAAGACGAGGGCGGGGAAGGGGGCGGGATCGGAGGCGGCGAGGAGGGAGGGCGAAGGTATGACGGGCGAAAAGGGCATTCCGAAGAATGAACCATTAGGCCGACCGACGCCATCGGCATCGAAATTGTCTATATTGTTTGAGAAAACCATAAGCAAACACAATAACGGCGGAGCGAGAGGCGTTATCTTTGCAGACTTTGCGCTCTGTTGGGACAACAAAGGTAAAGGTTTTTTTCATAATCAATACATTAAAGTTGGTCCTCCCCGTCGTCTCTCTCATCGACGGGGAGTTTTTATTGTATATTTGCAGTATGAGAATCGTGGCAGACAGGGATATACCGTTTCTGGAGGGCGTACTGGAGCCGTTCGGAGAAGTAGTATATCTCGCGGGGAGTGAGATAGGGCCGGGGGATGTGGCGGAAGCGGATGCGCTACTGGTGAGGACGAGGACGAAGTGTGGGCCGGAGCTGTTGGGCGGGTCGAAGGTGAAATTCATAGGAACGGCGACCATAGGGTATGATCATATAGATATGGAGTGGTGTGCGGAGCAGGGAATAGAGGTGGCGACGGCAGCGGGATGCAATGCGAGGGGAGTACTACAATGGGTGGCGGCAGCGCTGGCGTGGGCCGGAACGCCGGCGGCGATTAATTTTGACCCAAATGAAACTACCCTTGGTGTAGTGGGAGTGGGGAATGTGGGAAGGCTGGTGGCGGAGTATGCGGAGGAGTGGGGATTCAGGGTGATGAGGTGCGATCCGCCGAGAGAGGCCGCAGAGGGGCCGGAAGGGTTTTACTCTTTGGAAGAAGTGGCGGCGAAAGCGGACATAGTGACTTTTCACGTACCACTGGTGGACGGAGGGGCGAATCCGACGAGGGGGATGGTGGGGAGAGAGTTTCTGGGGGCTTTGAAGCCGGGGACGGTGGTGATAAATTCGTCGAGGGGAGGAGTGGTGGACGAGGAAGCGCTGAAGAAGGCGATGGGGCTGGGACGACCGAACGCCGAAGGGCCTCACGCAAGGGAGCAAAAAATACGATTCATCTTAGATGTGTGGAACGGAGAACCGGGAGTGGATGAGGAAGTTTTGGAGCAGGTGCTACTGGGAACGCCGCACATTGCGGGGTATACGGAAGAGGGAAAGGGAATGGCGACGGCGATGGTGGTGAGGGCACTGGCGGCGCGATTTGGGCTGGAACCGGGCAGCAGCGAAGCGGGAGAGCTTTGGTATCCGGAAGGAGTGAGGCGAAGCAAGCCGAAGAAGATAGGCTGGGAGGAGATGTGCGAACGGATAGGAGAGTTTTTTGATATCGAAGCAGAGAGCGAAGCGCTGAAGGCCGAGCCGGGAAAGTTCGAGGAGATGAGGAACGCGTACAGGTACAGGAAGGAGTTTTTTTAACCCAAGACAAGGTCGGCGATAGCGAAAGCAGCGAAGAGAAGAGAGCCGGCCCCGTTAAGGTTGTCCCAAGAAAGTAAGCCGCGAGAACGATCACCGCGAGGAACAAAGTATTGAGCAACAAGGAGGGCAAGGAAGAGGCCGGAACCAATCCAGAACAAGAGCCCGCGAGAAGTGAAAAGGCCAAAGAGGAGAGTGGAGTAAGCGGAAACGATGTGGAGGGCGACGGCGATCGAGAGGGCGGCACGAGGAGAGAAGCGAGCAGGAACCGAGTGAAGCCCGGCAGAACGGTCGAAGGCGGCGTCGGAGCGAGAGTAAAGGATGTCGAACCCGGCAACCCAGGAGAGGACGAGAGCAGCGAGGACAACGGGAGCAAGGGAGAGCGAACCGGTAACGGCGATATAAGCCCCGACGGGAGCAGCAGCAAGAGTCATACCGAGAACGATGTGGGACCAGGCGGTGAAGCGTTTAGTATAAGAGTAACCGAGCAACAGGAGAAGGGCGAGGGGAGAGAGGGCGAAGCAGAGGCGGTTGAGAAGAGCAGCGGAAGCGATGAAGAGGGCGGCGTTGATGGCGACGAAGACGAGGGCGGATTGAGGTTTTATCTTACCGGCGGGGATTTCGCGGTCGGCGGTACGAGGGTTGGCGGAGTCTATTTCACGGTCGGCCCAACGATTGAAGCCCATAGCAGCGTTACGAGCAGCAACCATTGCGACGAGGATGAGGATGAGGGTTTGGGCGCTGAATGAAGTGCCGGTGGAAGTGAGCGCGAAGACGTAGGACAGAAGTGCGAACGGCAGGGCGAACACGGTGTGAGGAAACCGGACGAGAGAGGCGTATTTTTTAATCATCCCGCGAAATTACTATCTTTGCCGAGAAAATCGAACAATTCGTATGAAAAATATACGCAACTTCTGCATCATAGCACACATCGACCACGGAAAAAGCACCCTGGCAGACAGGCTGTTGGAAGAAACTGCAACCATTACGGAGAGAGAAAGGCAAGCGCAGGTACTGGACGATATGGAGCTGGAGAGAGAGAAGGGAATCACAATCAAGAGTCACGCGATACAAATGGAGTATGTGAGGGAGGGGGAGAGGTATGTGCTGAATCTGATAGACACGCCGGGGCACGTGGATTTTTCGTACGAGGTGTCCAGGGCCATAGCGTCGTGTGAAGGAGCACTGCTGGTGGTGGATGCAACGCAAGGAATTCAAGCGCAAACCATTTCGAATCTGTATCTGGCACTGGGGCACGATCTGGAAGTGATACCGGTACTGAACAAGATAGATATGGATGCAGCGATGGTGGAAGAGGTGAAAGACCAGATTGTAGACCTGTTGGGGTGCAAGCGCGAAGAGATTTTGGAAGCATCGGCGAAGACGGGAAAGGGAGTACCGGAAGTGTTGGAAGCGATAGTGGAGAGGATACCGGCGCCGGAGGGAGACGACGGGGCGCCGTTGCAAGCGTTGATATTCGACAGCGTGTTCAACTCGTTCAGGGGGATTATTGCCTACTTCAGGATTGTGAACGGAACGCTGAGGAAGGGAGAGAGGGTGAAGTTCATCAACACGGGAAGCGAGTATGATGCGGATGAGATAGGAGTGCTGAAGCTGAAGCTGTCGCCCAGGGAAGAGATGAGGGCGGGAGATGTGGGATACATTATTTCGGGGATAAAGAACTCGGTCGATGTGAAGGTGGGAGATACGATCACGCACGTGGCGAGGCCGGCAACGGAAGCGATAGCGGGGTTCGAGGATGTGAAGCCGATGGTCTTCGCGGGAGTCTATCCGGTGGAGACGGATCAGTATGAGGACCTGAGGGCGTCGCTGGAAAAGCTCAAGCTGAACGATGCCTCGCTAACGTTTGAGCCGGAGAGCTCGCTGGCCCTGGGCTTCGGGTTCAGGTGCGGATTCCTGGGGCTGCTACACTTGGAGATAATTCAGGAGAGGCTATACAGGGAGTTCGATATGGATGTGATAACAACCGTACCGAACGTCTCGTACAGAATCACGACCACAAAGGGAGCGGTACTGGATGTGCATAATCCGAGTGGGCTGCCGGAGCCGAATCACGTAGTGAAGATCGAAGAACCGTACATACTGGCGCAGATAATAACGAAGACGGAATATCTGGGGAATGTAATAAAGCTGTGTATGGACAAGAGGGGAGTGATGCTGAATCAAACCTTCCTAACGCAAGACAGGGTGGAGATAAACTTCGAAATGCCTCTTTCGGAAATTGTCTTCGATTTCTATGACAAGCTGAAGAGCATCTCAAGGGGGTATGCGTCGTTCGACTATCATCAGGTGGGGTACAAGGAGTCGAAGCTGGCTAAACTGGATATTTTGCTAAACGGAGAGCCGGTGGATGCGTTGAGTTCGCTGATCTATGTGGATCACGCGTATGACTTTGGGCGAAAGATGTGTGAGAAGCTGAAGGAACTGATACCGAGGCAACAATTCGACGTTGCTATTCAGGCGGCAATCGGAGCGAAAATCATAGCGAGAGAGACGGTGAAGGCAGTGCGAAAGGATGTGACGGCAAAGTGCTATGGGGGAGACATCACGAGGAAGCGAAAGCTACTGGAAAAGCAAAAGAAGGGAAAGAAGCGAATGAGGCAAGTGGGGAACGTGGAAGTACCGCAAGAAGCGTTTTTAGCAGTACTAAAGATGGATTGAGGTGGGTTTCGGGGGCGGGTTCAGTATGTTATGTCGCTGAGGAATAGGCCCTGGGCAGGAGCGGAAGAGGAAGAGAGAGAAAGGTCGTGGGAGAGGAGGATCTCGGAGAAGCGCTCGGGGGTGATTTTACCGCGCCCGACGTCGACCAGAGTACCGACAAGAGAGCGAACCATATTACGAAGAAAGCGGTCGGCAGAGATAGTAAACGTGAGGGTGTTGTCGGTTTGCTGCCAGGTGGCTTCGGTTATGTGGCAAATGTTGGTGTGGTTGGCCGAGTGAAGCTTGGCGAAAGATGTGAAGTCGTTGTGAGCGAGGAGGCTTGCAGCGGCTTCGTTCATTTTGTCGACATCGAGGGGTGTGCGGAGGAACCAGGCAGTGGAGGAGCGAAAAGGGTCTTTGGAAGGAGTGATGAAGTAGGTGTATGTGCGCGAAGTGGCGTCGAAGCGAGCGTGAGCGGACGCGGGAACGGGAAAGATGCGGTGGAGAGCAATGTCGAGAGGAAGAAGAGAGTTGGCGTGGTGAAGAAGGTCGGGAGGCAGGGGGGTAGGGAGTACAGGCGCATCGGGGGTGTCGAAGTGGGCGACGTAAAACGAAGCGTGGACGCCGGAGTCGGTACGACCAGCGCCGGTTATTTCGATGGGGAAGCGGAAGAGGGTGGAAAGAACCTCCTCGATAGTCTGCTGGACGGACGGAGCGTTAGGCTGGCGCTGCCAACCGTGAAAATGGGTACCGAGGTAGGAAAGTTCGAGAAAGAAGCGCATAGAAAATAACTTTTCGCTTTTGCCTGCAGATATCCGAAAAACCTCAGCTACGCCAAAATCTGAAGAATGCGATTTTGCCTACAACGCCTCGGTTTTCGGATATTCTACGGCATACTGGAGAACTATTTGTATTTGGCGACGGTGTCGTAGAAATCCTGCTCATCCTGGGGAGTGAACTCGCCGGCGCGAAAGTATACGAGGTCGCCTTCGGAAGTGACGAAAAGAAGGCAAAATTTACCGTTACAATCACCTAATTGCCAAGCAGTTGAGAGAGCGCGGCCGGGGTCGGCGAGGTTGATGGACGGTTTACCTTTAGTGCGTTTATCGGCCATATTACGGACGATACCGTTGGGGAGGGCGGTGTCCTTGAGGTTCAGGACGGCATAAGCCTGGATGTTAGGGCTTTGGAGCGAAGTGTCGGCCTCGATACGAGCCTGAAAATCAGCGTTCTGGCGGTGAGCATCGGGGTCGACGTAAAAAATCATCAAGCACTTTTTACCGAACTCGGAAAAGGAAGCGGGGTGTTTATCGAGGTCGGTAAGAGTGACGTTGGACACGCGGGCAGGAAGCTGCGGCCCCTGCTTTTGCTGGGCAGCGGCGAGGAAGGTGAGGAGGAGGAAAGCGAGGAAGAAAGTAAGCTGTCTCATAGCTATCAAATTTATGAATCATAGCTCGACACGACCGAGCGGGCGCGGGACGGAGGAGAGGGGCATCTCACCGCGAGGGAGGCTGAAAAACTACCCTCCCCGCCGGACGCTTATTGCTTAGCCTCGATGCAGAGCGTGGCGTGGGGAACGATGCGGAGGCGCTCCTTGGGAATCAATTTACCAGTCTCGCGGCAGATACCGTAAGTCTTGTTCTCGATACGAATCAGGGCAGCCTCGAGGTGCTGGATGAACTTCAACTGGCGCTGAGCAAGGCGACCGGACTCCTCCTTGGAAAGAGTCGAAGCGCCCTCCTCGAGAACCTTGAACGTGGGAGAAGTGTCCTCGGTGTCGTTGTCAGCCGAGTGGGTGATGGTCGAGCGAAGCAAATCGTAGTCCGCACGGGCCTTCTCCAACTTGTCGAGAATGATCGACTTGAATTCAGCGAGCTCCTCGTCCGAATATCTGGTTTTTTCCATTTCTGCCATATCCAAAATTAAACATTCTTTTTCAATCTGCCAAATTTATTGCGATTTTTACCTCCTCCCCGTCGATGTCGGCAGAAGTGGTGTACGTACCGGAGGGGCTGTCGGTAGCCGAGAGAGAGCGGGCAAGAACCTGAGAAGCAATGTATTCGGACTGGTCGGCAAGGCTCTCGGCAATGAAGGGCAGAGACTGGATCTGGACGGAAATCTTGTCGGTAACCTCCAAGCCGCTATCCTTACGAAGATTCTGGATACGGTTGACGAGCTCGCGAGCGGTACCTTCTTTGCGCAGGTCGTCGGTAAGAGTAATATCAAGAGCAACAGTGAGTTTACCCTCGGTAGCCACCAACCAACCGGGCATATCCTCGGACGTGATGTCGAAGTCCTCGCGAGAAAGAGTAAGAGGCTCGCCGTCGACGACGATGGTGGTCGTGTCGGAGCGCTCGATGCGAGAGATATGTTCCTGAGAAAAGTCCGCAACAAGAGCCGCGATGGACTTCATCTGAGGCCCGAAACGCTTACCGAGAGTCTTGAAGTTGGGTTTGATCTGTTTGGTGATCAGGCCGGAGGTGTCGGTAATAAGTTCGACCTGTTTGACGTTAACCTCGCCGGCGATAAGCGAACGGGCAGCCTCGATGTGGCGAGCGGTCGCGGGGTCGAGGACGGGAATAACGATACGAGAAAGAGGCTGGCGAACCTTGATATTGACCTTACGGCGAAGAGCAAGCGTCATAGAAGTAGCCTGCTGAGCGAGGGACATCATAGCCTCGAGCGCGGGGTCGACAAGAGAGGGATCGGACTTCGGGAAGGAGGTCAGGTGGACGGAGAAAGCCGCGCGGTCGTTTGCCGAAGTGCCGCCGCACAGGTCGCCGAACAAACGGTCGGCGAAGAAAGGAGCGAAAGGAGCAATGAGGCGGGAGACGGTCTCGAGGCAGGTGAAAAGAGTTTGGTAAGCAGCGAGTTTGTCCTGTGTGAGCCCACCACCCCAGAAGCGTTTACGGTTCAGGCGAACGTACCAATTAGAGAGGTTCTCGTCGACGAAAGCGGCGATAGCCCGAGCAGCGGGAGTGGGATCGTAATCCTCCAGGCGGGCAGTGACCTCGGCAGTGAGCGAGTTGAGCAGAGAGATTATCCAACGGTCGATCTCGGGTCTTTGGTCTACGGGGATCGAAGGCTCAGAGCCGGAAAAGCCGTCGACATTAGCGTAGAGGGCGAAGAAGGAGTAAGTATTATAAAGAGTACCGAAGAACTTACGCCGGACCTCGTCGACCCCGGCCTCGTCGAAGCGAAGGTTGTCCCAAGGCTGAGAGTTAGTAATCATATACCAACGAACGGCGTCGGTACCGTATTTATCCATCATCACGAACGGATCGACGCCGTTACCGAGCCGTTTGGACATCTTGTTACCATTCTTGTCGAGGACGAGGCCGTTAGAAATGATATTCTTGAACGCAACGGAGTCGAACAACATCGTAGCAAGGGCGTGGAGAGTGAAGAACCAACCGCGAGTCTGGTCGACACCCTCGGCGATGAAGTCGGCAGGAAAGAGGCGGTCGAAGAATTCGGGGCCGTCGACCTCGAAGGGGAAGTGGCACTGGGCGAAGGGCATAGCGCCGGAGTCGAACCAAACGTCGATCAGGTCGGTCTCGCGGCGCATAGGTTTGCCAGAGGGGGAGACAAGGGTGATGTCGTCGACAAAGGGGCGGTGGAGGTCTACTTTAGAGTAGTTCTGGGTCGAGAAGTCATCGGGGGTGAAGTCGGAGAGAGGGTTTTCAGTCATCAGACCGGCGGCGACAGCCTTGTCGATCTCGGAACGGAGCTCGGCGATGGAGCCGATACAGATCTGTTCGGAGTAGTCATCAGTCGCCCAAATGGGAAGAGGAGTACCCCAGAAGCGAGAACGAGAGAGGTTCCAATCGACCAGCCCTTCGAGCCATTTACCAAAGCGGCCGGAGCCGGTGGATTCGGGTTTCCAATGGATGGTCTCGTTGAGCTGTATGAGTCTTTCCTTACAAGCAGTAGTACGGATGAACCAAGAGTCGAGAGGGTAGTAAAGAACCGGTTTGTCGGTACGCCAACAGTGGGGGTAGGAGTGGGTGTATTTCTCGATTTTGAACGCCTTGTTTTCGGTTTTCAGGTGGACGGCCAACTCGACGTCGAGCGGCTCGGAGGCGGGGTCGGGATCGTAATCGGGTTTGACGAAGCGACCAGCGAACTTTTCGTATTCCGCGGTGTTGACGTGGGTTTGCGTCCAAGCGGGGTCGAGCTCGCCGAGAGGAAAGAAACGACCGGAACGATCGACCATAGGCTGGTTCTTACCGGCGCGATCGACGACGAACAGGGGAGGAATGCCAGCAGCCTGAGCAACGCGGGCATCGTCGGCCCCGAAGGTGGGAGCGATATGGACGATACCGGTACCGTCCTCGGTAGTGACGTAATCGCCGGAGATGACTTTGAACGCCTCGCCGTCGGGGGTGACCCAGGGGAGGAGCTGCTCGTAGGTAAGGCCGATGAGCTCGGAGCCGGGGAAGGTATGGACGACCTTGTGGTCGAGTTTTGCAAAATATTTTTCCACGAGGGCGGAGGCGAGGATGACCCGCTGGGGCGAGCCGGAGTAAGGATTGGAGCACTCGACCTCGGAGTAATCTATTGCGGGGTTGACAGCAAGGGCGGTATTAGAGGGAAGAGTCCACGGCGTGGTCGTCCAAGCCAGAAGGTAAGTATTGGGGCGGTCGACAACCCTGAACTGCGCGGTGATGGAGGTGTCCTTGACGTCGCGGTAGCAGCCCGGCTGGTTCAACTCGTGATTCGAAAGACCGGTACCAGCGGCGGGAGAGTAAGGCTGGATAGTGTAACCTTTATAAAGAAGCCCCTTGTCGAACAGCGAGCGGAGCATCCACCAGAGGGTTTCGATATATTTCGGCTCGTAAGTAACGTAAGGATCGGACATATCGACCCAATAACCCATACGGCGGGTCATAGACTCCCACATACCGGTGAACTCCATAACAGCCTCGCGGCAAACGCGGTTGTAATCCTCGATCGAAATCTTAGTACCGATGTCGTCCTTGGTGATACCGAGTTTCTTCTCGACGCCCAACTCGACGGGAAGCCCGTGGGTGTCCCAACCAGCCTTACGACGGACGAGGTGGCCGGTCTGCGTTTTGTAGCGGCAGAAGATATCTTTAATGGTACGAGCCATCATATGGTGGATACCGGGAGTACCGTTAGCAGAAGGAGGACCCTCGTAAAAAACGAACGACGGGCCGTCCCGACGATCGGCAAGGGTGCGTTCGAAAGTGTGGTCGGCGTCCCATTTCTGGAGGACTTCGGAGGCGATCTGCGGCAAGTCGAGGCCCTTGTATTCTTTAAATCTGTTCATAGCGGTGCAAAGATAGCTTTTTTTTGTATTTTTGCGCGCTATGAAAATTCAAGATTTCGATGTGGTCATTGGCTCCGAAGAGCACGTGAAGTATGCGCAGGAGATTGTGGACGAAATGGCAGAAAGTGCCAAAGCAAGAGGAACGGGCATCGCGAGGCGAACGCCAGAGTATGTCGCAGGAAAGATAAGAGAGGGAAAAGCGGTTGTGGCGTATGTGAAGGAGACGGGAGAGTGGGCGGGATTTACATACATCGAGCTGTGGGGAGACAAAAGCTATGTGGCAAACTCGGGACTGATAATCAATCCCAAGTTCAGGCAAATCGGGCTGGCACGAGCCATCAAGACAAAGGCGTTCTTCCTTTCACTGAAGATGTTCCCGGGAGCAAAACTGTTCGGGCTGACGACGGGACTGGCAGTGATGAAGATAAATTCGAAGCTTGGTTACAGGCCGGTACCGTTCTCAGAACTGACGAGCGACGATGTGTTCTGGGAAGGGTGCAAAAACTGTGTGAACTATCCCATACTGGAGATGAAAGAGAGGAAAGCCTGTCTGTGCACGGCGATGCTGTTCGACCCGGAGATAGACCACGTGCAGACATCGATGCCGGCAAGTCAACTGTTTGATATTATGAACGATATATTATGAGCAAGAAAGTTGTTTTAGCATTCAGCGGAGGGCTGGATACGTCGTACAGCGCGGTCTATCTGAAGCGCGAAATGGGACTGGAAGTACACGCGGTGTTGGCAGACACGGGAGGATTCTCAGCGGAAGAACTGGAGCGGATCAGGGAGCGAGCAGAGGCGCTGGGAGTAGCGAGCTACAGGGCAATGGATGTCGCCGATGAGTACTACGACAAGCAGATCAGGTATATGGTCTATGGGAACGTACTGAAGAACGGGACGTATCCGATCTCGGTGTCGTCGGAGAGGATTTCGCAAGCGGTGGCGGTGGCGGAGTATGCGAAGAAGATCGGGGCGGACTATCTATGTCACGGCTCGACGGGAGCAGGAAACGATCAGGTGAGGTTCGATATGATATGGGGAATAATCGCGCCGGAAATTAAGATAATTGCTTTGATCAGAGAGAAGAGGCTGACCAGAGAAGAGGAGATTGCGTATCTGAAGGAGCAGGGAGTCGATTTCGATTTCAAAAAGGCGGAGTATTCGATTAATCAGGGCCTGTGGGGAACGTCCATAGGGGGAAGAGAGACTTTGAGCTCGGGCGAAACCCTACCGGAAGAGGCGTATCCTACGAAGATGACGGCCGCGGCGGGGTCTACGAGGAGGCTGACGTTGACTTTTGAGCGAGGAGAATTTGTGGCGCTGGATGGTGTGAGGTTCGGGAGCGGCGTGGAGGCGATTCGCGCGCTGGCGGCGGTTGCGGCGCCCTATGCGATAGGAAGGGATATGCACGTGGGAGACACGATTATAGGAATAAAGGGCCGAGTGGGATTCGAAGCTGCAGCACCGCTGGTAATCATCAAGGCGCATCATACGCTGGAAAAGCACGTGTTGGGAAAGTGGCAACTGTTTTGGAAAGACCAGGTGGCGGCGTTCTATGGAAACTGGCTACACGAGGGACAGTATTTCGATCCGGTGATGAGGGATATGGAGGCGTTCCTGGAGAGCTCGCAAAGGACGGTTACGGGCGATGTGTTTGTGGATCTGCATCCATACAGGTTTGTGGTTGTGGGGATTGACTCGCCGCACGATCTGATGGGAGGAGCCTTCGGAGCCTACGGAGAAGTGATGAGCGACTGGAGCGCGAGCGATGTGGAAGGATTCGGAAGGATCTTTGGGCTACAAAATGTGATCTGGGAGAGAGTGAACGGTCAAAAATGAACCATTAACTCGAGAACAAGCTTGTCGTGGTCGGAGGGGCCGATCTGGCTGTCGAGGGAGGAGGGGATGCCGGAGGAGGGGTAGAAGTATTTCTCGAAATTGAGGCGGACGTCGGCAGAGAAGGGAAGGCCGAGAGAAAAAGTAACACCGGCGGTGGCGCGATGGCGGCGGATGTCGTTTGTGACGAGTAGGCCGGATGTGGCGGGGAGGCCGTTGGAGTGGTTGTCCATATAGTCGTAACGGCCAAGAAATGAGACGGTTCTAATGGCATCGCCGCCGATGGGAAGGCCGTAAGAGAAGAATGCATCGAACGCATCGACCGAAGGAAAAGCGTCGCCGTAATTCTTGTGGAGGTATTCGCCCTCAAAGAGCCAACGGCCAGGCCGAAAGGTGATTGCGACGTCGTAAAGGTGAATCCGGACGTGAGCGGGGCGGGTGGTCTGGTAACTTGTTTGGAAGTTCAGGTTGCGGGCAAGGCCGAGCTGGAGCTTAGCAGAGTAGTTGAAGTGGCGAGTCCAGTACTGAGCCAAATCCTCGGGAAGGCCGGAACCATTGAATACCCCAAGCTGCAGGTTTACAGGGATTTTAGTATCAGGGCGCCACTGGAACGATGCGCCGACGTCGCGAACGTTACCAACCTGTTTAGCTATGAACGACCGGTTGGCGAACAACTGGAGGTGGGGCGAGCGGTGAGCGTCGACAGTGAAAGGAACGCGCATATAACCGATACTGAAACTGAGCGACTTATAGAGGCGCGCGCCGACGTAAGCGTCGACCATTTTGATGCGGCCCTCGTCCGAGAGGTCGATTTCCATTTTATAGCTGAGGTGAGAATAAACCTCGCCACCAACGCCAAAGCGAGCAGTGCGAACGCTAAAACGAGCATTGTCCTCGGAAGGCTGGTACTCGAATTTAGTACGTAAAGTGCCTGTGAACCTGGTCGTTATGGGTGGCTCCTGGGGTGGGATCTGAGAGGTGGACTGGGCGGATGCTGCGGTCGCGATTAGAATGACGACGGCGGTGGCGAGAAGTGGGAAGAGTTTTTTCATTCGGCAAAAATAGTGTATTTTTGCAGCCAATGATTGCGGAAAAGATGAAAAAAGTCGGAATAATCGGAGGGGCGGGCTACACCGGAGGCGAAGCTACGAGGCTGTTGTTGCTACATCCGGATGTGGAACTCGCTTTTGTTCAGAGCAGTAGCAATGCGGGGCGGAAGCTGGCGGAAGTGCATACGGATCTGGTGGGAGAGACGGAGATGAGGTTTGTGGGGGAGGGTGCGGGTGTGGGTGCGGGTCTGGTGGAGGTGGATGTTTTGTTCATTTGTTCGGGGCACGGAGAAGCGCGCAAATGGCTTACAGAGAATTCGTTACCTACCTCTACCTCAATTATTGATTTAAGTCAGGATTTCAGGCTGGCGGCGGATTCTGTGCTTGGGGGCGATGCTTCCGAGGCGGGCTCTGGCGGGGCGGACAGGCGGTTTGTTTATGGGTTGCCGGAAATGAATCGCGAGCAGATTCGGGTTGCGCGAAATATTGCAAATCCGGGCTGTTTTGCGACCTGTTTACAGCTGGGGCTGTTGCCATTAGCAGCGAAAGGGCTGCTTGAAGGGGATATAAATATCTCAGCAACAACTGGTTCCACGGGAGCAGGTCAGAAGCCGACGGCCTCGACACATTTCAGCTGGCGAGCGGGAAATCTGTCGGCATACAAGGCGTTCGAACATCAACATCTGGCGGAAATCGGCGAAAGTTTACATTCGTTGCAGCCGGGGTGGGGGGGCGAAATCGCGTTCGTACCGCAGCGAGGAGCCTTTACGAGGGGAATTTTTGCAACGATGTGGACTCGGAGCACGCTGTCGGCGGACGAGGCGGTCGACATATATAAAAGGTATTACGAGGGCGCGGCGTTCACGTTTGTGGCCGACGGACCGGTCGACCTAAAGCAGGTGGTGAACACGAATAAATGTTTGGTGAGGGTGGAGAAATTTGGAGATAAGCTGTTGGTAACAAGTGTGATAGACAATCTGCTGAAGGGAGCCGCGGGCCAAGCGGTGCAAAATATGAATCTGATGCTGGGGCTGGACGAAAGAGCGGGACTACGCTTGAAGGCTACGGCATTTTAACTGATTGAGTATGAAGATGTTCGATGTGTACTCCGTGTACGATGTGGAAATCGTCGCGGGGAGGGGATCCTGGGTGTATGATGCTAAGGGTCAGCCGTATTTGGATATGTATGGCGGCCACGCGGTGATCTCGATCGGGCACGCGCAAGTGGACTATGTGGCGGCAGTAACGAGGCAGCTGGAAAAACTGGGATTTTACTCCAACTCAGTGATTATCAGGGAGCAAGAGGTGATGGCGGAGGAGCTGGGTGCTGTGGCCGGGTTAGGCTCAGTTGCGACGGGGGGCGCGAGGGCGGATTGGCAGCTGTTTTTATGCAACAGCGGGGCTGAGGCGAATGAGAATGCGTTGAAACTCAGTTCGTTTCATACGGGAAGGAAGAAGGTTATAGCGGTCGGAGGAGCGTTCCACGGGCGGACATCGCTGGCAGTCGCAGCAACAGACAACCCGGAGATTTGTGCGCCGGTTAACGAGACCAACAATGTGATATTCACGCCGTTGAATGATGTTGCAGCGCTGGAGGCGGCGTTCGATGCAGCCGACGAAGAGGGTGGGGCAGCGGCGGTGATCGTGGAGGCGATTCAGGGAGTGGCGGGAATAAAAGTTGCGACGATAGAATTTTTGCAGGCCGTCAGGAGGCTATGTGACGAGCGAGGAGCGATCTATGTGGCGGACGAAATACAATGCGGATGCGGGCGAACTGGACGATATTTTGCGACTGATTGGGCTGGCATTCAGGCAGATATATACACGATGGCCAAGGGAATAGGAAACGGATTTCCGATGGGAGCGTTGGCGATCGCACCCTGTTTTGAGCCGCAAAAAGGGATGCTCGGAACCACGTTCGGAGGCAACCAGTTGGCCTGTGCTGCGGGAACGGCAGTCGCGAAGGTGATGCAACGGGACGGGCTGATGGCGAATGCGGCGGCTGTAGGAGAATATTTGGTGGAGGAGTTAAGTAAAGTGCGGGGAATCAAAGAGATACGAGGTAAAGGACTGATGATAGGGTTGGAGCTGGAGGAGGGTTTTGAGGGGGTAGCGAGGCGGCTATTGATGGAGGAGAGAGTGTTTGTGGGAACAGCAGCGGGAGGACGAGTAATTCGTTTACTACCAGCACTTTGTGTGACGCGAGAAGAGGCAAATCTTGCCATCGCAGCCATCAGGCGAGTTTTGAGCGGGTTTTGAGTTATTAACATTGATCGGCGAGTTATTAACACTGAAGTATGGTTTTCGTGGCGAGGGACGGCAAATTGTTGAAAAGTATGTTGAAAATTGTTAAAATAGGTGGAAACATTGTTGATAACTCGGTGAAGCTGAGGGCTTTCTTGACTGATTTTGCAGCGCTGGAAGGATCGAAAATTCTGGTGCACGGAGGCGGAAAAGTCGCAACGGCGATTGCGGCGGCGCTCGGAATCGAGACGGTGATGATCGAGGGACGGCGGGTGACGGACGAGCGGATGCTGGAGGTCGTGACGATGGTGTACAGCGGAATCAACAAGCAGATTGTTAGCGCATTACAGGGCTTGGGATGCAACGCCGTCGGGCTGAGTGGCGCCGATGGGAAGCTGATTTTGTCGCGACGAAGGCCGGCAGTTACGGTGAAGGGCAAACCTATCGACTACGGCTTTGTGGGTGACCCGGTTTCAGTCAATGCAGCTTTTTTGCAATTGCTTATTAGTTATGGAGTTGTGCCGGTTATATTACCAATTACTTTAGGCGAGTCGGGGCAACTGCTTAACACAAACGCAGATACGATAGCAAGCACGGTAGCGGTAGCGATGTCTACGGCGATGGCAGAGGAAGGTGTAGAGTTGGTGTATTGTTTTGAAAAGCAGGGAGTTATGGCGGATATGGATGATCCGAATTCGTTGGTTGAGAGAATCGACGCCAAGAGGTTCGCCGAACTGAAAGCCGAGGGAACGATTCACAGCGGGATGATACCTAAGTTGGATAACGCATTTAGCGCTATAAATCAGGGAGTTAGCAGTGTAGTAATCTGCGCCGCGGAGAACATCGCAAAGCCGGGATACGGCGGAACAACCATCGTCGCCTGAGATTTGCAATTTCGGGGTTTATTTTGTACCTTTGTGAAAACAATCTAATAATCAAGCAATTATGGCAAGTCTGAGAAAACTGAAAAAAGATATCGACTATCTGATGGACGAAGTGGTGACCGATGCGTATCTGTCGCTCTATTTTCATCCGGAGAGGCAGGACAAGATCGTGGAGGTGATAAAAGAAGCGGTCGATCTACGCAACTCGCTGTATGACAGGGCAAATCAGCCAGCGGAAAAGAACAATCGGAGCTTGGTTCGCAAGCATTATGCGGCAGTGAGGCGGGATATGTTCGACGGAATCGACGGGCTGTTTGTGAAGTTGAGCGAGGTGGGAAAATAGTTCGGGAGCGGGGCGAGGCGCTTCGTAATTCTATGTTGTGATGTGACCAAGTTTATTTAACATAATATTTATTGTAGTGGATTAGGTGGTCGGATCGGGACGGTACTCTGTGAAGGTTTTATCGCTGAAAAACAACACGATACGCTCGACTGGATGATGGGTCTCAACTCGATAATGGTGTGTCGACGACTGAAGCGATGGCGACGGTGATGACAGCGGTGGAAGGCCGGCAGCAAAGCCGGAGCCGGAGGGAATTATGTCATCGTTATCGGGCGTGAATATGCCGTTAAAGGACTGTTGGTCAGCGAATAAGTCTGTAGTTGCGGAGCCACGCGGAGGAGGCATCAATGAAGCAGCCTCAGTACCAGCCAGATGACGGCTATTAGCCTGAGTCTGACTTGGGTTTGCCACCGCGGAAGCTTGGGGCTGCGCTTGAGACAGGGGCGTTGCGGAGCTCCCCTTTGTTTTGATCTCGTCACGGTACATCGGCCCCTTGTCGAGCAGAAGCCAGTCGGGGCTGATCTGCGGAAAGCGCTGGAGCAACTTCAACAAAAAATCGAAACTCGGTTTGTTACGCCCACTCATAATGTGCGAAATCCCCGACGCCTGAATCCCAAGGATCTCAGCCAGACGAGTGGAATTGATCCCCTCGTGCTTCATAAGGCGTCTCAACTTTTCTTCCATTTTTTCTGATTTTTTACAAAGGTAATGATTTATTTTTGTAAACCAAACTTTACGACTAAAAATTTGTGGCTCTTGTCGTTTTGCGTGGGTTTACAAATGTAATTCGCACCCTGTGGCGATCTGGTCTGCTTCTTTTTATCTAAATTATCCATTTATGTAAAGTGGTCTTATATGCTGATTATTTGTGTGTTATGGTAAACATTTTTGCTCTTTTTTACGCGATTATTGGTGTTTTATTGTGAATTATTTATTTTTAGTTAGATATTTACTTTAAATAATATGTGTAATTATCTGACTACTATAATTATGCACGCCGTTATGCAATCTGACTGTCGCGTGATGTCTGGAGGTTGTAAAGCGGGCACACGCCACCCTATCGGCTTTACATAAGTGAAGTATTCGATGTTAGATTTGATTACATTTGTCACACAAGCCCCGCGAACACCGTTTGACAGGTGTAATTTCGCTATTACATTTGTCATTTATGGGTTTAGGGTGCGTTGTGGAGGATCTATGGACGCTGAGAAAGAAGTTTTTTTAACTCTCAGCAACATAATTATGTTAAATAGGCGACCCGAGCAAGGTCGCCACGCTGAAAATCAGATGATTACGAATTTACACGGAAATCGACGTGCGAATTGCTTCTGCGAGGCGTGTGCCATCGAGCGCAGACGAGATAATTCCGCCCGCAAAACCAGCCCCCTCGCCCGCCGGGTAGAGCCGCGCAATCTGAGGATGGCACAACGAAACGGGGTCACGAGGAATGCGAACGGGCGTCGAAGTGCGCGACTCGACACCCAAAACAAGGGCCTCGTTAGTGACGAAACCGTGCATACGACGGCCGAAAGTCGATATTCCGGAACGAAGTGCGGAGGAAATGAAATCGGGAAGCCATTCGTCTAAGCGCGAAGTAGTTGCGCCGGGAAGAAACGACGTTTTGGGGAGCGACGCAGAGGGCCGAGCGGATACAAAATCCGCCACCCGCTGGGCCGGAGCGACAACGAGGGGAAGCCTGTCGGCAGGCCTCTGAGGCATATGTGCTTGTGTAGCAGCCTTGTATCCGCCAGAGTGGTCGCCGGTCTGGCAGCCTACTGCGTCGAAAGTTTGTCTTCGGGCCTCACGCTCGAGTCGGCGCTGAAATTCAAGACCTGCAAGAGGGCCAAATTCATTACCAGTCAGAGGGTTGATCTCCGAGGCGAGGTGAGCAAAATCGGCCAGCCGGATCTCGGTAACGATGCCCGAATTGGCAAAAGGCGAATTGCGAAGCGATGGCGACATACCGTTGACAACCGACTCGTCGGGCGACGTGAGCGCCGGAACAATGAACCCGCCGGGGCACATACAGAACGAATAAACGCCGCGACCAAATTCCTGACTGACAAGCGAATAAGCCGCCGCTGGAAGCCACTCACCACGCCCCTCGGAAGAGTGATACTGGATCTGGTCGATGAGCTGTTGAGGGTGCTCGATACGAACGCCCATCGCAAAAGGCTTGGCTTCGAGGGCGACGCCACGCAGGTGAAGAATCTCGTAAATGTCTCTGGCAGAGTGGCCTGCCGCGAGAACAACAGCCGAACCCTCGATGAGAGTGTCGCCACACCATACGCCAACGGCCTGGTCATCACGGATTTCGATGTCAGTCACGCGCGCCCCGAAAATAATCCGCCCGCCGCATTGTTCGATCGTTCGGCGGATAGCCATCATAATCCGAGGCAGGCGATCGGTACCGATATGGGGGTGGGCCTCGTACAGGATTTCGGGCGAAGCGCCGTGATACACAAGCGTTTGCAGGGCGCGATCGTAGTCGCCGCGCTTCTTGGAACGAGTGAACAACTTGCCGTCGGAAAACGTCCCTGCCCCACCCTCACCGAATGCGTAATTGGAGTCGGGGTTGACACCTAAGTTCTTATTGATCAGAGCAATATCCTTACCGCGCTCGGTGACATCCTTACCACGCTCCAAAATCAAAGGTCGAAGACCCAACTCGATGAGTCTCAGCGCAGTAAACAGTCCGGCCGGTCCGCCGCCAACAATGACGACAGGTGTCCGGGTAGAGACGTCGGGATAATCGAACGAAGGTGGCTCGGGAGGCGGCTCGGAGTCGATGTAAAGCTCCAGCGTGAGGTTGACCTTCGGCGAACCGGCAGTGCGACGAGCGTCAACGGATCGCTTAACAACCAGAGCAAGAGCTATTTGGGTATCGCTAACGCCAGCCCGACGAGCCGCAATCGGCACGTACAACCGTGGGTCGGCCGCCTGCCGAGGCGACAACTGCAAAGAGACGGTTATGGGCATAATCGACGTCTAAAGACCCTCACGGTCAGGCTATTGCACGTGAGCGTCGGCCTTCTCTTTCATCCTTTGGGCGCGAATGCCCGAGTCGGGATGAGACGAGAACATTTTCTGAACCGAAGAAGCCCGCGCACCCTGAGACAAGTCGACCAATTTTTGGAGCGACGACGACATACCATACGGGCTGAATCCGTTTTCGACACAAACCCTGAAGCCATATTCATCGGCTGCAAACTCCTGTTTTTGAGAGAATTGCGCGTCGGTCAGAGCCATTGCCAGGTCGCCCAACTGAGAGTCGGTGAGCTTAGCGAGCCCGCCTTCGGTCGACGAAATCGCGCCGCGAGCAGCCTGAGCCAGGTAAGCGGTACGCATTGCGTCGCGAACATCGTGGCCGGCAATGTGGCCGATCTCGTGACCGATAATCGCGACTAATTCGTCGTCATCCATCAGGTCCATCAGCGCGGCAAAAACGCGAATCGAACCGTCGCCACAAGCAAAAGCATTGACGTCGATAACCTCATAAACCTTGAAATTCAGCGATATACCATTCACCTCGGTCATATCTTTTGTCAGGCGAGCAAGGCGTGAACCATACTCAGAATCGGGGGCTGCGACGGGATTATTGGCGTCCATCCACTCGACCGACTCGCGGCACAACTCGGCCACGTCGTCGTCGGAAAGAGTGACAGCAGTTACGGCGTCGGAGGCCGCTTTGACGGCCTTGGAAGTGTTGATGGAGCGGCCGCCGATGCGGATCTGTGCAGAGGCGGAAGAGGCCGCGAAAAGAATGACGGCGATGATAAGTAGCTGTTTCATAGCAGGTTATTTGATTATTATATTAAAATCACTGTTGAATTCAACCAGTGCCCACTCCGCATTGACGTGGCGACTAAGGCCAACGGGCCGAACGAAGCGGTAAGGCACCCGAAGCGGCGTAAGGGTGACATCGCCCACGCGATCGGAAAAAGGTATATAGCTCGGCTCGGCAAGCGGCTGGACGAAGATGCGAACGGCGTCGTAACCGCGGTACGAAGCGCGTGAAGGCACTGAACCATAGGCTGTTAAGTAGCGACGTTCGAATCCGGCGGAGCGCTCATCCAGGCGGCTTATATAATAAGAGGTAACGAATGTGGCGCCGAGGCGGAAGAACAAATTTTTGTCCAAATTGCTCCACGAGGCCCAACGCGAACTACCGACAACGCGGATGCGGGCCCTGCGAGAGCCACGAGCAGAGGCGTTGTTGTAAGACGTACTGATTGTTGTAAGTGCCCGATCCACAGCCATTTCCGAACCGCCGAGCACCACAAAAACGTTCTCGCGGCCCCAGTCGATCAGCCCGGCCAACTCCTCACTTTCGGTCGGGGGGCCGCCAGTACCGCGCCGAGGTTGCGAACGAGTGCCGGTGAGGGTAAAGCGGCCGAAGTTTTGTCCGCCGAGCAGCGTTGTAATCTCGCGCTCGAAATCCTCGTCGTCGCCCATCGGCCCGGACGAAAGAAGGATGATATTTTTCTGACTCCTGGTCGCGCTACCAGTCGCACTACCGGTCTCGCTGTTTGGTTCGACACTACCCTCGCCCGCCATCGGCGCGCTGTTAGCGCGACGCCATCGACTCCAAAAATCGTTATCAGTCAAGCTATTAGTGCCACCAAAGGCGTCGCTATCGCGAGAGTAGCCACCACGGGAAGAGATGCCGAAAACGGATCGCAATTTGTCGTAACGCGAAGCCGGATCGGGCGACATTTGGTACAACACCGGGCTGTCGAGCGAGCGGAGAGTGGCCAGCGGAGAGACCACCGGAATCTGTAATTGCTCGGCAAGGGGCAACAGCGCGGCCAGCTCGTTTTCATAGACTGGCCCAATCACGAGGCTGGTCGACCAAAACGAAGGCGAAGAAACTATCGAATACACTTTCTCAGGCGAACGTTCAGTGTCATAGAGAGTTACGCGAGCGGAAACACCGCGCAACTTCAAGTCCTCCAGCCCAAGAAGCATCCCTTTATAGAACTCTGTAAAGTCGTTATCCGCCGAACCGGTACCAGCCAGAGGAAGCATCACAGCGATCTCAGGCAACTGGGCAGTCTGGCGTTGGGATGGTTGGGGCGGCCTACCCCACTGCGAATCAGGTTCTTGCTCAGGCCGCGTATCATACTGTTGTTCAGCGCGTTCGCGAGGACGCGGCACCGTCGACCACCATTGCCCGCGCACAGGCAGAACCGCGAAAATCGCAGCCAACGCAAACGCTATATATAATAGGTATCGCTTCATTTTTTCGGACCGACACTATTTTTCGAGCCGACAACACCACCGGCGCCACGAAGACGGATCTCGGTGATTACTTTTTTCGTGTAGCCGGGAAAGTCGCCGTCCATCATCCAGGAGTAGTAACTCGGCTCACGCTCAAACACCTCCGCAACGCTACGGCCCTTGTGTTTTCCGAAACCGAACACCTCCACGCCCTTGTCGTCGAACACGATGCGGCCGGCAAAGTCGGCACAACGGTCGCGAGTGGAAAACTCGGACAGAAAAGCGATATCGTTCTGAAGGTCAGGGTACCTGTCCAGCTGCGCTTCCAAAATCTCGAACGTCGCCAATGAGTCGGCCTCGGCCGAATGCGCATCCTGTAACTCCTTATCACAGTAAAACTTATAAGCCGCCTCAAGCGTCCGACGCTCCTTGATGTGGAATATATTTTGGACGTCGACAAACCGGCGCCGTTTGAAGTCGACATCGACCCCGGCGCGGATGAACTCCTCGACCAGCATCGGAATATCGAACCGGTTGGAGTTGTAACCGCCTAAGTCACAACCTTCCATATAAGTAGCGAGCGATTTGGCGAGGGCGCGAAACGTAGGTTCATCGCGAACATCCTTGTCGAAAATTCCGTGGATCGCGGAAGCCTCGGCGGGAATTGGCATCTCGGGGTTGACGCGCCGTGTCTTGATCTCGCGCTCGCCATTAGGCAAGACCTTGACCAACGAAAGTTCGACAATGCGGTCGCGCGAAACGTCGATCCCTGTCGTCTCGAGGTCGAGAAAAATGATTGGATTCTTGAGATTTAGCTTCACAAAACGCCCCTCCCCCCTACGAGATCATCATCGGCATCAGTAGCATCAGCGTATCGGCGGCCGGTTTGTCGTCGTGCACCGGTCTGAACACTCCGGCGCGAGTCGAGTCGGCCAATTCCATCACCACGCTCGGGGTTTCGATGCCCGAAAGTATTTCGACAAGGAACGTGGACTTGAAGCCGATCGTGATGTCGCCGCCTTCGTAGACCGCCGCGACTGACTCGCGAGCCGACACCGAAAAATCGAGATCCTGAGCCAGCAGGTCGATATGATTTGCCTTGATTTCCAGCTTGATAAGGTTGGTTGCCTGGTTCGAGCACACGGCCACCCGCTTGATGCCGTTGAGTAGTTCGACCCTGTCGACGATCACACGGTTGGGGTTTGCGGCCGGGATCACGGCGTTGTAATTCGGATAGTTGCCCTCGATCAGGCGGCAAACCATCGTGTACGTACCTATATTAAATACGACGTTCTTGGCGTCGAACTCGGCAGTGATGTCGCCCGACTCTTTCATCAGGGTGGTTTTCAGCAAGTTCGCCGGCTTCTTAGGTAGTATAAACGACGCGGCTTGGTCGCTGGTCACGTCGGCCGTGTAGCGCACCAGCTTGTGAGCATCGGTCGCCACAAAGGTCACTTTTTCGGGCTCGATATTGATAAAAATACCGTTCATCACTGGCCGCAGCTCGTCATCCGCCGTTGCGAAAAGTGTCTTTGAGATGCCTGCTTCGAGCGTGTCGGCGTCTATCGTGAGAGTATTCTTGTCGTCGTCAAGAGCCTGAACAGCAGGGTAACTCTGACCCGAAGTTCCAGGCAGTGTCGCCTGCCCGGTTTTCCACGTGGTGCGGATCTCCCAGGTCGATGGGTTTACCTCGATCGTCAGTGGTTGCTCTGAAAACTCCTTGAGCGAGTCGAGCATCAGCTTTGCAGGGGCGGCTATAATGCCCTCAGATTCAGCACCATCCACCTTAATCGAGCCGACAAAAGTCGTTTCGAGGTCCGAGGCCGTTGCACGAAGAGTGTCGCCCCGCAGCTCGAGTAAGAAGTAGTCGAGGATGGGGAGCGTATTTTTCGAGCTGATAATTTTGCCCGTCGTCGAGAGCAACGACAGAAGGGCCGAGCTGGATACCGTGAATTTCATAGTTTTTCGCTGAGGTTTACAATTTATGCAAAATTAACCATTTTTATCGGAAATCGGCCAGCCGGTCGAGCGACATTGTTATCATTTTTTCAACAAACGGCGCATAATCGGTCGTTGCGTTCTCGGTCACTCGCTGGGCTATGATTGTGCAGATTGTCGCCGCGCGATGGCCCATCAGGGCTGACAATCCCGCCAGCGCCGAACTCTCCATCTCGTAATTAGTTATCCGTCTGGATGTTGCGACCTCTGCTGGATAGCGGAAGGATTCGATTTTTTCGTTGAGTTGCGGATCAGCGGGTTTCAGGCGCACCCACCGGCCCTGTGGCGCATAAAACCCTGGGGCAGAAATAGTTATCCCCTCCGTGGTCGCGTCACGGAAAAGTTCCCATAACTTCTTGTCGGCGTCCACGAAATATGGCGCGGGCAGCTGTTCGCTCCAACCGGTATGGGCTACAAACGCACGTTCCATATCGCTGTTACAGACCTCATTACGACCCTCATAGAAGTTCAACAGCCCATCGAACCCAACCGACGTGCGAGCAAAAACAAGGTCACCAATGCGCAGGTCTGTTTGCAGACCGCCTGACGTCCCTAATCGCAACATTGTCAATCGTTTATGTTGCGGTTTCACTTGTCGGGTCGCGAAATCTATGTTCGCCAGCGCGTCGAGTTCCGTCACCACGATGTCGATGTTGTCCGTGCCGATTCCGTGCGAAAGAACAGTCATACGTCGGCCTTTGTATATGCCTGTAACAGAGTGGAATTCACGATTCTCGACTGCACATTCGCGTACATCGAAACGGGCCGCAACCTGTGCCACACGCGCCGGATCTCCAACCAAAACGATGGTGTCGGCCAGTTGTTCGGGCCTCAAATGTAGGTGAAAAACGGTGCCGTCGCTGTTCAAAATCAACTCGGAGGGAGGAATTGTTCTCATATTTTTAGGTATATTTGCAACCAAAATTACGCATTTTGCACGAAAAATCCAACTAAAATTAGGAATCTATATGGCTCTGATTAAGTCCATTTCGGGAATTCGAGGCACGATTGGCGGCGCCCCCTCTGACAATCTCACACCCGTCGATGTGGTGAAATTCATCTCTGCTTATGCTCGACAAATAGCTGATGGCAAACGAGTTACGGTTGTCGTCGGGCGCGATGCAAGGCTGTCTGGTGAGATGGTCGAGCGGCTCGTGATCGGGACTCTGATGGGTTGCGGGGTTGACGTTGTGGACGCTGGTCTGTGCACCACACCTGGGGTCGAAATGGCTGTCGTGCATTACGGCGCGGCGGGCGGTATCATCCTGACTGCCAGCCATAATCCGCGCCAATGGAACGCCCTCAAGCTGCTCGATTCTCGCGGAGAGTTTTTGAGCGCTGCTGCCGGGGCCGAAATATTGCATATCGCTGAGGCTGAAAACTTTACTTATGCAGATGTCGACGCCCTCGGCCACGTGGTCGAGCGGGTCGATTTCACTGAGCAACACATTCGCGACGTGCTCGCTCTGCCTCTTGTTGACGTTGACGCGGTGCGCGCCCGTAAGTTTCGTATTGTGGTCGACGCGGTCAACTCTGTTGGTGGAACGGCGATTCCTGCGCTCCTTCAACAGCTTGGTTGTGATGTCGTTTGCCTCAATTGCGAACCCACTGGCGAGTTTGCTCACAACCCCGAGCCGCTGCCCGAAAACCTTACTGAAATTGCCTCCACCGTCGTTCGCGAGAAGGCCGATCTGGGCATCGTTGTCGATCCGGACGTCGACCGACTGGCGCTGGTTTGCGAAACCGGCGAGATGTTCGGCGAGGAGTACACGCTGGTTTCGGTGGCCGATTACGTGTTGTCTAAGACTCCCGGCGGCGGTAACACGGTTTCGAACCTGAGCTCGACAAGAGCTTTAGCTGACGTCACCAAAAAACGTGGTGGTCAGTATTTTGCGGCTGCCGTAGGCGAGGTCAACGTCGTTGCAAAAATGAAGGAGGTCGGCGCTGTGATCGGCGGCGAGGGTAATGGCGGTATCATCTACCCTGCCCTGCACTACGGTCGCGACGCTTTGGTCGGCGTTGCTCTGTTCCTGACTCATTTGGCTCACTCAGGTCTGACTGCCAGCCAGTTGCGCGCCACATATCCCGATTATCAGATGGCTAAGAATCGCATCGACCTCACTCCCGAGACCGATGTCGACGCCCTGTTGGAAAGCGTGAAGGCGGCTTACGCTGGCGAGAAAATCACTGATATAGACGGAGTTAAGATCGACTTCCCGGATGGTTGGGTTCATCTGCGTCGCTCGAACACCGAGCCCATTCTGCGCGTCTATAGCGAAGGTGCCGACCGAAACGCAGCCGACACCTTAGCTCAACGTATAATGGTTAAAATCAAAGAGATAGCTTAATTGTTCACCTTCTTTTTCGTCACGATAAGCACCACTCCGTTGGCGCCCCGCTGGCCGTAAATATTGGTCGAACCGGTCACGCTGACCGACTCTATGTCGTTGGGGTTCAGTATTTCGTTGGCTTCCTCGAAGCTTCCTACCGGCATCCCGTCGATCAGTATCAGCGCCTCGTTGTTGTTGTTGACAGACTTCAAGCCGCGTACAATTAGCTTATCTCCAAAGAATTGAACCCCCGCAACGCGCCCCTGCAGGTAGCTCCTCAGATCGGCGTGCTTGTTGATTTCGCTCATATCGACCTTGTTTACGGACGACGAACGCGCGCGCCTCGACACCTTTCCATATCCGGTCTCCGTTTGCTCATCCAACTTGGTGTAATCCTTTGTTTCTACGATAATTACGCCATACTCTGCGTCCTCGCCATACATTGTCGTTGCGGCGTCGTTCTTCAAAACGGAAACGCTCTCAATATCATCGGGCTTCAACATCGTGTCGAATTCCTCACGCGTAACTTTGCGTCCGTCGACGACATAAAGTGGCTGACCCTCAAGCTTATGCATCTCCGTGTGGACAGTTACCTGATCGCCTTCGGCAGGCGCAAACTCGATCGGTACTATGAAAAACACTCGCACAGGTTTGTCGTCTTTCGTGCCGGGCGTCCACGCTGGCGAGGTGCTGATGACGCGCGCAACCTCGTTGGAAAATAGCTCAGAGGGTGAATTCAGAACCTCGACCGGCCCTACGGTGCCATCTTTTTCGATGACGAATTTCGCGGTAACAACACCGCTAACACCATTTTCCACAGCCTCTTGCGGGTACACAATCTGTTCCATCACCCAGTTGCGGAACTTGCTCAAATCACCGCCCTGAAACTTTGGCGTCTCCTCTGGAGCGTACGTCGGCTCGTCTGGTTGCTGAAGCATCTTTGCGGTAATTTCTAAGCGTCTTTGCGTAGCCTCTGCTTGCTCTTGTGCAAGTTCCGCACGTTCCTGTGCAACCTCTGCTCGTTCCTGTACAAGCATCGCGCGTTCCTGCGCAACGTCGCGAGCAGCCATCAATTCTTCAGCCTTATCAGGCTCTGTTTCAACGGCTTCAGACACTCCAGTCACCATAATCTCCGGTGCGCCCGTCACCACAACCTCCGGTGCGCGATGAGTAAAGCCAAAAAGCGCCAACATTCCGGCCGCAATGGGTAGCACTCCCGCTGCCCGCAGCCAACTTGACTTACTGTGTTTCAGATTAGTTTTCATCATTTCGAATCGTTTTTTGGTTAGCGAATTTCCCAAGCCTGTCGCGATCTCCGGCGCCACCCCGAAAACCTGACGAAATATGGTATGAAGGTATTCTTCAACTGGGCATCCGGCCTCCATCGTATCGCTATCGGCCTGAAACTCATGTACTTCACTCAGCAGACGCGCCGCCCACCAAGTCGCCGGCGAGAACCAGAACAGCACCTTGAGCGCCTCCATCGCGATCTTCTCCACCGAATGGCGATGACGAATGTGGCTCCCCTCGTGCATCACCAGTTGGTTCAACTCTTCGGCTGGCGTGTCGCGGGCGACGTAAATCGTTGACAGAAAAGAAAATGGAGCCGTCACGTCGTTGCTCAGCACAATCGTATAGCCGTCCACGTGATGCACCTCGTTGCGGATTTTTGCCCAGCGCCGAATACGAAAAATCTTCACTATCTGCCGCCCCCCTAACACGACAAGCGCCAGAACACCAACAACATACAGTACCAAAACAAATACCCGCAACCAGCCGACAGAAGCAGAAGCCACGTCCGCGGAATCAGGTGCCACAAACGCAACGGCAGGTGACAAAGCGGCGGCAACAGGTTGCGACGACGCTATATTATAAGGTATCTCGATCGGCGCGCTCCGCCAAACGGGAATTTCAAGCGCCGGGACGACCGCCGAAATGGCAAGCGATCCGAGCAGAAAAACGCGGGCAAAGGCAAACGACACCCGGCCGTGAAGCGCTGTGCGATAGAATGTTACGAGCAGTCCGCTACTTACCGCGACCCCCAAAACGTATAGTAAGTCTTCCTTCATTTTTGTATCCTCCCCTCTTAATTTCCTCTTTTCTTTGTTCTTCAAGGATGCTTATAATGTTGTCGAAATCCTTCAGCGTAACGTTGTCGCGCTTCCCGAAAAACGACACCATTTGCACGATCGAACCGTTGAAAAACCTGCCCAAAACGCTATTCATAAAGTGTTCCGTATACTCATCTCTGCGCACAATCGGGTGATACAGAAAGGTTTTGCCTAACAACTTCTCGTGTCCCACGAAGCCTTTCTTTTCAAGAATCCTCACGATCGTTGAGACCGTGTTGTAGGCAGGTTTCGGATCCGGCATCTCATCCAGGATGTCGTGCACCACCACCTTGCTTCTATGCCAGATGATCTGCATCACATCCAGCTCCGCCTTCGTCAGTTCTTTCATATTTCTACCTTTCAATCTTTATAGCACAAATATAAAACTAAACTTTTAGTTGTGCAAACTAAAAGTTTAGTTGACGTGAAAAATAATCTTCTTAGAGGCTTAATTTCGCGGCGAGAGCGGCGAATTGTTCGGGCGAAAGTTGGACGCGAGGACGGCGGAAATCGACGTCGGTTTCGCTGTTAATAGGAATGAGATGGATGTGAACGTGAGGAACTTCGAGGCCGAGAGCAACAACAGCAACTCGCTTACAATCAACGGTTTGCCTGATACGCTGGGCGACTTTTTTGGCGAACACCATCATCGCGCCGAGCGTGTCGTCATCCAGATCGAAAACGTAGTCGAGCTCCCGATCGGCGGCGAACTTCGGCACCACCAGAGTGTGTCCGACAACGAGAGGATTGATGTCCAGAAAAGCGAAAAACCGTTCGTCCTCAGCCACCTTGTAACTGGGAATCTCGCCGTCGATGATGCGCGTAAAAATCGTTGCCATAACTCTATTGTGTCACCCATTTGGGGGTAAGGATCTCGGATTCGATGACCGCGCGACGAAGGTCGAACTCCTCGCCAAGCAGCTCAGCTACAAACGGTTGGGGCTCGGGTAGGGATGAGTCGCCAGCAATTTGCTTGTCGTTCGATTGAGATGCCGCGAAGCTGTCGACCGAGGTGAGAGTCTGAGGCGGATAGACTCGTCGAGGAGCCTCCTCGGCGTTGTATTGGGTCTCTGCATTATATTGATCCTCAAGGCTATAACCCTCGAGGGTGCCATCGTATTCGTCGGCGCTGTCGTCGCTATATAGCTCGGGATCAACCTCTTGCGATTTCTTGCGAGATTTAGCTATCGTACTGAAAACCAGTCCTATAACGACGAGAAGCCCCCAAAGCCAATCCAAATTGTACTCTTCCATAGCTTTAACCGTTTATGCGTTGCGCCTTGTCGACGCCTTTTATCTTTTTTATCTTGGCTATCAGTGCGTTAAGGTCACTCGTGTTGGCAACGTAGAGGCTGATTTCGCCCTCGAAAATACCGTCGTGGCTCTGGATCTGCAGGCCGCGGATGTTGATCCCAAGCTCGCCGGTGATCACGCCAACGAGGTCCAAAAGTATACCAATGCGGTCGATCCCCTGAACGTTAATGACTGATAGAAAGGACATTGCCTTGTGGCTCGACCATCGGATTCCGGTCACGATGTTTTTGCCGTGCTGTGAGGCGAGGCGCATCAATTCGTTGCAACTGGTCTTGTGTACGAAGATTTTTCCGGTGTGAGGGTCGCGATAACCAGTCACGTCGTCGCCCGGAATGGGGATGCAACACTCGGCAACGACCATCTCCTCGGGCACGGAATCTTCCTCCTCGGAATCATTGTCACTCTGGAACAAAGTCCAGAATTTCAACAACTTACTTGCCGCGTTTTGTCGCAAAATATCCTGCAGGCCGTCGAGCGAGATCGTTCCGGCGCCGAGGTTTTTGTAGAACTCGTCCTTGGTCGGACTACCGTAAGCGGGCAGCAATTTACGAAAAACGCGGCCGCTGGGAGCGATCCCAAGCTCAGCCATACGAGTCTCGAAAAGGATCTTACCGCGCTCGATATTACTCTGGCCGGTTTTACGCAAGTAGTTCTTAATGTGATGTTTAGCCTTAGTAGTAACCACGTGATCCAACCATTCGGGCGTGGGGCGAGCGCTGTTCGAAGTGAGCACCTCGATCTGGTCGCCGCTGGAGAGGACAGTGTAAATGGATTCGATTTTGTGGTTGATCTTAGCCCCTATCGCGCTGGCACCCAACTTACTGTGGATGTCATAAGCGAAGTCCAACACGGTGGAACCTTTCAACAATTTACGATCCTCGCCTTTGGGTGTAAACACCACAATCTCAGATGTATAGAGCGATTTCTGGAAGTTGTCCAAAAAGTCGACAGCGTCCTCGGTCGGACTCGAAAGGGCGTCGCGGATACGGCTCAACCAAGCGTCGAACTTCTCGTCGGAAGCGACCTCATCCTCGGGCGCCTCCTTGTGTTTCCAATGGGCAGCAACGCCACGCTCGGCAACCGCGTTCATCCTCTCAGAGCGGATCTGCACCTCGACCCACAGACCCTCGGGACCCATAACGGTTGTATGCAAAGCCTCGTAACCATTTGGTTTAGGGAAAGTTATCCAATCGCGCAGGCGGTCGGGGCGCGAGGGATAAAGGTCGGTAACCAACTCGTAAATGAACCAACACTGGGTCTTTTCGGGGATCACGGGCGAGGGCGAGAAGATGATCCGAACGGCAAAAAGGTCGTATATCTCCTCGAACGAAATCTGTTTCTGCTGCATCTTACGCCAAACGGAGTAGACGCTTTTGACACGTTCGGAGATCTCGAACTCGACGCCGTTTTCGCGCAAGCTCTTTACGATCGGCTCGTCGAACCGCTCCATCACTTTGACGCGTTTCTTTTTGGCGGCCTCCAACTTAGCCTCTATCTCAGCGTATTGCTCCGGAAAACGATAGCGCAGGGAGAGGTCTTCGAGCTCGCTTTTGATGGCGTGCAAACCGAGGCGGTAAGCCAGAGGAGCGAACAAAAACAAGGTCTCACTGGTGATCTTGATCTGTTTCTCGGGAGGCATCGACCCGAGAGTACGCATATTGTGGAGTCGGTCGGCGATCTTGATCAACACGACCCGAACGTCGTCCAACAACGTGAGAAGCATCTTACGGAACGTTTCGGCCTGCTCGGAGATGCTTTCGTTGTTGAAAACGCCGGAAATTTTCGTCAACCCGTCGACCATAGAAGCGATCTTGGGCGTGAACATACGAGAGATGTCGTCCAAACCGAGGTCGGTATCCTCCACAACATCGTGCAACAACGAGGCAACAACGCTCTTAACACCGAGACCGATCTCGTCGACGCAGATCTGAGCCACAGCGATCGGGTGGGTAATGTAAGGCTCCCCGGAACGACGCCGAACGCCCTTGTGAGCATCCTTAGCGACGCTGAACGCGCGGCGAATCATAGCCCAATCCTCATCGGTGCGGCAAATCTTTTCGCACGAAGCGAGCAGGCTGTCGAACCGAGCGGCGATCAGGGCCTCGTCCTGTGGGGTGTAATCCATTACTCTTACTATTCTTCGGCGTCGTCCTTTTTGGCGGATTTCTTAGGTGCGGCAGCGGGATCTTTGTCGGCGGAACTAAGGGCCTCACGAACCTTCTTTTCGATCTGAGTCTGGAGAGCGGAGTCGCTGACGAGCAGCTCTTTAGTGGCGTCCCTACCCTGCCCCAGTTTACGGTCGCCGAACGAGTACCACGAACCACTCTTTTTGATAATATCGTTATCCACGGCCAAATCGAGCACCTCGCCGACGCGAGAAATACCCTGACCGTACATAATGTCGAACTCGGCGCGGCGGAAAGGAGGAGCAACCTTATTTTTAACAACCTTGACCTTAGTGAGATTACCCAGAACGTCGTCGCCGTCCTTAATGGCAGCGCTCTTACGGATGTCGATACGAACGGAAGCGTAGAATTTGAGGGCGTTACCGCCGGTCGTGGTCTCGGGGTTACCGTAAGCAACGCCGATCTTGTCGCGCAACTGGTTGATGAAGATACAAACGGTTTTGGTCTTAGCGATGGAGGCGGTGAGTTTACGGAGAGCCTGAGACATAAGGCGGGCCTGAAGGCCCATCTTGGACTCGCCCATATCGCCCTCGATCTCGGCCTTAGGAGTGAGAGCGGCAACGGAGTCGATAACAACGATGTCGATAGCGCCGGAACGGATCAAGCTGTCGGCGATCTCGAGCGCCTGTTCGCCGTTGTCGGGCTGAGAGATGAGCAGGTTCTCGATGTCGATACCCAGCTTCTGAGCGTAATAACTGTCGAAAGCGTGCTCGGCGTCGATAAAAGCAGCGATACCGCCCATTTTTTGAGCCTCGGCGATAGCGTGCAGAGCGAGGGTGGTTTTACCGGACGACTCGGGGCCGTAAATCTCGATGACGCGGCCCTTGGGGTAACCGCCGACGCCCAGAGCAATGTCCAGAGTGAGCGAACCGGACGGAATAACCGCAACCTCCTCGACAGAGGTGTTGTCCATCTTCATTATGGATCCCTTACCGAAATCCTTCTCTATTTTCTGCATCACGGCGCTGAGCACTTTCAGCTTGTCCGAGTTCACCGGTTGTGTAGCCATACTCTGTGGTTGAAGTTTTACAAATTTTGGGTTAAAGTTTCCGGTAAAGATACAAAAAAAGCGGGAAAGTATGACCTATCCCGCAATTTTTCTCTCTATCTCCTCGATCTGAAGCCGGAAGGCCCGGTCGGTCTCCATCAGGTTGGCAACCTGTTTACAAGAGTGGAGAACCGTGGCGTGGTTCTTACCACCGATAGCAGAACCGATAGCCGTAAGAGGAGCCTTGGTGTGTTTCTTGGAGAGGTACATCGCGATCTGGCGAGCCTGGGCGATCTCGCGGGTACGACGGTTCGAAGAGAAGCTCTCGGGCGAAACCCCCATCATATCGCAAACAACCTTACGGATAGTCTCGATCGAAACCTCCTTACGGTGGACAGCCACGTAGACCTTAAGAATCTCGCGAGCCAGAGAAACAGTGACCTTACGGCCGAGGAACTGAGCGTTAGCGACGAGCGAAGCCAGAGCCCCCTCGATCTCGCGGATGTTAGCGCGGATGTTTTCGGCCAAGAACAACACAACCTCATCGGGAATGGGAACGCTCAGGCGCTGGATCTTACTACGAATGATCTTAACCTTAGTCTCGTAATCGGGAACGGTAAGCTCCCCGGAAAGACCCCATTTGAAGCGAGTCAACAGGCGGGCCTCGATGTCGCGCAACTCGACAGGAGGCTTGTCGGAAGTAAGGATCAACTGTTTACCGGCCAACTGGAGGTGGTTGAAGATGTTGAAGAAGGCGTTCTGGGTGGAGGGTTTACCGCTAAGTTCCTGAATGTCGTCGATGATGAGCACGTCCACCATCTGGTAGAAGTGGATGAAGTCGTTCACCTCCTTATTAAGCACAGCGGTAGTGTACTGCGCCTGGAACTTGTGCATCGACACGTACAAAACCTGCAATCCGGGGAAGCGACGCTTGACCTCCTGACCGATCGCCTGAGCAACGTGGGTCTTACCGAGGCCGGAACCGCCGAAAATGTACAACGGGTTGAAAGGAGTGGAACCGGGCTGGAGCGAGACAGAAATACCGGTCGAACGAACCAGGCGGTTGCAATCACCCTCGATGAAACTCTCCATCGTGTAGGCCGGATTCAACTGCGAGTCGATAACTATTCGCCGGATACCCGGAATCACGAAAGGATTCTTTATATTTGCAGTGTTGGTTTGCTCTTTGAAACTGGTGATCTGGGTTATGTCGGCCGCCGCGGAAAGAGGCACGGAAGCGCTCTCGCCCGTGGCCTCGGCCTTGGGAACGGCGTAACGCAAACGGGTCTGCGCGCCGAACAGATTTTGGATCAACGGGCGCAACATCGGAATGTAGTTTTTCTCGATGTGGGAGACGTAGCTTTCGTTCGGGACGCGGAGCTTGAGGGTCGTGCCGTCGAAGTCCAGAAGTACGATCGGGGCGAACCACCTGCTGAACTCGTCCTCAGAGGTGTGCTCACGCACCCGACTCAGGCAATCTTGCCATACAGCACTGTATTTCTGTGTGTTACCGAACATTTCGTTGATTAGTGTTACTTCGACGTGAACAAAGGTGGGGGTATTTTTTAATAAAAAAAAACTGTTCCATCTTGCAAATGATGTTTTAATTATTATAGATTTTGAGGCCGTTTGTTTAACCCTTTGAGTGTGAGAATCGACCTTTTTTTAGTAACTTTGTGTATAAATAAATTCAGCAAAAACAAACAACGAATATAACTTAAACCTATAACAAAAATGGGCACGGATTTACAGAAATCGGCAACAAAAAGAGCACAACTCTGGCTCGACGGAGACTTCGATGAAGCCACAAAACGACAAGTCAAGCATCTGATGGAACACGACCCCAAAGAACTCGAGGAGAGTTTCTATCGAGACCTCGAATTCGGCACCGGCGGACTGCGCGGAATAATGGGTGTGGGGACGAACAGGATGAATATCTACACCGTCGGGATGGCAACTCAAGGACTGGCGAACTATCTGATCAAAAGTTTCCCGGGAACAGAGATACGTGTCGCCGTGAGCCACGACTCGCGAAACAACAGCCGACTGTTCGCAGAACGAGTGGCAGACATCTTCGCCAGCAACGGCTTCAAAGTGTGGCTGTTCGATGCGCTGAGGCCAACGCCGGAGCTCAGTTTTGCGATCCGTGAACTGGGGTGTCACAGCGGAGTGATGGTCACCGCGTCGCACAACCCGAAGGAGTATAACGGCTACAAGGCGTACTGGAACGACGGCGCGCAAGTGACCGATCCGCACGATACCAATATAATAAAGGAGGTGGAAAAAATAACCTCGCCGGAACAGGTGAGAACGGGCGAGGCGGGAGACAGGATACAAGTGCTCGACAAGAGCTTCGACGAGAAGTATCTCGACAGGGTTCATTCGCTGGCGCTGGCCCCGGATGCAGTGAAGCGGTTCCACGATATGAAAATCGTCTACACACCGCTACACGGCGCAGGGGTGCGTTTGGTACCTGAGTCGCTAAGGAGGTTCGGTTTTACGAACGTCACGGTGGTGCCTGAACAGAGTATTCTCGATGGAGATTTCCCAACAGTCGCATCGCCGAATCCCGAGGAGAGAACGGCGATGAAGATGGCCATAGACCTGGCCGAGAAGATCGGAGCGGAACTGGTCTTGGCTACGGATCCGGATGCAGACCGGTTGGCGATCGCGGTGAGGGACGAGAACGATGAGTTCGTGTTGCTAAACGGCAATCAGACCTGTGCGCTGTTGGCGTCGTATCTGCTGACGGGTTGGGCGGAGAGAGGCAAGATCAAAGGCAAAGAGTTCGTAGTGAAGACAATTGTAACCTCGGAGATGATACCGGCCGTGGCGAAGCGATTCGGAGTGGGATGCTACGACTGTCTGACGGGATTCAAGTACATAGCCAAGATGGTGCGCGAGCGGGAGGGCCGCGAGCAGTACATCGGCGGCGGAGAGGAGAGTTTCGGGTTTATGGCGGGCGATTTTGTCAGGGACAAGGACGGCGTGAGCGCCTGTTCGCTGGCCGCCGAAGCCGCCGCCTGGGCCAAGGACAAGGGGATGTCACTGCTGGAGTGGCTACGGTCGATGTATGTCGAGTATGGGTTCTACAAGGAGAGTATGGTGTCGGTGACGCGCAAGGGAATCGAGGGAGTGGCCGAGATAGCTGATATGATGGCTGCGTATCGGACAACACCGCCCGAGACTATTTTGGGTTCGCCGGTGGTGGAGGTGCGGGATATTTTGCGCGAACCGGTCGATGGAGAATATTCGAATGTTTTGCAATTCATTACAGCCGACGGAACAAAGGTTTCGGTACGGCCATCAGGAACGGAGCCCAAGATCAAGTTCTACTTCGGAGTGCGTGCCCCGCTGGCCTCGGTAGATGAGTTCGAAAAAGTCGAGGCGGAACTCGATGCCCGCCTCGACCAAATCAAAAAAGAGCTGAAGCTATAGTTTTTTGTACTCCTCCATCAGGCGGCGGACAGTCAGCGCAACACCGTCCTCGGTCGAGGGGTTGTAGTAGTTGCGGAGGAAGGGCTCGGCAGGAGACCAAACAGTCTCGATGATACCTTGCAGGTGGCTTTTCGTGGCCGGGGTGGTCTGGGCGCGCCAGGCGATCATATCGTTCATCTGGCGGATGGCCAGCTCGGGGCGGCGCCAAGGGCAGGTCGCAACGTCGAGGCCCTTCATAGCCAGGTAGACGGCAGACAGGTCGGCGCGCTCATAGTGCCAGTCGCAAACGAAGACGTCCTTGGCGATCATATCCACGGCGCGGGCGGTGTTGTTCATACTCGCCTCCCAAGCCCCAAGGCCGGTCAGAGTGCCGTCCAGAAGGCGATCGCCCCAGATCATCAGACGTTTACCAGTCAGAGCAAGGTGGTTACGAATGCGGTTCACCTCGCCGGCAAAGAGTTCGGCGGGATCCTTACCGGCGCAACGAGGGCAATTGTCGTCGGCGATGTAGAACACCTCGTCCATCCCGGCGTGAAACAAGTCGGTCTCGAAAACAGTTGTGATCTCGTCGATCAGGGCGTTCACCACGCGAGGCATATCGGGGTGCAAAGGGCAGTAGCTCTTACAGTAGAGGCCGTCAGGATTTGGCCAGCCGGTATAATTGGCGGTGTCGACGTGGGGCGTTTCGTCGAACTCAGGGTACTCGCGAAGGAGGGAGTAAGTAGTTTTTGCCCAAGACTGATGGCCCAACAAGTTGATTTGAGGCGCGAGGCGGATACCGTGCTTACGGCAGGCGGCCACGAGGCGTTTAACGTGAGTCTCGGTCAGAGGGTTGGGATCGCGAAGTTCGGGGTGGGATTTGTAGTCGTAGTTCCAATCCACGCGGAGGATCAACAAGTTGAAGTGAGCCGGAGCCAACTCCTCCTCGATGAATTTCAAGAACAGGTCGAGTCCCTCGACCGAAGGAGCCTGGATGGCCAGACCACGAACAGGCAGAGCTTCGTCAAGAGCAGAAGTCGGAGTTTGTGCGGGTGCGGTGGGCTGATTTTGAGCCACAGCGGTCAGTGTCGCCGCCAGGCAAGCCAGCAAAACAAAAAGGAAACGTCTCATAAGCGTATATTTTTAGGTTAGAATCCCACAAATATACGCATTTTTTCTTCTCTTTACTTCTATTTTACTTCACGCGAATCAGGTTGATGCCGTCGCGCAGAGGCAGGATCACGTTTTCTACGCGAGGATCGGAGGCGACGAAGGCGTTGAACTCCCTAATCGCGAGGGTATGAGGGTCGAGGGCAGCGAGATCGGCCACCTTTTCGTACCACAACACGTTGTCAGCCAGAATTATAGAGCCGGGGTTTACGAGAGGTGCTTGGGCTGGTGCGCAGGGGTCGGGGTCGAGCAGCATCCGATAATAGGCGGGGTATTCGCGCTTGTCGCCGTCCATATATATAAGGTCGAACGGGCCTTTTTCGCGCGCAAGTCGGGGGGCGAGGTCGAGCGCAGAACCAATGTGGAGGTGGATTTTGGAACAGTGCGGGCTTTTTGCGAAGAATTCGCGGGCAAGGTCTTCGAGCTCGTCGTCGACCTCGATCGTGTGAAGCTCTCCGTCGTGCGGCAGGCCTGCGGCGAGCGCAAGTGCCGAATAACCGGTGAAAGTACCGATCTCGAGCACCCGGCGAGGTCGCAACATCCGGGTGATTAGTGTCAGGAACGCCCCCTGGGTACGACCGGACACCATCTGCGGCTGAACGACGCGAAGGTGGGTCACGCGGTCGAGCTCGGCCAACAACGCCTCCTCGGCGGGTGTCCACGTCGCCGTATGCTGCTCGATGTATTGCTCGATCCGATCGTTCACTGTCTTTCGGGCGCTCTTCCCGAGCACAACTATCTGTAAATCACCGCACTGTGCGTACCGAAAACCTCCTGTGCGACGTTCAACACCTCGTCTGCCGTTATGGTAGCAACCTTTTGGGCAATCGCCTGAGGCGTGTCTATGTCGTTATAAATCAGGAAACTTTTAGCCGCACCCAACATATAACTCTCGTTGGAATCCATCGAGATGGCGAATTGGCCGACGAACTGTTTTTTAGCCATACTCAGTGCGTGGGAGGTCAATTTCGACTGCACGAGACGGTCGACCTCAGTGCGAATCAGGGTCTGGCAACGATCCAATTTGTCCTTGTCACACGAGAAGTAGATCGCAGCAAATCCGGTGTCGGTGAAGGGTGAAAAGAGCGCTTCAACGTTGTAGGACAAGCCGTTACGCTCCCGCAGTGCCATATTCAATCGCGAATTCGCCCCCGGGCCGCCGAGGATGTTCACGAGTAGGGCCAGCGGCAATCGGCGAGGATCGGAAAGCGAGTATGCGCGGTTACCCAACATACAGTGGGTCTGGTGGTTATTACTCTTAATTACAACCTCGTTGAACGGAATTAGCGACGGCGGAGGCATACGGAAAAACTCGCGTTTCGAAGCCGGAATCCAACCCAAATACTCCTCACACACAGCCATAAACGCCTTTTCAGTCATCGCCCCGACGTACGAAAACACCATCTGGTCGGTCGTATAGGCCTTCTGCACGAAATCGCGAATCGTGGCCACGCTTTGCCTACCGACAGAACGACTGTTACCCAGAATGTTACGAGACAAAGGCGACCCAACGAACAACAACTCCTCGAAGCGGTCATACAACATCTCCTGAGGGATGTCGCTATAGCTATGTATCTCATCCACAATCACTCGCTTCTCGCGCTCGATCTCGTGCTCGGGAAAAATCGAGCAGAACGCGATGTCGCTGATTAACTCGGCGGCTTTCGGAAAATCGGCCCGCAGAGTGGTGGCGTGGATCGTCGTATCCTCCTTGGTAGTGAACGCGTTAAGCTCGCCGCCGAGGTTCTCGAGCCGCTGGCTGATGTGAAACGCCTTACGTTTTTCGGTTCCCTTGAACAGGGCGTGCTCCAACAGGTGGGCAACTCCGTGTTCGTCAGGTGATTCGTCGCGACTACCGGCATTGATCGTCAGCGCGCAGTGGGCCACGGCAGAGCGCATCCGTCTGGCGTGGATGCAACGGATGCCGTTGGGCAGGGTAAAAGAGAAAAATTCCATTACAAGTAGCGCCCGGTGTAACTCTCTGGGCATTTTTTGAGATTTTCGGGCGTACCCTCGAACACCAGCGACCCGCCCTCGGCGCCACCCTCGGGCCCAAGGTCGATCACGTGGTCGGCGCATCGGATCACCTCGGGATTGTGTTCGATGATCACCACCGTATGTCCTTTGGTTATCAATGCGTTGAGCGACGCCAACAGTTTATTTATATCGTGAAAATGAAGTCCCGTCGTGGGTTCGTCGAAGATGAACATCAGGCGCCCCTCGGAGCTGTCCTTAAGCAGGAACGAAGCCAGCTTAACGCGCTGACTCTCACCGCCGGAAAGAGTCGAAGAGGATTGTCCGAGCTTGACGTATCCAAGGCCGACGTTTTGCAGGGCGCCGAGCCGTTCGACTATGCGGCGTGTGGTTGCCGACGAGTCCTGGCCGAAAAAGTCAACAGCCTCGTCCACAGTCATTTCCAACACGTCGAATATGTTTTTATCGCGATATCGTACCTCCAGCACCTCGTCCTTGAACCGCCGCCCGCCACAAGTCTCACACGTGAGCTCGACGTCGGCCATAAACTGCATCTCGACGTGGATAACTCCCTCTCCCTGACACTCTTCGCAACGCCCGCCAGCAGTGTTGAACGAGAAAAAAGCCGGGGGCATACCGTTGTGTTTGGCATAGGGCTGGTCAGCGAAAAGTTTGCGAATCTCGTCGTATGCTTTCACGTAAGTCACAGGATTAGAACGAGATGAGCGGCCAATGGGGTTCTGGTCGATCGTCTCCACGCCCGAGAGCATCCCAACGTCGCCCTCCAACGACTCGAAGCTGCCCGGTTTGAGGCCGGTGTCGTTGAGTCGACGGCGCAAGGCGGGATAGAGCACGCCGCGAACGAGCGACGATTTCCCGCTACCACTAACACCTGTCACACAGGTCATTACCCCGAGCGGGAACTTCACGTCAATCCCTTTTAGGTTGTTTTCGCGCACGCCTCGCAGCTCGACGAAATTACGCCAACCGCGAGGAGTCGCGGGAGGTTCGATCCGCCGTCGACCGGTCAGGTAATCCGCAGTGAGGCTATTGGAAGCCTTCAGAAGTCCCTCGAAATCACCACTATACACAATTTCGCCGCCGTGGTCGCCCGCCTCGGGCCCGATATCGATAATCTGGTCGGCGGCGCGCATCGTCGCCTCGTCGTGCTCCACAACAATGAGCGTATTGCCGAGGTCGCGCAATTGCCGAAGTACGCCGATAAGTCGATGAGTATCACGCGGATGCAACCCAATACTCGGTTCGTCGAGAATATAAAGCGACCCGACGAGATTGCTGCCCAGCGACGACGACAGGTTGATTCGCTGGCTCTCGCCGCCCGAAAGCGTCGACGAAAGGCGATCCAAAGTCAGGTAGCTAAGACCCACGTCGTCAAGGTATTGCAGTCGATTGGTGATTTCAGTCAACAGGCGCTCGCCCGCGGTCAGGTCGTGGTCGTCGAGTTCGAAACCGGAACCGGTCTCGGAGCCAGAACTCGACCCTGAAACAGGCTTCAGACCGGCGAAAAACTCGCGCAACTCGCTGACTCTCATCTGCACAAGCTCCGAAATCGACCGACCGCCGACCTTGACCCAGAATGCCTCCTTACGAAGTCGTCCGCCGCCGCACTCGGGACAAACAGTCTTGCCGGTGTAACGCGACAGCATCACACGGTACTGAATCTTATATCGCTCACTTTCAAGGTATTCGAAGAACCGATCGAGCCCCTTGAAATACTCGTTGCCACTCCACAGTACTCTTTTTTCCTCCGCCGTGAGTTCGTAAAACGGCTTGTGAATCGGAAAATCGAACTTGTAGGCATTGTCCACCAACTGCTGGCGCCACCAACCCATAGTCTCGCCACGCCAAGCCGCAATAGCCTCATTATAAATACTTTTGGTCTTATCAGGCACGACCAGATCCTCGTCGATACCGGTCACCCGGCCGTAACCTTCGCACCGCGGACACGCCCCGATCGGGTTGTTGAAGCTAAAAAGGTGCTCCGTGGGTGCTTCGAACGTAATGCCGTCCATCTCCATACGCGACGAAAACTCTCGCACAACCGGCTTTCGGTCCTTCTCCCCCACCCCGGAAATTATCTTACAAACACCTGATCCATAACTCATTGCGCGGGCCACAGAGTCGCCTGCCCGCGAGCGGAACGCGTCGTCAGGAGCAGCCTTCAGGCGGTCGATCACAATGTCGATATCCTCAGCCACCGTCGTCGCGTCCAACAACGGCAACACGTCCTCAATAGTCTGAGTCTCACCGCGATACCAAACTCTCTGGATACCCTCGCCCAACAACAGGGTCAATCGCTCGATCACACCCTGTCCTGGCCCCAAAACCAACGGAGCAATAACAATAACGCGCTCACCCTCAGGCAACGAAGCCACGTACTCCACCACGTCGTCCACGCCGAAAGCCCTCACCTCGCGACCAGAAACGGGCGAAAAAGTGTGGCCGATACGAGCGAAAAGCAACTTCAGGTAGTCATAAATCTCTGTCGACGTACCGACCGTGGAGCGCGGATTGCGTGTGTTGACCTTTTGTTCGATGGCGATAGCGGGCGCAATGCCCGAAATGAAGTCGACGTCGGGCTTGTCGATCCGGCCCAGAAACTGACGCGCGTAAGCCGAAAGGCTCTCGACGTAACGTCGTTGCCCCTCGGCGAAAATGGTGTCGAAGGCCAGAGTGGATTTTCCCGATCCGCTCAACCCCGTCACCACAACCAGTTGATTATGAGGGATTAGAACCTCAATATTCTTGAGGTTGTGAACCCTCGCACCTTTAATATGTATCTGGTTTTGCCCCAAAGTCGCGTGTAATTTTTTCACAATAACGGCACCGCAAAGCCACCTTGCCGGCGGGCCCTCCATCCTCCGCAACAACCTCGAACGCCGTCTGGACAGGTTGGTGGTTTGTAACGCACATCGGGTTGGCACACTTCACAAAGCCCTCGATGCGGGCGGGCACCTCCACGCGGCGTTTTTCGACCACAGCAAAGTCGCGGATAGTGTTTACCCGGGCTTCGGGAGCGAACAGCGCAATGCGGTCGATCTCGTGCGCGGCACAGTAGCGGTCGGTTATCTTGATGATCGCCTTGGAGCCCATACGGCCGCTTTCGAGGTTCGTCCCGATGGTCATCCGGTGCTCGGTGTCGCGGTCGAGTCCCATTATGGTGATGATCTTGAACAGGGCTGCTGGCGGAATGTGATCGATCACGGTTCCGTTCTCTATCAGCCTCACTTCCATTGTTTTATCTTGCATCGTCATAGCTTCGGCCTCCTACTTATTTCTTCACCCCTAACAGGTAACAGATTATCGCCATTCGCGCCCACACGCCGTTTCGCGTCTGTTGGAAATAGTATGCGTGCGGGTCGGTATCCACATCGGTTGCGATCTCGCCCACCCTCGGCAGCGGGTGGAGAATCTTCATCGTATCGCGCGTCCCGCGCAGCATCTCGCGCCGTAGGACGTAGGCATTTTTCACCCGCTCGTACTCCATCGGGTCGTTGAATCGCTCCTTCTGGATGCGCGTCATATAAACGACGTCCATCTCGTCCATATTGCCTTCCAGCTCTGCCAACTCGGTGTACTTCAATCCCTTTTCGTCCAATCGGCGCTTATGCTCATCGGGCATCCGCAACTCGGGCGGCGAGACGAAGACGAACTCCGTGTCGAAGTGGCTCAACGCCTCCAACAGCGAGTGCACCGTCCGGCCATACTTCAGGTCGCCCACCATCATAATCCGCAGTCCGTCGAGCCGTCCTTGGGTTTTCTGAATCGAGTAGAGGTCCAGCAGCGTCTGCGAGGGGTGTTGGTTGGCCCCGTCTCCCGCGTTCACCACCGGCACCCGGGCCACTTCGCTTGCGTAACGAGCCGCACCCTCCAACGAGTGGCGCATCACGATAAGGTCGCAATAGTTGGTGATCACCGAAATGGTGTCGTGCAGCGTTTCGCCCTTGGAGACGCTGGTGTTGGCGGCGTCGGAGAACCCTATCACGCGGGCTCCCAGACGGTTGATAGCGCTCTCGAAGCTCAGTCGGGTGCGGGTCGAGGGCTCGAAAAATAGCGTCGCCACCACCCTGCCCTCCAGCAGTCTCTGTCCGGGATTGTTTTCAAACCACGCCGCGAGTTCCAACAGTCTCAGCAGCTCCTCCTTACTGAGGTCGGTGATCGAGATAAGACTTCTTTTATCCATTGCTGTCAATAATTTTTGCCGCATCGAGTGCCGCCGTTGCCGACTCCTTGTAGGCCGCGATCAGTCCGGGCACTCCCAGTTTCTTACCCCCGAACCACCTTACCACCGCAACCAGAGTGTCGCTCACGCCCGCCGCCATAATCCGGCCCAGTATGGGTCGTCCTGCCGAGCCGTTGGGTTCTCCGTTGTCGCTCGCCGCCCAAACATCGCCCCGCGGGCCGAGTCGGAATGCGTAACAGACGTGCGACGCATCGGTAAACTCTTCGCGCAGAGCCTTCAGGTGCGCCTTGGCCTCGGCCTCGCTACGCACCGGAAACGCAAACGCCCGGAAACGGCTGTGTCGCTCCTTGATGGTCGCCTCGGCCGGTGCCGCGATGGTTTTGTACGCCTCGGCCACATCACTTAACTTTTCGGAACATCTTGTTCCATCGGACTTTGCCGTCGAACCACCCGCGATTCTTATCCAGCGATAGCCACACGAACGACGCTTTGCCCACCACGTGATCCTCCGGCACGAAACCCCAGTAGCGCGAGTCGAGCGAGTTTTGACGGTTGTCGCCCATCATCCAGTAGTAATTCATCCGGAAAGTGTAGTTCGTTGCAGCCTCACCATTAATATATATAGTATCGCCCTCGACCCGCAGGTCGTTCTCCTCGTACTCGTCGATTATCCGCCTGTAGAGCGGCAGGTTTTCCCTCGTCAGCGCCACCGTCGCACCCTTTGCGGGTACCCAAAGTGGCCCGAAGTCGGTCTCGGTCCAGAGGTTGTCGGCCGTATTCGGAAAGATCTCACGTCCACCGCCGCGCTCGTAGCGCTGGATATCGACCACGTTCGCCATTCCCTCCATCCGCTGGCGATTCTCCTCGGTCAGCGGCAACACGTACTCACCCGTGGCGGGAATATAGTGAACGTCACTCGGAGTGATGCCCATCTCGGAGAGCATCGTGGTCGCAAAGGGTTTGTCGGTCGAGACATAATATACCAACTGCGCCCCGGGAATGGGCTTCTGCGCTACACCGTTGACGTACAGCTGCGAGTTGACGATCACAAGGCTGTCGCCGGGCAGGGCAACGCAACGTTTGACGTAATTTTCGCGCTTATCGGAGGGACGGGCGATGAGCGTGTCGGCCGGGTAGTTGAACACCACCACGTCGTCGTGCCGCAACCGTTTCAGGTTACCCAGGCGGCGATATTTCCAATGCACCGCCTCGGAGTAGGACTTGGCCCCGGTCTTCGACAACGGCATCGTGTTATGCACCAACGGAAAGCTCAGCGGCGTGTTCGGCAGCTTGGGTCCGTAGGTCAATTTACTAACGTACAGATAGTCGCCCACCAGCAGGGTCTTCTCCATCGACGGCGAGGGAATGACGTACATCTGGAACACGAACGTATGCACCAGCGTCGCCACCACAACCGCGAAAACGATCGCCTCGACCCACTCCATTGTGATGCGAAACAGCGGGCTGCGATCTTTCAATTTTCCGAACAGTCTCATAATTCCAACAACTCTTTCATAGTGAACACTCCCCGGCGGCCGGCCTCAACCTGCGCCACCAGAAACTCAGCAGCCGAAACAGCCCCAGCGGCCAGTCCCGCACGGCTCTTAATATTGTGTACCAGAGAGATAGTATCCACTGGCGATTCGTACGTCACGACGTGGGTTCCGGGAGCGACGCTACGCCTCACCGAGGTAACCTCCAACTCTTCAGCCACGGTAGTTGTGCCACCCGTCCAGCGCGTCTTACGATCCAGCGCAGCCACCACGTCCTCGGCCAGCGTGATGGCCGTTCCACTCGGGGCGTCTTTCTTCTCGGTGTGATGGGTCTCCTCGATGGTAACGTCGTACTCCGGAAAGCGGTTCATCATTCGCGCCATCTGCCGGTTCAACTCGAAGGCCACGTTCACCCCGATCGAGTAGTTCGAAGCGTAGAAGAACGCCCCCTGTCGTCGGCGGCAAAGTTCCTCGACCTGGGGCAGGTGGGCCGTCCACGCGGTAGTTCCGCACACGACGGGCACCCCCAGTTCGAGGCACCTGGTGATGTTCCCGAGGGCCGTGTCGGGCGTAGTAAACTCAAGAGCCACATCCATCCCGGCCATCTTTTCGGCGTTCAGGTCGCCTGCGTTGCCTACGTCAATTATGAGCCCCACCTCGTGGCCTCGCTCGCGCAGGATCCGCTCGATCTCGCGGCCCATCTTACCGTATCCTATTATCGCTGCCCTCATACTGCCTCGGCCCCTCATCGGCCCAATGTTTTCAATGCTTCGTCAATTCTGAATATCGTTTCCGGCTTGCCTATCAGCTCGCATATTTCCGCCAGCCCGGGGCCCATCGAGGCGCCGACCAAAGCCAACCGCAGTGAGTTCATCACCTGCCCCATCGGGTAGCCGCCTGCCTCGATCCAGCCATGGATCACCTCTTCCAGATGGCCCGCCGTGAAGTCGCTCTCGGCCGCCAGCACTTCTCGTAGCGCGGCGATATGCCCAGGGTTTTCGCCCTTCCAAAACTTGGCGGTGGCCTTTTCGTCGTAGTGCGCGGGCGCCACAAAAAAGTACGCCGCCAGTTCCCACAAGTCGCCCACGAACGTCGCCCGCTCCTTAACCAATCCTACAACGCGTTCTATCTTCTCGCGCTCCCAGGCTATGCCCTTTTCGAGCAACATCGGCACGAACAGTTCGGTCAACTCGGCATTGCTCTTCGCGTGCATATACTGCGCGTTGAACCATCGTGCCTTCTCGGGCTGGAACCGTGCCCCCGACTTCGACACGCGATCGAGCGAAAACTGCTCCACCAACTCCTCCATCGAGAACAACTCCTGCTCCGTGCCCGGATTCCATCCCAACAGCGCCAACATATTAACGAACGCCTCGGGGAAGTAGCCATCCTCCTTATAACCCGCCGAAATCTCCCCCTCGGGCGAGATCCAACGCAGCGGAAAGACCGGAAATCCCAACTTGTCACCATCGCGCTTCGAGAGTTTTCCCTGCCCGGTCGGCTTCAACAGCAGCGGCAAGTGGGCGAAAAGCGGCTGGCTCGCAGTCCACCCGAACGCCTCGTATAAAAGGTAGTGCAACGGCAGGCTCGGCAACCACTCCTCGCCGCGAATAACGTGGGAGATATCCATCAGGTGGTCGTCCACTATATTTGCCAGATGGTACGTTGGCAGTTCGTCCGACGATTTCCACAACACCTTGTCGTCCAGCGTGGCAGTGTTGACCACCACCTCGCCGCGAATCAGGTCGCTCATCACCACGTCACGACCGGCAGGCATCCGAAATCGAACCACATACTGGTCGCCGCGAGCGATTCGCGCGGCCACCTCGTCGGCCGACAGCCGAAGCGAGTTTTCGAGTCCGTCGCGAACCGTATGATCATACGAGAACTTCCCGCCCTCGGCTTCTGCGGCCGCTCGCAACTCATCCAGCGAGGCCGCCGTGTCGAAAGCGTAGTAAGCGTTACCGGAAGCGACCAGATCGAGGGCATATTTCAGGTAAATGTCTTTTCTTTCGCTCTGGCGATACGGCGCGTGGGGACCCTGCGAGGCGGCGGAGATACCGTCCCCGGCCCCTACCCCTTCGTCGATACGGATACCGCACCAGTCCAATGCGTCGAGGATATACTGTTCCGCGCCGGGCACGAACCGAGCCGAGTCGGTGTCCTCGATGCGTATGATGAACGTCCCTCCGTGGCGCCGCGCGAAAAGGTAGTTGTACAGCGCCGTCCTCACGCCCCCCATATGCAACGGCCCCGTGGGCGAAGGGGCAAAACGAACGCGAACCTTATCTGACACGGTACTCCAATCTTACGGTGATTCTTGCTTTCTTCAGTCTGCTCGAAGTGTTGAAACTACCCCCGGCGGTGAACTCCTCGTCGGTATTGGCGCCGGTAATCTGGAACACGCCGATGGTCGCTTTCTTAACCTTTTTGAGTTTGCCACCCGACTGGTCGGCTATACGTTGCGCGCGTTCGCGGGCGTCTTTTGTGGCCTGCTCGATCACGTCCAACTTCAGGCCATCCAGCCCGGAGAAGTAGTAAGCCGGTTGCCACAGATCCATCTGCACCCCCTGGGCGATCAACGACGAGATCTCGCGCGAGGCAGCCTCCACGGCATCCACATCTGTCGACTCGACCACAAAGTCCTGCCTCAACTGGTAGCCCGTGAACCTCTGGCCCATATAATTGCCGTTGGAGTAAATCGGGTCATACATCTTGTTGACGTTCACAAACATAAAGTCCACCGCATCGGCCGCCACACCACGCGAGGTGAGAAACTCCGTAACCTTGGCCTTGCTGCTCTCTATCTGCGCATACCCCGCCTCGGGGTTGGCGCTGTCGGCGGTGATGATTCCCCGCCACACGATCTGGTCGCTGGTGAACTCCACCTCGCCGAGGCCCGTCACGGTGATTGTGTTCTGCACCCGGTACTTGTAGGTGTAGGCGCTACCCAGAATGATGGCCGCCACAATCAGCGCGATGGCCAGAAAATCGAAATTTCTGTTCTTGCTCATAATCCGTTATACATTAAATAAGAAGTGCATTATGTCTCCGTCCTGTGCGACGTACTCTTTCCCCTCGATGGCTATTTTGCCAGCCTCACGACACGCTTTCTCGCTGCCCAGCGCCACGTAGTCGGCATACTTTATCACCTCGGCGCGGATGAATCCCCGCTCGAAGTCGGTGTGGATTATTCCCGCCGTCTGGGGCGCTTTCATCCCACGGGTGAATGTCCACGCGCGGCTCTCGTCGGGCCCGGTGGTGAAGTACGTTTGCAGGTCGAGCAATTTATATGCCGCCTTTATCAGCCGCGCCACACCCGACTCCTCCAGTCCGATCTCCTCCAGAAACATCTGCCGCTCGTCGTGGGTTTCCAGTTCGGCGATGTCGGCCTCGATTGCTGCCGCGACGACCAGAATCTCCGCCCCTTCACCCTTGACTGCCTCTCGCACCGCCTCCACGTATCGGTTTCCGCTTGCCGCGCTCGCCTCATCGACGTTGCAGACGTAGAGCACCGGTTTGTCGGTCAACAGGTTCAGGTCGGCAATGAACTTTCGATCCTCCTTATCCAACTCCACCGTCCGGGCGCTTAGGCCGGCTTGCAGGGCTTGCTGATATTTCACAAGTATATCGTATGCCCGCTTGGCGTTCTTGTCGCCACCCGTTTCGGCCTGTTTCTTGACCTTGCCGATGCGGCTCTCGACCGATTCGAGGTCTTTGAGCTGCAATTCCATATCGATCACCTCCTTGTCCCTCACCGGGTCGACCGTCCCATCGACGTGGGTAATGTCGCCGCTGTCGAAGCACCTCAGTACGTGAATTATCGCGTCCGTATTGCGGATGTTGCCCAGAAACTTATTGCCCAGTCCCTCGCCTTTCGACGCCCCTTTGACAAGGCCCGCGATGTCGACTATCTCTATTGTGGTCGGTATAACTTTCTTCGGTTTGTCGATCTCGGCCAGTCGCGCCAGTCGTTCGTCCGGCACGGTGATCACCCCTACGTTGGGTTCGATGGTGCAGAAGGGGAAGTTTGCCGCCTGCGCCTTTGCGTTGGACAGCGAGTTGAACAGCGTGGACTTTCCCACGTTGGGCAGTCCCACTATTCCGCATTGTAGAGCCATTATTTACTTCTCGTTAGATTATTCGTACAAAGATAATCAAATTTCCTCGCCCTGCAAAGTAGCCGACGAGCAATCGGTCACGCGGACGCGGACGTAGTCTCCGGGCTTGTGGGGCTGGCCGTCGAGACCGATGCGAGGGATGACCACAACCTTGTTTTGGGACGTCCGGCCGAAGACTTTTTCGTCCGAGCGCCTGCTCGTTCCCTCGACCAGGATTTCGAACTCGCGCCCCACGTCGCGCCGGTTGCTGGCCAGCGAGAGTTCGTTTTGTAGCGCGATGATCTCGGCCAGTCGGGCGGTCTTCACGACGTCGGGCACATCGTCGGGCAACGTCCGCGCAGCCACTGTGTCGGGCCGCTCGGAGTATTTGAACATAAATGCGAACTCGTAACCCACCTCCCTCATCAGGCTCATCGTGTCGGCGTGATCTTCGGGCGTTTCGCCACAAAATCCGGCGATGATGTCGGTCGAGATCGCGGCATCGGGCATCGCACGCCGGATTGCCGCTATACGCCCCAGATACCACTCGCGTGTATACTTGCGGTTCATCTTGTCGAGCATTCGGTTGCTGCCAGATTGTGCCGGCAGGTGGATCGCGCGGCAGATGTTCGGCAAGACGGCCATCGCCTCCAACAGTCGGTCGCTCATATCCTTGGGGTGCGAAGTTGCGAACCGCACGCGAAGCAACGGGCTCACCTCGGCCACTCGCCTCAACAACTCCGGAAAATCGACCGACCCGAAAGAGTAAGAGTTCACATTCTGCCCCAGAAGCGTCACCTCCCTGTAACCCGCCTCGAAAAGCTCCCCCACCTCGTGCAGGATTGTCTCCGGATCGCGGCTACGTTCGCGCCCGCGGGTGTAGGGCACCACACAATAGGAGCAGAAGTTGTCGCACCCGCGCATTATCGCCACAAAAGCGCTCACGCCATTGCTGTCGAGCCGTACAGGGGAGATCTCGGCGTAGGTCTCTTCCTTACTGAGCTCGGTATTGATGCCGCGGGCGCCCGATTCGGCCTGCCGCAACAGTTCGGGAAGCGAACGGTAGGCATCAGGCCCGGCGATGATGTCCACGGCGGGTCGTTGTTCAAGGATCTCCTCGCGCAACCGCTCGGCCATACATCCGACCAGACCGATGACCAGCCCCTTACGACGTTTCTTAAGCGCGCCGAGCTCATCCAGTCGGTGCCAGATTCGCTGTTCGGCATTGTCGCGTATCGAGCAAGTGTTCAACAGAACCACGTCGGCCTCCGCGACAGACGATGCAGCCGCAAACCCGCCCGCGGCAACCAAGATCGCCATCAGCGTTTCGCTGTCCACCACGTTCATCTGGCAACCGTAAGTCTCGACGAAAACCCTCTTCATCACAACTCCTTCATTTCGGCGAACGACCGGAACCCCTCGCCCAGCGTTTCGTGGGCATCCATCACCACGACGAACATCCCGGGGTCGATCTGGCGCAACTGTCGCTTGACGCGCACTATCTCTCGACGACTGACAACGAGGAAGATTATATCTTTCTCCCCACCTGTGTACATCCCGGAGGAGCGAATGATTGTGCCGCTACGGTCCAGATCACCGATTATAAAATCGCGTATCTCCTTCTTGCGGTCACTCACTATGAAGAGCACCTTCTCGTGCTGGAACCCGTCCACCGCAAGGTCGATCACCTTCGCCACGATCCAAATCGTCAACAGCGAGTAGAGCGGCAGTGTAGGGCTTTCACCGTGCGCCACAACCAGAACCGCGATCCCGCACAACACCACGAACCCGTCGGCAATCATAACCCCGGTCGAGAACCTTAGCCCGGCAAACCGCTGGAACAGCATCCCGATAATGTCCGTTCCGCCGGTCGTCGCACCAGTCCGCACCACCAATCCAACCCCGGCCCCGATCATAATCCCCCCGAATACCGAAGCAAGGATAAGGTCGTTCGACAGATCCATCACACTCGGGTCGACTACCAACGGCAACACCAGCATCAACAACGGTGTGATGAGAGATGCAAAGACCGTCCGCGCGCCGAACACCGGCCCAAAGACCGCGAACCCGATGAGCAACAGCGGGATGTCCATCATATAACCGAACCATCCCTGGGGGATTGCGGGGAACATTTCGTGCAGAACAGTGGTCATCCCCCAGATGCCCCCGGGGGTGATCTTGTAGGGATACATAAAGAGTATGAATCCCAGCGACATCACCGTGCATCCGAGCACGATTACGAGCCACGACGACCACCATCTCCAGCTTTTCAGTTGATTTTTCATTCTTTTTTCGCAGGGGTAATTTGTTTTGTTGCGCCGTTGCAGGCGCCGCAAAGTTACAAAAAAAGCCCGAACTTCCGTTCGGGCCTTTTCGTTGCGTTATGTGGGTTGGCGTTATTCTTCCTTCTCAGCCAACTGCTCCAGTAACTCATCTGTCACGGTGAGGGTGTAGGTCGAGTCATACAGCCCTGCCTCGAACGACCAATATTTTGGCAACCAAATGTCTTGCGAAACCGATTCGCCATCGATAATCATAAAAAATGGATACTCTTCACCATAACCTATGTGAAAGGTTTCCACGACATCCTTGATGATATCGGGCATTACGCCTTTTGCATCACATCCCCCCAGAGTACCTATATCCATAATTACATCGCCTTTGTTTGGAGTCAGAACGTAGTGATTCGCATACGGCCCTAACGGATAATCGGTATCAATCTTTATCTCCTTGTCGTTCGTTTTGTTCTCTACCACAAATTCCCAAACATAGAATGCATCGCATTCGACTGCATACTCTTTTTTGTCGCACCCGTAGCAAACGGCAATGACCACAAATAATAATACAAGCTTTTTCATAATTATTCCTCCTCCTCAGCTAACCGCTCCAGCAACCTATCCGTCACAATCAGGGTATAGGTTAACGAGTGAAGTCCCGATTCGAAAGACCAATACCTGCGTAACCAAATGTCGTCGGAGACGTTCTCGCCATCGGCAGTCATCGTAAATGGATACCGAAGATACTCACCAATATAATGATTTTCCTTCATAGGATCTCTCATCGGTTTCTTATTGCTGACAGTCCCCAGAGAGAGAAACTGGCAGATGACTTTACGATCCCCCTTGGCGAGAGTTACAGATTCTACGTCAGGATCGTCACTGGAAATAACCACTACTCTCTCCGACCGGTTAATCACCCTGAATTCATATTCGACACTGGCATCCGACGTAATCGTCTCCGGATTGCAGCAACACAGCAGAAAAAGAGACAGCAATAAAAAATAGTTTTTCATTCAGTGGAGTATTTTTATTTAAAATACGTATTTAATTGAGCATTCGTACAATATGGGGAATCTTCCAAACTCTCCTGAATCCTCTCGTCGTTGCGGCCAGTTTGTCGTATGCTTTTTGGAAATTTTCGAGTGTATAGGGGTCTGCCTGCGGTGCGATCCACGAGTCTGTAACTTCGTGATATACTGCTTTTTGCACCGTCGTTGCCCGGGTCGCTATTATTGAGTCGATTTGTTCCTGCTCCGCCTCTTGGGCTGTCTCCGGCTCCACAAAAATGTCTTCGGTTAATTCGGTCGTGCACGACGCAAAAAACACCACCAAGCCCAAAACTAATAATAGTTTCCCCATTAATCCTGTAGTTTTTGGGTTAAATGTTGCTGCAAAGCTATAAATTCTTTTCCTAATTCCGTCGCCCGCGCAAACAAAAAGCCCGCCGGAAGGCGAGCCTTCGACAAACCAAAAGACTTACTTAGTTGCCGCAGCTGCCCGGCTCGCAGGAGCAATCGCCCCCGTCGTCGCAACCGCAAGAACAAGCCTCAGAACCGCCACCTACGCCAGCGAATCCCTGCAAGTCCTCGGGCGAGAGCTCGCGAACGTCAACGATTTTGCCGCTGAAGTTCAACGTCTTGCCGGCCATCGGGTGGTTGAAATCCATCGTTACCTTGTCGCCAACGGCAACAACGCGCCCCAGAAGGCGATTACCTTGATTATCAGCCATCGGGATCATATTGCCAACCGTCAACAGACCCTCCTCGACCTTGCCGTCGACCTCGAAGACGTTCGTGGGGATCTCCACTATTGCTTCTTTGATAACCTCTCCGTAACCATCGACAGGCGAGAGCGTGAAGGCGAACTCGGCACCGGGTTCCAGACCCTCGATGGCCGCCTCGAACTTGGGCAAAAGCATCCCCATTCCGAAGGCGAACTTCAACGGCTGGCCGGGTTTCGAACTGTCGGCGATGGCGCCGTCGACCTCGAGCTTATAGTCGAGCGCCACAAATGTGTTTTCTGCAATTTTCATTCTATTCAAAAGTGTGTGTTTTAGTTATTATTCTGTGATCCAGGTGCAGACCAGGTTTCGGTCGCCCCATCCGGCGTCGATCTTCGACACCACGGGGAAGAACTTCGACCCGGCGAGCCACTCTGCCGCGGCCGGGAACGCAGCCTCGGAGCGTGAGTATGCGTGCACCCATTCGCCAGCAATTTCGGCAGCGGTGTGTGGAGCGTTGGCAACGGGATTGTCCTCCACACCGACGGCCGCCTCACACTCGCGGCGGATTGCGACCAACGCAGCGATGAAGCGATCCATCTCGGCCTTGCCTTCGCTTTCGGTGGGTTCGACCATAAAGGTGTCGTGAACGGGGAACGACAGGGTCGGGGCGTGAAAGCCGTAGTCCATAAGCCGCCGGGCGACATCGGCAACCTCGACCCCATAGTCGCGTCTGAAGTTTTGAAGATCCAGGATCATCTCGTGACCCACGCGACCGTTTTCCCCACTGTAGAACGTGCGATATTCGGACGATATTGCCCGCGACATATAGTTGGCGTTGACAATGGCCATCTCGGTCGAACGCCGCAGACCCTCCTCGCCAAGCATCTTGATGTAACCGTAAGTGATCGGCAGCAGCAGCGCGCTACCATAAGGCGACGAGGCCACAGCGGTTATCCCGTCCGAGCCACCGACCTCGACTACGGAGTGCGACGGCAAGAACGGAGCGAGGTGCGAAGCTACGCAAACGGGCCCGACGCCCGGGCCGCCACCACCGTGGGGCATACCGAAGGTCTTGTGCAGATTGAGATGGCACACGTCCGCGCCTATGTAACCAGGATTCGTGAGCCCCACCTGAGCGTTCATATTCGCCCCGTCCATATAGACCTGCCCACCGGCGTCGTGAACCGCGTCGACGATCTCGCGAATGCGGCTCTCGAACACACCGTGGGTCGAGGGATATGTCACCATCAGTCCACACAGATCACCCGCGTGCTCGGTAGCTTTGGCTTTGAGGTCGTCCACGTCGATGTTGCCCCGCTCGTCGCACGCCACCACCACGATCCTCATACCCGCCATCGCTGCCGACGCAGGGTTTGTTCCGTGGGCTGAGGCCGGAATGAGTATCACGTTGCGGTATCCCTGCCCGCGACTCTGGTGGTAGGCGCGGATTATCATCAGGCCCGCGTATTCGCCCGCGGCACCCGAATTGGGCTGCAACGAACAGGCCGCAAAGCCCGTGATCGTGGCAAGGTCTTTCTCCAACTCACCGATCATCTCAAGATAGCCCTCGGCCTGATCCGCCGGAGCGAACGGATGGATGGCTCCGAAACCGGCCAACGAAAGCGGCATCATCCACGCAGCGGCGTTCAACTTCATCGTACACGACCCCAGGGAGATCATCCCGTTGGCCAGCGACAGGTCGCGCAACTCCAGACGTTTGATGTAGCGCATCAGTTCGGTCTCGCTACGGTACTTTATGAATACGTCCTGGGTCAGAATCGGCGAAGTACGCCGCAGCCCCTCAATGGAGAATTTGCGCCCCTCGGCGACGGCAACGCTCTTTGGCGCCTTGACCCCCATCGCAGCGGCGAATATCTCAACAACCTGGCGAACCTCCTCCGCGGTGGTCAGCTCGTCAAAACTCATACGCACCCGTCCGCCCGCGGGAAGGTAGTAGAAGTTGATGCCCTTCTCCTCGGCCTCAGCGCGGATGACCGACACCTCCGCCTCAACCTCCAGAGTATCCCAGAACGTTTCACTCGCCAACTCATAACCCATCGCCTTGAAGGCTTCGGCCACGGCGCAGGTGTGGTCGTAGATATGACCCGCCACGCGGCGCATTCCCTCGGCTCCTTGGTACACGGCCCAGAAACCGGCCATCGAAGCCACCAGTGCCGACGCCGTACAGATATTCGAGGTTGCTTTTTCGCGTTTGATGTGTTGTTCGCGTGTCTGGAGCGACATCCTCAATGCCTTGTTTCCCAACCGGTCGACCGAGATGCCGATTATACGACCCGGCATAAGTCTTTTGAACTCCTCGCGAGTTGCGAAGTAAGCGGCGCTCGGCCCGCCGAATCCCATCGGCAGCCCCATCCTCTGGGTCGACCCGACAGCGATATCCGCCCCCCATTCGCCGGGAGCTTTCAACATAGCCAACGCTACGGGATCGCACACGGCGGTAAGCATCGCCCCGGCCGCATGGGATTTATCAGCGAGGGCCGCGTAGTCGCGCACGTCGCCATTGGCAGCTGGATATTGGACTATCACCCCGAACTCGCGCCCGCCGAACTCGTATGCCCTCACGTCGTCTATAACGATCTCTACCCCGAACGGCTCGGCGCGGGTCAACAACACATCGAGCGTCTGCGGGAAAATATTCTCATCCACCACCAGCACGTTGCGTCCCTCTTTAGCGGCCTCGCGCGAACGCCCAGCCAACATCATAGCCATAGCCTCGGCGGCGGCGGTACCCTCGTCCAAAAGCGAGCAGTTGGCGATGGGCAGACCGGTCAGAGAGACGATCGCGGTCTGGAAGTTCAACAGCGCTTCGAGGCGCCCTTGGGAGATCTCAGCCTGATAGGGCGTATAGGAGGTGTACCACGCGGGGTTCTCGAACACGTTACGCATAATGGCCGCGGGAACTTCCGCAGGGTAGTAACCCATACCGATGAACGAGCGGGCGATACGGTTGCGGGCGGCAAGTTCGCCTACGTGGGCCTCGAACTCGGCCTCCGTCATACCCTCGGGCAGTGCGAGCCGCCTTTTGAGTCGGATGTTGGCCGGTATGACCTGTCCGATGAGCTCCTCGACGCTCTCCACGCCGATCGTTTTCAGCATCTCGGCCAGCTCGCCGGGCTCCATCACACCGATGTGACGGTTGTAAAAATTGTCTTTCATATATTTGTTTTGGTTAGTATTTGAAACTGCTTCCTCCGATGAATTCTCTCAATATGGACGTCGGCGGGATCTCGTCCGGGGGGATGGTTTCGAAGAAGTCCAACAACTTCAGCAATCTCTGCGCCTCGCCATACTCGGGTATATTGTCGGGCACGCTTCGCAGGAGCGGCACAACGTAGTTTTTCAGCACCGGCAACTCGTAGAACAGCGATGAGTTGAACATCACGTCGGCATTCTCCTGGAACGGGAAGATATACTTCTCCTCGCCCCGCCGCACACTTTGCCACCTTTTGAGCGTTGCCGAGGCGTCCGAGCCCCGCGTTACGCTGTCCCGCACCATTCGGCGGATCAGGCGGTTGTCCGTTGTGGGTATCCTCGACAGGTTGTCCATCGCGATGGAAGTCAGGGCGGAGAGGTATATCCGGAACTTCAGGTCGGCATCCAACGCAGCGGTCAGGCGCGGGTTCAGGGCGTGTATTCCTTCCACGATAAGGATCGACCCTTCGTTCAGTTTCAGCGGCGCTTCGTGCCACATCCGCTTGCCGGTGATGAAGTCGTATCGCGGAACAGCCACACTCTCACCCGCAACAAGTGCCGCCAAGTGGTCGTTAAACGTAGCGTGGTCAATTGCGTCGAACGCTTCGTAGTCGTAATCGCCCGTGAGGGGGTCGCGTGGGGTCTTCTCCCGCTCCACGAAATAGTCGTCCAGCGATACCAACACGGGTGTCAGTCCGAGGATCCTCAACTGCACCCCAAGTCGCTTTGCGGTAGTTGTCTTGCCGCTCGACGACGGGCCCGACATCAACACCAGCCGTGTTCCCCTCAACAGCAATGCTTCGTAGACCGTGTCAGCGATCGAGGCGAGTTTCTTTTCGTGGAAGCTTTCGGCGATTTTTATCAGGTCGCTGGTCTCTCCCGCGGCTATTCGTTGATTGAGTTGACCGATGTTGCTCACGCCGATGATCTCCACCCACGAATTGTACTCCTGGAACGTTTCGAACATCTTCTGCTGGGGCACTTTTTTGTTCAGCACCCTCGGGTCGGTACGCTTCGGTACGGCGATGTGCATCCCACCGTCGTAGGGTTCAAGGTCATACAGCCCGATGTAGCCAGTCGATGGGGCGAGCGCGCCGTAGAAGTATCCCACAGTGTCAGCCAGCGTATAGAGCGTCACCCACAGCCGGGGCCGGGTCTCCAGCAATGCGATCTTATCCTCGTAGCCCAACCGGGCGTAGTCCTCGCGCGCCTCGTCATAGAGCACCCGTTCTTTCTCGATTGGCAGGTCGTCGGCCACGATCTGCGCAATCCGCTCCCTGATCTGCGCAATCATACCCTCCGTCACCCGCTCCACACCGCCGATCTCGGAGTAGAACCCGCGCGAGACCGAATGGCGGACGTAGAACTTACGCTCGGGCCACAGATCGTGCACCGCTTTGTTGAGCACAAAGAAGAGCGTCCGCTCGTAGACCCTGCTGCCCTCGAAGTGGGTAATGTCGATGAAGCGCACCGTGGTCGGCTCATACAGAACCCACGACAAATCCTTCACCTTGTTGTTCACATAAGCGGCCAGGATCGGGTTCTCGCCCGGGGGTTGCACCTGCCGTGCTACCTCCAGTAGCGACGTCCCCGCCTCGACCTGTAACTCGGTGGCGGTGTTCTCGCAGATTATGCGTATTTTTTTGTACTTTTGCACCCGACAAAGGTAATACAAATGAAAAGATTTCTCGCCTTCCTGCTCCTGATTTTCTCGGTATCGTGCACCGGTCGCCCCGCGAGCAACCGCGTGGTGATCGTCTCCACGAACGATATCCACTCCTCGATCGACAATTTTCCGCGGCTGGCCACCCTTGTGGAGGGGTTACGGACGGCCGAGGGAGCCGACCACGTGCTGCTTGTCGACGCGGGCGACCGGTGGACCGGAAATCCGTTCGTGGACATAGCCGAGCGACCGCTGTCTCCGGTGATCGAGCTGATGAACGAACTGGGTTACGACCTGGCTACGCTGGGCAACCACGAGTTCGACTGGGGTCAATCCCTGCTGCGGGAGCGTCTGGACGAGTGCGCGTTTCCGGTGATCTGCGCAAATGTCGCAGCGGGGCCCGAGAGTGAACTTGGCTACGTGCCGCCATACGCCATAGTCGAGATAGGCGGAATGAGCCTCGGCGTGGTCGGACTGGTGACAAACTTCAATCAATTCAACCGACCCGAGGGTAAGGCCGAGCACTTCGACGGACTGACCTTTCCCGACGCCTACCGTTCGGCGGGACAATACACCTGGCTGGCCGACAGTTGCGACCTGTTCGTTGGGTTGACCCATCTCGGCCATCGGAACGACCTGACGCTTGCGCAGCGTATCCCGAGCCTCGATTTAATCATCGGCGGCGACTCGCACACCGTGGTTGAAGAACCCGTCACGGTCGGGCAAACTCTGGTCACTCAAGCGGGCAGCAAACTCGCCTACGCCGGCATCACAACCATCACGCGAACGGGCGAAGGGTTCGAAATCGACAACCGACTTGTGAAACTCGACACCATCACCGCCTCGGCCCACTACACGCGACTGGTGGAGCGCATCAACAACAACCCCGCACTGCTGTCTCCCATCGGTGAAACGGCTGCAGGATTCTCCAAACGTGCGGTGCAATACTACGCCGTGGATGCGATTCGTGCGGCAATGAGGGCGGACGTGGCTTTGTATCACGGGGGCGGTCTGCGGGTCGATACCCTCGCCGGGCCGATCTCCGTAGCCGACTTATACCGCATCGAACCGTTCATCAGCGAAATCTACACCGTTTCGATGACCCCCGGCCAACTCAAGGGTCTGCTGCTGGGGACGTTCAACGGCAACGACCCAAAGACCTCCCACAAAACCGATCTGGTGCCCTCGGGACTGCGCTACACGTTCACCACGGACGTATCGGGCGACGCTACGGATGTTGTTCTATCTCTGCCCGCGAAGGATCTCTATCTGGTCGCCATTCCGGACTACCTCTACAAGAACTATCCGGCGCTCGACCCCGCCCTGGGAGCCATCGAAACGGGCCGTCTGGTGACCGACATTCTGCGCGAGCAGATTACTTCCGGCGGGCCCATCGAACCGGATAACGAAACGAGAGCGGAAATCAAATAATTTTTCGTATCTTTGCGCCCTATTGTTTAACCCCTTAACGAGCGACTGGTTCGCAACAACCGTAACACAATGAGCAACAACACTCAACAACAGGTGTCGAACGAAAATTTCGACTGGGCCGCCTACGAAAGCGACTCGTCGTTGTACGACAAATCAAAGGAAGAGATCACCAAAGAATACGACGACACGCTGTCGAACGTGGTCGAAGGTGAAGTCGTCGAAGGCACCGTCATCGGACTCAACAAGAGAGAGGCCGTCGTCAACATCGGCTACAAGAG
>DBDI01000001.1:0-88872 GCA_002293505.1 Alistipes sp. UBA936 | reverse complement strand
GTCGAGAACGCCGAAAACAAGAAGGGTCAACTGATCCTCTCCCACAAGAAAGCACGCCAGCTAAAGAGTTGGGATCGCGTCAATCAGGCGATGGACAACGACGAAATCATCAAGGGATACGTCAAGTGCCGCACCAAGGGTGGTATGATCGTCGACGTATTCGGCATCGAGGCCTTCCTGCCCGGTTCGCAGATCGACGTCAAACCCATCCGCGACTACGACATCTATGTCGACAAGACGATGGAGTTCAAGGTCGTCAAGATCAATCCCGAATATCGCAACGTCGTGGTGTCGCACAAGGCACTCATCGAAGCCGAACTGGAACAACAAAAGAAAGAGATAATCTCTAAACTCGAAAAGGGTCAGATCCTCGAAGGTACGGTCAAGAACATCACCTCGTACGGTGTGTTCATCGACCTTGGCGGCGTGGACGGTCTGGTTCACATCACCGACCTGAGCTGGGGCCGAGTAACACACCCCGAAGAGGTGGTGGAACTGGATCAAAAGCTCAACGTGGTAATTCTCGATTTCGACGAAGATAAGAAACGTATCGCACTCGGCCTTAAGCAACTCGTGCCGCACCCATGGGATGCTCTGAGCAAAGACCTCAAGGTGGGTGACAAGATCAAGGGTAAGGTCGTCGTGATGGCCGATTATGGCGCATTCGTCGAGGTCGCCCCCGGTATCGAAGGGCTCATCCACGTGAGTGAAATGTCGTGGAGCCAGCACCTGCGTTCGGCTCAGGACTTTATGAAGGTGGGCGACGAGATCGAAGCCGTGATCCTGACGCTGGACTACGACGACCGCAAGATGTCNNATGTCGCTCGGAACCAAGCAACTGGCCGCCGACCCGTGGGAAGGTATCGAACAACGCTACCCTATCGGAAGCGTACACACCGCAAGGGTGAGGAACTTCACCAACTTCGGAGTGTTCGTGGAAGTGGAAGAGGGTATCGACGGACTGATCCACATCTCAGACCTTAGCTGGACCAAGAAGATCAAGCACCCGGCCGAATTTACCCAAATCGGTGCCGATATCGACGTTGTTGTGCTGGAGATCGACAAGGAAAACCGCCGCTTGAGCCTCGGCCATAAGCAGCTGGAAGAAAACCCCTGGAACCAGTTCGAAAACCAGTTCACAGTGGACAGTGTGCACGAAGGAAAGATCACCGAACTGAACGACAAGGGTGCAGTCGTGTCGCTGGGAGAGAACGTGGAAGGCTTCGCGCCAGCACGCCAACTCACCAAGGAAGACGGCTCGACACCCAAGGTGGGCGACACGCTGCCGTTCAAGGTTACGGAGTTCTCCAAAGGCACCAAGCGGATTATCCTTTCGCACGTGAGAACCTACGACGACACCAAGCGTGCAGCCGAAGGCGCAGCCAAGGCAGAACGCAGAGCAGAAGCAGATCAGGCCTCCGCATCGGTGAAGAAGGTGAACGCAGCCGTGGAAAAAACCACGCTGGGTGACCTCTCCGCACTGGCAGCCCTGAAGGCTAATATGGAAGAGGCAGAGGCCAAACCGACTGCAGCGGAAGCAGCACCCGCCGCCGAACCCAAGCCAAAGAAGGCCGCGACAAAGAAAGCCGCAACTGAAGAACCGGCGGCAGAAGCTACCGAGACTGCTGCCGAGTAACAGGAGCGAGGGAGAGATGCGGTTCGAGGTTACGATATTGGGTAACGGTTCGGCATCCCCCTCGGTGGTCAGACACCCGACTGCTCACGCGCTAAATGTGCGTGAGCAGTTTTTTTTAATCGACTGCGGCGAAGGAACACAGGAGAGAATGCTCCGGGCCGGAATCTCGCCCCTGAAGCTGAGTGCTGTGTTCATCAGCCACGTCCACGGCGACCACCTGTTCGGACTGGTACCGATGCTGGCAAGTATGGGGATGGGCGGAAAACAAACCCCGCTGCGGATATTCGGGCCTGCGGAAGTAGGGCGGCTGCTTGACTTCCACCTGCACGAATTCGGACTGAGGCTCGACTTCGAGGTTCAATTCACTCCCGTCGATACCACCGCGTTCGAGCTCGTGTACGAAAACCGCTCGATGGAGGTGTTTAGTATCCCGCTGAGACACAGGACCCCGACCACCGGATATCTGTTTCGCGAACGGCAAGACGAAGTGGGAACGCGACCGCGGTCGTACGCCTATCTGAGCGACACCCTACCCTCGCCCAAGGCAGCGGGACTACTCCGCGAAACTGTGCCTCAGGGGGTCGATCTGATGTACCACGAAGCGACCTTTGCCGATGCCGAACGCCATCTGGCGCGAAACACAGGCCACTCGACGGCGCGTCAGGCAGCAACCATTGCGCAAAAGGCCGGAGCGAAAAAACTCCTTATTGGCCACTTCTCTACGCGGTATAAAGACCTCGGGGTACTGGAAAGTGAGGCACGTGAGGTCTTCGAAGAGACTTACATTGCCGCTGAAGGTCAAGCTTTTGGCGTGAAGGCCGAAAAAAATCTCTAAAATAAATATTAAATTCGTCTTCGCGGGGTGTCGTTCTGTCGCCCTTTTTTGCTACTTTTGTTGGAAACTTCATAACCGAACTTCTAACAACAATGAAAAAAGTAGCAATCGTACCCCTGATGTTGGCGGCGCTCGCACTCGTGAGCTGTGTCGTCACCGAATCCACCAAACCAAACTACTCACGGCCCGTTCAGTTCAGGGCTGCGATCGACAACGACGAATCGACACGCGCCACGGCAACCGAATGGGAAGTGGGTGACGAAATCGGGATCTATATGTTGTCGGGAGATAACTCATTAAGGAGCAACGCACAGGGCGAAAACGTCAAACACGTTCACGAGGGCAGTGGGGTCTTTGTGGCCGACAACGCGGGAGCCGAGGGCGAAGGGCTGTTCTACCCGAAAGACGGCGGAAAGGTCGACTTCATAGCCTACTACCCCTACAGCGACGCGATCACGGGAGGTATCTATCCGATCTCGGTGGCCGACCAGACGCGACCAACGAAGATAGACTTTATGTACTCGGACAACGCCGAGGACTACTCGTCGGGGGTGCCGTTCTTGCAATTCCACCACGAACTGGTGAGGCTGGTGATCGCCGTGACGGCCGCCGAAGGAGAAACGCTGACCGGAATCGCCGCCACGATCCAAGGAATGATGACCCAGGGAAAGTTCGACCTTGCCACGGGAACGCTGACAGTGGGTGAGGAAAGCGACGGCGAGATCGAGCTGCGAGTGGTCGAATCCAACGAAGAGGAGGCAATCATAGAGGCTATCTTGTTACCCCAGAGCGGATTGGACTTCACAATCAGATTCGGTTTCGCCGACGGAACCACCGCCACGTTGGCGATGGAGGGAGTGAACTACGCGGGTGGCTATGCCTATACCTATAATATTAAGGTCAACAAGCAGGCCGAAGCCGTCGTGATCGAGAACTCGGAGATCGTCGACTGGAAGAACGGAGGCGAAAACGACTATCAGATCGAAAAGGGAGGCAAGGACGAAGAAGGCGGCGGAGATGGGCCTGGAGAGGTCTATTATGAGGAGAATTTCGGAACATCAAGCGCGTATCCGACTCAGATCGAGCTCGCCGATTTCGAAGGATGGAGCAGCCCATTGGCCGGAAGCGTGAGCTACGCAGCGACAGGAACTGTGCGAATCAGGTCGAAAAGCTTGGAAACGAGGGATAACCTGTTACTGCAATTTGCGTCATCGAGTGCAGGTGAAGTCGCCATTACCGGACTACCAGAGGGATATTCAGATATCACGCTCAACTGCACGGCGTTCACCTGGTCGGGAACGACGACGAATGTTCTGCAGTTTCAGGCGGGAGGAGTGGATGTCACGCCGGATGATATGCCGACCCTTTTAACGGAAACGACGCAGCAGGTCACAGTAGCCCTACCGGACGGAACGACGACCATACGCATCAGGGCCGATCTGTCGGCGACATCTACATCCATCTGCATAGACGACATTCAACTCAAGGGACGGAAATAATAAATTCTGCAACGCCGTCGAGAAAAATGCTCGCAAGCGTACTGAGCCGTACGTGAGCGAGCATTTTTTGATGACAAGGCAGCAGAATCGCCGAAGCCGTCTTTTAGACGGCTGCTTTTCCGTGACAGTTCTTATACTTCTTCCCCGACCCACACGGACAAGGATCATTTCGACCAACCTTCTTCTCCACTTGAACTGGTGCCGGTTTGCTCCTGTCGCCCGAACCGGCCGCAAGAGCCGCCTCCATACGCGAAGCGTGCAGACGATTGACATCCACCTGGTTACGTTCGCGTTGCTGTTGCAGGGCCGCCGAATCGCCTGGGCCTCCCGCGCGAACCGGAATGAAGCTCTTGTTAACGATCGCCAGAACCTCGCCGTTGATCTTGCCCAGCATCTTCGAGAACAGGCCAAACGACTCGAACTTGTAGATCAACAATGGGTCTTTCTGCTCGTACGTGGCATTCTGTACGCTCTGGCGTAGCTCGTCCATCTCGCGCAGGTGTTCCCTCCAGTTATCGTCTATAGTCGTAAGCATCACTAACTTGGCGAACTGCTTGTAGATGTCCGCACAATCGGTCTCGAACGTGCGTGCAAGATCGACCGACACGTTGTAGCCCAGCGTGCCGTTCGTGATTGGGATTCGGATTTGCGCCGCTCCGACCACCTGATTCTGCGCGCCCTGATCCTTGTAAACCTTTGCGATGATGGGGCGGGCGACGGTGGCAACTGCCTGAGCACGACGCTCGTAGGCGGTACGCAGGTCGGCCACGATCAGTTCTGCGAGCTCCTTTTTGGACGCCGCTTTGAACGCCTCCTCGTCGAAACTCGGGTGGACGGCCACGAGGCGGATCAATTCGAAAGTCACCTCCTCGAAGTCGGCACCCTCGTAGTTCTCGGCGAACTCCTCGGCGAAGTCCCACATTATGTTGTTAAGATCCAGCTCGATACGCTCTCCGAACAGTGCGTGGCGACGACGGGTGTAGATCACCGTACGCTGCGAGTTCATCACGTCGTCGTACTGCAACAGGCGCTTCCGGATGCCGTAGTTGTTCTCCTCCACCCTTTTTTGGGCGCGCTCAATGGCGCTCGACATCATCTTGGCCTGAATCACCTCTCCCTCCTGCAACCCCATCCGGTCCATCATCCCCGCGATTCGTCCCGAACCGAACAGTCGCATCAGGTCATCTTCCAAAGAGACAAAGAATTGCGACGATCCAGGGTCTCCCTGACGACCGGCGCGACCACGCAACTGGCGGTCGACTCGGCGGCTCTCGTGGCGCTCGGTACCGATGATGGCGAGCCCGCCCGCCACCTTTACCTCGGGCGCAAGCTTGATGTCGGTACCGCGCCCGGCCATATTGGTAGCGATGGTAACCTGGCCTGCGTGTCCGGCCTCGGCAACGATCTGTGCTTCGAGTTGGTGTTGCTTGGCATTCAGGACGTTATGCTTAATCCCGCGTAGTTTCAACATACGCGATAGCAGCTCGGAAATCTCGACCGAAGTGGTTCCCACGAGCACCGGACGCCCATCGGAAACGAGCCGCGCAATCTCTTCGATCACGGCGTTGTACTTCTCGCGCTTGGTCTTATATATAAGGTCGTCGCGGTCGTCGCGAATAATTGGACGGTTAGTGGGTATTACGATCACATCCAGCTTGTAGATATCCCAGAACTCGGCGGCCTCGGTTTCGGCGGTCCCGGTCATACCCGCAAGTTTGTGATACATACGGAAATAGTTCTGCAGCGTGATCGTCGCAAAAGTCTGCGTCGCCGCCTCCACCTGCACCCTCTCCTTGGCTTCGATCGCCTGATGCAGCCCGTCCGAATAGCGCCGCCCGTCGAGAATACGGCCCGTCTGTTCATCGACGATCTTCACCTTGTTGTCCATCACCACGTACTCCACGTCCTTCTCGAACATCGAGTAAGCCTTCAACAGCTGGTTGACCGTGTGGACTCTTTCGGTCTTAACCGAGTAATCGTTCACGATTTTGTCCTTGCGTTCGGCCCTCTCTTCGGGACTGGCGTCGGCACTCTCCAGAGCGGCCAGTTCGCTCCCGATGTCAGGCAACACGAAGAAGCCCTCCTCCTTGAACGTACGTGACAGATTTTCGTGCCCTTTGTCGGTGAGTTCCACCGAGTTGAGTTTCTCGTCGATAACAAACCACAGGTCGTCCGTGATCTCGGGCATCCTCTTATTGTTGTCGGCCATATAGATGTTTTCGGTCTTCTGTAGCAGCGACCTCACGCCGGTTTCCGACAAAAACTTGATTAGCGGCTTGTACTTTGGCAGCCCCTTGTGAGCGCGAAACAGCAACACTCCTGCCTCGTCCATCTTACCCTCGGCGAACAATCGGCGCGATTCAGCCACAAGTCTTGTGACCTCCGCTTTTTGAAGGTTGTACAGTTGCTCGATCGGGGTGCGGTACTGCTCGAACATCTGGTCATCGCCCTTGGGAACGGGCCCCGAGATGATGAGCGGCGTCCGCGCATCGTCCACCAACACCGAGTCGACCTCATCCACAATAGCAAAATGGTGCTTGCGTTGCACAAGGTCGTCCGGCGAGATGGCCATATTGTCGCGCAGGTAGTCGAAACCGTATTCGTTGTTCGTACCGAATGTGATATCAGCAAGATAGGCCTTGCGGCGGGCAGCGGAGCCGGGTTGATGGCGGTCGATGCAGTCGACGCTCAGGCCGTGAAACTCATACATCGGACCCATCCACTCGCTGTCCCTTCGGGCGAGGTAGTCGTTCACGGTCACCATATGTACACCCTTGCCTGCCAGCGCGTTAAGAAACACAGGCAGCGTCGCCACGAGTGTCTTGCCCTCCCCCGTCGCCATCTCTGCAATGTTACCTTTGTGAAGCGCCACCCCGCCGAACAGCTGCACGTCGTAGTGAACCATATCCCACGTGACGACGTTGCCGCCAGCCACCCAACTGTTCTTATATACAGCCGAATTGCCCTCGATCGTGACGAAATCTTTGCTCGTTGCCAAGTCACGGTCGTGCTGCGTTGCGGTGACTCTGATAGTGGGGTTCTCCTTGAATCGGCGTGCAGTCTCTTTCATCACCGCGAACGCCTCCGGAAGCAGCTCATCGAGCCGTTGTTCGATCTTTTCGTCGATTTTTTTCGTCAGTTCTTCTATCTCCTTCGCCATCGCCTCCTTGTGATCCAACGGGATGGACGGGGCGTCTATATCGGCCTTTAGTGTTGCGATGCGGCCCTCTTCGGGAGCAATAAATTCAGCTATGGATGAACGCATTGCGACACTGCGGTCGCGCAATTCGTCGTTGTTTAGGTAGGCCAGTGTGGGGTATATTTCGAGCGTTTTTGCAACGTACGGTTCGATCATTTTACGGTCGCGGTCGACCTTCGAGCCGGCAAAAAACTTGATGATTGATGTCAGTGCACTCATAGCAATCTGTAATTTTTCGGTTGCCCGCGGTGGTTTCAGTTTTCGGGCAATATTCGGGCGAAGTTACAACAATTTTTTGATTTCGCCGCGGATTTCGCCACGGCAAATGCGGCACTCGTCGCAGGCAACTGGCTCGCAAAACTCTGTGTCGAGCTCCAGCAAAGCCTGACTGTCAAACGCGCTTTCGGCTGTGGCGCCCCCGGAGTACCATTTTTCGAGCTTCGTGTTGCGTTCGGCGGGAATACTTGCAAGTAGGTCTAACGCTCTGTCACACAGCTCTTCAACGGCATTTTCGCGACCATAAGCGAACATCAACGGAGCGACCATATTTATACCGACCAGGTGTGCTTTTGCGCGCCCGATACTCGCTGCGGAGTCCGAAAGACGCTCACCAACAGGGACTTTCGGAAGCGTGAACAGCCGCTCTACGTCCTCCGCCGTGCGGCACTCCAACATCCCGTCGAGCATAAAATCCTTCTTGCACAGCAGCGCGGCAATCTGCGTGAGGCGCGAAACCGGGTGGTTAACCGGGTATAACTTAGCGAGATCCCACTGGCCGAGCTTCAGTGGCGATATCGAATATTTGGCAGCCAGATGGCGGAATTCGTCCGCGCGATCGTCGTCGGGTCGCAGGAATCCGGCTCCGCCAAGCAGCAGAGTAAGAGCACTTTGCGGGCGTCCCTTCTCGCGGGAGATCATCACGGACGTAACCCTGTTGGCAAGCTCCGTGAACGCCTCGCGGTTTCGATTGCCGCCCATCGACTGGAGCAACAGGGCGTGAAAAGTCTGGTTCCAGTCCTTCTGCACGTTCTCGAAAAGCGCCGTCACGCGCTCGGTTTTTCGCTGCAAACGCCTGACCAACAACGCGGTGAGTAGCTCGGCACGGCGCAGGGAATCCATTGCGGCGATCCTGTTTGCGCAGTTTTTCGAGGCTACAACACCTTTCGGGTCGGCAGCACCTTTCGAGACAGCTCCCGCCCGCAGACCCTCATACCACTCGACCAAATGTGTCGGAATATCAAAAACCACCTGAGAAACAAGCTTTTCTGAGTGTGAGAGGCGGTCAAGAACACCGGTAGTAGGGCACTCGACGACACGCAGAATCGTCCCATCGGGCACCTCGGCCGCACTGCCGACGACCACATTGCCGCGCCGCCGTTCGCCATCTACAACAACCTCGGCAGCCAACCAAACACACTTACTATCAGACGGTTCACCGCCACAAATCACTTCAACTACCTCCCCCTCCGTGCCAGCAATCTGTCGACCGGTCAGGAAACCCACGCGCCACAAAAGATTCAAAAGTGAACCGTATTCCATCTTTTTCGGGTTCACAGCAGACCGAGTTCGAGTTTGGCCTCATCCGAGAGGCGCGAACGGTCCCACGGAGGGTCGAAAGTCAACGTAAAGTCCACACTCTTAACACCTTCCACCGCCGCAACAGTACTCTTCACATTCTCGACCAGCGTGTCGGCCACGGGGCAGTTAGGAGCCGTAAGGGTCATCGTCACGTTAGCCACTCCATCTGGCTGATAATCAATATTATAAATCAACCCCATATCATAAATATTGACCGGAATTTCGGGATCGAAAATCGTCTTCAGCGCGGCGACGATGTTCTGCTCGACATTCAATATTTCCTGCGGCGTCATTGCTTGGCTTCTTGAGCGTTTGTTGCGCCTTGGGCGCCCTGAGCGTCTTGCGTATCTTGCGTGTCGAACGCTAACGCATACATTTTCATCTGTTTAACCATCGCAGCAAGGCCGTTGGCACGTGTCGGAGAAAGGTTTTCACGCAAACCCACGCGGTCAATAAAGTAGAGATCAGTATCGAGGATCTCACGAGGTGTGTGACCGTTCAACACTCTGATCAACAGCGATATAATTCCCTTGGTAATGATCGCATCGCTGTCTGCGGAAAACCATACTCTCGACTTGCCCGTAGCCGCATCTTTTTCGAGCCGCGCATCGAGCCACACTCGCGATTGGCAACCCGTAATCGCATACTGCTCAGTACGATGCGCAGGATCGATCGGAGGAAGCGCATTCCCCAACTCTATCAGGTAGTTATACTTGTCCAGCCAGTCGTCGAACATCGAAAACTCGGCAATGATCTCCTCTTGTACTTGGTCTATCATTTCACTAAAATTGGTAGGATTTCGGCGTCGGTACCCATCGGTCGAGCAAGGCCGAGGAGATACGCAATAGTGGGTGCAACTTGCGTTATATCAACAGGTTCACTTACTCGTCCCGAGGGAATTTGCCAGCCAAAAAAGATCAACGGAACGTGCGTATCGTAGTCGTACATCGACCCGGAAAGGCTCACCGCACCGTCACGCTGTTCGATCCAACCGGGCATCAGGTTCAGGACGAGGTCGCCGCCCCGACGAGGGTAAAAACTACGTTGCATCGCACGTCCCCAACCCGCGCCGAAGTAGCCGCCACCGAGCGCAGTGGAGGTCAAAACGTGCGACACGCCGCGAAACTGAAGCGCAAAAGTCGCCGCACGATTCTGCACCTCGGCAAGGCTTAATCCACTTTGGTACACTAAGTTACGATTCAAGAAAACCTCCCTGTCGATGCAATCCAGCACCCATTCGCCAGGGCCAAACTGTGCGACCAAAAAACTGTTCAGGATCGTGCGAAACTGGGCCACATTGAAGTGGTCGCGGACATTCTCGCCAAGGCCGTGGTCGGACGTTATAACAAACAATACCTCAGAAAGTTGCACTTGCCGCGTCACGGCGTCGACAAGTCCGCCAAGATCCATATCGAGCCGATATATCATATCCTCGACCTCCATCGAGCCGGGCCCGTAAGTCTCACCAATCCAACGTGTTGAATCGAGGCAAACGGTCAGAATGTCAGTCGCATCGTCCGTTCCAAGGTTCTCTTCGGTTAGTATCCGGGCCGCAAAATTAAGCACAAGAGAATTACCGAAAGGACTATGAGTAAGTGAATTATAATTATCGAAACGCGGAATTCGATTGCCAGTTCCGCCAGGAAAAATCGTATTACGACGACTTAAGTACTGCCCGCGCGGACGAGCCAGAGACCAACCGCTGTCGAGAAAGCGAATCGCCTCACGTTCAGTATTATACGCCACAATCCACTCGGGAAGCCGCGACATATAATGGGTTGACGAATGCCACGAAGCGCGACCTGAATCCATCCACAAAGCAGTACCGTGCAGGCCAGCGGAGACAACCGCGGAAACGGGATCGGCAGCAATACTAAAAGATTTACTGTCAGGATATTGAGCCACTAATTTATCACCCAGGGTGGACATAATCAAATGGTGTGGCGAGTGGGCACCCTCGCCTGGGCCGGTGCCGAGTCCTTGCACAGAAAGATCGGCCGTAAGTTCCACACGCTCAGCAGTTACGTAATCGACCCAAGCCGATCCGACAACACCGTGCATCGATGGTTCGGAGCCTGTTGTAAGTGTCGCCAGACCAACGGGCGTAAGTGTTTGCATATAAGTATAATACGCCGCATCGAACGTCATTCCCTCGGCGGTAAAGCGAGAAAAGCCTTCGCCGGAAAGATTATCGCGCAAGACGCGAAGCTGATCCCACGACAAGCCGCTAACAACCACATTAACAACGAGTTTAGGCGGCGAAACAGGAGTCTGAGCCAGCAACCCGACGGGCGACGAGCAGGCGAGCAACAAACAGAGCGCAGAGAGTATGAGTTTTCGCATCGGGCGCGTACCTTATATAATAAGGCGCAAATGTAGTGATTTTAGCCAAAAAATTCAATTTCGGCGCGCAAATCGAGCTCGGGGTGGTGGGCGGCAAGGTCGCGAACGCGGGTGGACATTGTTTCACGAAACCGTATATATTCCTCACCATCAGGCGAAAATGGGCGGTGCTCGGTAGCGCGAAGAATGGCCTCGATCTCGGGCAACAGTGCGCGAGCGGATGGCGAAAGGGCCGCTTCGGAAAATTTTTCCCAAATATAATCCACAGCCTCCACCGAGGGGTGCACAAGGTCGGGGCCATAAAAACGATAGTCGCGAAGATCATCGTTAACTATCTCATAAGCAGGAAAATATGTGACACCAGGGAAGCGTTCAGCGAGCTCGCCGATCGCGACGCGCAACACCGCCTTGGAGAGCGAATTGTCGGTGAACCCACATCCGGCGTCACCACCCAAATGGCGCACAGGAGAGAGTGTAAAGACGACTTGCTGTGATGATAACTCATTGGATAACAGCGAACTAAAACGCTCGACGATTTCCGCAACCGAGAGCCTACGGCGAGTGAAAAGGTGGGCCGGGCGTCGCTCACAATTAGCCACAACGCGCCCATCGAGCTCCCAAACCCAAGCAGTACCGAAAGTCACGATTATGACATCAGCCGCGCGAAGCTCCGGAAGCCCCTCGGCAAACCAACCGGAGAGTGCGTCGGCGATCGAAGAAGGATTGTACAAAACGCCGGAAAGATTGCTGGTAATGTGGAACTTGGCGCGCCGAAGACGCTCCGAAATGCGATCCGCAAAACACGAACCGACACTGAAAATACGCGCTCGATGGTCGATCGGCCGGGGCCACGAGGGAATGGAGATTTCTGTGCGAAATTTCATAAATTTGCGAACAAACTCGAACGCTTTTCGGGCAAAATTCGAGAAAAATCTGAACAAAAATAGTTATTTTTGTGAAATTATGGAGATTCGAGCCTGCTGTAAAATCAACTTGGGTCTGCGTGTGCTTAGGCGCCGTGCGGACGGTTTTCACGACATAGAGACGGTGATGGTGCCCGTGAGAGGGTTATATGACGACCTGAGTGTCAGGTCGTTGGATTTCTTGTCGACTACCCCGCCACCCTATCCTGCCCCGGCAGCGGTTGCGGCTAATTCAGCGCTGGAAGTGACGGGCGACGCGCTCGATTGTCCGCCAGAAATGAATATTTGTATGCGTGCGCTGAGGCTGCTGCAACAAGAGTTCGGCATCGGGGAAGCGCTCATCAGGCTGCGAAAACGAGTGCCGACGGGAGCGGGTTTGGGGGGTGGATCAGCGGATGCAGCAGCGGTATTAATATCTGTGAATGAGGAGTTTGCGATGGAGTTATCAGACGCCGAACTTGAAGAACTTGGGGCGCGTCTGGGCAGCGATGTACCGTTTTTTGTGAGGGCGCTCGGGAGAGGCTCGGGCAAAGCGGAAGGTTCGCTTAAAAAAAACTCCGGCGCACAACTTTGCACGGGCCGCGGCGAGGCAATGGAGCCGGTGGATGTCGATCTGGGTGGACTATGGCTGGCAATCGCAAAGCCCTCAGTGTCAGTCTCAACGGCGGAAGCATATGCGGGTGTAACGCCGAGCGAGGAGGGGCCGTCGCTGTCGGAAATTCTGGCTAGACCAGTGCAGGAATGGCGCGAGGGACTCGTAAACGACTTTGAGACCAGCGTGTTCGCCCGTCATCAAGAGATCGGCCGCTTGAAAGAGGCGCTCTATCGTGCGGGCGCGGTGTATGCTTCGATGTCCGGTTCAGGGTCAGCAGTTTACGGTCTATATGAAACCCGCCCGGAGCTCGTTGCCGCAGAACTCGGCGGAAACCATATCTTCTTACACGTAGAACAAATCAACAATTAGGACAACGCTGTTTTGACGAAAACCAGCAACCCCTCGCAGGCGTCCTCCAACAGATCCAACACCCGCTCAAATCCCTCGGAGCCTTCGTAATAGGGGTCGGGAACGTGGGTGGCGTCGGGATGGCGGCGGCAAAATTCGGTCATCCGAAAAATCTTCCCGGCAGCTTCGAGCGACGGAGCCAGGCGGTGAACTCGCTCATAATTAGAGTCATCCATCACCAAAATCATATCGAAGCGGTCGAAGTCCTCCGAGCGGATCTGACGCGACAGACTACGCAAATCGTATCCCCGTCGAGCCGCAGCAACCCTCATTCGGGAATCGGGCAGTTCGCCTGCGTGACCCCCGTAAGTGCCAGCCGAATCACACTCGATGTGATTGCTAAGACCCTGCTGAGCAACAAGATGCTGCATCACTCCCTCGGCTGCCGGAGAGCGACAGATATTACCGAGGCACACAAAAAGTAGCTTCATTTGTCGCGAAGATACGAAAAATTTTAGTAATTTTGACCAAAATTAGGAGCATTATGGCAAACGACGAAAAAACCTTGGAACACACAAGTGATCAGGATATTGCGGTGGACCGCGAATTCACCGGAGGAGACAAAACGCAAAGCGAACCACAGAGCGAAGAGTACGTAAATCCGCTGGACGAGGGAAGTGTGGCCTCGGTGGGAGACCAGGATTTCGACCCCGAAATGGCCGAGTGGAAGGACAAATACACGCGCCTGGTGGCCGAATTCGACAACTACAAGAAGCGAACGAGTCGCGAAAAACTTGAAATTCTGACAGCCGGAGGAGAGGACGTTGTGCGCTCGCTGCTGGAGGTGCTGGACGATATGGACCGCGCCTTGGAAGCCATCGAAGGAGCGGACGACCTGGAGGCAGTAAAACAGGGCATACTGCTGATAGACAACAAACTGCGGGGAAAGCTGAAAAGCCGAGGACTGGCCGAAATCGAAGCAGTGGGAAATGAACTCGACACCGATCTACACGAAGCCGTGGCGAGGATCGAAGCAACCGAAGATGCCCACAAAGGACGAATTATCGACGTCGTGCAAAAGGGATACCGGATGGGCGAACGAATAATCCGACACGCAAAAGTCGTAGTCGGACACTAAGCTACGCAGAATCACAATGGCAAGCAAGAGAGACTATTACGAGGTGCTCGGTGTGAGCAAAAGTGCCACAGCCGACGAAATAAAAAAAGCATACCGACAAGCGGCTATCAAGTACCATCCGGACAAAAATCCGGGCGACAAAGAAGCCGAAGAGAAGTTCAAAGAGGCCGCCGAAGCGTATGACGTACTAAGCAACGCCGACAAAAAAGCGCGCTACGACCAGTTCGGCCACGCCGGAATGGGCGGGGCGGGCGGATTCGGAGGCGGCGGGGGTGGCGGAACCTACGGCAGCGCGGGCGGATTCACGATGGAAGACATCTTCCGAAACTTCGGAGACATATTCGGAGGCCACTTCGGGGGTGCATACGGTGACGATTTCGGAGGAAGTTTCGGAGGGTTCAGCGGATTCGGAGGAGGGGGCGGAGCGAGGAGAGTGAACCGCGGCTCGGACTTGAGGGTGAAGGTACGACTGACGCTGAAAGAGATTGCTCACGGAACGGTCAAGAAGCTGAAAATCACAAAGTTGATCCCGTGTGACAAGTGTGGCGGAACGGGAGCTAAGACCCCGGATTCGTACAAAACCTGTCCAACCTGCAACGGCTCAGGAGTGGAAACCAGAAGCGTGAATACATTCTTCGGGCGGACACAAACAACTCAGGTATGTCACACCTGCGGCGGGAGCGGAAAAGTCATCACCGAGCAGTGCGAAAAGTGCAAGGGCGAAGGAGTAGTGAAGGCCGACGAAGTGGTCGAAATCCGCATACCGGCTGGAGTGGGAGAAGGTATGCAGCTGACGATCAGCGGAAAAGGAAACGCCGCACGGCACGGGGGAGTGAACGGTGACCTACTGGTAATTATCGAGGAGGAGAAGCGTTCCGAGCTACAACGCAACGGAGTGGATCTGATTCATAATCTGAACATTACGGTACCGGTGGCGATCCTCGGGGGCAGTGTCGAGGTACCGACGGTGGACGGAAAGGCCAAGATTACGGTCGAACCGGGAACGCAAGCGGGAAAGGTACTGAGGCTGAAAGGCAAGGGGCTACCGGATGTAAACGGCTATGGGACAGGAGATCTGTTGGTGGTGATCGATATCGCGGTGCCGGCAAAGCTGACGGCAGAGGAGAAGAAAATGGTCGAGGAACTGGCCCGAAAATCAGCCTTCGCAAAGGCCCCGAGCGGAACCAAAACCGGAGGCATATTCGAACGAATGAGAAGCTTTTTCAGGTAATAAGGAGGCACAAGTTATGGCACTTTTTTTCAACCAGCGTAAACCGCGCGGATTCGACTATAAACCACGATATTACGACCCCGAAAAGGAGGCACGCGAGGAGCGAAAAAAGATCGTTCTGGGCGAGCGGTACAAAGCTCCGGGGACGACAGAAGCGGGAGCCGGAGCGACTGGGACTTCCGAGGTCGACGAGGCAGGTGGGGTTTCCGGCGACGCCGCGTACGTTCCCGGGGCGCTGTTGCGCGAGCACATTGCGGCTCGACGCGGTAACGCCAACGCAGCCAAGCAGATGAGGGGTCGCCGCAGGAAGCAACGCAGCACGGCCGTATTGATCGGAATGCTCGTACTGATCGTGCTGATCGTGTGGATGTTATACTTCAAATAGATGGCCGACCACATCAAGCTTCTGCCCGATTCCGTTGCGAATCAGATTGCCGCCGGAGAGGTGGTCAATCGGCCAGCGTCGGTGGTTAAGGAGCTTATGGAGAACGCAGTAGACGCCGGAGCCGGGGCGGTGACGCTGAATTTTCGCGACGGAGGGCGCGACCTGATACAGATCAAGGACGACGGGCGGGGAATGTCGCCGCAAGACGCGCGGATGGCTTTCGAGCGCCACGCAACAAGCAAAATCGCCTCTGTGGATGACATTTACGCACTGATGACGTTCGGTTTCCGAGGTGAGGCGCTGGCTTCGATCGCCGCGGTGGCCCAGGTCGAGATGCATACCCGAACTGAGGCACAAGAGATTGGAACACAGGTGATTATCGACGGAGGGACGTTTCGCGACCAAGGGCCCGTCGCAGCACCAAAGGGAACCCAAATCTGGATACGGAACCTGTTCTACAACGTGCCCGCGCGGAAGAAATTCCTCGACAAAGGCTCCACCGAGTCGGCACATATATTGACTGAATTTCAGCGTGTTATGCTAGCGCATCCGGAGATCGCCTTCCAACTTTTTCGCGACGATGCGCCCGTTTACAACCTTCCGGCCGGGGGGCTGCACCAGCGGGTGGTCGGGATACTGGGTAAGGGCAGCGCGACGAAGCTGCTGGAGGTTGGGGTGGAGACGACCATCGCGCGTGTAAAGGGGTTCGTGGGCAAGCCTGAAGCGGCGCGACAACGCACCAGAGAGCAGTTTTTGTTCGTCAACGGTCGCTTCTTCAAGAGTGCATTTTTCCACAAAGCGATCCTGTCGGCGTACGAAAAACTGATCCCGACAACGACCCAAATTCCATATTTTCTCTATATAGAGATCGACCCGGAGCAGATCGACGTGAATGTCCATCCGCAGAAAACGGAGGTGAAGTTTTCCAATCAAGGGGCTGTGTGGCAGATAATTAACGCAGCCGTGAGGGAGACGCTGGCCAAGAACGGTGCGGTGCCGATGATGGATTTCGACTCGGAGGAGCGGCTGGAGATCCCGCCCCTGACCGACTTCAAGTACGAGATGCCGCTGCGGGAACCGTCCGTGGTACGCTCACCCGACTACAACCCGTTCGGTAATCACCAAAATACTGACATAGAATACATTAGCCCTGAGCGAGAAGACCCGACACACGAACCCGCCCCACAGACCCGGTTTGCCGAGATCGACTCCGTTCTGAACCGTTTCGAGCACGTAACTCCTCTGGGGGATGGACTGGCGGCGGCTGTTTGGGGCACGCGATTTGTCGCCATAGACCTGCGGCGGGCGCGGGAAGCCGTACTTTTCGAACGACTGCACAAGGCAATCACGTCGGGCCACAGCGCCTCGCAACAGCTGTTGTTTCCGGAGCGGATGGCTCTCGGGGCCGAAGATGCGGGATTGGCGAGAGACCACGTGGATGAGTTTGCGGCGCTTGGGTTCGACATCCGGCCCGCGGGCGAGCACAGCATCGAGATCGCCGGAGTGCCACCCGACGTGACTGTGGATGGGATCGACGAGGTGGTTTACGAGATTTTGGATACCTTGCGCGACGGTGTGTTCGAAGGCGACACCCACCGAAGGCAAAGACTCGCGGCGGCGATGGCTCGGGCGGGAGCAAGTGCCGCAAAAGTGACGCGGATGACGCCCGCCGAAGTCGAGACGTTACTCGGTGCGCTGGCCGAAGCTGGAAGCCCAAACTTTACCCCGGGCGGCAAGGCCGTGATGACCGAGATCACACCAGAAGAGATAAGACAAAAACTGAAATAAAGATGGGAAAAGTCGTAAAAAATCTGTTGATAATCAACATAGCGCTGTGGTTGATCACCTGGACTGCGGGCAGGATCGGCGCAACGGGACTGAACGGCCTGCTTTCGTCGTTGGCACTGTTTCCGCTCGGTAGCGGTTGGTTTCGCTTGTGGCAACCGGTGACCTATATGTTTATGCACGGCGGGTGGGAGCACATCATCTTCAATATGTTCACCCTGTGGATGTTCGGACGAGTGATCGAGTACGACCTCGGGGCGCGGCGGTTCCTGACCTATTATATGGTGTGCGGCATCGGGGCGGGCCTGACCCAGTTGTTGGTTTGTTGGCTGACAGGCTCGGGATATGCAACCGTTGGGGCTTCGGGAGCGATCTACGGCTTGCTGTTGGCGTTCGGAATGCTACACCCGAACGACATCATTATGCCCCTCATTCCACCCATCCCGATGAAGGCGAAGTGGGCGATACTGATCTTCTGCGGCATCGAACTGCTGTTGGGCATCCGTGGGTCGCTCTTCTCGCCCGACAACATCGCCCACTTCGCCCATCTGGGGGGGGCGCTGTGGGGATTCCTACTGTTGACATACTGGAAACGACGCGCGAGAAGAGGATGACACGGCGCGAACTGACATACTACAACGACGCGGGGCGGAGGAGGGAGAGGCGGTTCTCGGTGATCGATTGGGCGGTGATGGTGGTGACTGTGGTCGTGGCGATCGGGGTGGCAGTGTCGTGCCTGGCACGGTGGATTAGCCCCGAGGTTTACGGGTTTATGTCTGCTGCGGGACTGCTCGTGCCAGTTGCGTTTGTGGCCAACTTCCTGTGCCTGATGTATTGGGTGGTTCGTTGGCGTTCGGGAGCGTGGTTGCCTCTGGTTATCTTTCTGGCCGGTCTGCCCGGAGTGACACTATTTTTCCGACCCGAGCTCACCGAAGTCTATGCCGACCACAGCCAGGATCGGTCGTTGGTGAGCGTGGCGAGCTACAACGTGCGCGGTATGATGCGGCCCGTGCAGCAGGGGTCGAGCGGGAGACTGCGTTCGAGCCTGCGCGACGTCACGTGGATGGTCGACTCGTTGGGGTCCGACATACTGTGTATGCAGGAGTTTCAGTCGACACGCGAAAATCCCGCCGAGCGCTTCGAAGCCGCGTTACCGGTCTACAACTACAAACGCACCCACTACAACATACGCAGCACAGAGGCGAACCACGGCTGGGGCAACGCGATTTACAGTAAGTTTCCGATCACCGGCTCGGGCCACATCGACTTCGACGGGACGAACAACTCCATACTGTGGGTCGATGTGGCCGCGGGGCGTGACACGCTGAGGGTTTTCAACGCCCATCTGCAAACCACCTCCATCACCGCGGGCGACGAGGAGTACATAGCCCAGTTAGGTTTTGTCGGGGACAGTACGCGTACTACTCGGGCGAGGGATATGTTGTCGCGGCTGACCCAGAACTACATCATTCGCGCTGTGCAGGCCGATACCCTCGCGGCACGCATCGCCGCATCGCCCCACAGAGTTGTGGTGTGCGGCGACTTCAACGACACGCCGATGTCATACTCCTACGGATTGATCGCGCGGCATCTGGCCGACAGTTTTCGCGAAGCGGGCCGCGGCTACGGATACACCTATCGCGGGTTCTTCAACCTGCTGCGAATAGACTATGTGTTGCACTCGCGCACGATCGACACCGTGGAGTACATCTCGCCCGACTTCGACGCCTCGGACCACAACCCCGTACTGGTCAGGCTACAGCTCTAAGTGCGTGTGTGCTTGTAGCGGAAGGTGAGGGCAAAAGCGATGGCGACGACCAACGCATAACCGGCAAAGATGTACCACGCGGTGTTCCAACCGGCAATCCGTTCAGGGACGGAGGTTTGCGAAGTGACGAACGTACGCACAACCCACTGTGCAGAGAGCATCCCGAGTGTCGCCCCGAATCCATTGGTCATCATAACAAATAGCCCCTGGGCCGACGAGCGCACCTGAGGGTCGGTCTGCTCGTCGACGAACAACGAACCAGAGATGTTGAAGAAGTCGAACGCGATACCGTAGACGACCATCGAGAGAACGAACATCCAAACCCCCGGCCCCGGATTACCAGCCCCGAAGAGTCCGAACCGCAATACCCAAGCAAACATCGCAATGAGCATTACGCGCTTGATACCCCAACGGCGCAAGCAGAACGGGATCAGCAGGATGCACAGCGCCTCGGACATCTGCGATATGGAGATTATGGCGTTGGCGTTGTGAGCCACCCACGTGTGAGCGAACTGGTCGGTGCCCTTGAAAGTCTCGATGAAGGGCCCGGCGAAGCCGTTAGTGATCTGCAACGAAACCCCCAACAACATCGAAAAGATGAAGACTACGGCCATCTTACGCTGCTTGAACAGTCGGAAAGCGTTCAGACCGAGCGCGGCGGTGAGCGGATTGGAGTCCTGCGCCCTGTTCACGGGAATGCGCGGCAGGGTGAAGGCGTAACAGCCCAGAAGCACAGCCAACAGGGCCGAGAAGAAGAATTGGTGGGGCAGGTTCTGCATCGACACGCCGCCGAAACGGATGAAGTTAGTGAGCATCATCGCGCAAACGAACCCAACGGTGCCGAATACGCGAATCGGCGGGTAGACCTTCACAGCATCCATCCCAGCCTGGCCCAAAATACTGTAAGCAACTGAATTGGACAGAGCGAGGGTTGGCATATAAAACGCCACGCTGAGGGTGTAGAGCCCGAACAGCACCCCGAACTGAGGCCCGCCACCGGCCCCGAGGGCGTAGTAACCGGCCGAGAGCATAAACGCCGCAGCCAACAGGTGGCACACCCCGAGCATCTTCTGAGCAGGCACCCAACGGTCGGCCACGATACCCACCAAAGTGGGCATAAACAACGAAACGATCCCCTGAACAGCATAGAACCACCCTACTCGATCGGCCAGTCCGACGCCGAAGAGGTAAGTTCCCATCGAAGTGAGGTACGCCCCCCAGACCGCAAACTGGAGAAAGCTAAGAGCGGTCAATCTCAATTTTGTGCCCATATTTTTGCAGAAATAAAATTAAGTTCGTAACTTTGCCTCGGCTATTGAGCTATGGTGTAATGGTAACACTGCAGATTCTGGATCTGCCTTTCTTGGTTCGAATCCAGGTAGCTCAACTCCGGCAAAGTCGCAGAACCTCTGCGACTTTTTCTGCATCTACATTTCTACCCTCGCCCAGTACCGTCCCGCGGGAGGAGAAGCGCCGAACGATCTCCTCAACAGTCTTCTCGCCTACACCCAACTCACACAAGCGCGTGGCCAACCCCAGCGAACGGAAAAACTCCTCGGTACGCTCGATTGCCGTCTTGGCCCGTTCGGCAGGCGAACCCTCGACAATACCCCACACCCGCTCGCCGTACTGAACCAATTTATCCTGTTTCTGATCGCGCAAAACGCGAAGCAGCGCAGGCAAGATGATAGCCAACGTCTGGCCGTGGGAGATGCCTTCCAGAGCGGTCAACTCGTGGCCTATCATATGCGTGGCCCAGTCCTGCGACACTCCGAGAGCGATGAATCCGTTCAGACCCATCGTCGCCGAGAGCATATAGTCGGCCATAGCGTCGTAATTGTGTTTGTCGGCGCGAATCCGCGGTGCCACCTCGATGAGGGTCTGCAGGACCCCCTCGGCCCAGCGATCCATCAATGGCGACTGTCCGGTGGTGGTCATATACTGCTCCATCACGTGAACGAACGTGTCGCAAATCCCGTAAGCGATCTGCTCGTCGGGCAACGAAAAGGTCGTCTCGGGATCGAGGATCGAGAACTCGGGATAGCGGCTGTAGAAGGCAAATTTCTCGCCCGTGGCGTCGTTCGAGATTACCGCGCCGCGGTTCATCTCAGAGCCCGTTGCCGGAAGGGTCATAACGGTGGCGAAGGGCAAAATCTCGCCCAACTTATTCTCGTTCAGGACAAGATCCCACGGGTCGAGCGCACTACGGATCGACGAGGCGATGAGTTTCGTGGCGTCCGCAACCGACCCGCCACCGACAGCCAACACGAAGTCCACATCGTGCTCCTTACCCAGAGCGACGGCCTTACGGAGAGTTTCGACGCGCGGGTTCGGCTCGATACCCCAAAACTCGACCCACTCACGCCCCTTCAAAGCGGCTACGACCTGATCGTAAACGCCGTTACGTTTGACGCTTCCGCCCCCGAAGGCGAGCAACAGGCGGGCGTGGGCAGGAATCTCCTGAGCGAGTTTAGCAATGGTACCCCGGCCGAAGATCAGCTTGGTGGTGTTCTGGAAAGTGAAATTTCTCATATCGGCTCACGTGAATTAGTTTAGCAATAGATACCCAGTTTTTGTATGTCGCTCTTGAGCGCTTCGTCGTCTTCGCTGATGACCAACAGTTTGTCACCAAGGTGGAGAGGAGTCGATCCGGTCGGGACGAAGTATTCGTCGCCACGTTTGACCATCACAACTAGCGTATTGGCCGGCATAGAAATGTGGCGCAACTGATTACCGCGAGCGAGGAACCCCTCGCGAACCTCGACCTCACTGAGTGCCGATTTGATCTTGTCGGGAATGTCGATACCGAAGTTATCCTGCGGCAACTCCTTGGAGAGCTCCAGTCGGTGGGCCATCCAACTTACGGTCGAACCCTGAATCAGGAGTGAAAGGATGGTGATAAAGAACACCACGTTGAAGATTAGCTCCGCAACGCCAGAGTCGAACCCGTCGGCCACAGCCACGAGCGGGTAGGTGGCGAAGATGATGGGAACCGCACCGCGCAGACCAACCCAACTGACGTAAGCACGGGCCTTGAGGGAGAATTTACGGAACGGAGCCATCGAAGCGAACACAGCAGCGGGACGGGCGACCAAGATCATAAACACCCCGACCATAACCCCGATGATGATTGTCCCGGGAGAGAAGACCATCCGAGGCGAAACCAACAGCCCCAGAGAGATGAACATCACGATCTGGAACAACCACGTGATCCCGTCGAGGAAGTTCGTGAGAGGCTTCTTTAGAACGATTTTACGGTTACCGACCACGAGCCCGGCGACGTAAACAGCCAGGTAGCCGTTACCGTGCAGCGTGTCGGTCAGGGCAAAGACGAAGAACGCCATCGCCAGAGTAAGGATACCGTACAAGGAGGAGTTACTAAGGTTGATCTTGTTCATCACCCACACCGTCACCTGACCCAACAAGTAACCCGCAGCGGCCCCGACGGACATCTGAACAACGAACGTCCAAGCGGCAGCCAACCAGTCGGCCTCGGTCCCCTGACCGATCAGTCCGAGGATCATAATGGTGAGGATATAAGCCATCGGGTCGTTCGATCCACTCTCCAATTCGAGCAGAGGGCGCAGGTTCTGACGCAGACCCTGTTTCTTGGAACGAAGGATGGAAAACACCGAAGCAGAGTCGGTGGACGACATCACAGCCGCCATCAACATCGACTCCAGGAATCCGAGCCGGAACCCTATCAGGCCCCAATCGAAGATCAACTTACTGGCCAACCAGATGAACCCGCCGGTGAGCAGAGCCGTAATCAACACTCCCGCAGTAGCCAACACGACCCCGGGAGCAGCAACAGGTCGGATCTCGCGAAGGGAAGTTTCGAATCCGCCCGAGAAGAGGATGATACAAAGAGCCAGAGTACCGATCGTTTGGGTGGCAACGGCGTTATCGAACGGAATACCCAGCCCGTCGCTACCGAATAACATCCCAACGAAAAGAAACAACAACAGAGACGGAACGCCGAATCGCGAACCAGCCTTACTGGCAAAAACACTCACGGCCAACAGCGTGGCCCCGATAAGCATAATGGTTGTGAAAGTTATCTCCATCCTATTGAGGTATAAATGTATACGTTATAGTACCGGTCTGGCGGGCAGGAGCCTGCGGGTCGACGTTGAAACTCGAAGCGCGAGCAGCCGCAAGGGCCGTGGCGTGCATACAAGCGTCGGCATCGGATAAGTCCCGCGCCACGGTCGCCATCACCACGTTTCCGTTACGGTCGACGTTTATCGCCACAACCACCACCCCACCCCGTTCACATTGGAACCCTGGGTTGACCAATCGGGCGGAGTAACGAGTAGGCAACACGAGCGAGAACTCGATCATCACGCGACCTTTCAGGCGCGAGTCGGCGTTAGGATTGACGCTTCGGTCGTCCTGCTTCCGTCCCATCGCCTCGATCTCCTGCATCCCTTGATCCCAAGCCTGGCGATTGGCATCGAGTTGGCCGGTCATCTGGGGTCGCTGACCGCGGGTGTCGCCCGGATCGGCCCCGAGGTTCGAGGTGGCGTTACGAATAAACTCGCCGTCCACCTCGCTCTGGCGCATCCTAACCTCCCTTTGCAACCGCGCAGCCTCCGCCCGAAGTTCTTCCAGTGAGGCCAACTCGACCAGAATGCCGTCCGAGCGCTCGATGGTTCGGATACGGATCTTGGACCCAACGAACAGAATGGCCAACAAAAGCACCATCGCCAACACAGCGTAGATGCCGGCGCGGTGGTCGTAAATTCGGGTGACGATATCTTTGCGGCGCCGCACAAACGGCAGCTCGAGCCTCGGCTTAGTCATATTTAGTGCAAAAATAGTATTTCTTTACGAAAAATTAATACCTTTGTGTCCTTAATTTATAGCGAACGTAGGAGTTACACCGATGTCCACAAAGCAGAAGACACTGGGAAGCGAGATAGTTTTCTCGGGAAGGGGATTACACACCGGAGCCGCAACCAAGATGGTGGTCAGGCCGGCCGAAGAGAACCGCGGAATATGGTTCCGAAGGGTGGATCTACCCGAACCGGTCGAGATAGCCGCGCTGGGTGAAAACGTGGTCGACACCTCGCGAAGCACCGTTCTGGGAAAGGACGATGTGAGAATCAGTACCGTCGAACACATTCTGGCGGCGCTGTGGACTATGGGTGTTGACAACGCCGTGGTGGACGTGGACGGGCCCGAGATACCGATTATGAACGGGTCGGCAAGCGAGTATGCCGCAGCAATCGAGAAGGCGGGACTGGTCGAACAGGACGCAGCACGGAAATACTATGAGGTGTGCGAAAAGATATCGTTCAACCTGCCGGACAAGGGAGTGGAGATCGAACTCTACCCCGATGACCACTTCTCGGCAAGCATTCACATAGACTTCGGAAGCCGCGTACTGGTCAACCAATGGGCCACGTTCGACCCGCAGAAAGATAACTTCACAACCGATATCGCCCCGTGCCGGACGTTCGTCTTCCTGCACGAGCTGACTCCATTGCTGGAGGCGGGTCTGATAAAGGGAGGCGATATGGACAACGCGATCGTCGTTGTGGAAAACTCCGTCTCCGATGAGGAGCTCGCCAAACTGCGAAAGATATTCAATAAGCCGACGGTGGAAGTCCGCGAAGGCTATTTGAGCAACGTGGAGATGTTCTTCCCCAACGAACCCGCGCGTCATAAGCTGCTCGACGTGCTGGGCGACTTTGCGCTACTGGGAGTGAGGATCAAAGGCAAACTGCTGGCCACCAAGCCGGGCCATCAGGCAAACACCGAGATGGTCAAGGGGCTGCGGAAAGTGATGCGAAAAGAGGGAATCAAACCCTGTCATCGCTACAACCCGGCGGCCGAAGCAATCTACGACGTAAACGATATCAAGAAACGCCTGCCGCACCGTCCGCCGTTCCTGCTGGTGGATAAGATCACGCACATCGACGAAGACGGAATAACGGGAATCAAAGGCGTGACGGTAAATGAACCCTTCTTCGTGGGGCACTTTCCGGACGAGCCTGTGATGCCCGGGGTACTGATAGTAGAGGCAATGGCCCAGTGCGGCGGAATACTCGCGCTACACGGAATGGACCCTGAGTACAACTACTCGACATACTTTTTGAAGATCGACGGCGTTCGTTTCAAGCAAAAAGTCGTCCCGGGAGATACCCTGCAATTCGAACTGAACCTGCTGGAACCTATCCGCCGAGGGCTGGTACATATGGAAGCAAAGGCTTTCGTGGGCGACCGACTGGTGTGCGAAGCCGACCTGCTGGCACAAGTAACACGTGGAGACAAACGCGCCGGAACGCCGGCAGCGATTAAAAAGAATTAATACCTGAAACTCGATGATAAGTGATAGAGCTTTCGTCCACCCCGACGCAAAATTGGGCAAGAACGTAAAAGTGGAGCCCTTTGCGTACATCGCAGCGGACACCGTCATAGGCGACGACTGCTGGATCGGTCCGCACGCCGTAGTACTGGAAGGAACGCGAATGGGCAAGGGATGCAACATCCACCCCGGTGCCGTGATCGCCGGTGTGCCGCAAGACCTCAAGTTCAAGGGGGAGTATTCGACCGTCGAAATGGGCGACTACAACACCGTGCGCGAAGGAGCGACGATCAACCGCGGTACCGCCGCCAAGGGAAAAACCCTCATCGGATCGTACAACCTTATTATGTCGTGTGCACACATCGCTCACGACTGCGTTGTCGGGTCGCACTGCGTGATCGTCAACAGCGTTCTCCTGGGCGGCGAGGTCGAAGTTGGCGACTGGGCCATAATCTCGGGCCATTCGGCTGTTCATCAGTTCGTTCGCATCGGTGCCCACGCGATGGTTTCCGGCGGCTCGTTGGTCGGAAAGGACGTTCCGCCTTATGTCAAGGCCGCACGCCAACCGCTATCGTTCGTGGGAGCAAACTTCATCGGACTACGCCGCAGAAGTTTTTCGACCGAGAAAATCGCCGAGATTCAGGAGATTTTCCGAATTATGTTCCAGAGCGGGTATGGCTACGGTCGCGCGTGCGATATAATCGAAGACACCATTCCGCGTTCGCCCGAGCGGGACGAGATCGTGAAGTTTGTGCGCAACTCCAAACGCGGAATCCTTAAGCCGTGGAACGCCGCGCTGGGAGATATCGAAGATTGATTTGGATATTTGGAAAATTAACCTTACCTTTGCAGTCCGTAAAAAACGCATAGTTATGCCGAAAATGAAGACAAACTCCGCCGCGAAGAAGCGTTTCGACTTCACGGGGACAGGAAAGATAAAGCGCAAACACGCTTATCATTCGCACATTTTGACCAAAAAAACAACTAAACAAAAACGCAACCTCGACTACTCGGCCATCGTGTCCGACGCCGATGCTGCAAAGATCCGTCTGTTGTTAGTAAAGTAAATAGCCAGATATGCCACGTTCAGTAAATGCCGTCGCCTCGAGGGCCCGGCGCAAAAAAGTCTTAAAACTCGCCAAAGGTAACTTCGGGTCGAGAAGCAACGTTTGGACCGTAGCAAAAAATACGGTCGAAAAGGGTTTGCAGTACGCCTATCGCGACCGCAAGAATAAAAAACGTGAGTTCCGCGGACTGTGGATTCAGCGTATCAACGCCGCTGCACGCCTGCACGGCCTGAGCTATTCGGAATTCATCGGCAAAGTGGATGCCGCTGGTATCGAACTGAACCGCAAGGTATTGGCCGACTTGGCAATGAACCACCCGAAGGCATTCGCCGCGGTGGTCAATAAGGTGAAGTAGATATTGCATTTACGATAAAATTGAGGGTCACCCAAGAGGGTGGCCCTTTTTTTGAGGAAAAACCGTATCTTTGAAATTCAAAAACAGCGCAACAAGATGAAAACAATCAAGTGTGTCGGGATTTTAACCTCGGGCGGCGACTCGCCAGGAATGAACGCTGCAATCCGTGCCGTGACTCGTACGGCAATCTTCAATGGGCTGAAAGTCAAAGGCATAATGCGCGGCTTCAAGGGCTTGATCGACGACGAGATTCTCGATTTCAAGACCAACAACGTCTCCAACATCATCCAACAGGGAGGCACGATCCTGAAAACTGCACGCAGCAAGGAGTTCGAAACCAAAGAGGGACGCCGCCGCGCACACGAAACGATGCTGCGCCACAAAATGGATGCACTGGTTATCATCGGTGGCGACGGCTCGCTCACCGGAGCACGCATTTTCGCCTCCGAATTCGACATCCCAATCGTCGGAATCCCAGGCACGATCGACAACGACCTCTACGGAACCGACACCACAATCGGCTATGATACAGCGCTTAACACCATAATGTGGGCCGTGGACCGTCTAAGAGACACCGCCTCCAGTCACGAGCGACTGTTCTTCGTCGAAGTGATGGGGCGCAACGCCGGATTCCTCGCACTCAACGGCGCCATCGCCACCGGATGTGAGGCCGCAATCATACCCGAAATCGCCACCGAAGTCGACCAACTGGCCGACCTAATCGAGAACGGATTCCGCAAGGACAAGAATTCCAGCATCGTGTTAGTCGCTGAGAGTGAGGTCACTGGCGGCGCAATGGGTATGGCCGCGAGGGTCAAAAAAGAGTATCCGCAGTTCGACAGCCGAGTCACAATTCTGGGTCACATCCAGCGTGGCGGCTCGCCGACGGCCTACGACCGGATCGTCGCTTCGAGGATGGGTCGCGCGGCTGTGGAAGCGCTTTTGGACGGCCAACGCAACGTGATGATCGGACTGGACGACGAAACGCTTGTGCACGTGCCTTTTTCGCAGGCCATCCGCGACGACAAACCCATCGACCGCGACCTGCTGAAAACGGTCAGAATTTTGTCGATTTAGTTTTTTCCGCTATATTTGCCACGCAAACGGTTCCCCACACGGGGGATTAAAAGGGAATGCCGTGATGATTCGGCAACAGTTCCCGCTGCTGTAACTCCCTGGGATTCACAATCTTGCCACTGGCCTGCGAAGGCCGGGAAGGCGCTGAATCACCAACCAAAGGAGAAGTCAGAAGACCTGCCGTTTGCCAAACCAAACTTTTGAAGAGCCCACGGAGAATGGGCCTCGAAAATGAAAAAGGCACTCAAGTTTTTTGTATTTGCGGTTTTTGTTGTCGGCATTTTGACTTCTGCGGAGGCTCAGGAGGTCTTTCAGGATGCGGCTCCGGAGACGATCCGGGTCGACAGTATCGTTGTCGCGGCTCCGGCAGTTCGCGAGATCGTCCCCGCGCAAATACTTGCTGACCAGCAGCTTCGGCGCCTCGAAACACACTCTGTTGCCGATGCTGTTCGGCTCTTTTCCGGCGTTCAGATCAAAGATTACGGCGGCGTCGGGGGGCTGAAAACGGTTAATGTGCGCTCGCTTGGCAGCAACCACGTCGGGGTTTTCTACGACGGTATCGCGGTAGGTAACGCTCAAAACGGTGTGGTCGACCTTGGGCGTTTTTCGTTAGACAACGTCGAGTCCGTCGCGCTATACAACGGCCAACGCAGTGCTATATTTCAGTCTGCCAAGGACTTCTCTTCTGCAGCGGCGCTCTATATCTGCACCAGGCGACCTGTCGAGAATCGCTTTAGAGCTCGGGTTGCGGGCGGCTCATTCGACCTTATCGACGGTTCCGTTTTGGCGGAACGAAAGTTTGGAGATAAGCTCAGCATCTCGGCTAACGTACAGGTTATCAATACATCCGGGCGCTATAAATACCACTATTCACGACCCGGAGGTGGCTGGGACACCACGGCCGTGCGGAGTAATGGCGACGTTCGCGTGGTGCGTGCCGAGGCGGGGCTTTGGGGAAGAACTTGGAACATAAAAACCTATTTTTACGACTCCGATCGCGGTCTTCCGGGCGCGGTCATCAAGGAGGATGCGGCCATCGCGCTACGCAACAATGAACGGCAACGAGACCGTAACTTTTTTGCACAAGGAGCTGTTGGTCAGCGCATTTCACGCCTGTATAGCTATCGTGTTCAGGCGAAATACGCCAATGATTACACCAATTATGTTATGCCGCCGTCCACGACTCTTCGACCGGTCGACGCGCACTATCACCAGCAGGAGGCGTATGTTTCGGCAGTCAACTTTTTTGCCATAAATCATTGGTTGTCTGCTAATTTATCCCTCGACGGGCAGTACAACACACTGCGGGCCGAGGCGGGTGAGTTGTTCGAGCGGAACTTTCCGCACCCGCGTCGGCTGACTGCTCTCGGGGCAGCGGCTATTTCACTGAATTTAAGAAATTTAAGCGCACAGACGAGCCTACTGTACACCTATGCCCACGATACAAGTGCGGTGGACAGACCGATGTCCAAGGACCGAAATGTGCTTTCCCCTACTGTGGTGCTGGCGTACCGACCCACTGAAAGCATCGACTTGGAAATCAGAGCGTTTTACAAAGACATATTCCGTCTTCCGACGTTCAACGACCTTTATTATACCGACGCGGCCAATCGTGTGCTGCGACCCGAGTACACCACACAACACAATATCGGTGCAACGTGGCGTAAGTTTCTACCAAACAGCACGTTTGCCTCTCTCGAAGTATCGTTCGACGCCTACTACAATCGCGTACGCGACAAGATCGTTGCCACGCCGACTTCGAACCAGCTTGTGTGGACGATGACGAACATCGGGAGGGCGGAAATTCTGGGCACGGATATATCTATCACACAACAGCTTATACTCGGAAGCCAGGCACGCAAAACGACCGTCGATACGCGCTTGAGCTACACTTTTCAGGACACTTCTGGTGGCGATCCGGTGCCCTACGCACCGCGCCACAGTGGTTCTGTGGTGGTATCCCTCACGTGGGGTCGCACGAGCGGTAAAGCAGGGGTCGTGACGGGGAGCAATGCGAGAGCTCGCGCCGAAAACCAGTGGTCACTCGACTACAGCTTCATCTACACTGGCGAGCGCTATAGGCTCGGTAGTCAAACATCTGCAAACCTGCTCAAACCGTGGTACACCCACGATCTGGCAATCTCGCGTGAGTTCGCCCTGCGCCGTGCGTCAACAAAACGCCCCGTCGACCTGAGGTTCAGCCTCGAGGTCAACAACATTTTCAACCAACGGTACGAGGTCGTGCGCTGGTACCCGATGCCCGGAACGAATGTCAAACTGATAATATCTATATCGCTATGAAAAAGCTATTTACGGCTGCCACCGTTGTCATTTTCTTCGCCTCTTGTCGCGTTGATGACCCTACTCCGCCGATCGAATTGCCCGATCCGTTGGGCGATGGTTTTTACTTGTTGAACGAGGGGCAGATGGGCGGGAACAACGCCACGCTCGACTTCTACGACTACGCCTCCAATAAGCTTATACACAATATTTTCGAAGCACGCAACCCGATGGAAACGATGGGCCTTGGCGACACAGGCAACGACCTGCAGCTCCACGACGGCAGACTCTACGTGGTGATGAACGGCTCGAGTTATCTCGAGGTGATTGACGCGGCTACGGCTCTTCACATCGGCCGGGTTACGATCCCGAATCCGCGTTCTGTGGCCTTCAGTGGCCGTTTTGCTTACGTGACTTCTTATGCAGGCGCGACGCTCGACGACGGCACTCTGGGAGGCCACGTCACGAAGGTCGATCTGGAGTTGCTGCGCATCGTAGACGAATGCAGCGTCGGTCGCCAACCGGATGGACTGGCGGTCGTGGGTGACAAGCTATATATAGCTAACTCAGGTGGTTACGGTGTATTCGAGAGCACTGTCAGCGTGATCGACCTCAGCACCTTTACCGAAACCAAACGCATAGAGGTCGCGCCCAACCTGTGGCGAGTTCGCGCGGACGGCAAAGGAAAGATATACATCTCATCCAGAGGAGATTACGGCAACATCCCGGCCGCTATTTACGTCATAGACACCGCGACCGACACTCTCGTCACAACCCTCAATCAGGATGGTCAGCCGGTTCCCGTGCGCTTTCTCGGCGGCGACAACTTTGCTCTATTGGGCGACAGAATGTACGTCGTCGGTACCGCCTACGACGCCGAGTGGAATCCCACGAACACGTACACGACCTACGACCTGTCGACGGGATTAGCAACGGGCAACTTCATCACTGATGATACTGATGCTCAGATAGTTTCACCTTACGGACTTGCCACGGAGCCGGCTACTGGAGAGATTTTCGTGACTGACACGGCGGATTTTCTCAAAGACGGAACCGTGCGCTGTTACTCCCCGACGGGCACTCTGAAATGGGCCGTCACCGCCGGAGTCGCCCCGGGCCACATCGCGTTTTTCACGCCAGATGATGCTCGATAATCTCGGCCAGATCCTGCACCGGCAGTGACGTTCCGCGCGCAAGCGCCTTTTTACACAGGGGGCAGGCTGTGACAAGTGTCGCGGCTCCCGTCGCTTCGAAGTCTCGCCCAACAGTCTGAGCCATACGCACTTGCGCGATATCATTAATCGCAGTATTCGCCAACGAGCTGCCGCAACAGAGCGCTTTGGAACGGGTTTCGGTGGGCTCGACGAGGCTTCCGACGGCCGCAATTATCTCACGCGGCGCATCGTAAATCCCGCATCCACGCCCCAATTCGCAAGGATCGTGGTACGTAAACAGCTGCGAACCAACCTCTTTTAACGTCAGGCGCCCTTCGGCAATCAGGCGAGCGAAATATTCCGAATGGTGCAGCACCTCGATCTTCGGACCATCCACGCCAGTATCCAGTCGGTAGTCCTCCCGAAAGACGCGCAGACAAATCGGGCACGACGTAACAAGCATCGTAATACAGTGATTACGAAATAGTTCCGTATTCATTCGCATCATATCTCGCGCCGCATCGAGATCGCCAGACAGCTTCAACGGTCGCCCGCAACACACCCCGCCATCGCGATCGGCCCACCAAACCGGCTCACCCGCCGCGTCGAATATCCGCTCCATAGCCCGCAAAATCCGCGGCGAAAGCAGCGTCATACAACCGGCAAAATACCCGACCCGCCTGTCGCCAGAACCAGCTGCACCCGACGAAAGATCGACCCCTCGCGCATAGTTGAACCGTCCGTTGGAGGGTGCGCCACTCAGCGTCCAGCGGCTGCCGAGGCGTAGGGTGTCGAGTTCGAGTCCCACGGGACAACTCCGCTGGCATCGGCCGCACAGCAAGCAATTATCTGCCACATAGCGCGTTAAGTTATTGTATCGGCGATCACGGATGAAGTACGCCGACTGTACATTCCAAAATCCAGCGTCGCGCTGCAACTGGCACGGGTCGATACACACCCCACACCGCGAGCACGCCTCGAGCTGGAAATGGTCGAACGATTTTTCTCGTCCGGCCTCGCTGCGAATTCCCCAACGGCGCAGAAAAATGAGCGGTATTTCGGTGAAAATGTGCATATAACGCGAAAACGGCATCGCCACAAAGAACACCCCCAGCGCTATCGAGTAGCCCCACCACAGCGGCAGTTGCGACGGAAAACTCTCGGCCAGCAGTCTCATCGGGAACACGAACCACAGTGCCCCCATCGCCGTCCGATCGCCCAGTGTGAGGCGTGTAGTGCGCTTCATCCCGAGTGACCGCGAGCGAAAACGTTTGAACACCGCCAGCGCCAATCCTGAAAGAACATACAGCAGCAGGATGTCCATAATGAGTTCAAAATCAATACCCCACCGCGGCCCATGGTCCATCCCTTGCGTGAAATAATCAAAGAAAATATGCCCCTGCAACGGCACGAACCGCCACCCAAGATAGGCAACCGTTTCAACCCAGCCGACCACGATCAGCAGGAACCACCCCAGTGCGAACGCCGTGTGCATATATCCCAACAGGGGGTTCACGCGCCAGATCCGGCGATGCAGCAGGCACTCAGTGAAGCACTCCCACAGCCCCTTGAGCGTAGCCACAGAGAACATTCTGCGCCATACGAGCAGTTTGTCACGTCGCGGCAGTCGCGCCATCCAACGTACATATTTATAGAGAATTACGGCGAACAGCACGCTCGTTCCAACGATGAACGGGATTACAAATCCGCTATAGAACGTCATCTCCATACGGCGTTAATAGTCCCCCAGTTTTCGTTTGATCAGCCTAACTACCCCCCGCGTGTTTATCCCCCGCGGACACACCAGTCGACATTTCCCACACAACATACATTTGTTCATCTCGGCCCATGCGCCCGCATATTCGCCGCGCTTAACCAGCGTATGTACTCGCCTGAAATTGAACGAGGTAAGGTTTCCCGCGGTGCAGGTTGCGGTGCAGCCTCCGCAGGCGATACAGGCGCCCCATTCGGGCATCTCGGCCAGAATTTCTCGCGCCGGCCCGATGTCGTTCCTGTCCAGATCCATCGTCCGCGGCGCATTGATGCCGTATCCCCACTCTATCGCGCTCATTTTCTGCCTTTTAAATATTCAGCCACACGTAGCGCGGCCATTGCTCCCTCATCGATGCTTTCGCCGATGGTCTTGGGCGCGGAGACGGTTCCGGCGTAGAAAACGCCCTCCAGCCCCGACGAAACGTTGCCGGCAAACAGATCTACTGGCGCCACGAACCCGCTGGAGGATAGCGTGATGCCGCCACCGGGAAGTGCCGCTGAAAATTTCGCGTTGCTTCCTCCCGCTTTCATTCCCACCAGCAGCACCAGCATATCGACTGTCATCTTCATCGGCCGACCGACCAGCGTATCCTCGGCCTTGATTTGTAGCCGACCGTCGATAGTAGGCGAGGCTTCCGACACCCGCCCGCGTATGAAATTGATGCCATAGTCCTGTTGGGCAGACTGATACATCTCTTCGTAGCCGGGCCCGAACATCCGGATGTCCATATAGAAATTGAAGATCTCCGCCTCGGGGAAGAGCGTCCGCATCTCCATCGCCTGCTTCACCCCGGTTATGCAACACACCTTCGAGCAGTGCTTTTGGTTGACTTTTTCGTCCCGCGAGCCCACGCAGTGCACAAACGCAATCCGCCTCGGCGCGCTTCCATCGTGCAGAGCCACAGCTCCTTTGTTCAGCATTCGCTCCACATCGACCGTCGTGAACACATTGTCGTAGATGTGGTAGCCATACTCCTCCTTGAGCCGCGCGTCGAAGATATCGAATCCGCTCGCCACGACCACCGCATCCGCCTCCAGCTTCCTCCCCCCGGCCAGCGTCACTCCTTGTCCCGTCACGCCCTCGACCTCCGTGTGTAGCATCACTTCCACTCCTGCATCGGCAATCTGTCCCGTCAGCTCATCGAGAACCTCGTGCGCCGGGGTCATTGACGGGAACAGTTGGTGCCAGTCTTTCAGTTTTCCTCCCAGCGCGCTGCTGCACTCCACTATCACGGGCGCCAAGCCCATCTGCACCAGTGACAGCGCCGCCTGCATTCCCGCCGGCCCGCCTCCTATAACTGCAACTTTTTTCATTGTTTGATTCTGTATAGTCTGTCTCCCGAAAAACTATTCACCGCCACCGGCTTCGGGGCTCCGATGTACTTCCCCCCCCTGCCCAGAAACTTCGCCGCGGAGTCGTACTTCACCCCCAGCTTGTCCAGTAGCGGTTCCACATCCACCTGATGCATCTGCATCCCCATCTCCCAGGGGTCGTAACCCAGCACCAGTCCCGCCATCTCCTCATACGTCAGCACAGGAATCCCCCTCCCGTCGGCTCCGTATGTCGTGTTCTCCATCTCGGCCAGGGCGTACTGCCACTTGTCGAGAAACATCGCGCATCCCGGACAGTTCGCCACCATCATATCGGGCTTGTACGGCGCCATCGATTCCAGCTTTTTGCGTGAGTTTGCGATCGAGAATCCCCTGTTGGCCTGCACCAGGTAGTTCCTGAACCCGAACCCGCAGCAGTGCCTCCGCTCGGGATAGTCCACCACCGTCCCACCCCACTGTTCGACCATTCCGGCCAACACATAAGGGAATTCGCTTCCGCCGATGCCGCTCTTGGGGAAGATCTTCGCATAGTGACACCCGATGTGCTCCACAACTTTCAGCGGTTCGCCCGTCGCGGCATCGACCAACCGCCGGACAGCCTGCCGCTCGATCTCCTCTCGATTGTGGAAAATCAAGTCCGAGGTGTGAGCTATGTTTTTCGGTATGCGGAATTCTCGCCCCGTCGCCTGCCGTAAATTCTCTCGCGCCCTCGCCTCGGTTTCGGGAAATTCGTGCCACGTCTCCAGAATCTCGGTATATAGTCCGAACGATGTGATGCACGACACGGCCATATTTTCGTACCCCGCCTCTGTCATCAGCGCAAACTGTCTCGCCACGACCGCCATCGTAGTATCCAGCGGTACTATGTCTGTGTGGTATCCGATCCCCGTGCAGGACGTGTGTCGCGGATCGTCGTAGATATCCTTGCCCAGCACGTCGCGCATAATGCGCAGGAAAGTTGTCTCGCTGCCCGGGAAAAAGTTCTGACGGATGCAGCTCCTCGCATAGTAATAGTGATCGTGGGCTATCTCTTTTTCGTACTCACGCCAACTGCTTCGCTTCATAGTCTGCGCACCCTTTTTCTATGGTTTCAAAAAACTCTTTTCCGCCCGTCACTTCGAATATCCGATTGATCTCGGCGATGCTCTCGCGGTCTATGTCTCTCAGGGCCCCTTCACCCGCTTGACGGTAGTTTGGCGAGAAGCGCGTATACAGATTCACATCGTTCGTCACGGCCCACTCCCACACCGGCCCCTGCTCCGGATGACCTTCCGGAGCCACCAGCCGCGGGGTAATGCAGTAGCCCTTGTCCAGAATGTGTTGTCCGATAACACGCTTCAGCAGAAGTTGTTGACGCCCCTTTTCAGATTCGGCAAAAAAACCCAATTGTTGGGACAGCGTTCTCAGGGCCTGAATGATATACCCGGGTGTATTTCCTCGCGGACACCTCGGGCGGCACGACATACACTCGCCGCAGTGCCACAGCGTGTCGCTTCTCAGCAGCCGCTCGATCTGTTCGTCGTTGCGACTCTGAACAATATTGACTATTTGCCGCGGGTCGTAGTCATAGAACTCGGCCGAGGGGCACACCCCAGTGCACACGCCACAATTCATACACGCCTTCAGTCCCTCCCGGAGGCGCACATCCTTCATCAGCAGGTCGAAATACTTTCCCATCCGGTGGGCAAAGTTACGACCTTCGGTACACTTTTGCGGTGGTATTTATACCCAATTTGCGTTCTTCGGCGAGCTGCCACTCCGCCCGGTCGTACTCCGGGAACCTCGTGTCGCCCTCGTAATCGGCGTCGATTTCGGTTATGTAGAGTTCTCCTGCCATCGGCATCGCCTGCCGGTATATTTCTGCGCCACCTATAATAAAAGCATCCGGATGGCGCTCCACGGCCTCTTCCAGCGAGTGCGCCACCTCAACCCCGGGCGGTGCGAAATCCGCTTGCCGTGTCACGACCACATTGATCCTCCCCGGCAGTGGCCGACCGATCGACTCGAACGTTTTGCGCCCCATCACGACCACACCTCCCATCGTCACCTCCTTGAAGTAGCGCAAGTCCTCGGGCAGGTGCCACGGCATCCGACCACGGCAACCAATCACCCCGCCCCGCGCTATGGCCACAATAACCTTGAGACTCATATTGCTATCGGTGCTTTGATCGTCGGCCACGGGTCGTAGTCGTCGAGCGAGAAGTCCTCATACACGAAGTCGAATATCGAACTCACCGCCGGGTTCAGGTGCATCACCGGTAGCGGTCGCGGCGTTCGCGCGAGTTGCTCGTCCACTTGCTCCAAGTGATTTAGATACAGATGCGTATCGCCTGTAGTGAGTATAAATTCGCCCGGCTTCAACCCCGTCACCTGCGCCATCATCATCGTCAGCAGCGCATACGAAGCAATGTTGAACGGCACACCAAGAAACACATCCGCCGAGCGCTGATAGAGCTGGCACGACAGGGCCCCGTCGGCGACCCAGAACTGGAACAGCGCGTGACACGGCGGCAGGGCCATATTGTCGATCTCACCCACGTTCCACGCGCTTACGATGTGTCGTCGCGAGTCGGGGTTGGCGCGTAAAGACTCGACCACCTGCGTTATCTGATCTATGTGCCGTCCGTCAGGCGTTGGCCAACTCCTCCACTGGTAGCCATAGATATGCCCCAGGCTGCCATCCGCTCCCGCCCACTCGTCCCAGATGGTGACTCCGTTGGCGTTCAGGTATTTGACGTTGGTGTCGCCACGCAAAAACCAAAGCAGCTCATAAATAATAGAGCGCAGGTGTAGCCGTTTCGTGGTCAGCACCGGGAAGCCTTGCGTCAGATCGAACCTCATTTGGTGCCCGAACACGCTCTTCGTCCCCACCCCCGTTCGGTCGCCTTTTGTGACCCCCTGGGTTTTAATTTTGTGCAGTAAGTCGAGATACTGTTTCATAGAGTTGTTCTCCGTAGAGGTTCTTGGCGACAATGTTTCCCTGGCGGTCGATTACAAAGTTTGCCGGTACTGACCCCACGTTCCACGCGCGTAGAGGTCCGGTTGCCGTTCCTCGCAGGTCACACACCGTTGTCCACGGTAGTCGTTGCTCCTGTACGGCGTTCACCCACACCGCGCGCGACGTATCGAGCGAAACCTGATACACAGCCAATCCTCGGTCTGCAAACCTTCTCCACAATTCTTTCATCTCGGCATTGTTTGCGTTGGAGGCGGGCAGTTCGGCGCTCCAGAAGTCGACCACAATAACCTTGCCGGCCAGTTCTGAGAGCCTCTGGCGTTTGCCGTACATATCGGGCAGGTCGATTTCCGGATAATCCACCTCGTCGATTCCCTCCGTTTCGAGTCGGTTCACCAATCGTCTGCCGTCAGCCATCTCTTGCGCGGTACGTTCCAGCGCTTCGGCATATCGCGAACCCGGATAGCGATTGCTCACCGAATCGGCCACCATCCTGTAATACACGTGATCGCTGTCACCGTTGAATAGCACATCGTCCCCCGGCAGACGCTGATAGAGCGCATAGACCGCCGCCAGCGACGAGGCGTTCTCCACAATGAAGCCTATCTGTGAGCGCTTCACATCGTAGTACTTTCGCGAGTACGCTCTTTGTAAATCGGCCCGGCGTTGACTTTCGGGTTGCGCCGCTGCCCACAGAGCCGATATAGAGTCGAGTGCCGCTGCTCCGTTGGTCAGCGTTTGGTGCAATTGCCACACCAGCTCGCTTTCCCTCGAACCCGAAATCCTGTATCCTCTTCCCGGATCATCCACCGACACCACCGACACCCTCTCCCCGGGCGCCACCAGCAACGGCACCATACTTCCCTCGTATCGCAGATTGAATATCGTGGGCTGGCCTCCTGGCAACTCGATGTGGAACTTGAAGGCTCCCTTCGTATCGGTCGCCACCGAATCGACAACAGCACTTCCCGCGGGGGTGATTCTCTCCAGATAGACCGGTTGACCCGCCGTGCCGATGAACCGTCCGTTGACGTGAGCCGTGTCGCGCGAACAGGAAGCCAACCCGACGCACAGAGCAACGAGTGCCATAACAAACGCCCTTCCGCCGCGCCTCTGTCCCCCCTTAGAGTTCTTTCCTCCGCCGCCCTTGTTGTTCTTCTTCGGGTGGGTGTTGCCCGGCTGAGCAGGCATCTTGTACTCACTTTTGAGCGAGCCGAGCGCCTCTTCGTCCAGTGTAAGTCCGCCGCGAGCCATACGCTTGATGTCGCCGATGATGATCTCGTTGTTAGGGTGTTCCTGATTGTACTCGTAGCTCTTGGTGCGCATATACCGCGCTATATCTTCGAGCGTGGACTCGACCGCTTTCTGATCCGGATTGCCTTTCAGCGAGGTGATCATCCGCTCGACATTCTTGCCGTAGTGCTTGAACATCATATCCTTGCGCGGATATGCGATCTTGTCTGGCCTCGGGCGCAGGTCTTGCCTCGTGGGAATAGGATACGGCGAGTCGACATCGAGATTGAAGTCGGCCATAATAAATAGGTGATCCCACAATTTGTGAGCAATATCGGACGTGTCGCGCAGCAGCGGATTGAGATTTCCCATCACGTCGATCACTATCTGCGCTTGTCGCGTCCTCTCCGCGCGGTCTTCGATGGTGCCCAGATAGTCTATCATTTCGTGTATATGTCGCCCATACTCAGGCAGATAGACCCTTCGGCGGGTGTAGTTGTAATTTTTTTCCATTATACCGTTTTTTGACTCGGGAATCGTGTAAAACACCCCGATGGTTGCATAATCGTTCGCGCGACGTATCACTTTTTGAACATATTATGCCATAATAGGTTACGATTTCGAACTGAATTTCGCGTTGTGAAAAAATAAGTGCACAAAGATGCAAAAGTTTCGCGAAAGTTTTATATCTTCGTGCAAAGTTAATCGGTTTTTTCCAAATATGGAAAGATCGGCGAACGAAAACTACGCGACCTATGGCTAACATTTTGATAATGGATGCCCAGCGAGGGATTAGAAATACCCTCAAAGAACGACTGCTGTACGAAAAGTACACAGTGGAAGCCGCCGCAACACCCCAGGAGGCCAAGGCCATAATGGAGCGTTTCGCACCCGATGTCGTGTTATGTGACCACTGTTGCGGCGAGGAGCTCGGTTGCCCGTTCATTGTTATGTCGGACGACACATCGGTCGACAACACCATAGCCACAGTTCGCGCCGGCGCTGCCGACTTCATCCCCAAGCCTATAGATATGAACCGCCTGTTGGGCGCCATTCGTAAGGCGCTCGGGGTTGACGACAAGGAGGGCGAGGAGTTGCCGACGCCCGAGACTTTCAAACCGCAGGTCATCAAAAAGGTTGTCTCGAAGGTTCAGGAGATTATCGGAGACTCGCCTCGTATCGCCCACGTTAAGGAACTTATCGGTAAGGTTGCCGGTACCGACGCCCGGGTGCTCATCACCGGCGAGAACGGCACCGGTAAGGAACTGGTTGCTCGTTGGGTTCACGAGCTCTCGCGCCGCTCGAAGGGGCCGTTCCAGGCTCTGAACTGCGCCGCCATACCTTCCGAACTTATCGAAAGCCAGCTCTTCGGCCACGAGCGCGGTGCTTTCTCTTCTGCCGTCAAGCAGCAAAAAGGGATGTTCGAGTTGGCTGGTGGCGGTACACTTTTTCTGGACGAGATCGGCGATATGAGCCTTTCTGCTCAGGCCAAAGTTTTGCGCGTGTTGCAGGAGAACCGCGTTATTCGCGTCGGGGGTGAGAAAGATTTCCCGGTCGACGTTCGGGTCGTCGCCGCGACCAATAAAAACCTCAAGGATGAGATTGCCGCCGGACGCTTCCGCGAAGACCTCTACCACCGCCTCAGCGTGATCATCATCCACGTTCCACCGCTTCGCGAACGCCCCGGCGACGTTGCCATCCTTGCGAACCACTTCATCGACCTTGTTTGCCGCGAGAACGGCATCGCCCGTAAGACCATCTCTGCTGAGGGTATGGCGATCCTTGCCGATATGCCTTGGCGTGGTAACATCCGCGAGTTGCACAACGTGGTCGCCCGCTTGGTGATCCTGGGCGGCGAGGTTATTTCGGCCGACGATGTGCAGACCTACGTGATGGAATTCGTGTAGATTTTCCTACCTTTGCGTTTATGGAAAAAGTGAAATGCCTTATAATAGGTAGTGGCCCTGCTGGTTACACTGCCGCTATATACACTGCTCGGGCTGCTTTGGCTCCGGTTGTTTACGCCGGTTTGGTTCCCGGAGGCCAGTTGACGACTACGAGCGAGGTCGAGAATTTTCCCGGTTACCCCGAGGGAGTGAACGGTACGGTTATGATGGACGACCTTAGGCGTCAGGCCGAGCGGTTCGGGGCTGTGGTTCGGCCCGGCGTTGTTACCGCTGTGGATCTTTCTCGTCGCCCGTTCGTCGCCACGGTCGATGACGGCGAATATACTATTGAGGCTGAGAGTATTATCATCGCCACTGGCGCCGAGGCCCGTTACCTGGGGCTGCCTTCGGAACGTAAATATATAGGTATGGGCGTTAGCGCGTGCGCTGTTTGCGACGGATTTTTCTACCGCGGGCGCGACGTTGCTGTCGTCGGCGGGGGCGACTCCGCTTGCGAGGAGGCGTTGTTTCTGTCCACTCTTTGCCGTAAGGTCTATCTCATTGTCCGTAAGGAGTTTTTGCGTGCTTCGAAACATATGCAGCGGCGGGTTTTCGAGACTTCGAACATCGAGGTTTTGTTCGGTTCCGTGACTGAGGAGGTGCTCGGCGACCAGAACGGCGTGACGGGGGTTCGCGTTCGCGGGCCCGAAGGCGTTCAGCGCGTTCTCGACATAGAGGGCTTCTTCCTCGGCATCGGTCACACGCCTCGTACTGAGATATTTAAAGGTCAGTTGGAGCTCGATCCCGACGGCTATATACTGGTCGGTGCCGCGGTTGGTGCGGCATTGAGCGCGCCTGATTCCAATGGCAACACGGCGGGTTCCGGTGATTGGACGCCCTCCACTGCCACAAGCGTCCCGGGTGTTTTCGCGGCTGGCGACGTTGCCGATCGCGTTTACCAACAGGCTGTTACGGCTGCCGGCTCGGGTTGCCGTGCTGCTTTCGATTGCGAACGATTTTTAATCGAGGGATAACGGCTTGCGGCGTGTTGACGACCGGTGACATATTGCAGATCTCGACTGCGGCGGAGTTCGATTCTGCTGCCCTCGCGGTTTTTCGCCACCAAGCTGCCGCTTGCGAACCTTACCGTCAGTACCTTAGCGCCGTCGGCATCTCTCCCGAGGACATCTCCCGCATCGACCAGATCCCTTACCTCCCGATCGAGATTTTCAAGTCTCACCGCGTCTATTGCGCTGAAAGTGAGCCCGAAACGGTGTTCACAAGTAGTGGTACATCGGCTTCTCGCCACCACATCGCTCATCTGGCTGATTACGAGGCTGTTTTCACTCGCGCGTTTGAGCTTTTTTACGGCCCTGCCGCCGATTGGGAGATCCACTCTTTGCTGCCTTGTTACGAAGAGCGCGGCGGTTCGTCGTTGGTATATATGGTTGATTGTCTGGCTCGTAAGGGCCGACCAGACGCGCCAAACCGGCTTCTGATCGGGGTTAGTTACGCGCTTCTTGATCTCGGGGCGGAGATGTTTGCTCGCGGCGAGCGGCTGCCCAAGGGGACTGTGGTGATGGAGACTGGCGGGATGAAAGGTCGGCGCGAGGAAATGAGTAAGGCACAGTTGCACAAAACTTTACGCGACGCATTCGGGGTATCCGAGATCCACAGCGAATACGGGATGTGCGAACTCACTTCGCAGGCTTATTCTCTCGGTGGGGGTCGGTTTTTCGCACCGCCTTGGATGCGGGTTTCGGTTCGTGACCTTGTCGATCCGTTTGACGTTCACTACGTTGCCTCCGACTACCCGGATAGCCGCGGCGGCCCTAACACCAGCGGTGACGCCATTCGCGGGGGAGTCAACATCATCGACCTGGGTAACTTGCACAGTTGCGCGTTCATCCAAACTGGCGACGTCGGACGCGTCTTTCCAGACGGTAGTTTCGCGCTCGACGGGCGCATAGCCGGCAGCGACGTCCGAGGCTGTAACCTATTGACAGAATGACAGATAGTATCGACATAGTAATCCCTTGGGTGGACGGTAGCGACCCTGAGTGGCGGCAGGCTTTCGAAGCCGCCAAGCGCTCTGACACCAAATCCGTTGCAGCCGACAGTATCGTTGCGACCGGCGTCGGCGAGAACGATTCTCCGATCCGTTACCGCGATTGGGACACGTTGCGCTACCTGCTTCGCGGAATCGAGCGTTTCGCGCCGTGGGTTCGCTGCGTGCACCTTGTGACGTGGGGTCATCTTCCTGACTGGCTGATAAATACAGCCACCTACCCAGACCCTTTCAAGAGCCCTATCGAAGGTCACCTCGCCGCACCGAGCCAGCATCCGAGCGCCTCCCCGAGCCTGAACATAGTTCGCCATTCGGACTTCATTCCTGCCGAATACCTGCCGACGTTTTCATCTCGCACCATCGAACTCAACGCCCATAGAATCAAAGGATTATCCGAACGCTTCGTGCTCTTCAACGACGATATGTTCCTGTGCCGGCCTGTCTCTCCGGAACGCTTTTTTCGCCACGGCCTGCCTTGTGACATCGCTCGCCTGTCGCTCATCGCGCCTTCCAGCATCAGCCACACGGTGCTGAATATGACCGAGATCCTCGGCCGTCGCCACTCCCGCCGCGAATCGATGCGTCGACACTTCGGCAAATGGTTTTCACCTCGTTACGGACTTGCTAACCTGTTGAAAACTTTAGACTTATCCGTCTGGCAAAGTTGGCCCGGACTGACCGACACCCATATGCCGCAACCCTACCTGCGTTCCGAATTCGAACGTATGTGGCACGAGGAGGGCACGATTCTCGATGCGACTTGCCGCCAGCGGCTTCGCTCTCCGATGGGCGTAAACCACTGGCTGATAAGGTATGAGCAACTGGCTACCGGCCGGTTTTCGCCCGTCGGCTTTCGCGATGTCCGACTCGATCACCTTTCCGAGGATCGCATCTACACCATCGAGCGCTACATCCGCCGCCAGCAGTACGCAATGATTTGCCTGAACGACAGTCCGCAGCTCGTTGATTTCGAAGGTGTTAAAGCACGCCTCATCGCCGCCCTCCAGGCCATTCTCCCCGACAAAAGCCGATTCGAGCGATGAAGTTTTCTGTCATCATACCTCTTTATAATAAGGAATCGGAGATCGGCCGGACACTTCGTAGCGTGCTTTCGCAGACGCTCCGGCCGCACGAGATCGTGGTCGTGGACGACGGTTCGACGGACGACAGCGCGGCAATAGTGGAAACATTTTTGACTGAACCTACCATCCGCCTGATTCGCCAAAAGAACGCTGGCGAGACCGCGGCTCGTAACACCGCAATGTCCTCGGCCTCCGGTGATTACTTTGCGCTTATCGACGCCGACGACGAGTGGCGCCCGGGCTTTCTGGCCGAGATCGCGCGCCTCATTTTCGAGTTTCCCGACTGTGGGCTCTACTCGACCGGGTTCGACATCGTGAATACAAACTCCTCCGGCACGCTCGTCGAACATCCCGCTCGAACGCCCCGCGAACGCGGTATTGTGCCCGATTTTTTTCGCACTTCGATCGACTGCTACGTCAGCATTCCTTCCGCCAGCGTGATTCCGCGCTGGGTTTTCGAGTCTGTCGGCGGTTTTCCGACGGGGATGCGGCTCGGCGGCGACCAGTATATGTGGACTAAGATTGCGCGCTTGTGGCCGGCTTGTTTTTCGCCTAAGCGACTCGTAAAGTACTATATATCAGCCTCTAACCGTTCGGCTGCGATTTACCGGCCCGAAACTACGGAATACTCTTTCGAGGATTTTTTCGAGCCCGAAAGTGCCGGGCTTCCCGATGCTCCCGACTTTTGGTTGGACGAGCACATCGCTCGCGTTGCTCTTGGTAAAGCTCTTACTATCAGCGCTAAGGGCGGTACCGCCGAGGGTCGCCACGCTGAGAAAATCTGGGCTTACACCCGCCTCAGCCGTCGGCTTTGGTGGCGCCTCTGGATCCTCAACCGCATTCCTCGCCGCCTTCGCCCCGCGGCCCACGCCGCCTACACATCTCTCGCCTGGCGCCTCGCCCGGAAAGGACTATAAGTCGCTGTTCCACTCCTTCGAGTCGAGATATACGATCGGCCTTCCCCTCTCCAGCGCCTTTAGGGCTAAGTAGCTCTCATATAAACAAATACCATTCGCCGACGGGCCGCTCGCGAGTGAAAACGCCACCGCCCTCGGGTCTCGTTTCGTGAGGTGATACGACGCCAGCGCGCGCTCCACATAGGCTCCCACCCACGCCGGATCGTTCGAGGGATTACCTCCCACCCGCCGCGAAGTTCCGCTCAGATGGGTGTCGATATCGGCCGCCGGACAGATGAGCTCGCCCGGTTTTTCGCTCTCCGCCGGTAAACCACGGGCAGGCATCCGCACCGGCCGGCCATTCACAAACACCTGACCATCACGAAAATTCGCACTCCTGAACCCAATCTCGAACGCCAGCCGTTCCTTCACCCGCCCGTCCTGCCGCGTCTCGATTCGCAGCTCATACGTCCGCGGCCGCTCTGGCATCCAAGGCTCGATGTCTCTCACATTCGCAAAAAACCGCACTGTGTCCTCCCTCCGCATATCGACCGTGGCCTGCTTTCGCTCCCAGGCCAGCACCCGTCCGTCGTCGCCAATAAGTTGAAACAAAACGACATACGACTGTTCATTGAGTCTGTGACTCTTCATCACCACCCCCAGTTCCAACAACCCAGCCGTGCCCTCCGTCCGCGAGTCGACCACAATATCTCGCACCCTCAACAGCGGTTGCGAAAAAACGCACACCGGGCCAAGTATCTGAGGTTCAACCGCCCGCCGTCCGTTTTCCAACTTTTCCGCCGCAATCGACTCGCGGTAAACCACCACCTCCAGTTCGTTCACTCCTTCGCGCGCGACATCCGTCAGGTCGAACTCCGTGGGCAGACTTCCGGCCTGCGAATACCCCGCCAGCTGGCCATTCACCACAACGTCAAACGACGCACTAACTTTTTGCAAACAAAGTAGTTGCCGCCGATCCATCCACTCGAACGGAACCCGAAAACTGGTCGCATAAACCACCGCATCCGGCGTCTCGCTCCGCTCCCAATCTTCCAGCATTTGCAAATATCGCGGCACACGATCCGCCCCTTGTCCCAGCGAATCGAGGCTCACAAGAGGCCCTCTCGGCAACTCCTTCCCGATTGCAACCGCCTGTGGATCAAGATGCCGCGGCACCTGCGCCGCCCCAAAAGCCACCGAAAACAAGAAAGCGCCCAGTAGAACTATTTTTTTCATATCTTTGTTTTTACAAAGATAACGATTTTTATGACAACAAAGCGAGTTTGGGACAAGGTTCGTGGCCGCCACTTAGTGTTGACCCCCGAGGAGCGTGTTCGGCGGCGGGTTCTGGAGTTCCTCACCGCTCCAAAGGCCGAAAAAGGCTGTGGCATACCTCCCACCAGCATCGCTCAGGAGTTCCCCGTCGAGATGAACGGTACAACTCAAAGGGCTGACATCGTGGTTTTTGACCACAATGCCAGCCCTCTTCTGTTGGTCGAGTGTAAGGCTCCCGACGTCAAGATCACCGACACGACCCTCGCTCAGGCTTTTCGTTATAATGCCCGCTTGGGCGCCCGCTTCGTGATGCTCACCAACGGCTCCGACCACTATCTTTACGAGGTCGACCCCGACGGCTGCTACACTCCTCTGACCGAATTGCCAGACTTCTTTTAAATCGCCGACGGCGTTCCGGCCCATAAAAATTCCGGATACTCTCCCGCATCTACCAACGCCCTCAGCCTCTCCACCACATCCGGCCTGTCTGCCTTGTAGGTTACCCCGAACCACTTTGCCGTCGTCGGTAACACTTTCATCTTTGCCGTTCCGCTCTTGATCAGTTCATCGACTACCAATGCTATATAGAATTCCGACTTCAGATTTGCCATCGTTTCGGGTTTGCTCAAAAACTCTCTGAACATCCTTTCCGAGTGCCTGAAATAGTCCGGCGTGAAACCGAACGTATTCATAGACACCGGGGTATCGTCTCCCAGCGGGTGTTGACTTCCGTCCGCATCCGTGTAGACTATCTGGCCATCCGCCTTGCGCTCTATCCCGTGGCGTTCCGTGATCGTTGTCAGGTTTCCTTCTCCATCCACCGCACACACTCCTCTCGACACAGTTCCGTTTTCCGACAGCGTGTTCGAGATCGAGAATCCCACCATCGCATAGCGGTTCTCCTTCCCATCCAGCGTCGACAGGTACCTCCCCAGCACTTCGAACGACTCTCGCCCATAGAAATCATCCGCATTGATCACCGCGAACGGCCCCTTTACCGCACTCGCCGCCATCATCACCGCGTGGTTGGTTCCCCAGGGTTTTTCGCGTCCTTCCGGTACGGTCACACCCGCCGGTAAGTTTTCCAACTCCTGAAACACAAAATCGACTTCGATCCGCCCTCCGAACCTGTCGGCTGAAAAAATCTCCCTGAAATCCTTCTCGAACGAGTGCCTGATTACAAATACGACCTTTGTGAAACCCGCCCTGATGGCGTCATAGATCGAATAGTCGATGATCGCTTCTCCTCCGGGCCCCACCCCGTCCATCTGTTTGAGTGAACCATAGCGCGAGCCCATTCCCGCCGCCAGTACTACAAGTGTCATTTGTGGCATAATAAAAGTCGGTTTAAGATAGTTTGACACAAAGATACGATCTTTTTTCGTAACTTTGTGCTTATGGAAAGGCTGAAAAATTGGTGGCGTGGGTTTGTGGCGAAACAGAAGGTGGCGATGCTCGACCCCGACGACGGTCGCGAGCGTTGGCATATATATATAAGTGGCGGGCGTATTTTGGTCGGCGCTGTGTCGCTGTTGTTGGTTGTGATCGTCGGTGTTATCCTTCTGGTCGTCTACACTCCCGTTATGGACACTCTCGGCGGTTATCCGGGTAACCGTTCTCGCGAATTGTTGATTGCCAACGTTATGCGGCTCGACTCTTTGGAGCGCCAGATGGGTAACCTCACTCTTTATAGCGACAACATCGCCCTGATTATGGAGGGTAAGACTCCCATTATTCGCGACGTTTCTCGCATCGGCGACTCTGTCGAGATGCAGGACAAGACCCTCGTTGCGCCCTCCCTCGCCGACTCTCTCCTGAGGGCCCGTATGGAGGCTGCTTCCGGCGATCTTTCTTTGTCGGCTTCGGTTTCTTCTCCTCGTTCTTCTGCTGTCGGTAGCGACCTTGTTCCTCCTGTTCAGGGACTTGTTCAGACTCGCTTCAGTCCCGTCAATGGTAACTTCGGTGTCGAGATCCTCACTACTGCCAACCACCCCGTTGTTGCTGTTCGCGACGGTAGCGTTATTCTCTCCGTTTGGTCTCCCGAGGGCGGTCACATCGTCCAGATCCAGCACGCCGACAACCTCGTCTCCGTTTACCGCCGCCTCTCTGCTGTCGAGAAATCGGTCGGTGCTCGCGTCAAGGCCGGTGAGATTATCGGGGTTGCTTCTCCTCTCGGGTTCGAATTGTGGTTTAACGGTACTCCGGTCGACCCGGAGAATTACATAGTCTTTTAGGGGGAAGGTCGATGCGTCAGCGTGTTGCAGTTTTGGGGTCGACCGGGTCGATCGGTCGTCAGACCGTGGAGATCCTTGGTGCCCACCCCGAGTTGTTCGAGACGATCTGCCTCACTGCCTGTAGTAATTGGCAGTTGCTTGCTCAGCAGGCTCGCGCCCTCGAACCTGACAGCGTCGTGATTGCTTGTAAGGAGTTCTGGGAACCTCTCCAGGAGGCTCTCTCAGACTTGCCCGTCAAGGTTTTCGCCGGTGAGGATGCCGTTGCTGCTGCCGGGGCTGCCGGTAATGTCGACGTTACCGTTAACGCTCTTGTCGGTTACTCCGGGCTTCTTCCCACCGTTCGCGCTATCGAGGCTGGTAAGAAAGTCGCTCTGGCTAATAAGGAGAGCCTCGTCGTTGCCGGCGAGTTGGTTATGCGCCTTGCTCACCTCCACCGCGTTCCCGTCGTTCCTATCGACTCCGAGCACTCCGCCATCCTCCAGTGCCTTGTCGGTGAATCTTCTCCTCTCCGGCGCGTCATCCTCACTGCTTCCGGCGGCGCTCTTCGCGACGTTCCGCTCCCCGAACTCCGCTCCGTTTCCGCTGCTCAGGCCCTCGCCCACCCCAACTGGTCTATGGGCCCTAAGATCACTATCGATTCTGCAACTCTGGTTAACAAGGGTTTCGAGGTTGTCGAGGCCCATTGGTTGTTTCGCCTTCCGCCCGAAAAGATTGACGTGCTTCTCCACCCTCAATCTGTTATCCACTCTATGGTCGAGTTCGAGGACGGGGCCCTGAAGGCTCAGCTCGGCTTGCCCGATATGCACGTTCCTATCTCTTACGCCCTGTCGTTTCCCGAGCGCCTGAGCACTCCCTGCCCTCCCTTTCCGTGGGCCGACTTTCCGTCGTTGACTTTCTCGGAGGTCGACCAGATCCGTTACCCCGCCCTCGGGCTCACCCGCGATTGCCTTCTCGCCGGCGGTACTGCTCTTTGCACTCTCAACGCTGCCAACGAGGTCGCTGTTGCCGACTTTCTCGCCGGACGTATCGGTTTCCTCGACATCGTGGAGACCATCCGTCGCACTCTCGACCGTGCCGAAAACATACCGAACCCCTCCCTTGAGGATTACATACATTGCAATACCGAATCGCGAAAAATAGCACAATTATGAAAAAACTTCTCTTTCTGGCGGCCCTTCTGCTTGTCGCTTCAGTTGCCGGGGCGAAAAAATTGCCGCCCAAACACGACCATCCTCTTCGCGTCGTTGGTTACATTCCCTCGTGGAGTTACGGGGTTGTCGACCGGCTCGACTGGGACGCTCTCACTCACATCAACATCGCCTTCTGTAATCCCGACACTCTCGGCGTTATGCAGAATCCCTTCCGCTCCGAGCCCGAGATGCTCTCTCACATCATCTCCACTGCCCACGAGCACGACGTGAAGGTCGTGGCTTCTCTCGGCGGTGGCGGCGGCGGTAAGAACTACCCCGCCCTGATCGCAACACCCGAAAGCCGCGAGGCGTTCTGCCTCAAGATTATGGAGTATGTCGACCGTTACGGCTTCGACGGTGTCGACCTCGACCTCGAAGAGGGCCCCGGCCACGTGTTGTGGAACAATTATGAGGCTTGGGTGGTAGAATTGGGCAAACATTGTTCACAAAACGGTGTTCTGTTGACGACTGCTGTCTCGACCTGGTTTTCTGACGACATCTCCGACGCTACGTTCCGTTGCTTCGACTTCATCAACATTATGGCTTACGACGGGCCGTTCGAGGCTCACTCCACCGTCGGGCTTGCCGACACAATGGCCCGCCACTACCACAAGGTTCGCGGCATCGAGCCTCACAACATCGTTGTCGGTGTTCCTTTCTACGGTTACCCCTCCGACGGCGGCTTTGGCGACAGTTGGGGTTGGAGTGATATCCTTGCTGCGGACCCGAAAGCTTGGCGCGGCGACCGCTCCGGTAAATTCGGTTATAACGGCCACCGTACTATGCGTAAGAAATGCCGCCTGGCTCAGCACTACGGTGGTATAATGATCTGGCAGTTGGATCACGACGTGGAGGGTGAGCACTCGCTTCTGGGCGTAATCAAGAAGACACTGTAATGGAAGTACTAATCAAAATCCTGCAACTCATTCTCAGCCTCTCGCTTCTGGTTTTCTTCCACGAGTTGGGGCACTACCTCACCGCTCGTTGGTTCGGTATCCGTGTCGAGAAGTTCTACCTCTTCTTCGATGCCGGCGGTTTTTCGCTCCTCAAGTTTCGTATCGGCGAGACGACATTCGGTATCGGTTGGGTCCCGTTCGGTGGTTACTGTAAGATCTCCGGTATGATCGACGAGAGTATGGACACCGAGGCTATGAAATCTCCTCTTCAGCCTTGGGAGTTCCGGTCGAAACCTGCTTGGCAACGGCTCATCGTTATGGTTAGCGGGGTTGCTATGAACGTGCTCACGGCTTGCTTGATCTACATCGCTATGAGCTTCCACTGGGGCGACACCTATATCGACAACAGCGACCTTCGTTGGGGTTACTACTTCAACGAGCTGGCCGAGGAAATTGGCTTTCAGGACGGCGACCGTATCGTCTCCTTCGATGGCGAGCCTGTCTCCGGTAGCTTCGGCAGAGTCTACCCCGATATGATGATCGGTCGCGTCCGCGTGGTCGAGGTTCTTCGTGACGACCGGCCCGCCGAGGTTGTGATTCCCCGCGATTATATCTCCCATATGTTGGAGAGCGAGAACTTTATGTTGCCTCGCGTTCCGTTTTCTGCCGACTCTCTCGTTCTGGCAAGTGGTGCCTCACCTCTCGACTTCTTGCCCGAGTACCAGGCCGCCATCGCTGAGCATCTTCCCGTCCGGTCTCACCGTTACTCCCTTTGGGAGGCTATCGGGGCCGGGTTCCGTAGGACCGGTGCTGAGATCGGTAGTTACTGGGATCAGCTCGCCCTGATCATCTCTCCCGACACCAAGGCTTACAAACAGGTCGGTAGCTTCATCACTATCGGTAGTATCTTTCCGGGCGAGTGGGATTGGTTCCGGTTCTGGCACGTTACGGGGATGTTGTCGATCATCCTCGCTGTTATGAACCTGTTGCCGATTCCCGCTTTGGACGGCGGTCACGTCCTGTTTCTCCTCTGGGAGGTCATCACCCGCCGTAAGCCTTCCGACCGGTTTCTCGAGGGGGCTCAGATGGTCGGTATGATCCTTCTGCTCGGCTTGCTTGTGCTGGCTTTCTGGAACGATATTTACCGCTTCTTCATCAAGTAGTATGGCAAAGGTCAAAAAGGCATACTTTTGCTCTTCGTGCGGTAACGAGCAGCCCAAATGGATGGGTCGTTGCCCTGCTTGCGGCGAGTGGAACACTTTCGTGGAGGAGATCGTGGTCAAGGAGTCTTCTGCTTCCGGGCCTCGCGGTATGGTTCGCTCGTCCGAGGGCGCCTCGAAACCCACTCCCGTCGGCGAGATTGCTCGCGACGAACTGGCTCGTATCGACCTCGGTATCGGCGAGGTTAACCGCGTTCTCGGCGGATCTGGCGAGGGTTTTTCGGGCGGTATGGTTCCCGGGTCGTTCATCCTTTTGGGCGGCGAGCCCGGCATCGGTAAGTCGACCCTTTCGCTCCAGATCGCTCTCAGCCAGAGCGGCCTTCGTACTCTTTACGTCTCCGGCGAGGAGTCTCCCCAGCAGATCAAGATGCGCGCCGAGCGGGTCGGTCAGAACGGCTCCGAGGAGTGCTTCGTTTACGCCGAAACGTTGCTCGAAAATATCATCTCCCAGGCCGAAGCCCTCTCTCCGAACCTGATCGTCATCGACTCCATCCAGACTATCTACACCGAGCTTTTGGACTCCTCTCCCGGTAGCGTTTCTCAGGTTCGCGAGTGCGCGGCCACTCTCCTCAAATACGCCAAGACCCACGGTACGGGGATCATTCTCATCGGCCACATCACCAAGGACGGTGCGATCGCCGGACCCAAGGTTCTGGAACATATCGTCGACGTCGTTCTCTCCTTCGAGGGCGATGACGCCGGTATTTACCGTATCCTTCGTGGGGTTAAGAACCGGTTCGGGGCGACATTCGAGATCGGGGTCTTCGAGATGCGCGGCCAGGGTCTGGTCGAGGTTTCCAATCCTTCCGAGATCCTTCTCGGCGATTACGAGGAGCCTCTCAGCGGTATCGCCGTCGGGGCTTCTGTCGACGGTATCCGACCTTACCTTATCGAGACTCAGGCCCTCGTTTCCGGGGCTGCTTACGGTACTCCCCAGCGTTCGGCCACCGGTTTCGAGGCTCGGCGGCTCAATATGCTTCTCGCTGTTCTCGAAAAACGCGCCGGTCTGAAGCTCGGTACTAAGGACGTTTTTCTGAACTTTGCCGGCGGTTTTCGTATCGCCGATACCGGACTCGACCTCGCTGTTTGCGCTGCCGTTCTCTCCTCTTACTTCGACCGCGCCATCGATCCCGGCGTTGCTTTGGCTGGCGAGGTCGGACTTTCCGGCGAGGTTCGGCCCGCTCCTCGATCCGAGCAGCGTATCGCCGAGGCTGCTCGCTTGGGTTTCAAACGCATCGTCGTCTCCGGTTACCTGAGAAAAAGCCTGCCGAAGATTCCGACAGGCTTGGAGGTTTGTTACATCAATCGAATTGACGAGCTGGGCAAGTACCTATTTAATGGTTAGCACGATCCCCGCAGACACCCACGTCCCCGGCATCGGTAGCCCGCCAAAGTCATAGTACCGGGTGCCCAATAGATTGGTCGCATCCACATAGACCTGCACTTCCCTTCGCTCCCACGCCAGCCGCCCGTCCAGCAGGAAATAGGGTTCGTAGCCCTTCTGCTCTCCGTCGGCTGCTATGTAGCTTCCCACTCGATCGTAGTACGATCCGGTCAGCGCCAGCGTGAAATCTCCCGCGCCCACGCCTACCACTGCCGCCACCTTGTGGTGCATATAGTCCAGCGCATACTTTGAGATGTATCCCGTTTTGACGTTCTTGTCCGAATGGGTGAAGCCGTAGCTCAGTACCGCCATCCTCAGCACGCCCTCCTTGGTAAGATACCTCCCCGAGAGTTCGGCTCCTACGGTTCCCAGCCTGTTCAGCTGTGTCGAATACCAGTCTCCGTCCGGATGTTGCTCCCAGTCGATGACTCTCTTGGTGTCTCGATAGTAGACCGCGGCTGTTGCTCCCCACACATCCTTCACCGCATCGGCCTGCAAACGATATATCATCGCCGCCTCGGGCTTCAGATTCGGGTTCGGATGATATGTCGCCACATTGTAGAACAACTCTGTGAACGTCGGTAGTCTCATCGAGCGCGTCGCACCCGCCTTCAGGCTCACCACTCGTCCCGCTCTCCATCCCGCCTCCGCTCCGAATGTTCCATCCGTGCCGTACGGCGTCATCACCAGCGTTGCCAGCCCGCTCACCCATAGCCTTTTCCAGCTCTTTCTGTGACCCAGCCACACGCTTCCCAGCCGCCTCGACTCGTTCCCGTCGCCCATCGCCGTGCTGAACATCTGATGATACGTCAGCGCTGCTCCGAACGAGGTTACTCCCGCTCGCTTCCAGTCGTAGTGGCCCACCAGCGAGCCGTGCAGACTGTAGCTCGTGTGCTCGTTGAATGGAATCGTGGTTGGATTCCCTCTTTGCATTTGGAAGTTGTCGTCATTCTGGCGGAAGCTTCCCACCACACCCAGCCTCAGCCTTCCCCACGAGCGTAGCCACCTCACCGATGCCAGCCCCGTCAGGGTGCTCTCGAACTGATCCGGATAGCGTAGCGAGTAGAAGCCATTCGAGCCCCACTCCCTCCTCTGGAATCCTCCCTGCACATCGAAATACCCCGCTCTGGGCGAATCCCACACCACACGCGTGTATGCGTTCACGTTCCAGAAATCGGTGTTGTGGCGATAGCCGTCGCTTCGGCGATACGATCCGGCCCCGAGTACCGAGAGCCGGTTGTCGCCCGAGTTCCAAGCTCCCGACACGTTTCCGTAGCCGTAGCCCCACTCTCCTCCTTCGAGGCGAGCCCGAATGTAGCGCGGCCACATTGCCGCTGTTCTGAAGTCCACCGCTCCGGATAGTGCTCCGGGTTGGGTAACATAGTCCACTACTGCGATATCTCCCAGGATATCCAGATCGACCGGTAGTGAGTGAGATTGATGCCCCGTTCTTGGGTCTGAGAAGTCGATGCCGTTCAGCATCACCATTGTTTGATCGAAGGAGCCTCCGCGGATCGCGATGTCGGTCTGAATGCTCTTGCCTGCCCTCTCTCTGATGTCGACGGCTGGGGCAAGACGTAGCACCTGCTCGGGGTTCCCGAGAGGTGTAGTTGCCTTCCTGTCGACCAGTAGATGGGTTTGCGACTGCACCGGGGTTGTGGGTGGGCCTGAGCTGGCTCTTCCCACGACCCTCACCGTATCCAGATACACGTCCTGTGCACCGGCACTGAAGTTAGTCGCAAGCAAGATGATCGACATCGTCACGGCCAGCACCCCGATCTTGAAGCGGCACATACCCGCGAAAGCCGCCCAGGGCTTTCTGGTCCACCGCTTGAAGCACCACAGGGCCTCACGTTTCAGATGTTTGTTCATCTTTCGTTTGAAATTTGGGTTAACGTTTCGGGGACTCTCCCCGAATACGGGGGGCGAAGGTAAGTAAAAAAATTCGTACCTTTGTGCCAAAATTGCGTAAAAAAGATGTTCGAAAATCTGACAGACAAGCTCGAGAGGTCGTTCAAAATACTTAAAGGCGAGGGGAAGATCACCGAGATCAACGTTGCCGAAACGCTTAAGGAGATTCGTCGCGCGCTGGTCGACGCCGACGTCAACTACAAGGTTGCCAAGTCGTTCACCGATACCGTCAAACAAAAGGCTCTCGGCGAGAACGTGCTCACTGCCGTCAAACCGGGCCAGATGATGACCAAGATCGTTCGCGACGAGTTGGCTGCTCTGATGGGCGGTACTGCCACGGACATCAACCTCACCGGTTCGCCCGCCGTGGTTCTCATCGCCGGCCTTCAGGGCTCCGGTAAGACTACTTTTTCCGGTAAGCTCGCTGCCTTTATCAAAAGTAAACGCGGTCGTCAGGTTTTGCTCGTTGCCGGCGACGTCTACCGGCCCGCGGCGATCGAGCAGTTGAAAGTCCTCGGCGAGCAGATCGGCGTGGAGGTCTACACTGAGCCCGACAGCAAGAATCCCGTGCAGATAGCTGAGAACGCCATCAAGTACGCCCGCACCCGCTCCATAAATACTGTGATAGTCGACACGGCGGGTCGTTTGGCTGTCGACGAGGCGATGATGACCGAGATCGCGGCTATCAAGGCGGCCGTCAAACCCTCCGAAACTCTGTTCGTTGTCGACTCGATGACCGGTCAGGACGCTGTAAACACTGCTCGCGAGTTCAACGACAGGTTGGATTTCGACGGCGTTGTGCTCACAAAACTCGACGGCGACACCCGTGGCGGTGCTGCGATCTCAATCCGTAGCGTGGTCAATAAACCGTTGAAATTCATCTCCTCGGGCGAGAAGATGGACGCCTTGCAGATCTTCCACCCCGAGCGTATGGCCGACCGTATCCTCGGTATGGGCGACGTTGTTTCTCTCGTCGAGCGGGCCCAGGAGCACTACGACGAGGCGGAAGCCCGAAAAACACGCAAGAAATTACACACCGACAGCTTCGATTTCAACGACTTTTTGGAGCAGATTGCCCAGGTCAAGAAGATGGGTAATATGAAGGACCTGATGTCGATGATCCCGGGCGTTGGTAAGGCGCTTCGCGACGTCGAAATTTCGGACGACGTTTTCAAACAGACCGAGGCTATCATCGGTTCGATGACTCCGTTCGAGCGCGAGAACCCGGCGGCCATCAATGCTTCCCGACGTGAGCGTATCGCCCTTGGTAGCGGCACCACGCTTCCCGACGTGAATCGCCTGATGAAGCAGTTCGAGCAGAGCCGTAAGATGATGAAGGCTGTTGTCGCCGGCCGCAAAAAATAGGCGGCAGACCCGGCCCGGCGGCGTTCTAACGGCTGCTTTCTACGAAAACGCCTCGGCTATTTTCTCGGCCATCCCGTCCAGCGCCGGTTGTATTTTCGACCCCACCATCATCTTGATCATCATATTCATCTCGGCGTGCAGCACCAGCCTCAGCCGCGTGTCATAAGGTTCAACTTCTTTCAGCTGTATCCAGAACTTGAACCCCACCGGCGACGACTCGTCCGCCTCGACCTTTATCAGCTTCCCTGGCACCTTTTCCGTCATCCGTAGCTTTATCGGTAAACCCTTGACCGTTAAGCTGCATTCGTCTCCATCTACCTTCCATTCGTCAACCTTTCCCGCCACAATCGGCGTGAAGTTGTTGAAGTCAGACAACGCTCCGTATATCATTTCCGCCGGCCGTCTCGCTCTCTGTTGCTTGCTCTCGTACTTTTCTATCATAGCCCCGCCGGATTTTTGCGCCACTTGTTCAACACCTCCAGATCTTCCTCCCTCACATAGCCCTCCTCTCTGGCCAGTTCAATCAAAGTCGGATAGTCGCTCAGCGTGTCCAGCGCCACTCCCGCTGCTTCAAAATTCGCCTCCGCGGTCTGAAACGCATACGTAAAAATGGCCACCATCCCCATCACATCCAATCCTGCACTCCTCAGCGCTTCCACCGCCGCCAGCGAGCTTCCTCCCGTCGAGATAAGATCCTCGATCACAACCACTTTCTGCCCTGCCGCATACTCTCCTTCTATCAGATTTTCGAGCCCGTGTCCTTTCGCTGCCGAACGTACATATATAAAGGGTAGCCCTAGCGCCTCCGCCACCAGTACCCCGTGCGCAATCGCTCCTGTCGCCACTCCTGCAACCACCTCTGCTGCCGGATACTTCGCCCTCACCAGTTCCACAAAAGCATCCCTCACCTGCCCGCGCACTCCCGGATGTGACAGCACTCGTCTGTTGTCACAATAGATTGGCGAGCGCCATCCGCTGGCCCACGTAAAAAGATTTGCAGGACTGAGTTTTATTGCGTTAATTTGCAGTAGTGCTGCGGCGATTGCGCCGGCTGTGTCTTTTTTCATAATGCGCAAAGATAGTGAAAATTCTGTAATAGCGGCTGCGGGAGGCGTGGTTTCGGATATGAACGGGCGTCTTTTGATGATGTTTCGCCGCGGTATGTGGGACCTTCCCAAAGGCCACCTCGACGAGGGTGAAACGCTGCCCGAGTGCGCCGTCCGCGAGGTTTGCGAGGAGTGTGGTCTCGACCCCGCCGCCCTGACTATCGTGCACGAGTTGATCCGTACCCGCCACTCTTACCTTACCGCCGACGGACTTTCCGAAACCAAACAAGTAACCTGGTTCCTAATGACTTACTCCGGCAACCCCGACGCCCTCACTCCCCAGTCCGAGGAGGACATCACCGCCCTCGAATGGGTCTCTCTTTCGGAGGCCCGCCGCCGCGCCGCTTCCAGCTTCACAACCATCCAGCAAGTAATCCAAACCCTTCAAATATGAAAAACATCTTTACCCTAACCCTCATCGCAATGGCCTCACTCGTAGCAAGTTGCACTTCCAAGGAGCAGGCCTCCGGGCCTCTCGTGATCGACAACGCCCTCACACCCGAAGAGCTCGCGGCTGGTATTCTCACCCCCGAGGTGATCTGGAAAATGGGCCGTATCGGCGAGTTCGTTCTCTCGCCCGACGGGTCACAGGTTGTCTACTCTCGCACCGATTACAATATGGCCGAAAACCGCGGCGTGACGACCCTCTGGATGCAGTCAGTGCCCTCCGGCGGTGTGACCCAAATCACTGATAATAAAGGTAATGCTTCCGTCCCTTCGTGGAGTGCCGACGGTTCTCGCATCTACTTTTTGAGCGACCGCGGCGGCTCGTCCCAGTTGTGGAGTTGTGCGCCCGACGGTGGCGGCCTTCGCCAGCTCTCCAGTCTTGATCAAGACATTGAGTATTACAGTATTGCACCCTCCGGCGACCGTGCTTTCTACGTCCAGCGCGTTAAGGTCGAAAAGCGTGCTTCGGGCGAGATCTACCCCGACCTTCCAAAATCGGCGGCCAAAATTTATGACGACCTTATGGTTCGCCATTGGGATCGTTGGACTGACGGCTCACACCTGCACATTTTCGTTTCCGACTTCTCTGGCGATTCGCTCGTTGCCGGTACCGACATTATGGCGGACGAGCCGTTCGACAGCCCGATGGAGCCCTACTTCGACGGCGCCGAGATTGCCTGGAACAACGCCGGCACCCAGCTGGCCTACACTTGTAAGAAGCTGACTGGCAAGGAGTACGCCGTCTCGACTGACTCCGACATCTACCTCTACGACGTCGCTTCCGGTGCCACCCGCAACATCTGCAAACCCTTCGGCGAGGACTTCCTGCGGCTCTACTACCCCGAACGCAACGGCCAGCCGACACTCGTTGGTTACGACAAATACCCCGTTTGGTCTCCCGACGACTCTCACATCGCTTTTCGCAGCCAGCCTCGCGCCGGTAACGAGGCCGACAAGGAGCGCTTGATCGTCTACAACATCGCCTCCGGTAACTTTACCGACCTCACTAAGGACTTCGACCACAACGCCACTAACGTCATCTGGAACGGCCCTAACGAGCTCCTCTTCATCGCGCCCCACTTCGGTACTTACCAGCTTTGCAAGGTCTCCCTGCCAGCCGACCCGACCGCGACCGGCACTGTAACTCTCATTACCTCAGGCGATCACGACATTACTGCCGCTTCTCACTCTGCTGCCGGCCAGACCGTGGTTTCGCTCACCCGCCAGGACCACGCTGCCGAGCTCTACACTGTCAACGTTTCTTCCGGCGAGATGGCTCCCTTGACTGACATCAACGGCCACATTTTCAGTAACATTCGTATGGGTGCGATCGAAAAGCGCCACATCCGCACCTCTGATGGTAAGGATATGCTCACGTGGGTGATTTTCCCTCCCGACTTCGACCCTGCTAAGAAATACCCCACCCTTCTTTACTGCGAGGGCGGGCCGCAAAGTACTGTGTCTCAGATGTGGAGCTACCGTTGGAACTTCCAGTTGATGGCTGCCCGGGGTTACATCGTCGTTGCTCCTAACCGCCGCGGCACTCCCTCCTTCGGTCAGGAATGGACCGACCAGATCTCCGGCGATTACTCTGGCCAGAACATTCGCGACCTGCTTGCTGCAATCGACGCCGTTGCCGCCGAGCCCTACGTCGATGAAGACCGATTGGGTTGTGTAGGTGCAAGTTACGGTGGTTACTCGTCGTTCTACCTCGCCGGCATCCACCAAGAGCGCTTCAAGGCGTTCATCGCCCATTGCGGGATTTTCGATATGATCAGTAAGTACGGCAGTACCGAGGAATTGTTCTTCCCTAACAACGATTATGGCGGCCCTTATTGGGACAAATCTAACGCCACTGCCCAGCGCTCCTACGCCCACTCGCCTCACACTCTGGTTCAGAATTGGGATACTCCGATCCTGATAATCACCGGTTTATTCGACTTCCGCATCCCCTACACCCAGAGTATCGAGGCCCACACGGCTGCTCGCCTTCTCGGTATCGACTCTCGGTTGGTGGTTTTCGAGAACGAGGCTCACCAGGTTTTCAAGCCTCAAAACTCCCTCACTTGGAACCGCGAGTTCTTCGGTTGGTTGGATAAGTACCTGAAGAATTAGGCGTCTATATTGGCGTACTTGGCGTTCGCCTCGATGAATTCTCGTCGGGGCGGAACGTCGTCTCCCATTAGCATAGAGAAGATTCTGTCTGCTTCGGTTGCGTTTTCGATGGTCACTTGACGCAGGATCCTGCTTTCCGGGTTCATCGTCGTCTCCCACAACTGCTCCGCATTCATCTCTCCGAGACCTTTATACCTCTGCGTATGAACACCTTTGGCTCCGAACTCTTCCACTGTCGCTTCTCTTTGTTCCTCGCTCCAGCAATATCGCTCCCTCGCCCCCTTCTTCACCAGATACAGCGGCGGCGTCGCGATATAGATGTGCCCTTGCTCGATCAGCTCTCTCATCTTTCGGAAAAAGAACGTCAGCATCAGAGTTGCGATGTGGCTTCCGTCGACGTCGGCATCGGTCATAATTATGATCTTTCCATATCGTAACTTATCCAGGTTCAATGCTTTGCTGTCTTCTTCCGTTCCGATGGTCACTCCGATTGCCGTGAACATATTCTTTATCTCCTCGTTCTCCCACATCTTGTGCTCTTGCGCTTTCTCGATGTTCAGTATCTTTCCCCTCAGCGGCATAATCGCTTGAAACACACGATCTCGCCCTTGCTTTGCTGTTCCTCCTGCCGAGTCTCCTTCGACGAAGAAGATTTCGGCCCTGTCGCGTTCACGAGACGAGCAGTCTGCCAGTTTTCCCGGTAATCCCGTTCCCGACAGTACATTTTTCCTCTGCACCAGTTCTCTCGCATTCCTCGCTGCGTACCTCGCCGTTGCCGCCAATATCACCTTCTGTACTATGGCTTTGGCATCCTTCGGGTTCTCTTCCAGATAATTCCCCAAAGCTTGCGCCAACGCTCCATCCACGGCCGTTGCCACTTCGCTGTTTCCCAGCTTAGTCTTTGTCTGGCCCTCGAATTGCGGCTCTTGCACCTTCACCGACACCACTGCCGTCAATCCCTCCCTGAAGTCGTCTCCCGCGATCTCGAACTTCAGTTTTGATAGCATTCCGCTCTCGTCGGCATACTTTTTCAGCGTCCGCGTCAGAGCCCGCCTGAAGCCGGTCATATGCGTTCCGCCCTCTATCGTGTTGATATTGTTGACGTATGAGTGTACGTTTTCCGTAAATCCCGTGTTGTATTGCATCGCCACTTCGACCGGCACTCCGTCCCTCTCTGTGTCAAGATATATCACATCGTCCGTCAGTTTTTCGCGGTTCGCATCCAGGTATTGCACAAACTCCTTCAGCCCGCCTTCCGAGTAGAATTCCTCGTGCCTTGGCCCGGCGCTCGCTCCTCCTTCAGTATCGCGGGTGTCGGTTATCTCCATCCTGATTCCCTTGTTCAGATAGGCCAGTTCCCTCAACCGCGCCGCCAGAATATCATACTCATACTTCGTCACCGAAAATATGGTCGGATCCGGATGGAAGGTAATCTTCGTTCCCGTCGTCTTCGCCTCGCCCACAATTTCCATCTTCGACACCGGCGCTCCTATGCTGTAGCACTGTTTGTATACCTTTCCGTCTCGCCTGATCTCGGCCACAAAGTTATCGCTCAGCGCATTCACACAGCTCATCCCCACTCCGTGCAGCCCTCCCGAGACCTTGTAGCTGTCCTTGGAGAACTTTCCTCCCGCGTGCAGCACCGTCAGTACCACTTCCAAAGCCGACTTTCCCTCCTTCTCGTGATAGTCCACCGGGATTCCTCGACCGTTATCTTCCACGGTTATGGAGTTATCCTCGTTGATGGTCACTTTTATATCGGTGCAGAACCCCGCCAGTGCTTCGTCAATGGAGTTGTCCACAATTTCGTACACAAGATGGTGTAGTCCCTTCACTCCGATGTCTCCTATGTACATCGCCGGGCGCTTTCTCACTGCTTCCAGTCCTTCGAGCACTTGAATGCTGCTCGCCGAATACTCCTCTTGTTGGTTGTTTTTAGTCTCGCTCATATTGTTGTTTTCCTATCCAAAAATCGTTTTAATATCCAGTTCTTCGATGCACCCTTTTTGGAACCTCACCGTCCTGGACGGATAAAGTTGAATATTTGCCACATTGTGGGTCGACATTACCACCGCACAGCCTTGCGCCGCAATGGCACAAAACAGTTTCATAATTCCGTCTGCCGTTTCCGGATCGAGATTTCCCGTCGGTTCGTCCGCCAGTAGCGCTGCCGGGTCGTTCAGTAAGGCCCTCGCTATCGCCAGTCGTTGTTGCTCTCCTCCCGAGAGTTCGAACGGCATCTTGTGCTCTTTGTTCACCAGCCCCACTTGCCCGAGCACTTCTCCCGCTCTCTTCACCATCTCGTGCTTCGACCTCCACCCCGTTGCCTTCATAGCAAACAGCAGGTTTTCCAACACACTCCTGTCCGTCAGTAGTTGATAGTCCTGAAACACTATCCCAAGCCTTCGCCTCAGCCTGGGTACATCCCTCCTCTTCACACTCCTCAGATCTATCCCCGCGACTTCTCCTTCTCCTTCCAGTAGCGGCACCTCTGCATACAGGGTCTTTAGTAGCGAGCTTTTTCCGCTCCCCACTCTTCCTATCAGATATACCATCTCTCCCGGCGCGACACACAGCGACACCCCCTCCAGTACTTTTTCGCCGCACTTTCGGTAGTTTTTTCGCGTCAGCCTCCTCCCCATCACCAGCGAGTGATAGACATTGACGTCTCTTAGTTCTATAACGTTTTGTTGTGCCAAATTCGCGCGTGGGTTCAAACACACAAAGGTACTAATTTTTTACCATTCTCGCAAGCGGTATCCGGCGTCCCAGAAATCAAATTCGAGCCTTGTCGCTGCCACGAACGCTTCCGTCATCCTCACCCTCTCCGCCTCCGTTGCTCTCTCCGCTGCTGCATCACACAGCGCTATGGCTCCATCCACCAGCGCTTCGAACTCTTCTCCCACGTACGTATCTATCCAGCTCTGATATGGGTTTCCCTCCACCGAATTGTTGTAAATATGCCGTCCCACCTCTCTGTACACCCAGAAACAGGGTAACACCGCTGCCATTCCCACTCCCACCGGCTCCAGCGCCGCCGTTGCACGCAAGAAATGGGTATAGTGATGACACGCCGGTTGTTGCACCGCAGCCTTTGCCGGTGGTGGCGTTTGTGCAAAGAATCCTTCGTGCATCTCTCTCTCCGATATCAGCGCTATCTGCGCATACTGTACAAACGCCGTCGTTTCTTCCACACTTTCCGCCCTCGCTCCCACTATTGCAAGCGCCTTCGCATAGTCGTGTAGATACAGGTCGTCTTGCGCAATGTAGTACAGAAACTTCTCCTGCGGTAGTGTTCCCGCTGCCAGCTCCGCTATGAACGGCATTTTCGTGATTTTCTCGTAGATCGGTTGGGCTTCCGCCCACGTTTTTTCGCTCCAGGTCATATAATTTTTCTTGGTTTAGATTGATTTCTTTATCATCGCTTCCGGGGCCCACAGGTGGTTCAGCGGCCCGTTTCCTTTTCCTGTTTTTGCTTCTGCTCCGCTCTCCAAGGCACCCGTCACCCATTCTTGCGCCCTCCTCACCGCCACTTCCAGTTCTTCTCCCCTCGCCACATAGCTTGCTATCGCCGACGACAAGGTGCATCCCGAGCCGTGGGTGTTGCACGTATCCACCCTCCTCGAACGGTACTCGTGCACTCCTCCCCGCCCGTCGAAAAACAGCGACGTAAGTTCCTCGCTCTTCAGATGGCCTCCCTTCAGTAACACCGCCCTCGCTCCAAGTTCCAGTATCCTCTCTCCTGCTTCCCTCATATCCTCCACCGTCTCTATCTCCATTCCCGCCAGCACTGCTCCTTCGTCCAAATTGGGCGTTATCACATCGGCCATTGGGAACAGCCTCTCCACGATCGCGGCAATGGTTTCATCCTCTATCAGCCTGTGCCCGCTCGTCGCCACCATCACCGGATCGAACACCAGCGGCGCGCTTGGATACTCTCCGAGCGTCTCCACTATCACATCCACCAGCTCCACACTGTGCACCATTCCTATCTTCACCGCATCCGGCACTATGTCGTCCATCACCGCCCTCATCTGCTCTGCCACCACTTCCACCGGTATGGCGTGAATCGAGCGAACCCCACAGGTGTTTTGCACCGGTAAAGCCGTTAGTACCGAGGTTGCGTAGCACCCCAGAGCTGAGATTGTTTTGATGTCTGCTTGGATACCCGCTCCGCCGCTCGGGTCGAATCCGGCTATGGTCATCACCGCCGGGTACTTCACTTTTTGCTCCATTGGATCGTATACGATTTTGCTCTTTCTCTTCCTTCCACCTCGATTTTGTTCCCATACACCGACACCACCGAGAATGCATTTTCCCCTTCGGTTTCGACCATTCCTTCGACCGTTATGAACGGTATTCCTCCCCACTCCCCGTATGCTCCCGCGTGATGATGTCCCGCAATGGCTCCTCTCACCACATCGTTGTATTCCGCCAGCATCTCCGCCACGGCTTCGTGATTCAAAGCCATCAGCCCCCTCACTCCATATAGCGGATGGTGCGAAAAGACCAGCACATTCTCTTCCTCCTCTCTCGCCTCTCCCAACTCTCCTTCCAGCCACTCCATCTGCTCCCTCCCCACTCCTCCGTTGTAGCTCGCTCCGGGCGGCATATCTGGCTCTCTCTCGTTTGTGTTCAGCATCACGAACCTCCACCCCGCCTCTCTCACCGAGTAGTATCCTCCTTCGCCCCTCATCCCCATCCGGCGATACAGCGCCTCGTTGTCGGTCACTCCTCCGTAGTCGTGATTTCCCGTTATGTTGTACACCGGCGCGTCCAGTTCGCCCAGTCGCTCCATCACCGGCCCCAGATTTTGCTCCGTGTCCCTGTCGACCAGATCTCCCAGATTAACCGTAAAGGCCACTCCCTCCCTGTTCAGTTCCTCCACCGCCTGCTCCAGTTTTTCCAGCGAGCTCCTGTAGTAGCGATTCCCCGCTGCGTCACAGTCGGCGTACTGTATGTCCGCCACCAACCCGAGCCGTATCACAAGCCCGGCAATCAACAATGCCTTCATTTCGTTTTTTTAATGAACACGCTTGCCACCCGGCTCACGTTGTAGATTTGCATATAGTACTTCGAGCCGTCGGGCGAGGGGAAGCTGAAATGTTCTCCTCCGACCTTCACTCTTCCCTGCCCTCCGAACCTCTCCTCATCCGTCGACATCAGCAGCTCATACTTTCCCGCTTCCGGTACCTCCACAATGTAGTCTGCCAACGATCCCACCGGGCTCCAGTTGAACACAAACACCAGCCTCCCTCGGTGAAATGCCATCGTTTGCGCTCCCTGATCCATTTGTAGCCTCCACGGATAGTTCTCACACAGCACCCCGTGCTTCTTCACCGCCTCGATCATCGCTTCGTCGAACGCCAGTAGTTGCCAATACCTCAACAGCGGGTTGTCCGCCAGCGACCATTGTCTCCTCGCATACGCATAGCTCCATCCGTTTCCCTCTCTCGGAAAATCAATCCACTCCGGATGCCCGAACTCGTTGCCCATAAAGTTCAAATAGGCATTCCCTCCCGCAGCGATTGTCACCAGCCTTATCATCTTGTGTAGCGCCACTCCTCTCTCCACCACTATGTTCGGCTTCCCTACCTCCATCGAGTCATACATCGCGGCGTCCATAAGCCTGAAAGCGATCGTTTTGTCTCCCACCAGCGCCTGGTCGTGACTCTCCGCATATGCCACCGTTTTCACTGCCGGCAGCCTGTCTGTCATAATGTTCCAGATGTCCCACACGTTCCATTGCTCGTCCGGCACCTCCTTGAGCATCTTTATCCAGAAGTCCGGTATCGCCATCCCCAGCCGGTAGTCGAACCCAACTCCCCCATCCTCGATCGGCAGCGCCATTCCCGGCATCCCGCTCACATCCTCGGCTATGGTGACCGCTCCCGGCCTGAACTCGTGCACAAGATGGTTTGCGAGGGTCAGATATGTCAATGCGTCATCGTTCACATCGGGCCCGAAGAACTTGTCGCGGCTGTCGAACTCGGTGTATCCGTGGTGGTTATAGATCATCGAGGTCACACCGTCGAACCGGAAACCATCGAAATGGAACTCGTCAAGCCAAAACTTCACGTTGCTCAGCAGGAAATGCGTCACGCCGTCCTTTCCGTAGTCGAACAGCATACTGTCCCAGTGCGGTTGATACCCCTCCGGGCCGGGCTTCGAATATAGGTGGTCGCTTCCATCGAGCTCCACCAGACCCTCGTTCAGATTCTTAACATAGTGAGCGTGAACCAGATCCATCACCACTGCGATGCCCATCTCGTGCGCCCGCTTTATCAGCGCCTTAAGCTCTTCGGGGGTTCCACACCTCGACGAGACTGCAAAAAAGTTGGCCACGTGGTACCCAAAACTCCCGTAGTAGGGATGCTCCGCCACGGCCATCAACTGCACCGTGTTGTACCCTTCGGCGGCGATTCGTGGCAGGATTTTTTCGGCAAATTCGGTGTACGTTCCCACTCCTTGCTTCTCCTGTGCCATCCCAACGTGGGCCTCATAGATCAAAAGTGGTGTTTTTTCACCACACCCCCCCTCCGCAGAGGGGGGCACACCGCCCAAAAGTGGTGTTTTTTCACCATCACCCCCCCAATCGAAGGGGGTAGGCGCCCAAAATTGCGCAGTATAGTCTTTCGTCGCATCGTCTTGCACCACTCGCCGCGCCCAGGCGGGTATTCGGTCGTGCCATCCGTTTGCTCCGTGGACGTGTATCTTATATAGCGAGCCATGCACCAGCCGGTCGGCATACATCGCGTCGGGCAGAAACACGCTCCACACCCCTCCCTGGCCGCGTTCCAGCCTCAGTTCCGTCCTCTGCCAGCCGTTGAAATCTCCGAACAGAAAGACATCCTTCGCCTCGGGCAGCCACTCGCGGAACCACCAGCCTTCCAGCGCGTTATCTCTCTGGAACCCGAACCATCTATAGCCGTTTGCAAAGTCTGACAGCGTTCCCCCACCCTCGCCCGAAACCTCGCCCGCCAGCGCCTTCAGTCTCTCCCGATACCGCTCATACCGCCGCTCCACCTCCTTTTCCACCGGCCTTAGCCACTCGTCCGCGGCAACCATTGCCAGCCGTTGGTTTTTTTCTGCCATACGTCAAAATTACTAAAAAAATTCTATCTTTGCAAGAACCAAAATCTAACTTTTATGTTTAAAGGACACCCAAAAGGACTATTCGCGTTGGCGCTGGCCAACACGGGCGAGAGATTCGGCTACTACACGATGCTCGCCATTTTTGTGCTCTACCTTCAGGCCAAGTTCGGCTTCAACGAGGCCCTGGCCGGTCAAATTTACGGAATCTTCCTCGCCTGCGTCTACTTTATGCCGCTACTGGGTGGTATTCTGGCCGACAAAATGGGCTACGGTCGGATGGTGACTCTGGGCATCGTTGTGATGTTCGCCGGTTACGCCCTGTTGGCGGTTCCGTTGGGGGGCACGGCTGCTATCGTGTTGATGGCTGCGGCGTTGCTGTTCATCTCCATAGGGACGGGATTGTTCAAGGGTAACCTTCAGGTGATGGTCGGTAACCTGTACGACGCACCGGAGTATCGCTCAAAACGCGACAGCGCATTCAGTATCTTCTATATGGCCATCAACGTCGGCGCGATGTTCGCTCCGTGGGCCGCAACCAAGATCACCAATTGGCGTCTGGCCGCCCAAGGGTTCTTCTACAACGCGCAGATCCCCGCCCTGAGCCACCAGTATATGAATGGTACGATCTCTGAAAACGGCCTTGCCGACCTCACTTCGTTGGCTGCTGCTCAGCCTGCCGGTGTAGCCGACCTTGCCGAGTTCGCTCCTCGTTATATCGACGCTCTGTCGGGCGCTTACAACGCCGGTTTCGCCGTGGCTTGCTTCTCGTTGATCGCTTCGATCATAATCTATCTGGTGTGCCGCCCGTGGTTCCGCCACGCCGACGTCACCGCAAAACAACAGGCCGCTGCCGCTTCAGCCGAGGGTACGAAAGCCGTCGAACTGACTCCCGAGCAGACCCGCTCGAGGATCACGGCTCTGGCACTGGTGTTCGTGGTTGTGATCTTCTTCTGGATGTCGTTCCACCAGAACGGCCTCACGCTCACGTACTTTGCACGCGACTACACGGCAAACACCGTCGGCGGATTGACGCGCATAGGGTTCGATATCTTGGACCTGACCTGCATCGTGATCGGCGTGTACGCACTGTTCAGCATCTTCCAGTCGAAGAGCACTCGTGGTAAGATGATCTCCGGCGGCGTACTCGCTGCGGCACTTATCGGTCTGGTGGCTAACTACCTGCACCTGCCCGCACAACTGGGCATCCAGCCGCAAATCTTCCAGCAGTTCAACCCGTTCTTCGTTGTTATCCTCACGCCGATCTCTGTTGCGATCTTCGCGTCGCTGGCGCGGGCGGGCAAGGAACCTTCCACGCCGCGTAAAATCGGCCTCGGAATGATCATCGCCGCACTCGGATTCGTTGTGATGGCGCTCGCCTCGCAGGGACTGATGAGTCCCGCCGCGTTGAAAGACGTTGGAGGTGTGAGCTCAATGCTCGTTTCACCCAACTGGCTGATATCTACCTACCTGATTCTAACCTTCGGCGAGTTACTGCTCAGCCCGATGGGAATCTCGTTCGTGTCCAAAGTCGCACCACCAAAGTACAAGGGCGCGATGATGGGGTGCTGGTTCGTCGCAACGGCGATCGGAAACTACCTCACCGGCGTGATCGCGGGAATATGGGGCACCGGAATGGAACTGTGGATGATCTGGGCCGTGCTGATCGTGGTCTGCCTGCTCTCCGCCGTGTTCATCTTCTCGATAATGAAAAGGCTCGAAAAAGCCACTTCGGACGTCTGATTTAGGCGGTCTATTTGAGGGGCGAGGGTTATTTGAGCGGCGAATCGGGCTCTTTAGCCATTGCGGCGTAGAAGAGCCGATCAAGCAGACGGGGCGAAAGTTTCTTCAGAAAGTGGGTCGCCCGACCCTCGAACTCCATCAGTAAAAGGCGTTTGCGACTGCGAACGCCTTTTATTATTCTCCGAGCAACCTCCTCGGCCGTCATCATCCGACCCTCCTCGCGCGGAGTCTTTCCCTGCGGCGTGCCATCGGCCGTCAGCGCCGTGAAACGCACATTAGTGGCCGTGAAACCCGGACAGGCGACCATCACGTGGAGACCCTTTTTGAGATTCTCGACGCGGACGGTCTCCAAGAAACCGGTCATCGCATATTTCGAGGCCGAATAGCCCGTGCGGCCCGGCAACCCGTGCAAGCCCGCAACCGACGAAACGCCCACAATCGAGCCTTTGGAAGCCTGAAGGTACGGCAGGGCGTATTTAACGCAATAGACTGTGCCCCAGAAATTTACATCCATCAGTCGCCGCAACACGTCGGTTTGGGCGTCATCCAGTGCAGCTCGCATCGAGATTCCTGCATTACAGATCAAGATGTCGATCCGGCCAAAAGCCTCTATGGTTTTGTCTATCAGACGTTTGCAGTCTTCTTCGCCGGTCACGTCCGCCACAACGGGCAGGATTTCGGGGCCGGGCTCGGGGGTACGTTCGGCGGGTTCGCGCGCAGGGTTGGAGAGTTCGCGCGCAAGTTCGGTGAGTTTTTCCTCGCTACGGGCCGCAGCCACTACCCAGGCCCCGAGCGCCGCGAATTCGCGAACCAACGCCTCGCCGATACCCGACGATGCACCGGTGATTATCACCACTTTATCTTTAAAATTGTGCATTTTCATATCTCAACTGTCAATCCGTCGTAAGCGAAAAATATTCCCGAGGGCAGCATCGGTTGCTGGTCGACGTAGCGGCCCATACGGTGCGAAATGTGGGTCAGAAAGGTGCGCTCAGCCCCGACACGCTGGGCAATCTCGACTGCCTGGTCGAGGTTGAAGTGGGAGATGTGCACGCGGTGCCCAAGAGCGTTGATAACCAACACTTTCACCCCCTGAAGGCGGGCGATTTCGCGATCCTCGATGTGGTTGAAGTCGGTGAGGTAGGCCATCTCGCCAATCTTGAAGCCGGTCACGGGCAGTTTCATATGCAGCCCTTGGATCGGGGTGACCTTCACTCCCTTGACAATGAACGGTTTATCGGAGAAAGTGTGAAGCCGGATCTCGGGTGCGCCAGGGTACGGAAACTCCGCGAAGGCATAAGCGTAATCGCGCCGAACAGCCATCTGCACGCGCTCGGTGGCGTATACATCCACGGGCTTGGAGGTGAAGTAGTTAAATGCCCTCACGTCGTCCAGTCCACCGGTATGGTCTTTATGTTCGTGGGTAAGCAGGATGGCGTCGAGTTTGGTGACCCCGGCGGCCAACATCTGCGTGCGAAAATCGGGCCCGGCGTCGATCAAAAAGTTGAGCGAGTCGCCCTCGCCGGTCTGCAAAAGTGCGGAGGTTCGAAGTCGTCGGTCACGAGGGTCGGCGGAGCGGCAGACCTCGCACGGGCAAGCGATCATAGGCACCCCTTGGGAGGTTCCGGTACCAAGAAAAGTCAATTTCATCCGCCAAAGGTACGACTTTTTTCAAACAAAAAAAGCCGCTTGTAAGCGGCCTTTTTTGTTTGCGGAAGCAACTTATAACTCAGCAACGATCTCTTTGAGGTTGATATCCTCGCGAGCCCTGTCCATAATGGCGGGATCTTTTTCGTTGGCTTTCTTGAGTTCGGCCACAGCTGCGGTTTTGTTGCCTTCTTTGGCGTAAATCACACCCCGGAGGTAGTCGGCTTTTGCGCTGTTGTCTCCCACGAGGGCATTTTTGGCGGCGCTCAGGTTGCCGTTCAGCACTTCGGCGACAGCCTTGTTGTAGCCTTCGAGGTTCGAGGAGGCTTCGGCATACTTGCCTCCGTGGATCGAAGCCAGACCTTTGGTGTGTTCACCGGCGGTGGGCAGATATTCGGCGGCCTTCTTGAGGTCACCACGAACCATTGCGCTAAGTGCCAAGTTGTTAGCCAGCGCGGGGTTGGACGACAGGTTGGTGGCCTTCTGGAAAGCGTTTTCGGCTTCGGCCCACTTGTTCTGGTGACCGAGTGACACTCCGAGGTTGTTCCACGCACGTGCGTCGTTCCACTTTTCTGCGGCTGCCTTGTAGATTTCGCCCTTCTTTGCGCAGTCGTCGAACAGGGTGGCTGCGAAGAGGGTTTCTTCGAGGTTAAGCGGCTCACGGTTGTTGATCGCGGCTACGAGTTCGGTATCGGTTTTACCCTGGATGTCAGTGGTTGCAACCATCTGGGTGCGACGCAGTTCAGGCAGAATGTTCTTCTTGAGTTCTTCGAACACGGCCGACATATTCTTGATCTCGGCGTCCCTCTGAGCGGCAGACGAGTACATATTCAGCACCTGAATAATCATCGCCTTGTCCTTCATATTGGAAGCTTCGACCAGTTCCTTGAAGCCTTCCCAGTCTTCGCCATAGGCAGCAACGTCATACTTGAGGTCTTTCAGCTTGCGGAGTTCACGCGAGATTGCGTTCTTGCCGCTTTCGCTACGGGCCTTCGACAGGCGTTCGTTCAGACCTTCGGGGCCTTCGGGCGAAGCGTAACCTTTGGCTTCGATGTTACCCAGCGTCACGCGATCCTTGTTTTCGTTCTCTTTGATGAAGTCTTCGAACAGTTTGGTCTGAGCCTTGGTGAGCTCACCGCGACGGACGTTCGACTGGTTCACGAGGTACATAATGTTCACGCTTTCACTTTCGTGCGTGATTCTCTTGAAGTCGTCGGGCATAACGATCAGCGCGTCGGCATACGACAGGTTTTCCTGCAGAGCGTTAACGCCTTCTGCCACGGGAATCACACCTCCCAGCACGAAATCGTCACCCTCTTTGCACTTTCCTTCGACCTTCAGTTCGAGAACGCATTTGCGCGCCCTGGGGTCCCACGGGAAGGCGATCCGCTGTGTGTATACACCGCCGTTGTGCTTGCTGATCACCGGATAGTTATCCTTCACCCTTTCGCCCTGGAGATACTTGGGTGCACCTTCGATCGCTCCACCGTCGAACACGAGGATCGGGGTGATTCTCACGATAGCTTTGGGGTTGTAGTACTTTTCGGGGAAGACGACCGTCACGTCCGTAACGATTTCGTTGCCCACCAGTGTCAGTACTTCGGGGTTGGCCACAATGCTGATTTGGTCGGTGTTCTTGGCCATTTTTTTGAAGCAGTTGCAGCTCGAGAGCGTGAATGCTGCCATAGCCATCACCACGCCATACTTAAGAAACTTTTTCATAATTAGTTGGTTTTTACTGAGTTATATTATTTGTTAATCTCTCTCAAAGTATATCGCACAAAGATAATAAATTTTTCCGTCGCACAGTCCATTCACGTGGGAAAAAATCTTAACTTTTAATGACCTTCCGAATTGATTTCCGCATTAAGCCAGATGAAATTCGGCTCGGCAAATTCGAACAGCCTTGTTTCGTAGAAGATATTGGCCAGCCGAAGAGAGTTATATCCGGATGCTTTCGAGGCGTAGAGCATATACTGATTATCAACGAATTCATTCTCCTCGCCGATCCGACAATCGTATCGCTGGGCCAGGGCCTGCAATTCGGAATACGACGTCTCGGGCTTTAACAAAACAGTAAACTCATCGGTAATACTCATCAGAGAACCTTCGGTCTCGAACAAATACTCTGCCGACACCACTTTATCTCGAGCCCTTATGGAACGAACCACCCCCGAAGTAATTAGTCTGTCGCTACTGAAAATCCGGCGCTCAAACATCAGATCCGGATAGTCGTTTGCCACCGAACGAATCTGCTCTTCGGAGGCATCCGACACAAATTCCACATAGACCTGATTATGCACCAGATCGAGGTATATCTTTCGATCCTCAATACCATAGTAATAAAATGCCTTTGGGTCATTGTCCCCGAAGATCCCTCCCTCACACGCGGTGAGTATTCCCCCGAGACCGCCAAGCAGCATCCCCACACAAACAACGCTAATCAACTTTTTCATTGTTGTCAGATTTTTATCGCCCCAAAGGTACAAAAAAGGTTCGGAAATCCGAACCTTTTTCTTTCTGCATCTATCTCCGGCGGTCTCCTCGCCCACGGTCGCGTCCACCGCGGTCGCCTCCGCCGCCACCTTCACGGGGCTCACGAGGTTCACGGGGCGGCTTCTCGACCCAACCTTCGGGTTTTTCGAGCAACACACGGCGAGAAAGTTTATACTTACCGGTCTTGGGATCGGTTCCTATCAGCTTGACCTCCAGCATATCGCCCTCCTTGATGCCTGTCTCCTCCATCGTGTCGAAACGCTTGTAGTCGATCTCGCTGATGTGCAGCAGTGCGTCCTTTCCAGGCAGGATTTCGACGAAGGCGCCGAACGGAACGACCGACCTCACCTTACCATTATATATCTCGCCCACCTCGGGAACGGCCACAATGCCCTCGACGCGCGCCAAGGCAGCATCCAGAGCTTCTTTGTCGGGCCCGAAGATATCCACGAAGCCCTTGTTGTCGGCCTCGGTGATGGTGATTGTGGTTCCGGTTGTCTTTTGGATCTCCTGAATGACCTTTCCTCCCGGGCCGATGACGGCGCCGATAAAGTCGCTTGGGATGACAATCTGCACGATTCGCGGAACGAACGGTTTATAGTCCTCCCGGGGGGCATTCATCGTTTCGGTCAACTTGCCGAGGATGTGCAGGCGACCTGCTTTTGCCTGTAACAGAGCTTGTTCCAGCACCTCATAGGGCAGCCCGTCGACCTTAATGTCCATCTGGGTTGCGGTTATCCCGTCGGCGGTTCCGGTCACCTTGAAGTCCATATCTCCCAGGTGGTCTTCGTCGCCGAGAATGTCGCTCAACACTGCGAACTTGCCGTTCTCGGTGATCAGACCCATCGCGATCCCCGAAACGGGTTTTTTGAGCTTCACCCCTGCGTCCATAAGAGCCAGAGTACCAGCGCAAACCGTTGCCATCGACGACGATCCGTTGGATTCCAAAATGTCGCTCACTACGCGGATCGCATAGGGATTCTCTTCGCCCACCGGAACCATCGGCTTCAACGCCCTCCAGGCAAGGTTTCCGTGGCCGATCTCGCGACGGCTCAGCGATCGCTGCGGACGGGCTTCGCCGGTCGAAAAAGCGGGAAAGTTATAGTGCAACACGAACTGTTCGTCGCCCTGAACCAGCACTTGGTCGATCATCTTTTGGTCGAGTTTCGTGCCGAGCGTGACGGTCGTAAGCGACTGGGTTTCACCCCTTGTGAACACAGCCGATCCGTGTGCGCAGGGCAGGTAGTCGATCTCGCAGGCGATTTCGCGGATCTCGTCCGTGCGGCGTCCGTCGAGGCGCTTGCCTTCATCGAGGATCATCGAGCGCATCGCGCGCTTCATCACATCGTCGTGGAAGTATTTCTTCACCAAGGGCTTCTTCTCCGCCTGCTCCTCCTCGCTGAACCGAGCCAGGAACTCCTCCTCGATCGCTGCAAAGGCATCGCTGCGTTCGTGCTTGGCGGTTCCGCTCGTTGCCACGGCATAAGCCTTATCATAAGTCTCGGCGATCACCTGCTGGCGCAGTTCCTCGTCGTTCACCTCGTGGCAATATTCGCGCTTCACGTCCTTGCCCAACTCGCGGGCGAGTTCCATCTGCATTGCGCAGTGCTTTTTGATCTCGTCGTGCGCGATCTTGATCGCTTCGATCATCACCTCCTCCGAGACCTCTTTCATCTCGCCCTCGACCATCAGCACGTTGTCGTACGTCGCGCCGACCATCAGATCCAGATCGGCCTTCTTTGCGGCTTCGAATCCGGGGTTGATGACCATCTGCCCGTCGATGCGCGCCACGCGAACCTCCGAAATGGGGCCGCCGAAGGGAATATCCGAAACAGCCAGCGCAGCCGAAGCGGCCAAACCGGCCAGCGCATCGGGTTGGATATCGCGATCCGCAGAGATAAGATAGACGTTCACAAAGACTTCGGCGTGGAAGTCGCTCGGGAAGAGCGGCCTCAACGCGCGGTCGATCAGACGCGAGACCAGAATCTCGTTATCCCCGGGCCGGGCCTCACGTTTCAGAAAGCCACCCGGATATCGACCAGCGGCGGCGTACTTTTCGCGATACTCCACCGAAAGAGGCATAAAATCCACATCGGGTCTTGCGTCCTTGGCGGCCACGACGGTGCCCAGCAGCATCGTGTCGCCCATTTTGACGACCACCGCTCCGTCGGCTTGTTTGGCCAACTTTCCGGTGCTCACTTCGATCACGCGGCCGTCTGCCAGTGCGATCGTTTTCTTGACTTCGTTATACAACATTTTCTCGTTACTTTCTCAGGCCCAGTGCTTTAATTATTGCGCGGTACCGCTCGATGTCTCGATCCTTGAGGTATTCGAGAAGTTGGCGACGCTTGCCCACGAGACGCAGCAGGGCTCTTTGCGTGCCGAAGTCGTGTTTGTTTTTCTTGAGGTGTTCCGTAAGGTGGTTGATACGGTAGGAGAACAGTGCGACCTGACTCTCCGGGGAGCCTGTGTCGGTGTTGGACGTTCCGTACTGGCCGAATAGTTCGCTCTTTTTTTCTGCTGTTAAATAAGCCATAAACATTTAGCTGTTAAAAGGTTCCACTCCATCACGCATTCGCCTTACCGAATCGACGCCGGAGCGTGGGCGCAAAGGTACGAAAAGTTTTATTAACTTTGTGGAAAATAGTGAGATTATGGCCGAGGAAAAAAAGAGAGGGTGGCTGGACCGGGCGCTGGAGGTGATCCCGCGGGCGATGGCGAGCCGGCTGAGCGTGTTCATATTCCTGTTTCTGTTCGCCTATCTGGTGATCTACACGCTGTTGTGCATCATCGTCCCCGGGCTGGACGCCTACACCCCGGGCGACGACATCCAGGTAGTGCTGGGCAACTACACCAACATCCTGAGCGCCCTTGGAGCCTCGATCGCCGCCGGGAGCGGTGTGGCGATACACTCCAAGGTGAAGGACCTGCACAAGCGCCACGACCACCTGCGCGACTCGATGACCGATCTGCACGCCAAGATCGACCGGTTGCAGAAGAAACTCGACAACCTTCCCTCCAAATGAATTACATAGAACTGACTGTTCCGGTGGCCAATCCGTTTGAGGCTGAGATGCTCGTTGCCGAGTTGGCCGAGTTTCCGTTCGACTCGTTCACCGAGGAGCCCGATTCCCTGAAAGCATACATCCCCTCCGCCGCGCTGCCCGATTGTAAAACTGCCGTCGATGCTGTGTTGGCTTCTCGTTGCATCTTCGGCTCACGCTACATCGAGATCGAGACCCAGAACTGGAACGCCGTTTGGGAGTCGCAGTTCGAGCCCGTCCACGTGGAGGGTAAACTCGTCATCCGGGCTCCATTCCACTCGCCTGCCTCTGGAGAAGACGTGCGCGAAATTATCATTATGCCCAAGATGTCGTTCGGCACTGGCCACCACGCGACCACGTGGCTCGTTAGCGCCGAGATGACCGAGCACGACTTCGCCGGCAAACGGGTTCTGGATATGGGTTCCGGGACGGGTGTGTTGGCTATTCTCGCTGCTAAGCTCGGCGCGGCATCGGTCGACGCGGTCGACATCGACACCTGGGCGTTCAATAACTCCGTCGAGAATATCGAGATGAACGACGTGGGCGGAATCGTTGTACCGCACCTTGGCGACGTGGGCCTAATCCGTGGGCGGATGTACGACATCATACTTGCAAACATCAACCGCAACATCCTGCTGGCCGATATGCCCGCCTACGTTGCTTCGCTGGCTTCGGGCGGCGAGTTGATCGTCAGCGGTATCCTCGAGGGCGATGTGGAGACAATCGAACGTCGCGCCGTCGAACTCGGTCTGTGGCCGTCGGGCCAGCGCCTTCGCGATGGTTGGGCGGCACTAAGTTTCAGAAGAAAAGATGTATAACTATTCGATTATAATTCCACACAAGAACATTCCCGACCTGTTGGAGCGGTGTTTGGCGTCAATCCCCCAGCGGGACGACGTTCAGGTGATCGTGGTGGACGACAGCAGCGACGAACGTATCGTCGACTTCTCACGCTTCCCCGGCTTGGGACGACCGAACACCGAGGTGATCTTCCACAAGAGCCCCATCGGCGTCGGCGGCGGATCGGGTGTGGCTCGTAACGTGGGTCTGGAGGTCGCAACGGGCCGGTGGCTGGTGTTTGCCGACGCCGACGACTTTTTCCACCCCGCGGTGGACGAAATGATGACCCAATACGCCGACAGCGAGGCCGATATGATCTACTTCCGCCACGACAGCGTCGACAGCGCAACACTCCAACCCGTCGCCATCAATACGACCCGTAACCGCCACCTGGCCGACTACGACCGTACGGGTGACGAAACGGACATCCGATATATGATCTGGTTGCCGTGGGGACGGTTCATCCGGCGGGCGATGGTCGAGGAACACTCGTTGCGGTTCGACCCCGTGCGGTTTTCGAACAGCCTGTTGTTCTCCGTTCGGGCGGGCTACTTCGCAGGAGAGATCGTTTCGGACCCTACTATTATATATTGTAACGTCCAACGGGCTGGGTCGCTCATCCACGAGGGGCGACAGGACTGGGAGGCGATGAGCCAGCGGTTCGACGTCGATTACCGCGCCGCACTATTTGCCATCAGCGTCGGCGAAGGACGGTTGTTCGACCGCGTGGTTGCGGAGCGTTGGCGGGAGTTGTCGCTGCTGCATCGCCGCGGTGCACGACGCTTGCTGCCGAAACTTAGGGAGGTGTGCTCGACGCGACAGATAAGAAAAATACGATTCGAAGAATTTATCAGAAGGTTACACTTATGAAAATAGCAGTTGTTGGGACGGGATATGTGGGCTTGGTGTCGGGAGCGTGCTTCGCCGAGATGGGCATCGAAGTGGCGTGTGTTGACATTGATGCCGCCAAGATCGAACGCCTGAGGGCGGGCGAAATGCCGATATATGAGCCTGGGCTTGAGGAGATTGTGGTGCGGAACCACGCCGCGGGAAGACTGCGGTTCACCACGTCGCTGGCCGAGGTTGCGGGCGAGGTCGAGGTTGTGTTCATCGCCGTTGGGACCCCGCCGAACGAGGACGGGAGTGCCGACCTGGGGCACGTGCTGGCAGTTGCGCGCGACATCGGGCGGGTGATGAGCAGGCCGCTGATCGTGGTGACCAAAAGTACGGTGCCGGTGGGAACGTCGGACAAGGTGCGGGAAGCTGTAACTCAGGAACTTGTGGCACGTGTGGCGGCAGGCGACAGGGCGGCCGCGGGGTTGACTTTCGACGTCGCCTCGAACCCCGAATTCCTCAAGGAGGGCAACGCCGTGGAGGACTTTATGCACCCGGACAGGGTGGTCGTGGGGGTGGCGTCTGATGCCTCACGGGGAGTGATGGAGCGGCTGTACAAACCGTTTATGATCAATTCTTACAGGCTGATATTCACTGATATACGCTCGGCCGAGATGATCAAGTACGCGGCCAATGCGATGCTGGCGACGAGGATTTCGTTTATGAACGACATTGCGAATCTATGCGAGCTGGTGGGAGCGGACGTGAATATGGTGCGAAAGGGCATCGGAAGCGACCCGCGAATCGGGCCGAAGTTCCTCTATCCGGGCCTGGGGTACGGCGGATCGTGCTTCCCGAAGGATGTTAAAGCACTGATACACACTGCGGAAGAAAATGGCTACCGGCTGGAACTGCTGGAGGCGGTGGAGAACGTGAACCGACGGCAGAAAGAGGTGCTGGGGGCGAAGGTGAGGAGGGTGTTCGGTAACGATCTGAGAGGCAGGGTGTTCGGGGTGTGGGGATTAGCGTTTAAGCCTGAGACAGACGATATTAGAGAGTCGGCGGCACTGGTCGTGGTGGAGCAATTGCTGGAGGCGGGAGCGGAAGTGAAGGTCTACGATCCGGTAGCGATGGAGGCGGCACGAGGAAAGCTGGGAGGCAGTGTAACGTATTGTGAATCAATGTATGACGCGGCACGAGGAGCGGATGCGCTGTTGCTGACGACGGAGTGGAAAGAGTTTCGGGTGCCGGATTGGGACGCCGTGGGGGCGAAAATGAGGGGAAAGACGATTTTTGACGGGAGGAACATTTATGACGCTAACGAACTGAGAACCAAAGGCTTCTACTATTTTGGCATCGGACTCGGTTAGTGTAAAAAAATTTGACACTCGTGTAAAAAAATTTTACACTTTAGGGAGTATGAAAGGAATAGTTTTGGCGGGCGGAGCGGGGTCGCGACTCTGGCCCATTACGAAGGGAGTGAGCAAGCAGCTACTACCCGTGTATGACAAGCCGATGATATATTATCCAATCTCGGTGTTGATGCTCGCGGGAGTGAGGGATATATTGATAATCTCGACGCCGCACGACTTGCCGGCGTATGAAAGATTACTGGGTGACGGGCGAGAGCTGGGAGTGAGGTTCGAGTATGCGGCACAACCGTCGCCGGATGGAATTGCGCAAGCGTTCCTGATAGGAGGAGAGTTCATAGGAGACGATGCGGTGTGCTTGGCCCTGGGGGATAATATCTTCTATGGGCAGGGATTCACCGGAATGCTGAGGGCGGCGGCGGAAAGAGCAGAAAAGGAGGGACGGGCGACGATATTCGGGTATGCGGTGGCGGATCCGGAGCGGTTCGGAGTGGTGGAGATGGACGGAGAGGGGCGGCCGGTGGCGATCGCCGAAAAGCCGGTGGCGCCGCGTTCAAATGTAGCGGTAGTGGGATTGTATTTCTATCCGCCGGGAATACAGGAAGTGACGCTGGGAGTGAAGCCCTCGGCGAGAGGCGAACTGGAGATAACATCGGTCAACGAGGAGTACATAAGGCGAGGGAAAATGGATGTACAGATGCTGGGGAGGGGATTCGCGTGGCTGGACACGGGAACGCACGACTCGCTGGCCAATGCAGCAACGTTTGTGGAGACGATACAAAAGAGGCAGGGACTGAAGATTGCCGCATTGGAAGAGGTGGCGTGGAGGCAGGGGTGGATCACGGCGGAGGATGTGGAGCGACTGGCGGAACCATTGGCCTGCAATCAATATGGGCAGTATTTGCTGGAATTAGCAGGAAAGCGATGAAGGTGACCAAGACGGAAATAGAGGGAGTGGTGGTAGTGGAGCCGGGGAGAGCTTTCGAGGACGAGAGAGGGACGTTCTGTGAGACGTTCCGGGAGAGAGAGTTTGCAGAGTTGACGGGTTTCGCGGGGAGATTCGTGCAGGAGAACGAGTCGCGCTCTCGGGAAGGTGTGGTACGTGGATTGCACTTCCAAAAGGAACCGAATGCGCAGGCAAAACTGGTTCGGGTGGTGAGCGGAAGGATACTCGATGTGGCGGTCGATATGAGGAGAAGTTCGGGGACGTTCGGGAAGTGGGTGATGGTGGAGCTGAGTGAGGAAAACAAGAAGCAACTGTTCATACCGAGGGGATGCGCGCACGGGTTCAGTGTACCACGGGGAGAGGCGGTGGTGGTGTATAAGGTGGATGGATACTGGGCGCCGGAAGACGATGCAGGAGTGAGGTGGGATGACGAGGCGTTGGGGATTGACTGGGGGCTGGGAGGAGAGAAGGCGGTGGTGTCGAAGAAGGATGCAGCGCTACCGGGATTCGAGGAAGCATATAAGTTCTGAAAGAACCAGCCGCGCCGAGGAGTAAAGCGACGAAGGGCCTCACGCGGCGGACAAAGAAGATATAGGAATGAAAAACATATTGATAACAGGAGGAGCAGGGTTCATAGGAGCGCACGTGGTGAGGCACTTCGTGGAGAAGTACAGGGAGGCGAACGTGGTGAATCTGGACAAGCTGACCTATGCGGGAAATCCGGACGCGCTGGCGGATCTGGAGGGGAAAAAGAACTACACCTTTATCAAGGGAGATGTGGGAGATGCGGCGCTGGTGGCGAGGATATTCGCAACGCACGACATTGAAGGAGTGATACACTTGGCGGCAGAGAGTCACGTGGACAGAAGCATAGGAGCGCCGATGGTCTTCGCGACGACCAATGTGATGGGAACGCTGGTACTGTTGGAAGCAGCGAGAGCCCACTGGAACGGGAAATGGGAGGGGCGGAAGTTCTATCAGATATCGACGGATGAGGTCTACGGGGCGCTGGGGAAGGAGGGGGTTTTCACGGAAGAGACGCGCTACGATCCGCATTCGCCATATTCGGCGAGCAAGGCGGCAGCAGATCACTTTGTGAGGGCGTATCACGACACGTATGGGCTACCGACGGTGGTGTCGAACTGCACGAACAACTACGGCCCGGGCCAGTTTCCGGAAAAGCTGATACCACTGATGATATCGAACATAGTGGCGGGGCGGGAACTACCGGTGTATGGAGATGGAACCAATGTGAGGGACTGGATATGGGTGGGAGACCACGTGGAAGCGATAGATGCGGTGTTCAACAGAGGGGAAGTGGGAGAGACGTATCTGGCGGGAGGAGGAAACGAGCTGAGGAACATAGATCTGGTGAGGACGCTGGTGAGGCTGGTGGATGAAGCGATGGGAAGGGAGCAGGGAACGAGCGAGAAGCTGATAACATTTGTGGCGGACAGGGCGGGGCACGATTTCAGGTATGCGGCAGACATCGGCAAGATAGAGAGAGAGCTGGGATGGAGGCCGAAGATGAGCATAGAAGAGGGGCTGCGCAGGACGGTGGAGTGGTATGTGGGGAAGAGATGATAGAAGCCTTTGTGACATATCTGGAAGCAGAGAGGAGGTACTCGGCCTACACGGTGAGGAACTACAAGCACGATGTGGAAGAGTTTGTGGGGTGGCTGGGGGCTGATGTGTTCGATCCGGCGGAAGTGGGGGTGGACGATGTGAGGGAGTGGGTGGTGGAACTGGCGGACGGGAGAAAGCTGGCAGCGGCGACGGTGAATGCGAAGGTGACGGCGTTGAAGGCTTTTTACAGGTGGCTGAGGGCGACGGGGCGAGCAGAGAACAATCCGACAGCGAGGCTGAGGGCGCAAAAGATGCCGAAGAGGCTACCGGTGTGGATCACGGAGAAGAAGATGGAAGGAGTGGTCGAGAGGCTGATGGAGAAGCTGGAGGGGGGAGGCTCAGGCGGCGCGGGAGGCTTCGGCGGCGATACGGAGGAGAGGAGGGACGCGATGATAGTACTACTGTTTTATTCGTGTGGGGTGAGGCTGGCAGAGATGGTGGGGCTGGAGCAGGGAGACATATCGGAGGGATACAAGGAACTGAGGGTGAGGAAAGGAAAGGGAGGAAAGGAGAGAATAGTACCGATACCGGAGCAGGCGGCGAAGAGACTGAGAGAGTATGTGGAAGAAATTTCGGGAGCCGAAATTTGGAAAAGTGGAAAAAAACCACTATTTTTAACTCACAAAGGAGAGCCGATGAGCAGGGAGGGAGTGTACAAGGTGGTGAGGGAAGTGCTGGGGGGAATGGGAGTGGAGGGAAAGAGGAGTCCCCACGTACTGAGGCATACGTATGCAACGCACTTGATGGACGGAGGAGCGGACCTGAGGGAGATACAAGAGCTGATGGGGCACGCGTCGCTCGCAGCAACGCAAGTGTACACGCACAACAGCATTGGGAAGCTGAAAAAAGTATACAAAGAGGCCCATCCAAGGGGAGGGGGCGAAAAAAGATAAGGAATTATGAACGTACAGATCCAGTCAGTGAAGTTCGATGCCGACAGTCGGCTTATCGAATTCGTCGAAGCCAAAATGGCCAAACTCGAAAAATTCTCAGAGAGAATAGTCTCGGCAGATGTAATACTGAAGGTCGACAAAGACCACGAAAAAGGAAATAAAGTCGCCACGGTGACACTATATATGCCGGGAGAAGATATGGTCGGAAAGGGGCGAGCGAGGAGTTTCGAAGAAGCAGTGGACGAAAGTGTGGAAGAACTACGAAGGCAAATAGAGAAGAGGAAGGACAGGTAGGTTGTTATAATTCACCTATCAGCGTACGAATAACCACAGAAGCACAAGCGCAACCAAACACGGCGGGCATATAGGAGATAGTACCGACGTTAGATTTCTTGTTGGTCTCATCCTCGGTAAGGATCAGGGAACCAGGCCGAAGAGGCTCGGAAGAGAAAACAACCTGAAAACCAGAGCGAATACCCCATTTGTGGAGCCGCTTACGAAGCATATGGGCAAGGGGACAGTGGTGGGAAGCAGAGATGTCGGCGATCTCGATCTTAGTGGGGTCGAGCTTAGCGCCGGCGCCCATAGAACTAACGAGAGGAAGGCCACGGTCGAGGCAGGCTCTTATGAGGGCGGCCTTGGGAGAAAGGGTGTCGATAGCGTCAACCACGAAGTCGAAGGGAGCGGAGTCGAGGGGAGTGAGGGCGCCTTCAAGGAGCTGGTCGGTCAATTCGTCGCGGATGTAGAGGGGGACCAGGGAGAGGCAGACGGCGGGATTGATGTCGAGAAGGCGAGCAGCAAGGACATCGGTTTTAAGGAGCCCGACGGTCGAAGAGAGAGCGACCAACTGGCGGTTGATATTACTGGGAGAGACAGAATCGGCATCGGCCAAAGTAAGGCGACCAACCCCAGCCCGAACCAACATCTCAGCAGCGTAAGCACCAACACCGCCGAGTCCGACGACCAGAACGTGAGCCTGTTGGAGGGCGGCAAGCCTCTCGGGCCCAAGGAGAAGCTCAGTGCGGGAGAGCCATTCAGCGGGGGAGGCGGTAGGAGCGGCGGCGGGGCCGGGGAGGTGAGTCATTCGGTCGGAAGTTTAGGCTCGGGGGTGAAGATTCTCAAGTAATTAGAGTAAAGCTGGCGGGAGAGAGAATCGAGGGGGATATCGAGGGTCTTGGAGGCAAGAGAGTAAACGGAAGAAATGGGAGCAGGGTCGTCGTCGGTTTCGAGGAAAATATGGTCGAGAGGAGTGCTACGAAGCGCAGCGACAGAACGAGAAGAAGAAAAACTACGAACCCCGAAAGACAAGAAATAACCACGAGAAACAGCCTGAGAAGCCTGCTGGGGAGAGCCAATGAAGCCGTGAAACACTACGGCACGGAGTTTGTAACCAGACAAAACGTTAACGACGCGCTCGAAGGCTCTGACACAATGCAATACAACAGGCAAACCACGCTGGCTCGCTATGCGCAACTGCGCCGCGAAAACCATCTCCTGGCGGGGGCGGTCGGAAGCCGCAGTCGAAAAATCGAGACCAATCTCCCCTATTACACAGGCGTTTGCGGATTCGACAGAAAGAAGCGCTTTTTCCAATTCAGGACCCGAAAGGGTGTCCACGTCCCAAGGATGAATACCAACACCCTGAGGTTCAATGGTTTGACCAGAGGGGTGGTGGGTATGTATGTCTACCAGAGGAGTTTTCACAATGCAAAAAAAGAGAAAAATTCTATCTTTTAGCCGAAAAATTTTATATTCACATAAAATATTTTTACATTTGTAAAATTTTTATTCGCTATGAAACAAATCAAAAGGGGCCTGATAGGGGCGGCAATATTGCTCGGGGGAGTGTTTTGGGGTGTGAGTGCGCAAACCACTTTCGGATACCAAAGCCCGTATCAGGGCGCGTACGGCTACGGAATGCCCGCAGGGTATGGGTATGTCGAAAAAGGAGAAACCGAAACTGCCATACTACCGACCTGGGGAATAAAAACAAACCTGCTGTATGACCTGACGGCGACAATAAACCTCGGAGTGGAATTCCGACTCGGGGGCAGAACATCGCTCGACATACCGTTCAACTACAACCCGTGGACGTTCCAGGAGAACAGAAAGTGGAAGCATTTTCTGGTACAACCGGAGTTCAGGTTCTGGGTGAGAAACACATTTGAAGGAAGTTTCTTCGGGCTACACGGCCACTATGCGGTCTTCAACATCAGCCACTTACCGGAACCGTTCTCGCCATTTATGCAAGCGTACAGGTTCGAGGGAGAACTGTGGGGAGCGGGCATAAGCTACGGGTACAGGTGGAATCTGGGGCGCCACTGGGGAATGGAGGCAACAATAGGAGCAGGATTTGCCAGGATCAAGTACGACAGGTATGAGTGCGACGACTGCGGAGACTACATCGAAAGCAAAACCCTCGCATATTTCGGCCCGACCAAGGTGGGACTGAATCTAATCTACAGTTTCGGAGGAGAACAAGTAACGAGAAGGAAGGAAAAGATCAGAGGCAGAGGAGGATATGTGGACAAGTACAACGAGACGATCGTCGGAGTACCGCCCATCGCAGCACCGCCGATCATAATCGAAGAACCGGACTATGTGATCGAAAAACCCGTCAAGCCGGCGTACCAACCGCTACTCTCGACAAGCTACATCATACCGGAAGCAGAAGCAATCAAGGAACGCTCGCTGTACTGCACGGCATTCATCGACTTCGAACAAGGAAAGTGGCAAGTGAGGCCGGGAATCGGAAACAATGCAGCAGAAATACAAAAGGTACACGAAACGCTAAAACAAGTGGTCGACGACCCGAACGCAACAGTAACGGGAATCGCAATCGTGGGCTACGCGTCGCCGGAAGGAAACTGGGACAACAACCTGCTACTTTCGGAAAAAAGAACCCAAGCCGTGACAGACTACATAGGTATGGAGTACAACTTCCCGAGAAATATCTATACGGTGCGCGGCGCGGGTGAAGACTGGCAAGGACTCGACTCTCTGGTGAATCAGTCGGTGATGTCGAGCAAGCACAGGGTACTGAACATCATCAGGAGCAAGGACGACGACTACGATGCGAGAGAGAGGAAGCTGAGAAGTGTAGCGGGAGGAGATGTGTATCAGTGGATCTACGACGAGTTCTATCCCCTGCTGAGGCGGACGGACTACAGGATCGACTACACGGTGGTACCGTTCAGCATCGAAGAAGGACGAGCAGTACTGAAGAACAGGCCGAACAACCTGTCGCTCAATGAGCTATTCTTAGTGGCGAACAGCTACCAGCCGGGAACCAGAGAATTTAACGAAGTCTTCGAAATAGCAGTACAACAGTATCCGTGGAGCGATGTGGCAAACATCAATGCAGCAGCCTCGGCACTGGAAAGGCGAGACACATCGACAGCAGCATACTATCTGGCGCATGTGAAAGACCACACCCCGGCGTACTGGAACAATATGGGAGTTATGGCTTGGCTACAAGGAGACGAACAAAAAGCTGTCGACTGCTTCGCACAAGCAGGAATTCAAGCAGCAGGAAACAACGCAGAACTCGAACAATATTTCCGCTCCATTGCAGACTAAAAACTTTTGTATACCTTTGCAAGGTGCCAAATGGAAGATATATACGGACGATAATAGCCGTGATTGTAGTGACGGCAGGAATGTGGTGTAGGGCCGAAGCGCAAACTACCGAAGAACTACAAAGGCAACTACAAGCAATCCAACAACAACTGGATGCTTTACGAGGAGAGCAAGCAAGCACGGAGGCGACAGAACAAGGGGCCATTCAGGGGGGAGGGACTCAAGGAGGAGCCCCAGTGGGAGGAGCGGTGATGCTGAGGCCGATGGAAACAGGGCGGAGTTTGGAAATAAAACCGCAGACGAATAGGGAGAGGCGAAGAGAAGCAACTCTACAAGAGCAAGAAAGAAGAGAACAAGCGAGAAGAGAACAAGCCCTAAGGGATGCGGAAGCAAGAGAAGCACAACTAAAGCAACAACTACAACAAGCACAAGGAGCCAATCAAGGAGGGAACTACGGGGGGCAAGGAGGACAGCCGAGCTACAACTATTACTACAACAACCCGAGCGGAGGGAGCCAAAACTACGGGGGAGCGCAACAAGGCGGCTATCCAGGAGGAACGGCACAGAATTATGGAGGAGGGCAACCAAACTACGGGGGAGCATACGGACAGTATGAACAACCGAGGCAGAGAGGACGAGGGTATGGAACAGGAGGAGTGTATGGAGGAGGGCGCGTATATAATAAGGTAGCGCTGAAGACAAACCTACTCTACTGGGGAACCATAACGCCAAACCTCGGAGTGGAATTCGGACTGGGACAAACTATAACACTCGAACTATCAGCCGGATTCAACAACTGGGGGCAAGCACCGCAAGGAGTAGTAGACTTGGCAGGAGGAGCGAAGAAGAGGCAACTGGACCACACGCTGGGAAAAGCAGAATTCAAAATCTGGTTCCAGGAACGGTTCGTGGCGCACAACATTGGGTTACACGTATTCTACACAGGATATGATATTTACGGAGTGAGAGTACCGCTGTTGTTCGAGAAGGAAATGAGGTACGAGGGAAGCGGAGTGGGAGTGGGAATAACCTACGGGTACAGGTGGGCGTGGAGCGAAAGGTGGGGAATGGACCTGAGCATAGGCGCGGGAATGATTATGATGAACTACGACAAGTATGCCTGGGCAGAAGGAGGTACAGCCTCGACAACGCCCGAAGCATTCAAAAAGACATATTTCGGCCCAACAAACCTCGGACTGAAACTCTTTTTTATGATTAATTAAATAAAACAACAAGATAGAAATGAAAAAGCTTCTACTTTTTGCTCTGATGTCCCTCATCGTACTGACCGCCGCTACTACGCCGGAAAGAGCCGACTATCCGGACGAAATGGACGACAAGGGTGTGAGCGTCACCGACATTGAAGTGACCCGTACAGAGGGAGTTGCCAAAATCTCGTTCGCACTGCACGTGGGAGACCGGGTGACCCAGGAAAACCGAAGTCTGATTATCGATCCGGTGCTGCAAAGCTCCAACGGAGCAGTGTCGCTCTACCCCATCGTAATACGAGGGTCGAGGGCGCAAGCAGTGAACGAAAGCCAAGCGATGCAAGCCGCGCGGATCTCTAACGAAATGCCCTATCACACAACCAACGGGAGAACCGTGGAGTATGTGGCTACGATTCCGTGGGACGACTGGATGGCAGGGTCGGACTTGGTATTCAACGGAATAAGCGCCGGACCGGGAAAGTCGATGGAAGTCGCAATAGGGCTGGTGGCAGGAAACCTGCTAAATGAGCAAGCAACGGTCAAGGAGGTAATCTCCAAGCCGACGCCGAGCCCGCAAGCACTCGCACAAGCGCAGTCGCAGTCGAGCGTACCGCAACAACACGTAATCCAGGCACCACTACCGCCGGTTTCGCAGGTACAGCCGGAAACCGCTATGCCGGCGCAGAACGTCGTGCAAGCGCCACTACCACCGGCACCGCCAACCCCGACAGCACTGGGAATGCCAGCAGTAACGGATCAGGGAACAGTCGTGCAAAGGCCCATATCGCCGATCTTGGCGAACGCATCAGCAAACGGAACAGTGGGAAACAGCTACGGAGCAGCCCCGACGCCAGCACCTTATTATAAGAGTGCGGAAGTGACGGGAACACTGTCGGCACCCTCGGTCGGCCCGGCAATCAACTACATCTCGGTGGGAGACGATCTCGCGTCGAGGTTTATGTTCGTGGAACCGGTGCAAAACTACTATACAGCACTACAAGCAACGAACGATGCAATATTCGACTACAATATGCCGCTGACATTGGGAACCGGAGTACCGCAAACCCAGAGCGAAGTCGACAGATTCATCGAAATGACGCGGAAGGGCTCGGTCTTCATCCGATTCAACCTCGGAAGCCAGATTGCAGGACGTGACTTCGCAAACAACAACAGGATGATGGTCGACCTGATCTCCTCAATCAGACTACTCGAATCGTCGCCCGATGTAAGGGTTGCGCAAGTAGTCGTAGCAGGTTTCTCGTCGCCGGAAGGCTCCTTCGCAGAGAATGAAAAACTGGCCCTGGACCGTGCGGCAGTAGCAAGAGACTTCCTTACAGCAAACTCGAATGTCGATCCAAAAGCAATCAGCGTGTACAACGGCTCGATCGACTGGGCTACCCTACGTGCCTTGATAGCAAATTCGAATATGCCGGAAAAGTACACAATACTAAGCATCATCGACAACACACCAGCCTGGGACGGCTTCAGAGACACGGGAAGGCTGGAACGACTGATGGCAGTGAACGACGGCCAAGCGTACAGGTATATGAGAGAGCATTTCTTCCCGCAGTTAAGGCAGACCGGAGCGTACATTAAAGTATATTACGAAAACGTCCGCTAAGACGGGCTGGAGCAGGGGGGGAGCAAGGGGGAGAGCAAGGGGGAGAGCAAGGGGG
>DBDI01000006.1:2843-29698 GCA_002293505.1 Alistipes sp. UBA936 | reverse complement strand
GTGATGCCGGTCAACAAACAGGGTAAAAAGAGCGGCGAGGCCATAACCTCCGATGCGTTCCTTCCCCAGTGGCGCACCGCGATCGCCCAAACCGGCGGCCGTCTGGACGAGCAAACGTGGTACGACATCCTCGGACTGGACAACCTTCAGGGACTCATTTCGAAACGCGAGGCCGACGAGGTGATCCGCAAACTGAGTTTCAAGAGCTTCGAGGGCGGGTTCAAATGCGTGCTGATCTGGCTTCCCGAGCGGATGAACACCGAGGCGGCCAATACCCTGCTCAAGATCCTCGAAGAACCCTGGGAACGTACGCTTTTCATCCTCGTCAGCGCCTCCCCGCGGCTGCTTCTGCCGACGATCCTTTCGCGGGTTCAGGAGGTTGTCATTCCCGCCGATCCGACCACCGGCCCGCCCACCGAAGAGACAGGCGAGGAGTTCGAACTGTTCGTCGAGTTGATGCGCCTGAGCTACAACGACAAGCATCTGGAACTGGTCAAATGGGCCGAACGGGTTGCCCACCTGGGGCGCGAACGGCAGAAGCGATTGTTGGAGAATTTCATCCGTCTGTTGCGTTCCAGTTTTATGATTAGCGCGGGGCTCGAAAATATTTCGTATCTTTGGGGCGCCGAGGCCGACTTCTGTCGCAAGTTCGCACCGTATATCGGCGCGCATAACGTGGAGGGGTTGGTGGAGGAGATGGAGACGGCGCTGGGGCAGTTGAGGCAGAATGGGAATGCGACGATTGTGTTCACGCACCTGGCGCTGGCGGTTAGTAAAATGATAATGCACAAATAGAGAGATATGGCACGTGTGGTTTTGATCCTCGGGGCGAACAGGGGCGATGTGACGGCTAATTTCCGTCGGGCTCAGGCGATGATAAACTCCGCCGTCGGGCCCGTTATGCGTTGTTCGCACCGTTACGAGAGTCCCGCTTGGGGGTTCACTCCGCCCGACGGCGAGCAAGAGTTCTCCAATCAGGCCCTCGTGGTGGACACCGACCTGAGCCCCCGCGAGGTTTTGCAGGCCGTGCAGAGTATCGAGACCGCCCTGGGGCGCGACCGTGCCGCCGAAGAGGCTGCCAAAAAAGCATCCGGTCAGGGTTACGCTTCCCGGCCGATGGATATAGACATTTTGTATTACGACGACGTTGTTGTTAATGAATCGGATCTTCAAATACCTCATCCGCGGATCGGCGAGCGCGAGTTTGTGCTTGCTCCTTTGCGCGAGCTTGGCCTCGTGCAAGAAGGTTAGCCCCGATTGCGAGGTTGTAGTTCGGGCCAGCGTGCTGACCGCCCAGGGTAGTACTCCCGGGGTGACTCCCGCTTATATGGCTCGCATTTACGCTTTTTACATCACTCCCGAGGAGATGCGGCTCGACACTTGGGCTCCGGAGTCTTACGCCGACGCCGATGCCGGTATCGTCCGCCACCTCGACACCGGCGAACGCCGCGCCTGGGACCTTGTCGCTTCCCAGCAGGACTCTGCTGACGGTTGGATCCACCTCGTGGTCACTTCGTCGCCTGTTTTGTTGGTCGCTGTCGATCCCGTTAACCGTATCTGGGGTTGGCGTACCATCGAGTACTTCGTTCCTCTTCCCCGCCTCACTATTCCCGTCCACTTTCGTGCTTACGAAACCGCCCCCTACACCGACTCCGAATGGTGGCTCTCTCCCGAAAACCCTGATACCCCCGCAGAAAATAATGAATGATGGAGAACATAAAAATACGATTGACAGAGGACATTGCTAAAAAAATAATCGGAAGCAAAGTTAATGCATCGGATTATTTATTGCGGCTAAATGAAATTCAACCCGTGACCGAATTAAAGGTAAGAGTTGTTTTGCGAGGAAGAGATGTGGGTAAGCAACAAGTAAAAAACTCTACGTTTGAAATTTGGAAATTAGTTGTCAACAGTTGGAATTATGGTATAAGCAAGGATATTATTCGGGAGATGTTTAAGGCCACGAAGAAATATCAAAACGGAAAAGAGGCCGATGAAGCCATGAAGGTTCTCATAGAAGAATGGAACTCATTGCAATTAGGGGAAATTGCATGGCCGTTTTCGCAGGGAGATTTCGATGGCTTCGTACAACGGATTAATTCCGAGCAGACGAATGGGTTTATAAAGGATGAAAAAGTAAAGACTGCTGCTGTTAAATATCGTAGAATAAAAGAGATTAATACAGTTAGAAACGATTTTATCGAAACTTTGATTTTTGAAAAAAACGAGAACATAACACCGACGCTCAACCATCGAAAAGGTGTAGACTTTTTCATTGATGGTATTTCCTTTGATCAAAAAGTTGCAAAGAGCCCGACTAACGAATTTAAGAGAGAGTTCGGCGAAAATTGGCGCGATATTGCTATTGGCCAACCGCAATCGGTTGCATCGTATTTGTATACATATCAGGACGAAGGTCGTTTTGGAGCGGATCCCAGATTACTTGTTGTTTATTTGGATGAAGACGTTAGTGTTCAACAAATTAGAGAGATCGTTGCGAAGGCAGATCTCGTTAATCATCATACAATCGATTTTAGTTTCAATCATAAAAATCACGGTAGAAAGAGTTATAAAGTACCTTGTTTCGTTATCTTATTGCATAACGACAAAATTATATGAATTACATCGGCTCGAAATATCGGTTGTCGGAGTTTATCTCGTCTTCCATCTACGGGGTGGCGGGGGAGGATTTGTCGGGCGCGGTGTTTTGCGACATCTTTGCCGGTACCGGTATCGTGGGCCGCAACTTCAAAACCCGAGTGCGTAAAGTCATTGCCAACGACTGCGAGTATTACAGCTACGTGTTGAACCGTAACTACATCGGCAACCACACCGAGATCGCCGATGCGCAGTCGTTGTTCGACGAATTGAACTCCGCTTCGCTCATCGAAACAGGGTTTGTTTACCGTAATTATTGCCTCGGCGGCGGGACCGGTCGACAGTACTTTTCGGATCACAACGGTAAGAAAATAGACACTATCCGCAGCCTCATAGAGCAGTGGAGTCGGCAGGGTCGTATCGGGCGGGATCTGTATTTCCTGTTGCTTGCGAGTTTGTTGGAGAGCGCCGACAAGGTGGCTAACACAGCTTCGGTTTACGGGGCTTACCTCAAATCGTTGAAGGCTTCGGCTGCAAAGGAGTTCGTGCTGTTGCCCGCCACTTACGACGTGAACGAGCACGAACACGAGGTGTTCAACGAGAATAGTGGCGAGTTGATCTCTCGTATTGAGGGGGATATTCTCTACCTCGACCCGCCGTACAATGAGCGGCAATACGGGGCCAACTACCATTTGCTTAACACGATCGCTCTTTACGATGACTTTGTTCCCGCTGGTAAAACAGGTATGCGCCCCTACCGTAGGTCGAATTGGTGCCGCGCCGGTAAGGTTGCCGATGAGTTCGAGAGACTGATTTCCGAGGCTCGGTTTCGTTACATCTTCCTGTCATACAACAATGAGGGACTGATGTCGCTCGGTACGATTCGGGATATCATGCAGCGTTACGGCCGTTACGACCGCGCCGAAACTTCCTACGCCCGCTTCAAGGCTGACAAGGCGCCCAACCGCACCTACAAGGCCGACACTACCAGTGAGTATTTGCATATTTTGGAGAAACGAGGATGAACAACAACCTGAAACATATTTTGTGGGCTGTGGCGGCGATTGGTTGCGTGGTTTTTGCGCGTTGTGCAAACCAGCTCACGCCGCAGGGTGGGCCCAAGGATTCGTTGCCGCCGATGGCCGTCAGGGCGACCCCGGGGAACGCGACGAGGCACTTCGACGGCCGAAGTATCTACATAGAGTTCAATGAATTCATCCAGCTCAAGGACGCCTCGAAGGAGTTTTTCACCTCGCCCCTGATGAAGACCAAACCGAACCTCGTGTTGCGTGGTCGGGGGGTTCGTATCGACTTGAAGGACACGCTGCTCCCGGACCAGACTTACGCTCTGAACTTCGGTAATGCCATTCGCGACAACAACGAGGGTAATCCCCTGAGCGGCTTTCGTTACGTTTTCTCGACCGGAAGCGCTCTCGACTCGATGTTGATGACGGGTTACACGGCCGACGCCGCTAAGGGCGATAGCATCTCCAGGGCTTACCTGATGTTCTTTCCCGCGAGCCTCGACACTATTCCCCAGTACGACTCGATCCTGTTGAAACACAAACCCTCCGTGGTCGGGCGCGCCGAGGGTAACGGCATCTTCATCGCCCAAAACCTTAAGGACATTCCGTATCGCGTCTACGCCCTGCAGGACAACAACAGTAACCAGACTTACGACGCAGGGGTGGATAAGGTCGGCTTTCTGGACGGGCCTGTGAACCCTGCCGAACTGGAGCCGATCTCGATCTGGCTTGACGAGTGGCGCCATTACCCCACGGCCGACCCGCAGACCTACTTCCGACTGTTCGGCGAACCGGCTCCGACTCGCCAGAACCTCTCCGGTAGCGAACGTACCGGACGCCACCGGGTGTTGTTGCGCTTCTCCGCCGCCAATCCGCAGATCGACACCCTGACCTTCGAAGGCATCGAGCCCGAGAATATCATCCGCGAATACCTCACCACGGGCCGCGACACGATCGCGCTGTGGTTCAACGCTCCGCCCGAGGCTCTGGGCGACACCATCAAGGGCCGAATCGCATACCAACGAACAGATTCGCTGGGTAACTTTGTCTCCGCGGGCCAGAACCTGCGCCTTGCGTGGCGGCCACCGGTCGAGACGCGCGACGAACAACGCGATCGCGAGCGGGCCGAAAAAGACCAGGAACGTGAACGTGAACGGGCCGAAGCCGCCGGAGAGGAGTACATCCCGCCCAAGGAGCCCAACCCGTTCCGCTTCCGGGTCGACGCCAGTGCCGAGGTCAACCCCGAGAAGAACATCCCCATCGAGTTCGACCTCCCCCTCACGGCGATCGACTCCGCCCGCATCCGCCTTCTGGAGATTCCCGACCTGGGCGACACCCTTCCCGCGCGATTCCGCATCGTGCGCGACACCCTCAACATCCGCCGTTGGACCATCACCGCCGATTGGGACGAAACCTCCGCCTACCGCCTCACGATCCCCGACGGAGTGTTCACCAACATCGCCGGCGAGCGTAACGACTCGCTGGGCGCAAACTTCAAGATCGTTCAGCAGCGTGAGTTCGCAACCGTGGCTATGACCGTCCGCGGTAAGACCCCCCAGTCGCAGTACATAGTCGAGGTGCTGGGCGAGAACGGCGCCACCGAACGACGACTGGAAAAGATATCCAGCGGCTCTTACACCCTACGTTACATTCCCGAGGGCGAGATCCGACTACGCATCACCGAGGATGGTAACTCCAACAGCCGTTGGGACTCGGGCTCGCTCATCGAGCGCCGCCAACCCGAGAGGGTCGAGTACTACGTCGGCCCGAGTGGCGACCAGTTCATTCCCGCCCGCGCCAACTGGGAAGTCTCCGTGGAGGTCGATATGGCCGACGTCTTCGCCCCGATCAGCATCGAGAAAGTACGCCTCGACCTGCAAAGGGCCGAGGACACCCGGGTGGTGAAATACCTGCAGGATCGGGCCGAAAAAGAGGCTCAGCGTCGCAATCAGGGTAAAGATGGCACTCAGGGAGGCGGCCTCGGCATCGGCGGCGCGCTGGGAGGAATGCGTCAACAGGTTCAATCGACCGTGCGATAACCGATGAAGAAAATTCTTATCATAACGATATTATTGTTGGGCGTGTGGAGCGCCTCCGGCCAGCATTACGTCGGCGCAAAGGCTGGTTACGGGGCGATGAAGGGTAGGTTTTGGGTTAACGGTAAGCCCCAGAGCGATATGGTTTGGGGTCGTTACACCGGCGGGGTGATGTGGAAGTACTACTCGGCTCAGCCCGTCGTCGGCGGGGTGGGGGCCGAACTCGAATACCAGATGCGGGGTTACCGGATCGTTTCCGAGGGGTTCCGTTCCGACACCACAAGTTACACCCTCCGAACCCGCACCGTCAGCTCCGTCACCCTGCCTCTGATCTGGCAGCCTCACCTCTACTTCGCCAACCGTAAGGTGCGGTTCTTCGCCAGTCTGGGCTTCACCGTGAGCTACAACACCGGCATCGGCGACCAACTCACCACCTTCACACATACCTACAACGAGGCGACCGGCACCGTGGCGACCTCCCAGACCACCGAGCCCTATAAGATGCAGATCTCTCGCGACAACCGTTGGAACTACGGGTTCCTGGGTGGGGCGGGACTGGGCATCCTCACCGGCCGCGCCGAGTTCTTCGCCGAGGCGAGGTACTATTACGGTATGGGCGACATTCTGCGTACCAAAACCAAATACCGCTTCAACGAGGAGAACTCCATCCGATCGGAGCTCGACAACCTCTACATCACCTTCGGGGTCTACTTCCGATTGGGTAAGGGCGGCATCAAGGCCCCTCCTCTGCGACGCCGGGCTCCCAGCACTTCGGAGAACGATTTCCGTAACATTAAAATCAGCTACTAAGAAAGTATATGGCCGACAGCACACGTCAGGAGAGGGTCTCGCGTCAGATCCAAAAAGACCTCGGGGAGATGCTCCTCGGGGAGTTTGCGCCTCTGGTTCGGGGTTGCGTTGTGACCGTGACGGGGGTTCGGGTCAGTCCCGACCTCGAATACGCCCGCGTTGCCGTCAGCGTGTTTCCGTTCGCCCGGGCCCAACAGATTATGACCTCGCTCGGTACCCACACCCGTGCTATTCGCCGCTCTCTGGGGACTCGGTTGCGTAACCAGTTGCGGGTTGTGCCCGAGTTGGCTTTCGTGTTGGACGATTCGTTGGAATATATCGACAAGATTGAGGAGCTCCTTAAATAGCTTCGTCGCGGGCAGATTCCTGTTTTCGGCCAAGTCTCACTCGGTCATCAACACCATTTCGCGCGTCAGTATGGTCGCGGTGGGGATTCCCGTCGCGGCTATGATCATTTTGCTGGGGGTGTTCTCCGGATTCGAGGAGATCATCCGCGGGCTGTACCGCGGGTTCGACCCCGACCTTCTCGTGAGGCCCGTCGAGGGTAAAGTTTTTTCTGTTTCGGATCTGGATGTTGAAGCGGTTGCCGGGTTGTCCGGCGTTGAGGCGGCCGAGTTCGTGTTGGAGGAGAGTGCCCTGTTGGATTACCGCGGCAGGCAGGTTGCGGCAACCGTTCGCGGACAGGGCGGCGGCGGCGTTGTCGTCGGACAGGGGATCGCTTACGAGCTCGCTATCCGTCAGGGTTTTTCGGAGCCGCTTCGGTTTTGGGTACCTCGGCGCGGGGGTTACTCTGCCCTGATCCCTATGAGTGCTTTTTCGACTGCTTCCGCTCCCATCGAGGGAGTTTTCGAGATGGATTCCTCGACCGATGGCGAGTACGTTCTCACCGGCATTGAGTTCGCCCGGCAGCTTTTCGACTACCCCGGGCAGGCTTCGGCGCTCGCTGTTCGGACTCACGGGGGCTCGGGGCGCAAACTTGCCGCGCAGGTCGGGCAGATTGTCGGGCCCGGGTTCGAGGTGCTCACTCGCGAGCAGCAGCGGGCCGATATGTACCGTATCCTGCGTGTCGAAAAATGGGGAGTTTTCTTCGTCGGGGTGATGGTTCTGGTTGTGGCTTCGTTGTCGATCGTGGGGTCGTTGGTGATGTTGGTTATCGACAAGCGCGACTCGACCCGCACTCTGGAGGCGATGGGGGTGACTCGCCGCGGGGTGCAGAAAATTTTCATCACTCAGGGTATGATGATTGCCTGTATCGGCGCCGCCGGGGGGTTGTTGCTCGGGGTGTTGGTCTGCGGGGCTCAGCAGTTGTTCGGCTTCGTGCCTATGCCGGGCGGGACGTTCCTTATCGACGAGTATCCTGTGCGGCTTCGGGCGGTTGATGTTGCGGCGGTCTGCGCGGCGTTTTTGTGCGTGACCGGAATAATCACTACCTTTACGGTCAGAACGACGCTGAAATGAAACGTATTTTCTTCATACTGCTGGTGGCCGGATGCCTGGCCGTTGCGGGGGCCCTGAGCGGTTGCTCCAAGCCGAAGATCATCCCCAACGAGCGACTTGCCCGGATCTTCCACGACATCTACCTTGTGGACGCCTACGCGGGTCGCTCGTCGGCTTCGCTTGCGGCGCTCGACTCGTTGAACATCTACGAACCCGTGTTGGCCGAATATGGTTACACTTCGGAGGACCTGCGATACACACTCGGCAGCTTCTCGAAACGCAAAAGTGCGCGCCTCAGTGAGGACGTTGTTCAGCGTGCGGTCGAGATGTTGCGGGCCGAGAGCGGGGCGTACGACCACCGGTTAGCTGTCGTCGATACGCTGTCTCGCCGGGCCGGGCAGCGGTTCAAGCGCGAGGTGCTCTTCACCCGCTCGATCCGTGTTCGTTCTGTGGGCGACACCTCCCGCCTGAGACTTGTGTTGCCGACCGTGCCCGGGCGCTACGAGGTGAGCTTCCGCTATATGATCGACTCGATCGAAGCAAACGACAACCTGCGAACCAACATCCATCTGGAGGACGGTCGCGGCCGGTCGTTGGGTAGTAACTCTCGGCGCCTGATCCGCAATGAGCGCTCCTCGGAGGTCATTGTGCTGGAGGCCGACACGACCGCCCGCCGCCTTGTGCTCGACCTTAACCCATACCCACGGCGCGACCTGCTGACACCCCTTTCTCTGCGGATCGACTCTCTGCGGGTTGTCTACTTCCTGCCCGACAGGGTTGCACTCGATTCGCTGTTCCGACTGACCATTTATGAGACGCCTTTGTTCACACCTTCTGCTGACTCCCTGGGGTCTTGAGCCCCGGCGGGTGGTGAGGGTGAGCGAGGAGGGTAGGGTGGTGGCTGTCGAGGAGGTGCCCGACGGCGCGGCGCTCGATTCGTTGCCCGGGGTGGAGTTCTTTCCCGGGATCCTGATGCCGGCGATGCTCAACGCCCACTGCCACCTGGAGCTCTCCGGACTGCGGGGTACGATTCCGGCGGGCTGCGGGTTCGAGGGATTCGTCGAGGCGATGAAGGCGGCTCCGCGAGAGGGTGGGGAGGCGGTTGCGAAGGCTTGGGATGCAAAGATGTGGGCTGAGGGGGTTGGGCGCGTATGGGACGTTTGCAACGGGACGAGTACTTTCGCGACCAAGGTCGCCAGCCGGATCGAGTATCACAATTTTATTGAGTTTTTCGGTATCGGCCGCCAGCCCGATATGAGTTTCCACACCACGCCGCACTCGCTCTATGCAGTCGACCCTGCGGCATTCACCCGGTTGGCCGAGGCAGCGAGGGGGCCGTTGTCGGTTCACTTTATGGAGAGCGCCTTCGAGGTGGCCGACCCAGCGGCGCGGCTTGTCGCCCAAACCCCGCCTGAGCGCGAAATGATCCTTGTGCACAACTGTCTCGTCACCCAACGCGACATCGACATCGTGATGGGCCACTTCACAGGACCCGTGACGTGGGTGGTGTGCCCGCGCTCGAACCGACATATCTCCGGCCTCCAACCCCCGCTCGACCTGCTTCGCCGCAACCGTCTGACGATCCGGGTAGGCACCGACTCGCTTGCCTCGAACGACACGCTCAGTCTTGTGGACGAACTCCGGCTGTTGGACGCCCCGCTGGCCGAGATGCTGGGATGGGTGGCCGCCGACCGGATCGCCCCCGGACGCACTCCGGGTATCGTCAACCTAACCGGCGTAGATCTGCGCACCCTCACCCTAACCGAGAATGCGCGAACCAAAAGAATAATTTAGTAACTTCGCACCCGATATGAAAGAGTTGGAAAACCACTATCGCGAAATCCTGCGGCTACTGGGCGAAGACCCCGAGCGCGAGGGCCTGCTGAAGACCCCACAGAGGGTCGCGCGGGCGATGGAGTTCTTCACCAAGGGCTACGGCGAAGACCCGCGCGAAATTCTCACCTCGGCAATGTTCCGCGAGGAGTATCGCCAGATGGTGCTGGTGAAGGACATAGAGATCTACTCGATGTGTGAGCACCACCTGCTGCCAATAATAGGCAAAGCGCACGTGGCCTACATCCCCGACGGGCACATAACGGGCCTGTCGAAGATCGCACGTGTGGTCGATTGCTTCGCACGCCGGTTGCAAGTGCAGGAACGACTGACGGTGCAGATACGCGACTGCATTCAGGAAGTTTTGAAGCCGATGGGTGTGGCGGTGGTGATCGAGGCGCACCACACCTGTATGTCGATGCGAGGAGTGCAGAAGCAAAACTCGGTCACGACGACGAGCGCGTTCACGGGTGTGTTCCTGGCCCAGCACCGCACCAGGGAAGAGTTCATAACATTGATAGGAAGCAAGCTACACTAACGAGAGATGCTGGTAAGGATCTGGCCCGATAACCCAAACCCCAAGCAGATTGCCCACGCAGCCGAGGTGCTGAGGGCCGACGGGGTGATTGTCTACCCGACCGACAGCGTCTATGCCCTGGGGTGCTCGCTGGGGCGACCAAAGGCGGTGGAGCGACTGAAGGCGATCAAGGCGGCGGTGGGTGGCGAGGGAGCCGACGGCGGAGATAAGCAGTTTTCATTGGTGTTCGACTCGCTGGCTCGCGTGGCCGAGTACGCAAAGGTGGAAAACCCGCAGTTCCGGGTGATGAAGCGCAATCTGCCCGGGGCGTTCACATTTTTGCTGACGCCATTGTCGCGAGTACCGGAAAAAGCACTCGGCAAGAGAAAGACCATAGGTGTGAGGATCCCCGACTCGGCCATTGCACGCGCGCTGGTGGAAGAACTGGGAGGGCCGATGCTGACTACCTCGGTGAAGGACGACGAGGCGGAGTACACGACCGACCCTTCGCTCATAGCCGAACGACTGGGCAAACGAGTGGATATGGTGATCGACGGAGGCGAAGGAGGAGTGGTGCCGACAACGGTGGTCGACCTGACAGGCGACGAACCGGAAATAACGAGACAAGGAGCAGGAGAACTGATATGACAAGAAAACAATTTTGGCAGGGGGCCTCGAACTGGGGCTTTCTGGGAGGAGCGGCGCTGTTCGGGGTAAACCTGATAGGCTGGGCGCTGAAGCTGGAGACCAACCTACCGTGGGTTTACGAGCTGCTGACGGCGGCGGTGTTGCTGCCACTGATCGTGGTGACGGGGCGGCGGAACGCTGCGGCTTCCGGGGCGGCCGGTTGGCCGTTCGGCAGGGCGTGGGGATTCGTGGTGGCGATGATGATGTTCGCGGGGGTGGTCTACGGAGTGGGCAGATTCCTGCTGACCAACTTCATTGCCCCGGAGTATTACGGAGTGATGAACGAAACCCTCGTGGCCGAAGCGATGAAACTCTACGGCCCGAGTATGCAGGCGATGATGGCCGATGTCTCCCCGATGATGGGAGCAATGATGCGCAACCCGTTCTATCTGATCTTCCAGGCGGTGGTGGAGCTGATCTTCAAGGGAGGTTTCCTGGGTCTGGTGCTCTGTCCGATCTTTACGCGTAAACCGGATATTTTTGCCGACGGCAGCAATGAAGCCTGACGTTTCGATAATCGTTCCGGTGCTGAACGAGGTATCCTCCGTTGGGGAGTTGGCCGCGTGGGTGGGGCGTGTGATGGAGGCCGAAGGGCTGACGTGGGAACTGATCTTCGTGGACGACGGTTCGAATGACGGCACGTGGGAGGCGATCGAAAAGGCGGCAGAGGTGGCAAAGGAGGGGAGTGTGAAGGCGATAAGGTTTTCGCGCAACTACGGCAAGTCGGCGGCACTGTATGTCGGGTTTGAGGAGGCCAGGGGTGAGGTGGTGGTGACGATGGACGGCGACCTGCAAGACTCGCCCGACGAGATCCCGGCACTGAGGAGAATGATCCTCGACGAAGGGTACGACCTTGTGTCGGGCTGGAAGCGTCATCGCCACGACCCCGCCGGAAAACGACTGCCGAGCAGGTTCTACAACCTCACGACGCGAATCGTCAGCGGCATCCCGTTGCACGATATGAACTGCGGACTGAAAGCCTATCGCCGGAACGTGGTCAAGAGCATCGAGGTCTACGGCGAAATGCACCGATACATACCCATCCTTGCCCAGCAGGCGGGCTTCGGGCGAATCGGCGAGAAGGAAGTCGAGCACCGGGCCCGCAAGTATGGGCATTCGAAATACGGCCTCGAACGAATGATAAAGGGCTATCTGGACTTGATCACCGTGTCGTTCCTGTCGCGCTTCGGGCGGGCACCGATGTACTTGTTCGGGAGCCTGGGAACGCTGATGTTCCTCGGCGGAGGGGTGACGGCGGTGTGGATCATTGTGGACAAGTTAGTCAAGCAGTCGCACGGACTCACCCCGCGCGGAGTGGCCGACCAACCGATGTTCTACATCGCGCTGGTGACGCTGCTGGCGGGTGTGATGCTGTTCCTGACGGGATTCCTGGGCGAACTCATCAACCGGAACGCAGCCGACAGAAACCGATACTCGATAGATAAACGGATATGATACAGAGAATACAAACGGTGTGGATGGTGCTCACGGCTGCCTTGTTGGGTGCGTGCCTGAGCGAATGGGAACGAATGAACGGGTGGTTCGCGATTTTGGTCGCGGTGGCGGCGCTGGTGCCGCTGGTGACGGTGTTCCTGTTCCGTAACCGGTCGCGGCAAACCTCACTGCTGATCGCATCCTTCCTGCCGATCGCAGGATGTGCCGGGTTCGCAATCTATTACGGATGGGTGGTGCACACGCTGTGGGCCTATCTGCCGCTGCTGCCGTTGGCGGGGCTGGTGACAAATTGGCTGGCGCTGAGAGGTGTGCTGAAGGACGAAATGCTAATAAGAGACACAGACAGATTGAGATAATGAAGACAATGGAAGAACAGGTTTCCCGCGGGATTGTGGGAAGCTATTTTGAGAAACTGAACGAAAACCTCTCCGTGGATGCGGCCATAGTCGGCGGCGGACCGTCGGGGCTCGTGGCGGCGTACTATCTGGCCAAAGCGGGCCGACGGGTGGCGCTGTTCGAACGCAAACTGGCCCCGGGGGGCGGAATGTGGGGCGGAGCGATGATGTTTTCGAAGCTTGTGGTGCAGGCCGAGGCGCTGCCGATACTGGACGAGATGGGGGTGAGCTATACTCGCATCGAGGGCGGGGCGGCAATCGCCGACTCGGTGCACGCAACTGCCGCACTGATATATAAGGCCACTGCTGCGGGTGCGGCGATCTTCAACTGCCACTCGGTGGAGGACGTGGTGGTTCACGACGGTCGGATGGCCGGGCTGGTGATCAACTGGGCGCCGGTGACAAGAGAGCGGCTGCACGTCGACCCGCTGGTGGTGATGGCGCGGGTGACGCTGGATGGCACGGGACACGACTGCGAAGTGGCCAGAACACTGGTGCGCAAGAACGGAATCCGGTTGACGACGGCAACGGGCGATGTGATGGGCGAGCGGTCGATGTCGGCCGCCGAGGGAGAGGAGACCACGGTCGAGAACACAAAGGAGATCTATCCGGGACTGTTCGTGAGCGGGATGGCCTCGAACGGAGTGAGCGGCAGCTTCAGGATGGGGCCGATCTTCGGAGGAATGCTACTGTCGGGGAGGAAGGTGGCAGAGTTGATGCAGGCTTCTTTGTGATGCGCGACTTTGGGCTTTATGTGATAATCACCCGGCCGCGGATCCCGTATGGGGAGGTGGCGCGGGTGTGTGTGGAGCGGGGGGTGAGGATGCTGCAACTGCGCGAAAAGGAGCTGGACGACAGGGCGCTACTGGCTGCCGCGGCGGAGATCAGGGCCGTGACGCGGGGAACGGAGACGCGGTTTGTGATGAACGACCGGGCCGACCTTGCGCTGTTGGCCGAAGCCGATGCGGTGCATCTGGGGCAGGGAGATATCTCGCTGGAGCAGGCGCGGCGGATAGTGGGAGCGGGGGCTGAAGCGAAGGGCGGCGGGATGCTGATCGGGTTGTCGACCCACTCGGAGGCTCAGGCGCGAGAAGCGATCGCAGCGGGAGCGGACTACATCGGTTTCGGGCCGGTGTATGCGACCCCGACAAAGGCGGTGCCAGACCCAACGGTGGGAGTGGAGCTGCTGCGCGAGGTGGTGGGGTTTTCGCCGGTGCCGGTGGTGGCGATCGGGGGGATATTTCCAGAGAACCTGCCCGACGTGGTGGCCGCCGGAGCGAGAAACGTCTGCTCGGTGCGCTATCTGATGGAAGCAGACACGGCGAAAGAACTGGGCCAAAGGATAGAACGGCTACAAGAGATGATATAAAGACAAAGCCCGCCATTCGGCGGGCTTTGTCTTTGAAGTAATATAGAATTACTTGCGGTAAACCTTGGTGTAACCGTAGATCGCCTCGGAACCGAGTTCCTCCTCGATGCGGAGCAACTGGTTGTACTTGGCCATACGGTCGGAACGAGACAACGAACCGGTCTTGATTTGGCCCGAGTTGGTAGCCACGGCGATGTCGGCAATGGTACTGTCCTCGGTTTCGCCGCTACGGTGACTGGTCACGGAAGTGTAACCCGCGCGGTGGGCCATCTCGATAGCGTCGAGAGTCTCGGTCAGCGAGCCGATCTGGTTCACCTTAATCAGGATCGAGTTTGCGCAACCCATCTCGATACCCTTGCGGAGGAACTCGACGTTGGTGACGAACAAGTCGTCGCCCACCAACTGGCACTTACCACCCAGAGCATCCGTGAGCTGCTTCCAACCGTCCCAGTCGTTCTCGCCCATACCGTCCTCGATAGAGTCGATGGGGTACTTGGCAACCAACTCGCTAAGGAACTTAACCTGCTCGGCCGAAGAGCGTTTTGCGCCCTTGGGGCCCTCGAACTTCGAGTAGTCGTAAACACCATCCTTGAAGAACTCGCTCGAAGCGCAGTCCAGACCGATCGAAACCTGACCGCCATCTTCCTTACGACCGGGTTTGTAACCAGCCTTCTTGATGGCTTCGATGATAGATTCCAGAGCGTCCTCGGTGCCGTTCAACGCGGGAGCGAAACCACCCTCGTCGCCCACAGCAGTCGACAGACCGCGGTCGTGAAGAACTTTCTTAAGGGCGTGGAAAACCTCGGCACCCATACGAAGACCCTCCTTGAAGCAGCAAGCGCCGACGGGGCGGATCATAAACTCCTGGAAAGCGATCGGAGCGTCGGAGTGCGAACCGCCGTTGATGATGTTCATCATCGGAACGGGCAGTGTCTTGGCGTTCGTACCGCCGATGTAACGGTACAGGGGCACGCCGTAGTAGTCGGCAGCAGCGCGAGCAACGGCCAACGAAACGCCGAGGATGGCGTTGGCGCCGAGTTTCGACTTAGTGGGGGTGCCGTCCAGAGCAATCATCAGGTGGTCGATGCCGACCTGGTCGGTGACCGACATACCGATGATCTCGGGAGCGATCACGTCGTTAACGTTGGCAACGGCTTTTTGAACGCCCTTACCGAGGTAGCGGCCCTTGTCGCCATCGCGAAGTTCGAGCGCTTCGTTCTCTCCGGTGGAGGCTCCGCTCGGAACAGCCGCGCGACCCAATGCGCCTGAAACTGTGGATACTTCTACTTCAATCGTGGGATTTCCACGCGAATCGAGAATTTCTCTTGCGTGTACGGTAACAATTTGCATAATTTTTGTATGTTTGTATTAGTTGATAGATTTTTTCTTCTTAACCGGTCACAAAAGTACAAATTTATTATGAAAGTAACAATTATCGGCGCAGGCAATATGGGCGGTGCCATTGCGGTGGGATTGGCAAACGGAACGTTCATCGAAGCGGAGGACATAACGTGTGTCGACCGCAATCCGCGATCGCTGGCAAGACTCAAAGCAACGGGAAAGAACTTTGTGTTGACAAGCGACCTGAAAGCAGGAGTGCGTACGGCCGACGCAACAATCCTCGCGGTGAAACCACACTCGGTGCCGGAGGTCATTGCGGCGACCAGGGATGTGGTGGACTACAAGAGGCAGATACTCTTCTCGGCAGTCGCGGGAGTGACCTTCGAGGAGATGGACAAGATGCTACTCGGAGGAGTGGACAAAGCCGATGCGGCGGGGCTGGTGCACTTCCGAATTATGACCAGCATTGCCATATCGATCAACGACGCTATGACATTCATCGCCTCGCGAAACGCAAACGCAGCGCAAGTCCAAATGGCCGAAACAATGTTCGGAGAGATGGGACAAACAATGGTCGTACCAGAAAGAATGCTGCCGGCAGCTATGGCCGTGGGGTCGTGCGGAATAGCATACGCGATGCGCTACGTGAGGGCGGCGATGATCGGAGCCATCGAAGCGGGATTCAGTGCCGACGAAGCGCACGAGATAGTACTGCAAACAATCAAGGGAGCAATCCGTCTACTGTACGAAGGAGGTCAACATCCCGAAGTGGAGATCGACCGGGTAATCACCCCGGGAGGCTACACGATACGAGGACTGAACGCGATGGAAGAACACGGGTTCTCGAACTCCATAATCCACGGAATACGCGAAAGCTACAAGAACGGAAAATAGGAACCGGGCAGGAGCTTGGCGGGGGATATGGGGCAGACGCAAAAAATTGGCGGCGAAGGCGAGCGGCGAGCGGTGGAGTGGCTACGGAGCGAAGGGTTCGAAGTAGTGGCGAGGAACTGGCGGTCGGGGAGGTATGAACTCGACATTGTGGCGGTGAGGGGAGATGTGATCCATTTCGTGGAAGTGAAGACGAGGGGAGACGAGGGGTGGCAATCGCCCGAAGAAGCGATGACGCCGGGGAAAGTTCGAGCGTTCAGGCGAGCAGCCGCGGCGTGGCTGGCGGTGCATCCGACGGAACTGGAACCACAGATGGACCTGGTGGCGGTGGATGCTACCTCGGGTGAGGTGAGCTATGTACCGGAAGCGGTGCTGTCGCGCTGGTAAAAGGCGCGGACAGCAGCGGCGCGAGAGGCGCCTACAAGAGAGGCAAGCCGGGCGAAGGAGCCGGAGGGGGTGTTTTGCGCAGCTGTATCCTCATTTTGCGCAAGAGCAGCCGCGCGGACGGCAGATACGGTCTTGAACTCGCGAAGCAGCGCAGTGATGGTCTTAGGCCCGATGCCGGGAATCTGCTCCAACTCGGAGCGAATGAAATCAGAAGAACGTTTGTTACGGTGGAAAGTGATGCCGAAGCGGTGAGCCTCGTCGCGAATGTGCATCAAAACACGAAGAGGCTCACCACCGCGCTTGAGGTAGTAGGGCTCGGGGTCGCCGGGAAAGAAAACCTCCTCCAATCGCTCGGCAAGAGCAACCAACGGAACGCGCTCGGCGATGCCGAGCTCGGAGAAAACGCCGGCGGCAGCGGAGAGCTGGCCTTTACCACCGTCGACGACAACCAGGTCGGGAAGCTTGTCGCCCTCGGCCAGCAGGCGAGAGTAACGGCGGTAGATGATCTCGCGCATCGAAGCAAAGTCGTCGGGGCCGGAGACAGTCTTAACGTTGAAGTGGCGGTACTCTTTACGGGCAGGTCGGCCGTCGCGAAAAACAACGCAAGCAGCAACAGGGTGGGTACCGCCGAGGTTAGAATTGTCGAAGCATTCGATCCAACGAGGCGGGGCAGGAAGGCGAAGCTCGCGCTGGAGAGCGCCGAGAACGCGGTCGGTAGCTTTTTCGGGGTCGCGGATCTCGAGGTTCTTCAACTGCTCGGCGCGAAACAAGCGGGCGTTACGAGCAGCGAACTCCAACAAGGCAAGTTTCTCACCGCGGCGGGGGACGGAGAAGGAGTTTTCGGGAAACAGCTCGGTCTCGGGAAGCGAGGGAACGATGATGTTTCTGGACAGAGGGCCGTCGAGGCGCTCGGCGATCTGCTGGATGGAGGCAGTGAGTATGCGGCGGGGATCCTGTTCGGCGCCAAGAGAGATCGGAACGGAGAAAGAACCGGTAACAGCACCCGAGCGGATACGAGAAAAGTTACAGAAGGCGGTCTCCTCGTCGGGCTCGGAAACAAGAGCGAAAACGTCCAGATCGCCCAGAGAAGGAGAAACGATAACCGAGCGAGATGAGTAACCCTCCAGAAGGTCGAGCCGGTGTTTGAGAGCAGCGGCATCCTCGAACCGCAACTCGGAAGCGGCCTCCCGCATAGCCGCAGAAAGGGAACGACGGATAGGGCCGAGCTCCCCGCGAAGCATTGCACGAGCCATCTCGACCAACTCGGAGTACTGCTGCTCCGACTGGTGGCCAGCGCAAGGCCCGCGGCAATTACCGAGGTGGAACTCCAAGCAGGGACGGTAACGGTGGCGGGAGATCGACTCGGGAGAGAGGTCGAGCTTACAAGTGCGGAAGCCGAACACGGTGTGGAGAATCTCCAGAAGGTTGCGCTGGACACCGATAGAAGCGTAAGGACCGAAGTAAGAAGAACCGTCGCGAACGATACGGCGGGTGGACTGGATACGAGGAAAAGGCTCGCGGCGAAGAACGATCCAAGGGTAAGTCTTGTCGTCCTTCAACATAGCGTTGAAGCGAGGCTGGAGAGTCTTGATGAGAGAGTTTTCCAGCAACAAGGCGTCCGTCTCGGAGCCGGTGACGATGTGGCGGATCTCGGCCGCGCGACGAACCATAACACGGATCTTCGAGGGAAGGCGGCTCTCGGCAAAGTAGTTGGCAACGCGTTTGCGCAACGCCTTCGCCTTACCGACGTAGAGCACAGTACCGTCCGGGTCGACGAACTGGTAAACGCCCGGAAGAAGAGGAAGCGCAGCAGCCTGCTCGCGAAGAGAGGGATGTTTTTCGGCACTCATCGTAGGGCGAAGTTAACAAAAATTACTAATTTTGTGGGCTATGAAAGAGAAGATAAACCAAGTGATGGCCCAGGTGGAGGCGTTCCAAAGTCGTGCCGCGGGCGAAATAGAAGAGTTCAGAGTGAGAATGCTCGGGAAAAAAGGCGTCGTGACAGGACTGATGGAAGAGTTCAGAGCAGCAGCCCCGGAAGTGAAGAGAGAACTGGGGCAGAGGTTGAACGAACTGAAGAACAAAGCAATGGAGAGGGTGAATGAACTGAAGGCAGCGGCGGGAGGAAGCGGTGTGCAGGTCGAGGAAACGGAAGATATGACGCGACCGGGAGAAGGAACAGCCGAAGCAACGGGAAGCAGGCATCCGATCTCGCTGGTGAGAAACAGGATAGTGGATATATTCGAGCGGATGGGGTATACGGTGGCAGACGGGCCGGAGATAGAAGACGACAGGCACGTCTTTACGGCACTGAACTTCGCGCCGGAGCACCCGGCAAGAGATATGCAGGACACGTTCTTTGTGGAGAAGGATCCAGATGTGCTACTGAGGACGCATACAAGCTCGATTCAGGTGAGGGTGATGGAGACCACCGAGCCGCCCATCAGGGTGATATGTCCGGGGAGGGTATTCAGGAACGAAGCAATATCGTACAGGGCGCACTGCATTTTCCATCAGGTGGAAGGACTCTATGTGGACGAAGGAGTGTCGTTCGCCGATCTGAAGCAGACGCTGTTGCATTTCGCGAGAGAGATGTTCGGGCCGGAAACGAAAATCAGGCTGAGGCCGTCGTACTTTCCGTTTACCGAACCGAGCGGGGAAGTGGACGTGTCGTGCAACCTGTGTGGAGGAAAAGGGTGTCCGGTGTGCAAGGGAACAGGGTGGCTGGAAGTGATGGGGTGCGGAATGGTAGACCCGAATGTGCTGAAAGAGTGTGGAATAGATCCGGAGCGGTACAGCGGGTTCGCCTTCGGAATGGGAGTGGAGAGAATCGCGATGCTGAGGTACGGAGTGGGAGATCTGAGGCTATATTTCGAAAACGATGTGAGGTTCCTACACCAATTCGATGCTGCTATTTAGCTATATAATGATGGCGGGGGTGCTGGTGGCGGGGCCGGTGAGGCAGCCGGAAAGCCCGATTGTACCGTATACCGACGGAGTGAGGCTGGCGGCGGAAGAGCGGCCGGCGGAAGCGTTGGCAAAGTTCGAAGAAGCGTTGAGGGCCGCGCCGGATCACGGCCCCTCGATGTTCGAAGCAGCAAACGCACACCTGGCGCTGGGAGATGAACTGAAGGCGCTGGAGTATTCGGCGAGGGCCGTGGAGCTGGATGGCGAAAACCGCTGGTACAAAGGGCAGTATGACAGGCTGATGGTGCTGTTGGATCTGCGGCTGGGGAGAGCGTACAGGGACGGGGATGCGGCGCACGCGATGGCCATTGCAGAAGCAAAGTATGCGCGGCCCGAAACCAACCGGATGGAGGGATATATGGTCAAAACCAGCATACTACAAATGGACGGCAAGCTGGCAGAGGCGCGAAAATTGCTGGGACAGGCGATGAAAGAAGTGCCAGGCAGAGGAGCGGAAGCAGATTCGGTGAAGAGTGAGCTGTTGGGGGCGATCGGGTCACTGTGGCACGAGGAGGGAAACGACAAGAGGGCCTTTGCGGAGTATGAGAAAGCATTGGCGCTGGACAGGAATAACGCGCTGGTGTTGAACAACTATGCATATTATCTGGCCGAGAGGGACGAAGAACTGGACAGGGCCTTGGGGATGGCGACGAGGGCGGTAAAGCTCAGAGAGAACGACCCGACCTATCTCGATACCTATGCGTGGGTACTCTACAAGCTGGAAGACTACGACGAAGCCAAGAAGGTGATGCAGAGAGCACTGGCGCTGGACAGAGAGCAAAGCCCGGAACTGCTGAGGCACTATGCCGAGATACTGGAAGCGATGGGAGACGATTTTATGGCCGAAGTGTACCGAAAGCGAGCCGCGGGAGCTGCCGGGGAGGGTAAATGAAGAGGAGGGGGGTCATAGCGGGAGCGGTGATGAAGGGGGTGGTGATGGCGGTGGCTGCGGTTTTGGCGGCAGGATCAGTGACGGGACAAGATATTGGAGCCCAGGAAGATGCGATCAGGCAAGCAAGGCAACAACTGGCCGAAATAGAGCGACTGTCGGGAGAAAACGTCAAGCAAACAACATCATCAGAGCGAGCATTGGCCATAGAGCGAAACAAGATCGGAGCACAAAAGAAAGTAGCACAAGGGCTGGAAAAGCAGGTGGGAGGATTGGCAACGAAGATCAGGGCCGACGAAAGGCAGGCGGGGAGGCTGGAAAAGCAACTGGAAGGGCTGAAGGCGGAGTATGGGAAGACGGTCTATGCGACGTGGAAAAATCACAAGCTGAACAATGCGACGGCCTTTCTGTTGGCAGCCAAGGACTTCAACGATGCGACGAGGAGGCTGACGTATCTGAGGCGGTACAACAGCGAGCGGGCGAGGAGAGGAACAGAGATAGATTCGCTGGGAAAGGAGCTGGAGCGAGAGATCAGGGAGCTGGAAGGAGAAAAGAAGCGCCTGGAGGGGCTGAGGGCCGAGAGCGACAAAGCGTTGGGGGTCTTGGCGAAGAGCGAAGCAGCGTACAAGGCGAGGCTGAGTGACTTGCAGAAGGACCGCCGGAAGCTGGAAGCAGATGCGAAGAAGGAGAGAGAAAAGATAGCCGCTGCCCAGAAAGAAATAGACAGGATCATAGCAGCGCAGGCTCGCGGAGCGGATGTGGATGTGGTGTTGAGTGGCCGGTTCGAGGAAAACAAGGGGAAGCTACCCTGGCCGGTGGGAGGAGCAGGAGCAGTCGTGGCCCATTTCGGGCCGAACAGGATGGCGGACGGAATAACCAGGGACGAGAAGGGGATAACCATAGCAACGGGCCGAGGAGCGCAAGTGAGGGCGGTGTTCGAAGGGAAGGTCACGGGGGTGTACAACATCGGACAATTCGACAAGTGTGTGACAGTGCGCTCGGGAAGCTACATTGTGTTGTATGGCAACTTGGCAGAGACGAGGCTGAAGAACGGAGATGCGGTGGCACTCAACCAGATAGTGGGAAAGATCAACAACTCGGCAAACGAAGAGAGGCACGTATTGTTGTTACAAATCTGGCGCGAAACAGTGCCGCTGGATCCGGAAGAGTGGCTGAGGTGATGGCTGCAGGGAGGCTTAGGAGGTTTTGGCGATGGCGGTGAAATACTATACGGACGGGACGGAATTTAAGCTGCGCGGAAAGGGACGGGTGGCGGAGTGGGTTGCGGAGTGTGTTCGGGCCGAGGGGTGCAGGCTGGGGCCGGTGAATTTTGTGTTCTGTGGGCAGGAGCGCCACAGGGAGATTAATCGCGATTTTCTGGGCCACGACTGGCCGACGGATGTCATCACGTTCGACTATGGGGCTCCGGCCTTGGGGGCTTCAGGGCTTTCTGAGAGGGGGGAGGCGTCTGCCGGCGGGGTGCGGGTGGTGAGCGGAGATATTTTTGTCGATCCGGTGACGGTCGCGGAAAACGCTAAGGATCTGTGTGTTGCGCCAGAGGTGGAGATGCGACGGGTGATGATCCACGGCGTATTGCACCTGTGTGGTCACGGCGACGCGACGGAGCGCGAACAACGGGCGATGAGGCGGCGGGAGGATAAATACTTGAGGAAATTTTATGCGACCATTTGATATAGAGGCAATTAGAGCGGAATTTCCGATCCTCGGGCGGACTGTTTACGGGCGGCCACTGGTCTATTTGGACAACGCAGCGACGACACAAAAACCGGTGCAGGTGGTTCGTACGATGGAGGATATGTTGCTGAGGGTCAATGCGAATGTCCATCGTGCCGGGCATCTTTTGGCGGCTGAGGCGACAGAAATGTATGAGGCCGCGCGTGACACCGTGGCGGCGTTCATCGGGGCAGGAGAGAGGGAGGAGGTGGTCTTCACGTCGGGAGCGACGGCGGCGCTGAATATGGTGGCTCGGGGACTGTGTGAACTACTTGTGGGAGAGGGAGATAACGTCGTGATCAGCGAGGCGGAGCACCATTCGAACATCGTGCCGTGGCAGATGGCGATGGGGTCGCGTGGGGAGTTGCGGGTGTTGCCGGTTGGGGCCGATGGGCGGCCAGAGGTCGAGCGGCTGGAAGAGTTGGTCGATGAGCGGACGAGAGTGGTGGCTATTACGCAGTGTTCCAACGTGTTAGGGGCGTGGACGGATTTGCAGCGGGTGGTAGAGGTGGCGAGGCGGCACGGAGCGGTCGTGGTCGTCGACGGGGCGCAGGGGATAGTGCACGGAGGAGTGAATGTCAACGAGTTAGGGTGCGATTTCTATGCGTTTTCGGGACACAAACTCTATGGGCCGACCGGAACAGGTGTGCTGTGGGGTCGACGAGAGCTGCTGGAGCGGTTACCGCCAATGATGGGAGGAGGGGAAATGGTTGCACCACAGGGAGTTACGTTCACGTCTTCGATCTTTGCCGAGCTGCCGTATAGGTTGGAGGCGGGAACGCCGAATTATGTGGGTGCGGTCGGATTGGCGGAGGCGATCAGGTGGCTGGGCGAGTTCGACGCGGAGGAGGTCGCGCGGCACGAGGCGAAGTTGAGAGAGGTTGCAGTGGCTGAGCTGCTGAAAATCAATGGGTTGAAGGTGTATGGCGCGGATCCGGATGGGTCTGCGAACGGGTCTGGCGACGGCAAAAATTCTGCGCCGATTGTGGCGTTCAACGTCGAGGGAGTGCATTCGGCCGATCTGGGTCAACTGCTTGATAAACAAGGAATAGCGGTACGAACCGGGACGCTGTGTGCGCAACCGCTGGTGGAACGACTCGAGGAGAAGGGTACGGGCGGTGTGTGCAGGGCCTCGATGGCGATATATAATACTGAACAAGAGGTGGTTATGCTTGCGCAGGCCGTCCGAAAAGCTGTGGAAATGCTATGCCGTTGATCGTTTTGGAGGGGCTGGACGGGGCCGGGAAATCGACCCAGATGAGGCTGCTCAGAGAGTGGGTCGAGCGGGAGGGATATGAGGCTGAAACTCTGCACTTTCCGCGAGTGGAGACGCCCCTGTATGGCGAGCTGATCGCGCGATTTCTAAGGGGCGAGTTCGGGACTGCGGAGGGGCGGGGAACTGCTGGTGGCAAGCAAGGCGTTGATCCTTACGCACTTGCGTTGTTGTTTGCGGGCGATCAGGCCGATGCCGCGCCGACACTGCGGGCGTGGTTGGCCGAGGGGCGGTGGGTGCTGCTGGACAGGTATGTGTACTCGAATGTGGCCTATCAGTGTGCGAAAGTGGAGGGTGAGGCGGCGCGTAAACGGCTGAGAGACTGGATATTGGAGCTGGAGTACGAGACGTGGGGAGTGCCGCGGCCGGATGTGTCGCTGTTTTTGGATGTGCCCGCGAGGTTTTCGGCGACGAAACTGGCGGAACGAAGGGGTTGTAGAGGCGGAGGACGTGATGTTGATACAGAGGGAGATAGAGATTATTTGCAGGGGAGGACGGATGTGCACGAGGCGTCGTCGGAGTTGCAGCGGCGGGTGCGCGAAGTGTATCTGGCCGAGGCGTGTAACGACCAGACTCTTAGGGTGATAGAGTGTTCGGGCGAGGATGGGGAGATGCTGCCCGCTGCGGAGATTTTTGAGAAGATAAAGAACGAGATTCTCGCCGGGCCACGGAGCCTGGATGAGACTATAAAGCGATGAGTATGAGGGCTTTTGCGAAATTTTGTAGGGTGGTTCTCGGGCTGACGTTCGTGTTTTCGGGCTTCGTGAAGTGCATCGACCCGTGGGGTACGGCGCTGAAAATCACTGAGTATCTGAACGTTTGGGGCCTTCCAGCGGGTCTGTCGGCGGGTCTGCTCGGCGAGGGCGACGGGGGGCGGATCGTGCTTTCGATTGCGATGTGTGCTGCGGAGTTGGTGCTTGGGCTGATGCTGGTTTTCGGGGTTTGGCGGCGGCTTGCGGCGTTGGCGGCGCTGGTGGCGATGAGCGTGTTCGTGGTCGTTACAGTGTTGAGTGCCACGGTGTTGCCTGTTGAAGAGTGCGGTTGTTTCGGCGATGCGGTGCGATTGACGCCATGGGGATCGGTGGCCAAGAATTTGGTGCTGTTGGCGCTGGCAATTGTGGTTTGGCTGGCGGCTCGAGGGGAGGGTTTGCCGCTGTGGCCGAAGAGACCTGCGGAGTGGTTGGCTGTGGCCGTATTTACCTGTGTGTCAGTCGGATTAGGGGTGTGGTGTTATCGCCATTTGCCGCTGGTGGATTTCCTGCCCTACAGGGTCGGGGTCGACCTGCGAGAGGCACGATTCGGAGATCCGGGAGCAAACGAAGAGGACGAGCAAGGTGGCGACATCAGGCTGCGTGAGTTCACGATTTTCAACGCCCAGGGCGATGGGACGTGGGAGCTGCTTGATGACGACGGTCGGACTTATGTGTTGGTAGCCAGCCGATTGAGCGACATTACGCCGAGCGTCGAGCAGGGATTCGAGAGGATTGTCGAACAGGCGAGCAAACCGGCTACGCGAAATCCAGCCACGAGAAACGCGGGAAGGCGCAATCGAAGCGGCGCAACGCTGAGGCCCGGGCGAGTGATACTGGTGACGTCGTCGCCGCTGTCGGAGGACGAGACGGTGCGGCTGGGGGGGCCGGACGCGCCGCCGATAGAAGTTTTCAACCTCGATGCAACAACGGCCCTGACAATGTTGAGGGCAAGGACGGGCGTCGTGGTGATAGATAACGGAGTGGTAATCAGCAAAAAACAGATCAGAGGGGGCTGACATTATGGCGTTTTTCAAATTTTTGTTCATCACGCTCGCCGTGGTATGGTTTGTGGGGCTGATTTTCCGGGCCGTGTTCGCGCGGTGGCTGCGCAAAAACGTCGAGGCGTACAACGATGCGGCCGCGAGAGCGAAAAAAGAGGCCCAACGGCAAGCCAAGGAAGCGCGCCGGAAAGAAGGCCAGGTGACGGTCGAAAAAATGAGTTCGGAGGTCGAAAAACGGGTGGCGCGTGGAATGGGCGAATACGTTGAGTTCGAGGAGTATAGCGTGGAGGAAACGTTCGTCTCCGGGGCCGAAACGACAAACGACAAGACTGAATGATACGACGGTTTTTTGCACGCCTCGGGGGTTATTTCGTGTTGATGGGGAAGGTTTTTTCCCGTCCCGAGAAGGCGCGCATCTACCGGCGTCGGATGGTGGCCGAGATGGAAGCCATCGGTCTCGATTCGATAGTCATAACTGCCATAATATCAGCGTTTATGGGTGCCGTCGTCGCGCTCCAGATGGCCATCAACCTCGACGAGGGGTTCATTCCGCGGTCGCTGATCGGGTACGCCACTCGCGAAACGATGATCCTGGAGTTCTCGTCCACGGTCGTGGCGTTGATTCTCGCTGGCAAGGTGGGGTCGAGTATCGCCTCCGAGATCGGTACTATGCGCATCACCGAACAGATTGACGCTCTTGAACTTATGGGCGTTAACTCGGCGTCGTACCTGATCCTTCCGAAGATCGTCGCGGCGGTGGTTTTCTTCCCTTTTCTGTGCATCCTCAGCATCCTGATCGGCACGGTCGGCGGCTACCTCATCTCGGCACTCACGGGGGTGGTGCTCCCCGGCGACTTCATCGAGGGACTGCACCTGGACTTCAAGCCGTGGTCGATCGTCTACGCGTTGATAAAGACGGCCGTTTTTGCATTCATAATCACCTCTGTGTCCGCGTTTTACGGCTACTTCGCTCAGGGAAACTCTCTTGAGGTCGCGCGCAGTGCAACCGGAGCCGTCGTCGCCAGCAGCATCACGATATTGATCTTCAACCTGATCCTAACTCAGTGGCTGCTAATATAATATGATCCGGGCGGAGCACATAATTAAGGGTTTCGACGGTCGGCGGGTGCTGGACGACATCTCGGTGGAGTTCGAGCGCGGACAGACTAACCTGATCATCGGCCGTAGCGGGTCGGGTAAAACACTGTTGATGAAGTGCTTAGTGGGTCTCGTGCGGCCCGATAGCGGGGAGGTTTGGTACGACGACATCCAATTCACGGCGCTCGATTTCGCGGGCCTCAAGGCGATGCGACAACAGATGGGGATGATCTTTCAGGGCGGGGCGCTGCTCGACAGCTCGACCGTCGAGGAAAATGTGCGACTGCCGCTCGACCTCTTTACGAACCGCTCCGAGGCCGAAAAACGCGACCGCGTGAACTTCTGCCTCGAAAGGGTCGC
>DBDI01000006.1:0-2827 GCA_002293505.1 Alistipes sp. UBA936 | reverse complement strand
GCGCGCGCCATCGTGATGAACCCGCGCTACCTGTTTTGCGACGAGCCAAATTCGGGTCTCGACCCCATCACCGCCGGTCTGATCGACGAACTGATAAGCGAAATCACCCACGAGTACGACATCACNNCGCACGATATGAATTCGGTGTTGTCGATCGGCGAAAAGATTGTGTTTCTGCACGATGGACGCAAACATTGGGAGGGCACGAAGGAGCAGGTTCTGAACACGACAGACGCGGAGTTGCAAAAATTTGTGTCGGGATCGTCGCGTCGGCGCCATTGAGGGTGACTGCACATTTTTTGTTTTGCAGGCTTTTGTTTTTTTGGGCGCAGCCACTTTTTGTTCCCCCCTCCCCCCCCCCCNNGGGATTCCGAGGACGCCGCCTGATGTTCCAAATATCTTGTTGAGATTTGGGTACAGAAGTTTTGTTTCCACCGTCAGGTCACGTCGGAACAGGTAGTCAAAAAAATCTCCTCGGTTTTTTATTTTAAGATTTTCCGGATCGCGGCACGCAACCCCTCGCTGGCAGCCACCAACGGCAGGCGAACATCCGGCCGACACACACCCTGAATCGACAGCGCGGCCTTCACGCCCGTCGGATTTCCCTCAGCGAAAAGCAACGGACAAAGTGGCTCCAACGCCTCCCAAAGCGGCTGCGCAGCAGTGACTCCGGCGGTCTGGGCCGTGTGCACCATCTTAGCGAACGGCTCGGGTAACGCGTTGGCCATCACTGATATAACCCCGTGACCCCCGGCAGCCATCAACGGCAGCGTCATCGCGTCGTCGCCCGACAGCACCACGAACCCCGCGGGCGCTTCGCGAACAATCCACTCCATCTGGGCCAGGTCGCCGCTCGCCTCCTTGATGCCGATCACGTTCGGCACCTCACGCGCGATGCGTAAAGTGGTTTCAGGCAGCATATTAACCCCCGTACGACCGGGAATATTATACAGGATCACCGGCAACGGCGACGCGGCCGCGACCGCCTGATAATGCTGGAAAAGTCCCTCCTGCGTGGGCTTGTTGTAATAGGGCGCGACGGTCAGAACAGCCGCCAATCCCGTAGGGTCGAGCGCGCGCAATTCGGCGCATAGTTTTGCGGTGTCGTTGCCGCCCATTCCGATCACAATCGGCACACGGCCAGCAACTTGCGTACGAATGAAATCGGCCACTTGCCTACGTTCAGCGTGGTTCAGAGTGGGAGTTTCGGCGGTCGTCCCGAGCGCGACCACGTAGTCGATGCCGCCGCGAACAACCCTGTCAACCAACACCCCCAGCGCGGCAAAATCGACCCCGCCGGCCTCGTCGAACGGCGTCACCAACGCAACGCCCGCACCTGCAAAATTCGTTTTCATCATAGCCGCAAATTTAGACCAAATTGTTAAAATAATGTTCCCTGTGTTGGAATTTTATCTTCTTTTGTAAGCATTGTTAAAAATTCCGCCTCGTCGATGATCCGTATGCCGAGTTTTCGCGCCTTTGTGAGCTTAGCCGGGCCGGTGCGTTCGCCCGCCAGCAGATAGTTCGTGTTGGCGGCCACGGCGCTTTGGTTGCGGCCTCCGTGGGCCTCGATGGTGCTTTTCAGCGCCTCGCGCGAGAACCGTTCGAACGAGCCCGAGATCACGATGTTGAGCCCCGCCAACGACTCGCTCACCCGCGCCGATTCACCGGCCTCGAACTGCAACCCCGCCGCCCGAAGACGCTCCATAAGGGTCAGGTTTTCAGGTCTGTCGAACCATTCGCGGATACTCACGGCGATGGTCGGGCCTACCTCCTCCACCTGCGCCAGCTCCTCCAACGAGGCGCCCGCTAAAGCGTCCATCGACCGGAAATGTGCAGCAAGATACTTCGCCGTAGTTTCGCCTACCATCCTGATACCAAGCGCGTAAAGCACCCGTGCGAACGGCACCCCTCGTGAGGCGGCAACCCCGGCGACAATCCCTGCGGCAGACTTCTCACCCAGCCGAGGCAATGGCGCAAGGTTCTCAACCCGAAGCGAATAGAGGTCGGCAACGTCGCCCAACAACCCCTGGGCAAACAACAACCCGATCGTCTCCTCGCCCAGTCCGTCGATGTTCATCGCGCGGCGGCTTACGAAATGGGCGATGCGGCCGGTGATCTGGGGAGGACACCCTGAGGCGTTGGGACAGAAGTGCTTAGCCTCGCCCTCGTAACGTACCAACACCGCCCCGCAAGCCGGACAAAGAGTCGGAAAAACCAGCGGCGAACTACCCGCGGGCCGCTCGGCGAGCTCCACGCCCGTGATTTTCGGAATGATCTCGCCACCCTTTTCGACCCACACCGCGTCGCCCACCCGAATATCCAAAAGCGCGATCTGGTCGGCGTTGTGCATCGAGGCGCGCTTCACCACCGTGCCCGCCAACTGAACGGGCTCCAAATTAGCCACAGGTGTGACCGCCCCCGTCCGCCCGACCGAAAACTCGACGCTCAACAGTCGCGACAATGCCCTCTCGGCGGCGAATTTATACGCCACAGCCCAGCGCGGAGACTTCGCCGTGGCCCCCAGACGCCGCTGCAACGCCAACGAATTGACCTTGATCACAACCCCGTCGGTGGCGTACGGCAGCGTGTGGCGCAGGTCATCCGTGGCTGCGATGTACTCTTCGATCTGGGCCAGCGACCGGCATACGCGAATATGTTCCGACACCCGGAAACCCCACCTGCGCGCCGCGTCGAGGCACTCGGCGTGGGTCGCGAAAGGCAGCCCGTCACCCACAACGCCGTACATAAAGTTGTCCAACCCGCGGCGCGCAACCTCCCGCGAGTTTTGCAACTTGAGGCTCCCGGCGGCGGCGTTGCGCGGATT
>DBDI01000031.1 GCA_002293505.1 Alistipes sp. UBA936 | reverse complement strand
TGGTCGGCCAGCAGCAGGTTGGCCCGCGCAATGTCGCGCATCGTCACCCGCGGAAAGTCGCCCCACCAGCGCTCGCCCGTCGTGGGGTTTGTGCTCATCGGGCCGGTGGTACCGTATGGCGAGCCGAGAATGTTGGCGCACACAACGTGGTAGCGGGTCGGGTCGAGAAACCCCCCTTCGACCACAGTGCCCGGCCACCAGTCGGCCACATCGCTGTTTGCCGTCAGCGCGTGACACACCCACACGACGTTGCTCTCCCCGCCCGGCCCCTCGCGCCGCTCCCCATAGGTATGATACGCGATGGTCAGCTCCGGCAGCACCCCGCCGCACTCCAACTCGAACGGCCCGTTATGTCTGTACAGTTTCACTTCTTCACATTAGGCAGTTCCAGCCCGAATCCCCTCTTGTGATCCATCGCCTTGAGCCACACTCCCAACAAAAACGCAACAACGCCCAAACCGGCGAAGATCAACATCGGCACGGTGTAGTTATACGTAGCCGCCTCGCCCGACTGGATGCGCTCCGACACGCCCGGATTAGCCGCCTGCAACGCCCCGCCGATGATGATCGGGAACAACCACAACCCGATGTTCTGGATCCAGAAGATCACCGAATAACCCGAACCAAGGTAGCGTTCCTCGACAAGTTTCGGAACCGAAGGCCACAGAGCCGCGGGAACCAGAGAGAACGACACGCCGAGCAGAATAATGGCAGAGTAGGCAACCAGGGGAGTCAACGGAACCAGAGCGAAGATCAGGTGGCACACGGTCATCAACACCGCCCCGAGGATCAACATCGTCGCCCCTTTACCGCGGAAGTCGAGGTAAGCGCCCAGCAACGGAGTCAACACCATCGCCCCCATCGGGAACCAACGGAAGATATCGCTTGCGGCCTGAGCCGTGATGCCGAGTGAGTTCTGGAGCATCGGCACCGCGAACTTCTGGAACGGGAAAATCGCCGAATAATACAACACGCACAGCCCCGCAACCACAAGGAAAGTCGGGTTGCCGAACAACTTGCCAAGGTCTGACACCTTGAACTCCTCGCCCGGGCCCTCGGAAGCGGCATCCAACTGCCGGTCGAGTTTGCGATCCATAAACGTGAACACCAGGTAAGTCAAAAACCCGACGCACAACAACAACGCCACAACCGCAACGGGGCGCACAACGCTCACGGGAGCCATATCGGCCAGGCGAGGAGACAACGTGAACACAGCGAACACACCGAGGCGCGCAACCGCCATCTCGATACCCATTGCAAGGGCCATCTCCTTACCTTTGAACCACTTTGCTATCGCCTTGGAGACCGTCACGCCAGCCATCTCGGCCCCGCAACCAAAGATCGCAAACCCTACGCAGGCCAACTTGGCTCCGGCCGGAAACGCGGGCCAAAACGAACTAAGAAAGTCGTACAGGCCGTTACCGGCAATGAAGCCGTCGCTCACACCGTATAGTTTGATACCCGCCCCGACGATCATCAAACCCGCCGAAAGCAACCCCGTGAAACGAACCCCCATCTTGTCGAGAATGATCCCGGCGAAGATCAGGAAAAGCACGAAAACGTTCAGGAAGTACTCGCTGCCGACCACCGTACCGTAGGTCTCGGGGCTCCAACCGCGAGCGGTTTCGAGCATCTGCTGCAACGGCGAGATCACGTCCACGAACATATAACAGAAGAACATCATCGAGGCGACGAGCAGCAACATCGTCCACCGCGCAAGGAAATTGTCGTTGATTTTTTTGGTCATAATCTTATTCTGAGTTTGGGTTATATCGGTTGATCAGTTCGTACGCCCCCGCGATGCCCAGCTCGCCCGCCTTGGAGATATCCAGATATCCCTTTCGCGTGTCCTTGAGGTAGATCTGCACCAGGCCGCGGTTGTAGTACGCTTCGGCGAAGTGTGGGTTCAGGGCGATTGCTCGGGTGTAGTCGTCGAACGCTTCGGGCAGGCGGCCGCTCATCACTTCGAGGCCCGCGCGGTTGTAGTATATGTGCGCCAGTTCGGGCGAGAGTTTGGCTGCGGAGTTCAGGTCGGCGATCGCTTCGTCGTAGTTGTATATCCTCCCGCCGCTGCCCTGCATCCGATACTCGGGGTCGCTCTCGATGGTGAGCCGCCCGCGCCCGACGCCATCTATCGACGATATGAAGTCGATCATCTCGGCGCGGGTGGTGCTGCGGTTAATATAAAGGTACGGATTTGTCGGGTTGGCGTCGATGGCGCGGGTGAGAGTTGCGACCGAATTTGTGAACTGCTTCACCAACGACTGGGTGACAGCTCGGCGGAAGAGCGTCTGCCACGATGCGTCGCCCCGCGCGATTTGGTCGGCCAGCGCCCGGTCGAGGGTCATCACACTGTCGGCCGGAATGTCGCTCTCGCCGCGCGAAAAGACAAGGCCCGGCATCCGGAGCTCGCGCCGGAAGTTTTCAAGGTCGGCAACGTAGTATGTCGCCGGGCCGATGACGCGGGTGGTGTCGGGCGAGTGGAGCGTGAACCGGAACAGCGGCAACAGTGCGAGGTTTTCGCGCGCCGGGGCCAGCCGGTCGAAGTTGGCGCCCGTGAACCGCGTCTCGAACGACA
>DBDI01000026.1 GCA_002293505.1 Alistipes sp. UBA936 | reverse complement strand
TGCAACCACGTGTTGGAGCACGTGGCGGACGACGCGGCGGCGATGCGCGAATTGCGGCGCGTCACGCGGCCCGGTGGCTGGGGAGTTTTGCTATCGCCAGTCGAGCCGGCCCGCGCGAAGACCTATGAGGACGACACGGTGACCGACCCGGCTGAGAGGACAAAAATTTTCGGCCAATACGACCACCGGCGCATCTATGGCCGCGACTACGCCGACCGACTGCGCACCGCCGGTTGGAATGTCGAAGAAATTGATTATCTTGCACTCCTCACCCCCGCCGAGCGCCGGCGCTACGGGCTGGAGAGACCTGAAACTATATACATTGTAAGATGCTGAACGTAAACCTGATAAAGATCTACGAACGGAGTTTTCGCGACAACCACGCCGAGGCTGCCCTGACCGACTATTTCAAGAAGGAGACATTCTCGTACCTGGAAATGGCGAGAGAGATTGCCCGCCTGCATCTGCTCTTCGAGCGGGCCAGACTCGCCCACGGAGATAAGGTCGCGCTGGTAGGCAGGGCAAACCCGCGGTGGTGCATAACCTACCTCGCGACCATCACCTACGGCGCTACCATCGTCCCCATCCTGCAAGACTTCAACAGCAACGACATCATCCACATTATCAATCACTCCGAGAGCCGCTTGCTGTTCGTGGGCGACTCGTACTGGGACGCTATCGAGCCCGAACAGGTCGAGCGCATCGAGGCTGTTTTCTCGCTCACCGACCTGCACTGCGTCTACGAGCGGGACGGCCACGCATTGTCGAAGTTCCAGAAGGAGTCGTCGAAGCACTTCGCAAAGCGCTACCCGAAGGGATTCGCACCCAAAGATATAGACTACCCCAAGGTACCCAACGACTCGGTTGCGCTGCTGAACTACACCTCCGGCACGACAGGTTACAGCAAGGGGGTGATGCTGACGGTCAATAATCTGACCGCCAACGTCCAGTTCGCCATCGACGAAACGATCTTCCACCGGGGCGACCGCGTGTTGTCGTTCCTGCCTCTGGCCCACGCTTACGGTTGCGCGTTCGACTTCCTGAGCCCCATCGCCGAGGGGTGCCACATCACGCTGCTGGGCCGGATCCCCGCCCCGAAAATCCTGATGGAAGCGATGGCCGAGGTGAAACCCCACCTGATCTGTTGCGTGCCGTTGATTCTGGAGAAAGTCTACCGCAAGCAGGTGGCTCCGCTGTTGGAGAAGGGGGCGATGCGGTGGGCGGTGAAGATCCCTCTGTTGGACAAGGCGATATACTCTACCATCCGTAAGAAACTGATCGACGCTTTCGGCGGCGCGGTGGAGCAGTTCATCGTCGGCGGCGCGAGCCTTAGCCCCGACACCGAGGAGTTCCTGATGCGGATAAAGTTCCCCATCACGGTTGGCTACGGGATGACTGAAACGGCCCCTCTGGTGAGCTACACCTACTGGACCGATTTCAAGCCCGGCTCGGTTGGCGCGTATCTCAAAAACTACCTCCAGGTGCGCATCGACTCGCCCGACCCACAGCACGTTGCGGGTGAGATAATCGTCCGGGGCGAGAACGTGATGAAGGGCTACTACAAGAACGAAGCCGCCACTCGTGAGGTGTTGCGCAACGGGGAGCTCCACACGGGCGATATCGGTACGATGGATCCCGACGGAACACTCTACATTCGCGGCCGCAGCAAGACTATGATCCTCTCGCCCAACGGCCAAAACATCTACCCGGAGGAGATCGAGGCCAAGTTGAACAACCTCTACCTTGTGATGGAGTCGTTGGTTGTCGAGCGCGAGGGTCGACTGGTGGCATTGGTCTATCCCGACTACGAGACCGCCCAGACCGAGGGTGTACCCGACGAGGCAATTCCCGAGATTATGGAGCGTAACCTTGCGGAGCTCAACGGATTGGTTGCTCCGTTCGAGCGCGTGGGCAGTATCGTGATCTACCCCACCGAGTTCGAAAAAACCCCCAAGAAAAGCATCCGGCGGTATTTGTATCAGCTGTAAGGCGGCTGGTCAGAAGCCGTTTATCTCTCTGTCAAGGGCAGGAACGCGGTCGGCCAGCCAGCGCTTCAGGGCGGCTACCTCCTCGGCGTGATCCTTTCTGCTCTGGGGCCAGCTCTCGTTGTTTCGCGCGGCCGAACCGGCGATTCTTGCCGCCAACTCGTCAATGAACGGCCCCAAGTCCATCGCCCCACTCTGTTTCAGTTTGTTCCAGCGCGCCTTGTAGCGTTTGCAAAACTCCGGATCGTCGAAAAACCGCGTCAGAAAACCTATCCCGTCAAGGTTCTCCTCGTCGCGATGTGGGCCGTAGAGCGCCGTCAGGGTCTTGGGCCGAAAGTAGTCGAACGAGTTGTCAGCCGCATAGCCGAAGCTCCAGTCGTAGTCCCACATCGGACCGAGAGATAGTCGCGAGTCGGCGTTGCTGCGATACATAAAGAAGCTCTTGGGTTGGCCGATGTCGGGATTGCGCACCAACTCCGTGGCCAGCATATAGTTGATGAACGACTCTTCGTCCACGTGGTCACCCCAGCGGCCCTTCGCGAACGAAGCCTCCAACGCATCGAGAGCCTGTTTCGCCGCCTCGGCGGCTTGGGCTGTCTCGGGATCTTTCACCATCACGGGTTGGTTGTAAATCGTCGTTCGAAACTTCGGCTCGTCGTCCCAATATTTGTCCAGTTCTATGAGGAACCCGCCCGCGTCTTCGTCTATCTCAACACGCCCGTCGCCCGCCTCGACCTGCTCGGTGAGTTGATAAAGTCCTCTGTACGTGCCGTTCATCCACAGCTCCACGAAGCGGGAGTTGTTCACGTGGGCCACACCGAACCGCCGCCCGATCTCGAACGCCACCTCGTTCATAATCAGCGTCGGATCTTGCCAATTCGCCAACAGAACCCAACTTTTCGCGGCCGCCAGACCCATCACCGCGCGCTTGTCGTCGAACTTGATACGCCAGGGTTTCTTGGGTTTTCCCCACGTCGTGTTGCCTCGCCCGCGAATGCCCACCTCGGAGACAAAATCGTTCTCCGGTTCGTCCGGATCGGCCAGCGAGATGGTCGCCGCGTAATACTCGTCTGTTTGCTGGGTGATCTCCACCCCACCCTCGATGTCGATGTGCACGACGGGGAGTTCCGACGCAGTCGGAGGTGGCGATGGCGGCTCTTCGGTAGTGTTGGAGCAGCCGACAAACATCGACACGGAAAACAGAACGGCAATGCCGCGAAGACAGATCTCTTTCATAATCACCCTCACAACGCCGCCTGTCCGGTTTTATTGCTCTTACGAACGAAGTATCTTGTCGATTTCGGCCCTCTCGTCGGCGGTGAAGTGCGGCGAGCGGAGGGCGCGGAGGTTGTCGCGAAGCTGCCCCACAGACGAAGCGCCGATCAAAACCGAAGTCACGCGCGGATCCTTCAACAACCATCCCAGAGCCATCTCGGCAAGTGTCTGACCACGGCGCGCGGCGATCTCGTTCAACGCGGCGATCTGGTTCAGGCGCTCCGGCGTTAGTTCGCTCTCTTTGAGGAAACCGCTCGGCTTGGCGGCACGAGAATCGGCCGGGATACCGTGTAAATACCTGTCCGTCAACATCCCCTGAGCCAGCGGTGAAAAGGCAATCAGCCCTACTCCCTCGCGACCCAACGTATCCACCAGCCCATCCTCGACCCACCGCACGAACATCGAGTACTTCGCCTGATGTATCAGACAGGGCGTGCCGTTGCGGCGCAGAATCTCAATCGCCGCGCGCGATTGCTCGTCGTCGTAGTTCGAAATCCCCACATACAGAGCCTTCCCCTGCCGCACGGCGTCGGACAGCGCCCCCATCGTCTCCTCGAGCGGCGTATCGGGGTCGGGTCGGTGAGAGTAGAAGATGTCCAAATACTCCAACCCCATCCGGCGCAGGCTTTGATCGAGGCTGGCCATCAGGTTCTTGCGCGAGCCCCACTCGCCATACGGCCCATCCCACATCAGGTAACCCGCCTTGGTCGAGATGATCAACTCGTCGCGGTGCGGGGCGAGGTTTTCGCGCAGTATTCGCCCGAAATTGGTCTCGGCCGAGCCCGGCACCGGGCCGTAATTGTTAGCCAGATCGAAGTGAGTGATTCCCGCGTCGAAAGCCTCCAGTGCGATTGCAGAGTAGTTTTCATAGCGGTCGATGCTGCCGAAGTTGTGCCACAGNNCAGCGGCGGTACTCCATTTTCGAATAGCGGTCGGGCGCGGCTTCATACCGGTCCGCAGCCGCCGAGTAATTCTTTTCCATACGACAAATATACAAAAAAGGCGCCCGATGTGGACGCCTTTCTCGAAAAATAGAAAAATTTACAGGGCCGGGCCGGCGGGTATCAGCGCCTTGCCTTCCGGCGTGTCGGTGTACTGCTCGAAGTTCTTGATGTACTTGGCAGCCAGCGAACGAGCTTTCTCCTCCCAAACCTTAACGTCGCTGTATGTCTGACGCGGATCCAGAATGCCTTCCGAAACGTTATTCAGCTTCGTAGGTACAGTCAGGTTCAGAATGGGGATATGCGTTGTGGGCGCCTTTTCGATCGAGCCGTCGATGATGGCGTCGATGATCGCACGGGTGTCCTTGATGCTGATGCGCTTGCCGGTTCCGTTCCAGCCGGTGTTCACCAGATATGCTTTTGCTCCGTGCTCATTCATCTTCTTGGAGAGGGTGCTCGCATACACCGTAGGATGGAGCGTCAGGAACGCCTCTCCGAACGCGGGCGAGAACGAAGGAACGGGCTCGGTGATACCGCGTTCCGTACCAGCCAACTTCGAGGTGTAACCGCACAGGAAGTGATACTGCGCCTGAGCGTCGTCGAGGATCGAAACCGGAGGCAACACGCCGAAAGCGTCCGCCGACAGGTAGATGATCTTGCTGGCGTGACCCGCCTTCGAGGGCAACACGATCTTGTTGATGAAGTAGATAGGATAGCTCACACGGGTATTTTCCGTGACCGACCCATCCGCGTAGTCGGGCGTTCCGTCGGCCTTGATGACCACGTTCTCCAACAGTGCGTCGCGGCGGATAGCCCTCCAGATGTCGGGTTCGTTTTCCGCCGAGAGATTAATCGTCTTTGCGTAGCATCCGCCCTCGTAGTTGAACACACCGTTGTTGTCCCATCCGTGCTCGTCGTCACCGATCAGATAGCGTTTCGGATCCGCCGAAAGGGTCGTCTTGCCCGTGCCGCTCAGGCCGAAGAAGACAGCCACATCGCCTTTTTCACCCACATTGGCCGAGCAGTGCATCGAAGCCATTCCCTTGAGGGGCAGGTAGTAGTTCATCATCGCGAACATACCCTTCTTCATTTCGCCGCCATACCACGTTCCGCCGATGATCTGCACTTTTTCGGTCAGGTTGAACATCACAAAGACTTCAGAATTAAGTCCCTGTTCTTTCCAGTTGGGGTTTGTGGTCTTGCTGCCGTTCATCACCACGAAGTCGGGCTCGCCGTAGTTTTCCAGCTCGTAATGGCTCGGGCGGATGAACATATTGGTCACGAAGTGGGCCTGCCACGCCACCTCCATAATGAAGCGCACCTTCATCCTCGTGTCGGCGTTTGTTCCGCAGAACGTGTCCACTACATACAATTTCTTGTTGCTGAGTTCTTTTTGCACCAGCGCCTTGCAGTGGTTGTACACTTCTGGGGAGACGGGCTTGTTGATCGTACCGTCCCACCAGATGTGTTGATCGCTGGTTGCGTCCTTAACTATATAGCGGTCTTTGGGCGAGCGTCCGGTGAAGATTCCTGTCTTTACGGCGACAGCGCCTGTGGATGTTTCCACGCCCTTTTCGAATCCTTCGTTCTTTGGGTTTGTTTCGTCGCGGTAGAGTTGTTCGTAGGAGGGGTTGTGCACTATCTCCACGGCCCCGGAAATTCCGTACTTGGTTAAATCGATTTTTGCCATAATTGTTTGTTTGTTATTATAATATGATTACCTTTGTCTATCGGTACGGGCAAAGGTACGAAACGTTTTTGAAAACAGAAAAAAAAGGCTCGAAAAAGGAAAAAAGAGCCCGAAAGTGTTTTGTTATGAAAAAAGTTTGTATATTTGCCGCCATAAAGTGGCCCCAAACCAGATTTGTCGGTGGGTGGCTTTGTTTTGAGGACACAAACTAAAATAATAATAAACAACTAAGTATCAATTTAATTTAATTCCTAATTTTTAATGAGTATGAAAAATTTGTTTAAGTTTTTGCTCCTTGGAGCATTTACGTTTTCGCTCGCTGTCGGCTTCGTAGGCTGTAAGAACTACGACGACGATATCGACAAGATCTGCAAGCGACTGGATCTTATCGATGCAAGCATCGAGGATCTTCAGGATCAGATTGATGACATCACCATCGGCGCAGACGTTTATGTTAAGAGTGCAGCTGTCGTCAATGGAAAGTTGATTTTGACCCTCACCGACAACACCACAGTAGAAGTCACTCTTCCTGTCCCTGTAGGTGGCGACGCTCCTTATGTTGTTGAAAATCCTGACGGCTCGTTCACACTTTTTATTCTTGATGAGGATGGTGAAGAACAAGAAGTCCTCCTCGCCGGAGAATCTTCTGGTCTGACCGAAATCAAGATTTTGGGTTGGACTTCCGGATACCTCAGCAAGGACGGCTCACAGGCCATCTCGTTGAATGGAGGTGACAACACCGACAAAGTAGACGCCGATGCTTGGGGTGGCACACCTGCCAACGCCGGTGCAATTATGAACCTCAACGGCCTCAACGTCAACTACGCAGGTATCGAGAAGTTCAAGGTTAACGGTGGTGGCAGTGCGCTTACGACCACTTTGAACGATCCTACCGGGGAGTCGACTACGACTGCAGCTGGTGACGCTACTCCCAATGCTTGGGGCGGTGGTGCAAAACCTCTTGCTGCCAATATGGTTCTCAACACCCTCTCGGCCGAAGGTAAGGGTCTCGTTATCCGGGTATTCCCCGCCAACAATCCCATCTCTTCGACAACTTTCACGTTGGTAAGCAACACTGGTTCGGTTCTGCCTATCAAGTTCGGCACTCCCATCCGCCTCGTCGGTTCGTATACAACTCGTGCCGATTATGACGGAGGTGCTTTGTATTTCCTCCCGGGAGACTACACTATGACTCCGTACAAGCCAGCTACCGCTTTCAAGGAATATACCGACTTCTTCGGTACGTTCACATCCGCAGCATACAATGCTGCAGGTGCCGATACTGGCCCCCTCTACGCTCTTAGCGCTAATGGTGTTGCTGTTTCTGATTTCTCTACTTTCACTGCGACTGCAACTCCTATTACCTCTACCATCGAGCGTAAGGTAGAAAATCTTGCCACAACCGGTACTCCGGAGGAAAAGCTCGTTACAACTGCCGCTACCATCAATGGTACACCTACCCAGGTTTACAACGCGAAGGTAAATGTTCAGTATGCTGCTGAATTTGTTCCCGCAGCAGCTACTGCCGTAACCAACAATGATGCCGTTGTAGACTATCGTTTCGACTATGTCGATCCGACCAACTTCACCGCTGGTAAGTTCGGTGTTTCGTTTGCCGATGGCAACACCAAATTCACGGTTACCCGTCTTCCTGACGACCTTACTCTCGCAACGTTCCAGTTGCTTGTTTCCAAGCTGAGTGTCAAGGGTGAAATCTACAAGGAAATCATCACTATCCGTCCTGTTCGCGAAGGTCTTCTTACTCCGCTTCCTGTTCAGGCGCTTGTTCTTTCCGACCGTGATACCAAGGCAACTAACGCTACTGCACTGTTGAGTGGTGAAAAGAATGTCGTTATTGATCTCCAGCCGATGTTCAACCAACTCGCACAGTACACTTCAGACAACACCAACCTTGCTGAACGTTGGCAGACTTCTGACTATGGTGCTCACACCTATGCAATCTCTAACGTAACTATCGACGGTGTTGCCTTCCCGAAAGGTTCTGTGGCTGACAGCAAAACTGCCGCTACTGCTTGGATCACCGCTTTGGGCAACGCCGGTGGTAACTTCCAGGGTGCAACTAAGGCCGACGGTTCGGATGCGTTCAACCTCGATGGCGCTACTAACAAAGCTTTCACTTCTAAGTATTTGGTAGTTACTCCGGTTTACGCTACTGCTGACAATTCTCAGGACACTTGGGGCGGTGCAGCTGATGATGCTGACTCTAATCCCGACCCGGCTTACACTATCGGTGCAACGTACGCCATCACTCTGGACTTCTTCGACAGGGACGGTGACTACATCAACAGTATCGTTTACAGCTTCATCCCGACCATTCCTTCGCTGGTTGATATGCTCGAAAAGCAGCCTGCGTTCTGGAATACAGATCAGACTGTATTGAATGCTTACTATCGTCAGCCTGCAACTTGGGCCGCCACTGGTATGTCGACTCGTTATGACATCGCTCAGGGTTCGTATGGTGCTATCGGCGTCGGCGATACCGGCACGGGTGTAACAAACGGTGATATCGCCGCTACAACTGCTGGTAAGCGAGGTGGTGACGGTGGTTTCGTGAAAGTCGGTGGTGTAGACACTGATACCGAATGGGCAACTATCAAGTTCAACATCGATCCTGAATTCGAGATCGACGGCGTTGCCGCAGTTGCTACAGTTACAGGTACACCACCTACTCCTGCTACCGCTTCAGTTGAGTATGCTTTGACTGTTGCCGAAGACGCAACCGGCTATAACAGGATTTTCGAACTCTACTACCAGAACGACGCTGCTAACGCCGCTCAAAAGGCTAAAGCTGTAAAGGGCGATGGTACGACTTCCGAAATGCCTGACGGTACTAAAGATGCCTATGGTGTGGAACTTCCTGTCCAGCTGGCCAACACTCTCTATCTTGATGTTTATCCATTCGACGAAGACGACTACACTGCCGCTGCGTTCAGTATCAAGATTATGAGTGCTCTGTATGAAGGTTCGCTCGAACCTGCCGAAGATGCACCCGAAATCATTATGCCTGCTGCTTCAATCGGTGAGACCAAGCAACTTGATCACACAATGATTAAGGGTAAAAACTACAACGACGAAGAGTACAACCTCTTCACATCAGCACCTTATGTTGATGGTAGTACCCTTCTGGCTACCTACGATTACACCTACGTGCGTTCGGTTGCTTTCCGCGTTCCTACAAAGTGGACTAACATCTACTCTATCATTGGTGGTGGTACTGTTGCCGCTACCGACGGAGGAAACGATTGGGTAACTGAAATTAAACCGACTGAACCCACCACTGCTAGCGATCCTGACAACTGGGGCTATCTCGAAATCAGGTCTGGTGAAATCTCGAAGACCGAGCACGCTACCATCGAAGTTAGGGTTATCGACCGCTTTGGTAAGGTTAAGCAGGATGAAGTAAACATCCAGATTACTCACAAGTAATTTCAGATTAACTTCCTATCACGAAGAGCGGCTCCCTTAGGGGGGCCGCTCTTTTGTTGTTGGGTGGGTAGCGAGAAAATTTTTCGCCTACCCTCTTGACAACGCCTCGGTTAAGTGTTATATTTGCGCCGAACCCGAAACCCAACTAAAAATGAAAACCAAGAAAGTAGCGATATGCCTGGAATCTACGCCCATATCCCCCTCTGCGCTTCGAGATGCTCTTACTGCGACTTCTTCTCGTTCGTGGCCCCCGAGCGACGGAACCTATCAATGGTTGACGGAGTTACCTCCGGGCACGACGCTCGGCGGAGGTCGCCATTCGTTCACAATCACGGTGCCGGACGACCCCGATCCGTCGCCGATCACGACTATGCCGGTGATGTAGTCGCGGCACTCAAACGCGAACTGACTGCCCGCCGCGGCCAACCCCCCTCCTCCGATTTCCTTCGCGGCGCACCCGTTACCTCTATATATATCGGTGGCGGCACCCCTTCCCTGCTCCGCCCCGTGCTGCTCCAGAGCCTGCTCGACCACACGGCCAGCTTGTGGGATTGCTCCGGCATCAAAGAAATCACCCTCGAAGCCAACCCCGAAGACCTCACCGACGACTATCTGGAAGCCCTCGCCCGCACCGACTTCACTCGCTTGAGCATCGGTATCCAGAGTTTCGACGACGGCCTGCTCCGCCTGATGAACCGCCGCCACACCGCCGCCCGTGCCCACCAAGCCGTCCGCGCCGCACAAAACATCGGCGCCCAAAGCTTCGGCAAGAACATCTCCATCGACCTGATCTGGGGTATCCCCGGTATGACTATGGCTCAATGGGAACACACTCTTGATGAGGCTCTTGACCTCGGCGTTCAGCACATTTCCGCCTACCACCTCACCATCGAGCCCGGCACCCCCTTCGGCAAAATGGCTGCGGCGAGCCAGGGCAACGATTCGTCGTCGGCGTTCCGACCCATCCCCGAATCTGAAACCGAGCGCCAGTACGAGCTTCTGCGCCGCAAACTGCAAGAGGGCGGATTCGAACACTACGAGATCTCCAATTGGGCGCTCCCAAATCACAGGGCCGTTCACAACAGCGCCTACTGGGACGGTTCTCCCTACCTCGGCGTCGGCCCGAGCGCCCACTCGTTCGACGGCCACAGGCGCCGCGAATGGGTCACCCCCGACCTCGAAAAATACCTGACCAAAGGCCCAAGCTACGGCGGTGAAACACTTACCGACAGCCAGTTACGCAACGAGCGCCTGATGACCGGCCTGCGCCGCGCAGAAGGCATCCTCGCCAGCACCCTCACCCCCCGCCAAGCCGACCTCGCCAACGACCTCATCCGACAAGGCCTGCTCACCCAAACCGCCGCCCATACCAAAACCCAAGCCGCCAAAAAAATCTCCATTCCCGCCGAGAAATTCCTTCTGGCCGATTACATAATCGGTTCTCTGTTCGAGTGATTCTGGTTAAGTTTCGCTATCTTTGCGACTTGGAATCTAAACGAACGAAATCAATGGGAAAGACAAAACATAGCGCCCTCGGTGGCGTAGACCGCCTTTTCGAGGTGAGTTGGGAAGTGTGTAACAAAGTGGGCGGTATCCACACCGTCGTTGCGACCAAAGCCCTGACGGTTGGCAAAGTCCTGGGTGACAATTATATTCTCATCGGGCCCGACATCCACCGCGAGGGTGATAACCCCGAGTTTGCCGAGGACTCGGCTTTGCTCAAGGAGTGGCGCCAGTCGATGTACCGCCAGGGGATCCGTATCAAGGTTGGTCGTTGGCGTATCGAGGGTTCGCCCGTTGTCGTGTTGGTGGACTTCACTTCGTTGTTCGCTAAGAAGGACGAGGTTTTGAAGTTCCTGTGGGAGAGTTACAAGGTGGACAGTATCACTGGCGGTTGGGACTACATCGAGCCCGTCCTGTTCGGCCACGCTGCCGGACTTGTGATCGAGAGCTTCGTTGCTGCTTTCGGACGCCCGGGCGACACAATCGCTGCTCACTTCCACGAATGGATGACCTCGTCCGGGGGCCTCTACCTTCGTAAACACGCTCCTCGCGTCGCAACCGTCTTCACCACCCACGCTACCGTTATGGGGCGTTCTCTGGCTGGTAACGGTTACCCGTTGTACAGTGATCTGGAGAATTTCAACGCCGACGAGATGGCCCGCCGGTTCAACGTGATGGCGAAACACTCTCTGGAAAAGACCGCTGCCCAATTCAGCGACGCTTTCCTGACCGTTAGCGACATCACCGCTGCCGAATGCCGCCACCTTCTCGGCCGGCCTGTCGATCTGGTTACTCCGAACGGCTTCGAGGACGACTTCGTTTGGCAGGGCGAGGAGTTCGAGACTAAGCGCCAAACCGCTCGCTCGAAGATGATCTCCGTTGCCGAAACTCTCTGGGGCCACAAGTTCGCTAAAGATCCTCTGATCGTCGGTACGAGCGGTCGTTACGAGTATAAGAATAAAGGGCTGGACGTGTTCCTCGAGTCGCTCAAGAAACTGGCTGCCCAGCACCGCGACCGCGAGATCCTCGCCTATATCACCGTTCCGGCCGGTAACGACGGGCCTCGCCACGACTTGGCCAACCCCGGCGGCGGGCCTCGTTACACGACCCACTACTTGTCGAACCCCGACTGGGATCCGATTGTTCGTTCGATGAGTGACAGTATCCTCACCGCTGCCGAGAGTAGCGTCAAGGTCGTCTTCGTGCCCACATACCTCGACGGGGCTGACGGCGTTTTCAACCTCCACTACTACGAGTTGTTGGTCGGTATGGACCTCACCGTCTACGCTTCTTACTACGAGCCTTGGGGTTACACTCCTCTGGAAAGTATCGCTTTCTCTGTTCCTACCCTCACCACTACTCTTGCCGGATTCGGCGCTTGGGCCCGCGGCGAAGACCCTGCCAGCGACGGCGTGAAAGTCGTCGAGCGCACCGATGACAACGAGGCCGAGGCTGCAACCGAGATAGCTTCCCTGATCGACGAGTTCGCTGCCAAGAACCCCTCTCTGGTTGAAAAGGCCCGCACCGACGCCCGCTCGCTCGCTGAGAAAGCCGAATGGGAGAAGTTCATAGCCTATTATAAGAAGGGTTACAAAGCTGCTGCCGAGGCTGCCGCTGCTCGCCTCAACCGCGACGACTTCGCCGACTCCGTTCCCGAGCCTCAACAGGTCAGCGTCCACACTCCCTGGAACACCAACGCTCCGGAGTGGAAGCGCCTGATGATCGAGAAGAACCTTCCTCCTCGCCTTCGCGCCCTCGAAGCCATTTCGCGTAACTTGTGGTGGTCTTGGACTCTCGACGCCCACGAGTTGTTCGGCTACATCGACTCCAAGATGTGGTTGGAGACCGACCGTAACCCCATCGCTATGCTCGACCGCCTTTCTCAGGCGCGCCTCGTCGAGCTCGAAAAGGACGATGAGTTCCTCCGTAAGCTGGACGCCACGAGCGCAGCTTTGGAGACATATATGGCCGAAAAACAAAACCAAACCGGCCCTAAGATTGCTTACTTTAGTATGGAGTACGGTCTGCACGCTTCGTTGAAGATCTACTCCGGGGGTCTCGGTATCCTCGCTGGCGACTACCTCAAGGAGGCCAGCGACCGTAACGTTCCTCTTGTGGGCATCGGACTGTTGTACCGTTACGGTTACTTCACCCAAAAACTCTCGACCGCCGGGGCTCAGGAGGCGACTTACGAGGCTCAGAACTTCTTCAAGCTTCCGATCTCTCCCGTTCGTGACGCTAAGGGCGAATGGGTCAACGTCCAGGTCGCTATGCCCGGGCGCACTGTTACCGCTCGCGTCTGGAAATGCGAAGTAGGGCGCACCGACCTCTACCTGCTCGACACCGACCACGAACTCAACCTCGCCGAGGACCGTTCCATCACCCACCACTTGTACGGTGGTAACTGGGAGAATCGCCTCAAGCAGGAGATGCTTCTTGGCCTTGGTGGTATCCGCGCTCTGAACGCTCTGGGTATAAAGCAACAGGTATACCATTGTAACGAGGGCCACGCGGCCTTCATCGGCATCGAGCGGATGAAGAATTTGGTTCAGGAGGAGGGTCTGTCGTTCGGCGAGGCTTACGAGGTTGTTCGTTCGAGCTCTCTGTTCACGACCCACACTCCCGTTCCCGCCGGTCACGACGCTTTCGACGAGTCGATGATGCGCCAATACCTCTCTCATTACGGCGACATCCTCGGTATCGGTTGGGAACGCTTTATGGATCTTGGGCGCACCACGGCCGGTAACCAATCGGAGAAGTTCTCGATGAGCGCCCTTGCCAGCCGCCTGAGCCAAGAGGTCAACGGCGTTAGTTGGCTCCACGGCGAGGTGACTAAAGACATTATGGGCAACCTTTGGCCCGGTTATTATAAGGACGAGTTGCACGTCGGTTACGTTACCAACGGGGTTCACTTTCCCACTTGGACTGCTTCGAACCTTCGCCGCCTCTACTCCGAGCACTTCCCCGAGGGTTTCGCCCTTCCCGATTACGACCGCGAGGCTTGGCAGCGCGTTAAGCAGATCGACGACACCCGGCTTTGGAACGAACGCTTGGTTTTGAAACGCCGCCTTCTTGACGTGATCGACAAACGCATCGGCGATCCCGCTCAGGCTCGGTTCGACAACCCGGGGCACGCCGTGAAGGTTCGCGAGATGTTGGGTCAGGAGGTTCTCACTATCGGTTTCGCCCGCCGCTTCGCCACTTACAAACGCGCCTACCTTTTGTTCAAAAACCTCGACCGCCTCGCTGCGATCGTTAATAACAAGGAGCGGCCCGTCCGATTCGTGTTCGCCGGTAAGGCCCACCCTAACGACCGCCCGGGTCAGGACCTGATCAAGCGCATCGTCGAGGTTAGTAATATGCCCGAGTTCGTCGGTAAGGTTATCTTCCTCCAGAACTACGATATGGAATTGGCTCGCCGCTTGGTTCAGGGGGTCGATGTCTGGTTGAACACTCCCACCCGTCCTTTGGAGGCGAGTGGTACCAGCGGTGAGAAGTGCGTGATGAACGGCGTGATGCAGTTCTCGGTTTTGGACGGTTGGTGGGTCGAGGGTTACAAGCCCGGGGCCGGTTGGATGTTGCCTATGGAGCGCACTTACAACGACCAGAGCTTCCAGGACGAACTGGACGCCGAGATGATCTACACCACGATCGAGACCGAGATCGCTCCTCTGTACTACGACCGCGACTCGAACGGCGTTCCTCACGGTTGGGTCGGTACTATCAAGAATTGCGTGGCCGACGTCGCTTCGAACTTCACCACCAACCGTATGATGAAGGATTACGAGGATCGCTTCTACCACAAGCTTGCCGCCCGTAGCGCCCTGGTTAATGACAAGAACTTCGCCGTCGCCCGCTCTTTGGCTGCTTGGAAAGGCCGCGTCGCGGATGCTTGGGAACAGGTTAAGATCTCCCAGGTCAAGCGCTTTAACCTCGACCGCGAGGCCATTATGGTCGGTAAGAGTTACGGCATCGAGGTCAGTGTCGACACCGCGTCTCTATCTCCGGAGGACATCGGCGTCGAGTTCGTGATCGCCAGCCAGATCGAGCCCGGCCAGCCCGTTAAGGTTGTTGCTACCCGCCAGTTGGATTACTGTAAACGCGAGGATGGTAAGGCTGTCTATTGTATAGATATGACTCCTGCTGAGAGTGGTTCGTTCGACTTTGCGATCCGCGTTTACCCCAAAAACGAGATGTTGGCCTACCGAATGGATTTTCCGTTGGTGAAATGGGCTTGATTACAAATTTTTTATTATCTTTGGAATCTGTTACTAAAAATATGCGCTATGTCGGTGTTGAAATTCGATAAACAGAGCCTCGGTAACCTCGAATACTCGCTTCGGCGGGAGATGTTGGCGACCGACCGTACGGGTGGCTATATGAGTACCACTATCGTCGGTTGCAACACTCGAAAGTACCACGGGTTGATGGTTTGCCCCCGGGACGGTAGCGAGGACGAGTTCGTGTTGTTGTCCTCTCTGGACGAGACGGTCATCCAACACGAGCAGTCGTTCAACCTTGCGATCCACCGCTTCCCCGGCACTTACGAACCTCGCGGACACAAATACATCACCGACTTCGACTACACCCCCACCCCGGCAATCACCTACCGCGTTGGGGGTGTGGTTTTGCGTAAGGAGTTGTTGTGGATCCACTCCAAGACTCAACTGTTGATTCGTTACACTCTCGTGGAGGCGACTTCCGAGACCCGGCTTCGGCTTCGCCCTTTCCTTGCTTTTCGTAACAAACACTCCGTCGGTCAGGCTAATATGTTCGCCGACGGTCGCACTCACCACGTTCGTGGTGGCGTTCGTTGCCGCTTGTACGGCGACTTCCCGTGGTTGTATATGCAGACTAATTGCGGGCCCGATTGCGAATTCGTCGCTGCTCCCGACTGGTACTATAAGTTCGAATATCTGGAAGAGAAGGAGCGCGGTTACCCTTTCCAGGAGGACCTGCTCACTCCCGGTTACTTCGAGTTTCCGATCCGTAAAGGTGAGAGCGTGATCTTTTCCGCCGCTTTGGACGAGATGTGGTCTGCCGATACTATCAACCAGATCTTCGACGAGGAGCTCGGGCGCCGTAGCGATAAGAAAGACTTTCTCTCTTGCCTTCAGCACTCTGCTCGCCAGTTCATTTCTCGGCGCGGCGACCGTACGGAGGTTGTTGCCGGTTGGCCCTGGTTCGGTCGTTGGGGTAGGGACACCTTCATCGCCCTTCCCGGTATTACCCTCACTCGCGGCGACGTTCAGGCTTGCATCGACGTGATCGACACTATGACCCGCGAGATGTCCGGCGGCCTGTTTCCCAATATGGGCGAGGCCTATAACTCTGTGGACGCTCCTCTGTGGTTTTTCTGGACTCTCCAGCAGCTCGAGGAACACGTCGGGGCCGATCGCATCTGGAACGACTACGGTCAGAAGATGAAAGACATCCTCGGCGCCTACCGCCACGGCGTAGGGGCTGCCGACGGCCGCGAGCCTGTAATTTCGGTTCGCGACAACGGCCTCGTTTGGGCCGGCCACCCTTCCCTTGCTATGACTTGGATGGACGCCGTGGTCGACGGGCACCCCGTTACCGGCCGCGAGGGTCATCAGGTCGAGATCAACGCCCTTTGGTACAATGCCGTTTGTTATACTCTCGAGCTCGCTCGAGCCCACGGCGACTCCACGTTCACCACCGAATGGGAATCACTGCCGGAAAAGATCCGCGCTTCGTTCGTCGAGACCTTCTGGAGCGATTCTCGCGGTTACCTTGCCGATTACGTCAATCCCTCTCATCACGACCTCGGCCCTCTTTGGGAGCCCGGCGGCCGTAACTTCTTCGTTCGGCCCAATCAGGTGATTGCTTGCTCACTTCGTTATAAGATGCTCGGCGAGGAGCAGTTGCTCTCCGTTTTGGAGACCATCAAGCGCCACCTGCTCACTCCCAAGGGCTTGCGTACTCTTTCGCCTCAAAACCCTCTCTACCAGGGACGTTACGAGGGCGACCAGCCTACTCGCGACCGCGCCTACCACCAGGGAACGGTTTGGCCTTGGCCTCTTGAGCATTACGTTCGGGCCAACTTCGACATCTGGGGTGCTGCTTTCCTCGAAAAGGCTTCCGAGATTCTCGCCGGGTTCGAGGAGGACATCGACAGTTACGGTATCGGTTCTGTTCCCGAGATTTACGACGGCGACCCTCCCCACGCCCAGCGCGGCGCCATCTCTCAGGCTTGGAGCGTCGGGGCTGTCCTCCGCATAAACGAAATGATAGACCGGCATAGACAATGAAAGTTTTAATGTTTGGGTGGGAGTTTCCTCCTCACATCGCAGGAGGGTTGGGTACGGCGACTTACGGATTGACTCGCGGATTGGCCAAGCACGGTGTCGAGATTCGTATGGTCGTTCCGAAGGCTTACGGCGACGAGGACCAGCGCTTCGTACGCGTCGTGAATGCATCCGACGTCGTGACCCGCTTCGGCGACGAGCGCCAGCGTGAGATCTGGGACCGAATGACCTTCATCGAGATCGACTCCAACCTGATCCCCTACGCCAGCCCCGAGGAGTGGGAACTCAAAAGAGAAGAGTGGGCTCGGAACGCCGAGGGCGGATTAAGTGAAGACCCGACAGGTCACAAGGATTTGTGGGAAGGTCGCTTCTCGTTCTCTGGTCGTTACGGTGAGAACCTATTGGAGGAGGTTGCTCGTTACGCTATGGTTGCTGCCGAGGTTGCCCGCCAGATGGAGGGTGAGTTCGACGTTATCCACGCCCACGATTGGTTGACTTACTTCGCCGGTATCGCCGCTAAGGCTGTCTCCGGTAAGCCCCTCGTTGTTCATATGCACGCCACTGAGTTCGACCGTAGCGGCGAGAACGTCAACCAAACCGTTTACGACATCGAGCGCGCTGGTATGGAGGCTGCCGACCGTGTGATCGCGGTTAGTAACCTGACCCGTAAGATCGTTATCGAGAAATACGGTATTCCTCCCGAGAAAGTAGTCGCTGTTCATAACGCCGTTCGTTTCGCTTCGGGTACTCCGGAGGATGTCGAGCGCGGGGTGGAGGACAAGATCGTGACCTTCCTCGGTCGCATCACATACCAAAAAGGGCCCGATTATTTCGTCGAGGCTGCGGCGAAGGTTCTCAAGCGTCTTCCTGGCGTTAGGTTCGTGATGGCCGGTAGCGGCGATATGATGAACCACGTGGTTCGTCGCGTTGCTGCTCTCGGTATCGCCGACCGATTCCACTTCACCGGATTCCTCAAAGGTGACGACGTCCACAAGATGTTCCTTTTGAGCGACGTGTATGTTATGCCGTCGGTTTCGGAGCCTTTCGGTATTTCGCCTCTGGAGGCTATGCGGTCGAACGTTCCTGTTATCATCTCCAAGCAGAGTGGCGTTGCCGAGGTGCTGGAGTACGCCGTCAAGGTCGATTATTGGGACGTTGACGCAATGGCCGACGCTATCTACGCCCTTGTCCAGTACCCTGCCCTGTCCAAGATGTTCTCCGCCAAGGGTCTGGAGGAGGTGACTGGCTTGAAGTGGGACAACGCTGCTGCTAAGGTTAAACGAGTATACGAGGAAGCCATAAGAAGCCTATGAAAACTGTTTGTTTCTATTTCCAGGTCCACCAGCCGATGAGGTTGCGCAAGTATCGTTTTTTCGATATGGGCAAGAGCCATAATTATTTGGACGACGCGGCGAACCGCTCCATTTTGCAGAAAGTCGCTCGTAGATGTTACTTGCCTATGAACGCCTTGTTGTTGCGCTTGATCGAGGAGAACAAGGGTGCTTTTCGCGTTACGTTCTCTGTTTCCGGGCCCGCTGTCGAGCAGTTTCGCGCTTGGGCTCCCGAGGTTTTGGATTCGTTCAAGAAACTTGCTTCGACCGGTTGCGTCGAGTTTCTTGCCGAGACTTACTCCCACTCTCTCTCTTCCCTTGCCGATATGGATGAGTTCCGCGAGGAGGTCGAGCGCCACCGTAGAATGATCCACGAGGAGTTCGGCCAGATCCCCACGGCGTTTCGTAATACCGAGTTGATCTACTCCGACGCCATCGGCCAGGAGGTTGCTGCTATGGGTTTTTCGACTATGTTGGCCGAGGGGGCTAAACACGTTCTGGGTTGGAAATCTCCCAATTACCTCTACGCCGGGGCTTCCGACCAGCGCCTTCGCCTCCTGCTAAGAAATTACAAACTCAGCGACGACATCGCTTTTCGCTTCTCGAACCGCTCTTGGGACGAGTGGCCTCTCACGGCTGAGAAGTACGTCGACTGGTTGTCCGACCCTCAGACTCCCGGCGAGGTGATCAATCTTTTTATGGACTACGAGACTTTCGGCGAGCACCAGTGGGCGGACAGCGGTATCTTCGACTTCTTCGCCGCTCTGCCCAAAGCCGCCCTCCGTAAAAAACACGGTTTGGAGTTCGCCACCGTCAGCGAAACCTCCGCCCGCTACCAGCCCGTCAGCGTTCTTTCGTGCCCCCACCCGATGAGTTGGGCTGACGAGGAGCGGGACATCACGGCTTGGTTGGGTAACGAGTTGCAGGACGAGGCTTTCCGTAAACTCTACTCCCTTCGCAGTAAGGTCAAGACCCTCGCTTCCCCCGACTTCGACTTCGTTTGGAGCTTTATGCAGAACTCCGACCATTTCTACTATATGGCTACCAAGTGGCTCTCGGACGGCGACGTTCACACCTACTTCAACCCCTACGGTTCGGCTTACGAGGCTTTCATTAACTATATGAACGTTCTGGCGGACTTCTCCGTAGAGCTTGATAAACAATTGGTTACGCAGTAATAGGTCGGTTTGGCACGGAGGTTGACTAAGGTAGTCGGTGTAGAACCATTTAACACCGACTGTTATGAAACGCTTGCTTACTCCCTTCCTGCTCGCCGCCGCGCTAATATGCGCGGTCTCTGCCTGCACCGTCGACGAATCTTCGTACACGAAACCGATCGATAACCCCAATCCCGCGAAACTTCCCTCCGACCCCGGGGAGGATGACACCATAGAGATCGAGTTCACCTCCGCGATCCTCTCTTATTATTGGGATTACTACCGTAGTGGTACCGGTAACTTCGTTTTGGAGCTCTTCGAGGGCGACTTCTCTCTCGGGACTCAGGATCCCACCAGTTACCTCTACCTGGATTGCTTCACCAGTTACTTCGAGTCGTTCTCCGATTTTGTTGTTTCGGAGGGTACTTACTCCTACCGTAACACTATGGCCGAGGGTACGTTTTGGGACTCTGTTTTCGTTCCCGACTTCGAGACTTACGAGGAGTTCCGCATTAACGGCGGCCAATTTTCCGTCAGCCGCTCGGGCGGTAACACCTATACCATCATTTCTGAGTTTTACCTCGACAGTGGCGAGGTTTTGCTCGGTCGCTTTTCTGGTGAGATATCTATGTATCCTTACGACGACGCAGAGTACAGCACCCGCGCTCCTAAAATGGATAGCCGATTGCTACGTGGTAGCCCATCCCGTCCTTGAACCTCGGTATGTTGTAGTACCCTTCCCGTCCTGTGTCGTAGGGTAGATGAATTCCCACTCCCACATCGAACCTGATGACCAGAAACGACAGATCGTACCTCAGCCCCGCTCCTGTGCCCGTCGCCACCTGATCCCAGAACGGCCCCGAGCCTATCCGCCCTCCCGGCCTCTCCGGATCGTCCTTTTGTAGCCAGATGTTTCCTGCGTCGAAGAATACCGCTCCGTTGAGTCCTCCCGCTATCCGAAAGCGAAACTCGGCATTGAACTCCAGCTTCAGGTCTCCCGTCTGGTCGTAGTACGCGTATGCGTCTCCCGTCTGCGGCTTGTACGATCCCGGACCCAGCGAGCGAATTGTATATGCTCTGATCGAGTTTGCTCCTCCGATGTAGAATTGCTCCGTGTACGGCATCACTTCGGAGTTCCCGTAGGCGTGACCCGCTCCTGCAAACAGCCTTAGGGCAAGAGTGTTCGTCCGCCACATACTTTTATAGATTCGAACCTCGCCCGTCTCCTTGAAGAATTGCGACAGTGGTTGGCCGAATAGTTTTTTGGCTCCCAGCGCCGCCCACACATTTCCCGCCGACATCAGCGTTCCCATCACCACAATCCTGTCTCTTCGCCCCTTTCCGAACCGCTTGTCATACGTGTATGTGTACGATGCCGAGGGTATGAACTGGTCTGCGAAGCTCATCGCTATTGCCGGGTTTCCGTTCATCGTTTCGTCGAAATCGGGTGTCGTGTGTAGCATCCTGTTGTAGACCATCTTGAACGGGGTGAAACTGTGCGACACTGTCGATGATGTCCGGAAGTCGTACGTGTTCGAGAAGTTGAACGAGATCATCCTGAAGAACTTCGGTCGGTTCATCAGGTCGGCTCCCATCTGATAGTGGGTTGTTCCCGTCCGGCTCATCGCCCTCTCCACGAACTTCGGTACTATCATCCTCGGGAAGGTCAGCGAGGCTGTCAGCCCCAGCTCGTATGAGTTGACCGAGGTCGAGTGCGCTTCGGAGCTTGTGTTTCCCGTCTGCCACTCGTATGATCCGTTCAGCCTCAATGCCAGCACTTCGCCTCCGTGGAAAATATTCTTATGACTCAAGCCCAGCACCAGCGATGGCCCCAGAAAGCTGCTCGACTTGTACGCCAGGTCTGCTTCTATCGACGCCTCCATCGGTGTGTCCATCGCGGCGGAGAACGTCAGCGGCAAAGGCGGCACCCCGCCCCCCGGCCCGGAAGCCCTCAGCGAATCGAGCGGCGGCGTAGTCAGATTCACATACCGGAACACTCCCAGCCCCGTCAGATTGTCCATCACCTTGTTTATCGCCGGCAGGCTCGCCACATCTCCTTCGTGTAGCGTCAGCGCTCGCCTCAGCACTCCCCTTCGAAGCTTTCTCGGGGCCTGATACCACACCTTCGCATCTCCCACCCTCATCGAGTCCTCCTGGCCCGTCCCGTCCGCGCTGAACAGTTGCAGCGTCACCTCCCCCACCCTGTATGGCTTCAAAGCGGCGGCCGGTATCCCCTCCGCCAGTAACGCTCGCAGATCTACCCCATACGGCACCCTCAGCGTGTCTGCCGTATACTCTATGTACTCCGGCCGGAAGAAGTAATATCCTCTCCCCCGCAGTTCGCTCGTGATCCGTATCCGTTCTCTTGTCAGGGTGTCGATATTGTACTGTTCGCCCTTGCGCACATTCGAGCCCACGGCCAGCGAATCGGCCCAGAACTTCACCCTCTCATAGTGCCACGGTCGCGCCACCTCCACGTGATAGCTCACCCTCGTCTTTTTCGGGTTGTGCCTCGGGGCCAGTTCGTACGATGCCGCCGAGCCGAAGTATCCGTGGTTGTCCAAAATGTCTCTCACCATCTCCACCCGCGCTTCGGGTTGCACATCTCGTTCCAGCACCACCGGTTGTTTTGCCAGCGTTCTGTACATCCACGCCCTGAAGCCTTTCTTGCGCTCTGTGTACAGCGAGTTGTATGCCCACAGCCCGATGGGTAGCGGCGTTCGTATCCAGGGTGAGATCAGCGGATTGTTCGGCTTCACACTCAACGGCCCCCTCACCGCCGAGACGACCGTTCCCGGAACCTTCGCCCGCGCCAAAGAATCCGTTCCCGTTCCGACCGCGCCCTCGATGCGCATCTTCCGCACCCCTGTATATAGCGTTTGATCGTCCGCCAGTCGCTTCGTGGTCGAGCAGCCGGCGGCCAACACAGCCACCAGCCCCCCCAGGGCCGCCAAAACAATGGTCCTATTTTTTCTCATCTTTCCGCCTCCTTTTGAACAGATCCCTCAGTCGGGCGATCTTTTTTCTGTACTTAAACCCTCCTCCTGTTTCGGTCACTTCTCCTTCGAGTATGCTTGCTCGGGTTGCTTTTCGGTATAGTGTTGCGAACATATTGTCTCGCTCGGTCAGCCTGTACTCCAGTTCGATGTCATCCAGCAGGTTGTCTGCGAAGTTCTGCCCTCCGCCCGCCGATCCGTCGTTCACACTTCCTCCCACGGTGATTTTCACTCGGTCGTTCGCCAGGCTCTTCGACACGCTGTACGAGTAGTCTGTGCTTGTTCCTCCTCCTGCTTCGTTTCGCGAGGAGATTCCCATCTGGAAATCGACTCCCTTCAGATTGTTCCTCGCCCACTGGTTGACCTCCTTCGATATGAAGTCGCCTATCTGCTTTCTCGCATCGAACGACGCGCCTCCCTTCGACTGCACTCCCGGGCCGTTGTATTGTCCGCTTATGAGTAGCATCAACGCCTGCCTCATTCTCTCCTCGTCGCTCATCGCCATCAGTTGGTTTTGGATTGCCAGATTTCCCGGTGCTTCCACATCGAAGCGCATATCCATCGCCGCGAGCGACCCTTCCACGTCTATCGAGATATCGAAGTCGACTTGTTCGCTCAGCCCGTCGTCGTATGTCAGCTCAATTGGGGAGGTTTGGGTTGCCGTTACGTGGAACTCGGGATCGAGCGCTTCGCCCGTCCACTCGACATAGCTTCCGTCGGCCACCGCGAATACCTTCTGCCCTATCATCGGCGGCTTGTAGTATATCGTTCCTCCGCTCAGCGTATATCGTCCCGACAGTCTCATATCTCCTTGCGCGTTCATCGAGTACGTCAGCGCTCCGCCTCCCACCAGCGCTATTCGGTTTTCGCTCAGCTCGTCCAGACTCATCGTTGCTCTCACTCCGTCGGCAATATCGACACTCACCAGCATATCCACTTGGGGCCTCAGCGGCGCCAACACGGCCACCGGATCGGCCAAGGCGAGATTCAGTGAATCGGCGAAGAAGTCTCGGAACTCCACTATGTGTTGCTTGACGTCCTTCACTTGCGAGGTGTTTCGCAGTATGTAGTTGACGTTTGTCGCCCCCAGTACCTCCACCGAGCCCCTCACCATCATCGACGACAGCGCGCCTCGGGCCGTAACCGACGCATCGAACGCCGCCAACCCATAGACCTGCGATCCGCCGATGTGTTGCGAGTCTACCACCCTGAAGTTCGTCGCTCCCAGAGCGAGGTTCGCCACCGGATTCCCCAAGTCGGCTATGTTCACGTTTCCTGTCAGGGCGAGTTTTTGATTGTTCGGGGCTATGATCCCCAGCCCATTCAACTGCACGAGTTCGTCCGCGATCACCACCCTGTCGGGCGAGATTTTCAGCGTAGTTCCCGTCATCAGCACATCCACCGCCGCATCCACAAACCCCACATCGCCGCTCAGTACCGGAGCTGTAGGCATCCCTCGCGCCCTCAGATTCCCATCCAGCGAACCCTTCAGCGTTGCTGTTTCGGTCGGCAGGAATCCCGACGCCAACGACAGCGGCACCCCGGGAATCTTCAGTGCGAAGTCCATATCGTCGGTCGAGTAGTAGCCGCTCGCATTCACCGCTTCGTGCCCGTCGAGTTTCACTCCCGCGTCGAGTATCATCCTGCCCGTGGTTCCGCTCTGGAAATCCACATCTCCCTCCACCGTCGCCACTCGCCTGTCGTGATACGTAAAGTCGACCACTCCGAGTGTTCCCTTCGCTGCGATGACCCCTTCTCGGAAGCCGAACGTCACGTCGCTCTTCAACCCTCCTCCCACCGGCGGGGCGCTCGGTAGCAAATCCATTATCGCCCCCAGGTCCAGCCCCTCCATCACCAGTTCCAGCGCTCCGTCCGGAATATCGGGTAGCGAGGCCGATGTCACACTTACATATTCGGCGGTCGTAGGGCCGGTCAGATGGAGATTCGCACGCATCGCTCCGTCGGTGTCCCACTCCACCCAGTCGCCTCCGCCCGCTCCACTGCCGCTCCCCACACTCCATTGCTCGTAGGCGAAGATCGGATCCGTAGGGGTTATCCTCGCCCTCAGCGTTTTTCCCGAAAGAGCCGCCTCCACTCCGAATCGGAATCCCAGCGAGTCGGCTCTGTTGCGTTGCTCGACATTCAGATCAATCGTGTTCCCTCCCGCGCTGCCCGACACCACTACGAGTCCCAGTCGGTCGTTGTTTCCCGGACGGTTCGCCACTCTCAGCGTGTAGTCCAGCCGGTCGGCGTTTCTGTGGGCGGCGAGGTTTAGCGTATCGAGGGTAAATTTTCCCGTTGTCAGTCCTCTCACCCGAGCGTCCACGTTAAACGGTTCGCCACGCAGGGTCGACACATCCGCTTCGATCGTCCGGAAACCCACTCCGTTCATCGCCGCTATCTCATACAGCGGGTTGAGCCGCCCTGCGCTCGCCGTGAGCTTCATCGCCGGGAAGGCGCTCTGCAGCGAGTCGGCACTGAAATGTCGCGCACCCAGTTGTCGCCTCACCTCGCTGTTCACGTGCCCCGCGCCTACGACGAGCGAATCCAGCGTCAGTGGCGATGTCACCTCCACTGCCAGATCACCCGTTCTCACCGCTGCGGAGGTTTGCGTCGGGTCGGTCGCGAAACGCAGCCACAGCGAGTCGCGCGAGTGATACGTCACCGAGTCGAGCCTCACCGCCGTCGGAGCCACCCGGGCGGTCACTGCATATTGCTTTTTGGCCGGGTCTCCGGCGAGGGTTCCTTCCGCATCGAGGTCGAGCCCCAGCACGTCGTTGTCCGATCGGGCACGGATGTCGAACTCGCCTCTGGCCAGTCGCCCCGTGAGCGACACATTCTTGTAGTCGGTTCCCTTATACGGCAGGTGCCCCACCCTTAGCCACACCCACGCCGCCATTCCCTCAAATGGGTCGAACCCCGCACCACGCGCCATCGCATATAGACTTGCCCGCCCCAACGAATCCTGCGGCAGGAACTCCCCGAGCGGAAAGTTGCGTAGTCGTAAGGATGCGTTGTATGTCTTTGTATCCATCGCCAGCCGCCCTTTGGCTTCGAGTCGGCCGCTGTCTGCTGTCAGGGTAAGTTCCGTCACATCGTACTCCCGCGGCGAGAAGTCCGCCACCGCCCTCAACAGCATATCGCGCGGAATCGCCAGTCGTCGCCGCAAAGTGGTATCGGGCAGGAACGCCCGGGCGAAGTCGAGGTCGGCCAGGCGCGCCTCCAGCGAGATATTTCCGGCCAACTCGGCAGGCACAAGCAGCGACCGCACCCGCCCGCTCGCCTCCAGGTCCATTTGCCGAGGCAACGACGCCCGCAGCCGTTCGATCGAAAGATCCGTCAACGACCCCTCCAACACACCGTCCAACGTCAGTACCTCTCCCCGCAGTACCCGCTCCATCTCCGCCTCCAACGTCACGAACGGCAACACCTCCGCGGCGGCAATGTGGCCCGAAATCTCGGCGGTCAGCGGCGTGGTCGGATCGAGCCGCGCGATACCCTCCCCCACCCGAGCATCCAACCGAAGAGCCGAAGCCGCCGTAGCCAGCGAGAAGTCCGAAAGCGCATAACCCAACGAATCCATCTTGAAATCGCCACTCGCATCCTCCACCCGCACGCCCGAGACAGTCTCGATCAACGCCAGTTGCCGCAACCGGGCCGACACCGCGCCATCCGCAAAAGAGAAGTCGCGAACAGAAAGCTCCAGGCTGTCGACCATCAACGGCGGCGAGGTCAACGACACCCGACTACGAGAAACAGCCAGGCGCCTCACCTCGAACCGCCAATCCAACGGAGCTGCCAACGAGTCTTTCGGTTCCCCGCCTCCGAACAGAACAGTATCCGCCAACAGAGGCCCGAGCCGAACGTCCGCACCCGCAAGAACAACCCGTCGGACAACCACCCGGTGCTCGCGAAGCCGCCGAAGATTGGGCGAGACATTCACGGTCAACCTGCCCACCCGACCCAGCGTATCCCCAGACGGCATCACAACCTCCGCCCCGCGAAGCGAAACCCCCAACGGAAACCGAAGTCGGAACCGATCCACCGAGACCTGCATACCGGTTTTGTCGGCGAGAATCTCGGTCGCCTTGTCGACAGCGAACCGCTGCACAGGCGGAAAGTAAACCAACGCACAAACGCACACCACGAGGGCAAGGACGCCCAAAAGCGTCCAACCCAAAACCCGCAGTATGATGCGTATAATCTTCATATCATATCGGGCGTCACTCCGAACGGTTCGGCGGCGTGGTGCCTTCCGTGCGGCTCGACGTGAACCTCGATGTCGTATACATTATCCACCCGGCGGCAAATACTCTCTTCCACGGCGTCGGCAATGTCGTGTGCCTCGGCGACGCTCATCCCGGGTGTAACCTCGATGTCGAGGTCGATCATATACTTACCGCCAATCAACCTCAGCCTCAGGTGGTGGGGGTTCAACTCCGGCGACACCTCCCCGACGGCCTCGAAGATCCGCCGGTAGACGCCCGTATCCCGCACCCCGTCCACCAGCTCGACGCACGACTCGCGGAAGATCTCAACGGCAGTCTTTATGATGAACAGTGCGATCACGCAACCGGTCAACGAGTCGAGAATCGGCAACCGCAACACGTAGGTGAAGAATAAACCGACCAAAACCCCGGCCGAGATCAACACGTCGTTACGCATATTCTTTGCATTGGCCACAATCATTTCGCTACCGACCCGGCGCCCGACGCGAAACTGATACCACGACAGCGCCAATTTACCGCCTATGGAAAACACCGTCACCCACAACGCCAACCTCCCCGGCAGCGCCCGCATCTCGCCCGAGATCATCACCCCGACGGAACTGACCAACATCTGAATCCCGGCGTAGAAGATCACCAGCGAAAGTACCAGTGTGGCGACGCTCTCCGCCTTGTCCAGTCCGAAGGGATACGAGCGCGAAGGCGGCCGGCGAACGATATATGCCGCGACCAACATCACGAACGACACCACAACATCCGCCGCCGAATCGACCCCGTCGCCCAGCACAGCCATCGAACCGGCCGTCAATCCCACTGCAATTTTCGCGCCGGAAAGCAACGCGTTACCAACAACACTCACCCACGACGTGGAGACCAGCGCGCTCTCTTTCGCCCTTTTATTTTTCTCTTTGTCCATTTATAACTAACTTTGCGTGAAACAAATTTAACAAAAATTATGGCACTATTCGATATCTTCCGCAAAAACAAGGCCGCCGATACGCCGGACACGCCCGCGGAGAAAGAAAAATTGGAGGCGGAGAAGAAAAAACTCGACGCGGGATTGGAGAAGACGCGCACGGGAATATTCTCGCGATTGTCGCGGGCTGTGGCGGGTCGTTCGCGGGTGGACGAAGGGGTACTCGACGAGTTGGAAGAGGTGCTCATCTCCTCCGACGTCGGGGTCGAGACCACGGTCGAGATCATCCGCCGGATCGAGGCACGAGTCGCGAGAGACAAATATATGGACGCCGCGGAACTGCAAACGATCCTGCGCGAAGAGATTGCGGGCCTGCTGGAGGAGCGAGGCGGCGATCCTCATTTTGCGCAGGACGATCCTCAAAATGCGCAACCCGCCCCGGGGATGCCTTATGTGTTGATGGTCGTCGGGGTGAACGGCGTCGGCAAGACGACCACAATCGGGAAGATCGCCGCCAAGCTGGTGCGCGAGGGGAAGAAGGTCTGGATCGGAGCCGCCGACACCTTCCGCGCCGCCGC
>DBDI01000025.1 GCA_002293505.1 Alistipes sp. UBA936 | reverse complement strand
AGCGCCGAGTCGGGAGCCGCAGTCTGGATCACGACCTCGCCGCGGGCATCGCGCCGACCCGCACGTCCGGCAACCTGAGCAACAAGGTGATAAGCCCGCTCGGAGGCGCGAAAATCGGGGTGGTTCACAAGGTTGTCGGCATTCAAAACCCCCACGAGCGAAACGCCCGCAAAGTCGAGCCCCTTGGTAACCATCTGAGTACCAACGAGAATATCCGCCTCGCCGCGCTCAAACTCGCCGATTATGCGACGGTAAGCCGCCTCGGAGCCCGCACTGTCGCGATCCAGGCGGGCGAGGCGGGCCGACGGAAAAAGCCGCCCGAGCTCGTCTTCGATTTTTTCAGTTCCGAAGCCACGCGTGGTCAGGTCGGAGCCGCCGCAATCAGGGCAAGTGGCTGGCAACGAGTCGGTTGCACCGCAGTAATGACAGCGCAACGAACCGCGGTGGACGGTCATCGGAATACCGCAATGGGCGCAACGAGGCACCCAACTGCAAGCCGGGCACTCGAGATAGGGCGCGACGCCGCGCCGGTTCTGGAACAGGATCACCTGCTCGCCGCGGCCGAGGGCAACCCCGATACGGTCGAGCAACTCCTTGTTGAAGTGGCTTTTACGTTCGCCGCGTTTGACGTTGCGGAGGGTGTCGGAGATCGTAACCGCGGGCGGGAGTGTGTCGCCGAAGCGCTCGGAAAGCGCGACCAGAGCGTATTTGCCGGTTTCGGCATTGGCGGGGGCTGTCGTCAGGGAGGCGGGGGCGAGGGCTGTCGTCAGGGAGGCGGGGGCGAGGGCTCCAGCGTTAGCCCACGTTTCGAGCGAGGGTGTTGCGCTCATTAACAGCGTTTTAGCCCCGTGGAGGCGAGCCAGCACGATCGCCGTGTCGCGAGCATTGTAACGCGGGGCGGGATCCTGTTGTTTGTAGGACGGATCCTGCTCCTCGTCGACCACTACAAGCCCCAAGTGTCTGAAAGGAAGAAAGATAGCCGACCGGGTACCGACAACCAGGCGCCCAGGCCCCTCGGTTTGCAGGCGAAGGTAGGCATCCGCGCGGCGGCGGTCGGTGAGCCCCGAGTGGAACAACACAACCCGCGAGCCGAATACAGCCTCGACGCGGCTAACGAACTGAGTAGTAAGCGATATCTCGGGCAACAACAACAATACATCCTCGCCCCGGGCCAGTGTCGCCGCGGCCGTGTGGAAGGCGATCTCGCTCTTACCGGACGACGGAACGCCCCACAACAAAGCAACGGCTCGGGAGCGAAAAGCTGTCGAGAGCGAATCGAGGGCAACAGACTGAGCGACAGAAAGTTGAGGCAACACAAACGACGCCTCAGAAGTCGGCGCAGCAGGGGTTTTCCGCGGACGCTTATAGGGCTGGAAGTCGCCTTTACGGAGCAGCGTCGGCAACGCAGACCGAAAAACCTCCCCGAGGGTACACATATAATAATCAGCCAACCAGTCCCACAAAGCAAGCTGCGAAGCGTCCACAAGAGGCACGTCCCGAAGCACGGCCAGAACCGGTTTGAGGCGCTCGACGCCCGCGGGAGGCTCCACGGAGAGGCTACGGACAATACCCATAACCACCTGGCGCACACCGAATTGAACCGACACAGCAGACCCGACGACAACCTCCCCGGCAAGCTCCGGCGAAACAGAAAAAGTGTACGTCGGCCCGGGAGCAGGCAAAATTATTTCCGCGAAAAACATTACGTAAAAGTATGCAAAAAATGCGTAACTTTGCCTGCCTATGCCCGACTTTGTACATCTACACGTCCACACCCAATACTCGATCCTCGACGGCGCCTGCGATATCAAGCGACTGACGGCAAGGGCCAAGGAGCTGGGAATGAGCGCCATTGCAATCACCGACCACGGGAATATGTATGGCGCAAAGGAGTTCCACGATGTGGTCACGAAGGCGGGTCTGAAGCCGATTATCGGATGTGAGGTCTACGTGGTGCGCAACCGTCACGAAAAAGACAAGGACGAGAAGGCGGGCGATCACTTGGTGCTACTGGCAAAGAACCTGAGGGGATATCAAAACCTCTGTCGGTTAGTGAGTTACTCGTGGACCGAGGGGTTCTACTACAAGCCGAGGGTGGACAAGACCCTGCTGGCCGAATTCGCCGAAGGACTGATCTGTTCGTCGGCCTGTCTGGGCGGCGAGGTGCCGCAAGCACTACTGAAAGGGGATGTTCGGGGGGCGGAAGAGGCGGTTCGCGAATATCGGGAGATGTTCGGCGAGGATTATTATCTGGAGCTGCAACTACATCCGGCTGGCGACGCGCGCGATCGGGATGTGTACGATAACCAACTGAAGGTCAACGAGGCGATGGTCGATCTGGCGCGGCGGACGGGCGTGAAACTGATCGCAACGAACGATGTCCATTTCGTCGAAGCAGCCGACGCCGAAGCACACGACCACCTGATCTGTCTGAACACCGGCCGCGAACTGGACGACCCGGCGAGGATGCGCTATACGTTTGCCGAGTGGCTCAAAAGCGGCGACGAGATGGCGGCGATGTTCGGCGATCTGCCTGAGGCTCTGGAGAATACGCTGGAGGTCGCGGCAAAGGTCGAGAACTACTCACTGGAGCACGAACCGCTGATGCCCGACTTCACGCCACCTTCCGAGTTCTTGGGGGCCAATGGGCTGGCAGATAGTGAGTTGATCGAGCAGCAGAACCGATATCTGGACTACCTGGCGCACGAGGGGGCGCGGGAACGTTACGGCGATCCGCTGCCGGAAGATATCGCGCAACGGCTTCGATATGAGCTCGATACGGTCGCAAGAATGGGCTTCCCGGGATACTTCCTCATCGTGTGGGATCTGATCCGGGCCGCGCGGGAGATGGGAGTGTCGGTCGGGCCGGGTCGCGGTTCGGCGGCGGGTTCGATAGTCTCTTATGCGCTGAAAATCACAAACATAGACCCGTTGCGCTACAGCCTGCTGTTCGAGCGATTCCTCAACCCCGACCGCGTGTCGCTGCCCGATGTGGACATAGATTTCGACGAGGAGGGGCGGGCGGCCGTGCTCGACTATGTAACCGAAAAGTATGGTAAAAAGCGTGTTGCACAGATAGTTACCTTCGGGTGTATGGCACCAAAGATGGCCATCAAGGATGTGGCGCGGGTGCAAAAACTGTCGCTGGCCGAGAGCGACCGGTTGTCGAAACTGGTGCCCGACCGAATAGCGCCGCGGAAATATAAGGTGAAAGACGCTGACGGCAAGGAAGTTGAGAAGGTCGAAACCCCGTTCGAAGCCGCCTATCGCGAGTCGGCCGAACTGCGAAACGAACGCGACAACGGAACCGACGGAGTGCGACGGACGCTGGAGTATGCCGAAAAGCTGGAAGGCTCTGTGCGTCAAACAGGTGTGCACGCCTGCGGGGTCATCATCGGCAAGGACGACCTGGAACTCTATGCCCCGCTGGCCACGGCAAAAGACAAGGGCTCGGGGGGGGGCGGTTCGAGCAGCGGGGGCGAAGTCAAGAACGTGGTTCAATTCGAAGGGGGGCAGGTGGAGAGCGTGGGGCTGATCAAGATGGACTTCCTGGGACTGAGGACGTTATCCATCATCAAGGATGCGCTGGCGGGAATCGAACGTGTGCACGGAAAGCGAATCGACATCGACGCGGTGGGGCTGGACGACCCCGCGACATACGAGTTGTTCAGTCGTGGCGACACCCACGCATTGTTCCAGTTCGAATCGGCCGGGATGAGAAAACACCTGCGGAACCTGAAACCAACTCGTTTTGAGGACCTTATAGCGATGAACGCCCTCTACCGGCCCGGCCCGATGGAGTACATTCCTTCGTTCATCAGGCGCAAAAACGGCGAGGAGGGAGTCGCGTACGATATCCCCGAAATGGAGGAGTATCTGGCTGACACATACGGAATTACGGTCTATCAGGAGCAAGTGATGCTACTGAGCCAAAAACTGGCCGGATTCAGCGGAGGAGAGGCCGACACGCTGCGAAAAGCGATGGGCAAGAAACAAAAAAAGGTGCTCGATCAGATGCGACCCAAGTTTGTGGAAGGGGCGCTGGAAAGAGGTCACGCTCAAGCAGTTGTCGAAAAAATATGGCGCGACTGGGAAGCTTTCGCCGAGTACGCCTTCAACAAGAGCCACAGCACCTGCTACGCCTACATCGCATACCAAACCGGATGGCTCAAGGCACACTACCCGGCCGAGTTTATGGCCGCCGTGCTGAGTCGTAACTTGTCCAATCTCAAGGAGATAACACTCTATATGCAGGAGTGCCGACGGATGCGGATCGGGGTGCTGGGGCCCGATGTGAACGAGAGT
>DBDI01000029.1:19945-20164 GCA_002293505.1 Alistipes sp. UBA936 | reverse complement strand
CGACTCGGCGCTGTTGGCTTGGGCGGCGGCTGGCGACTTCGCGGCGATGGCGACTGAGCAGCTTGCCGAGCGCGCCACATACGGTTACCCGCCTTATACTCGCCTGATTTCCATACTGTTGCGCCATCGCGACCGCGATACTCTCGCTGCCGCTGCCGCTCGATTCCGCACTGAACTCACATCCCGTATTGCGCAGCCCATACCCCGTATTGCGCAAAA
>DBDI01000029.1:0-19893 GCA_002293505.1 Alistipes sp. UBA936 | reverse complement strand
CCCGCCGCCACTCCCCGTGCCGCGATCGCCGCCGCCGCTGCCGCAACAAAATCCGATCCCGCCTTCCGCCGCGTCACCATCACCGCGAATCCCGACCCGCAATAAGATTTTTTTCGTACCTTTGCACTCCTATGACGATTCTTCTTTTGGGTAGTGGCGGTCGCGAGCACGCGATCGCTCGTTCGCTGGCGGCCAGCCCTCGTTGCGCGCGCCTTTTCATCGCTCCGGGGAATGCCGGAACTGCCGCATGCGGTACTAATATCGAGCTGGAAACCGGCAACTTCGCGGCCATTCGCGCGTTCGTTCTTTCGCACCATATCGGTCTTGTTGTTGTCGGGCCCGAGGAGCCGTTGGTGAAGGGTTTGGTGGATTTTTTCGAGGCTGACACTGAGTTGAAATTCGTTCCCGTTGTCGGGCCGTCGCAGGCCGGGGCGCGGTTGGAGGGTAGTAAGGATTTCGCTAAGGCGTTTATGTCTCGCCACTCGATTCCGACGGCTGCTTACCGTACTTTCGCACGCGAGGAGTTGGCTGCCGGACGGGATTTTTTGCGCACTCTTCAGCCACCTTATGTGCTTAAGGCCGATGGACTTGCTGCTGGTAAGGGGGTTGTGATTTGCCCGTCGTTGGGCGAGGCGGAGGCGGAACTGGAGGCGATGTTGGGCGGTAAATTCGGTGGGGCAGGGGCGAGGGTTGTTGTGGAGGAGTTTCTCAGCGGGATCGAGTGCTCGGTTTTTGTCGCCACGGACGGTGCCGACTACCGCATACTGCCTGTGGCTAAGGACTATAAGCGCGTGGGCGAGGGCGACACCGGGCCCAACACAGGCGGTATGGGGGCTGTTTCGCCTGTTCCGTTTGCTGACCCGCGTACCGAGGCCGGGGCCGGGTTTATGGCCCGCGTCGAGGAACGCATAATTAGGCCGACCGTAGCCGGGCTTGCCGCCGAGAAAATCCCCTACCGCGGGTTCCTCTTTATCGGGTTGATGAATGTTGGCGGGGAGCCGTATGTGATTGAGTATAACGTCCGTATGGGTGATCCGGAGACCGAGGTGGTCTTTCCGCGCATAACGAGCGACGCGGTCGAGCTGATGACCGCGATCGCAACCGGAAAGCTCGCCGACTACCAGCTGGAAGTGTCGCCGCAGGTCGCCGCGACTGTGGTTTGCACCTCCGCAGGCTATCCGGGCGAGTATAAAAAGGGATATCCTATCTTGCTGCCTGACGCTGCTCCCGGGGCTCTCGACGCGGCGGCCTCCCCCGCGACCGACGCGATTGTGTTTCACGCGGGCACTGCCGCCCAGGAGAACCGGATTGTTACCGCGGGCGGACGCGTTCTGGCTGTGACGGGACTCGGAGCGACCCTCGACGACGCTCTGGCCGCCGCCTACGCCACCGTCGGCCAAATCAGCTTCGAAGGTATGAACTTCCGCCGCGACATAGGCCAGGATCTGATGCCGACCCCGCAACCGGCCGCCCGATGAACGCTTCGAAACAGCCCTTTGTGGTTAGCGCTCTGCTTTGCGTGGCGTTGGCGGGGTTGTTTGCCGTTCGGTTCGTGATGTTGCCTCTGCCTGTCGAGGCACCCGACGTGTCCGGTATGCCGCTCGCGTCGTTGCTTACCAGCCTGACGATCGTTTACCCGAAAATAGCTGCCGGGCTTGCTGCCGCGCTCGTAGTTTGGATACTGTTTCTTGTCGTCAAGCTTTCGGCACGTTACGCTCCCGTCACCAGTCGTAATTATCTTCCACCCCAGATCTTTCTCATCGCCGCGGGCGGCACCGTCCTCTCGTCCCAGACGTTGGCGTCTCTCCTTGCGGCACTCCTTCTCGTCAGTGCTCTGTGGCACTTTTGCGCGTCGTTCGGTAAGGGACTTCGACTGGAGGATGTTTTTCGCGGCGGGTTGTGGCTCGGGATTATACCTTTATTATACGCTCCCGCGGCGGCGATCGTTCTGTTGCTCGTGCCGATTCTTTTGGGGATCTTCCAGCGCGGGCCTCGCGAGTGGGTGGTTTGCCTTGTCGGACTTTTTATGAGTGTTCCCGCTGCCGGGTTTGTCCATTGGGCGATAGGTGCTCCGGGGGATTGGATCTACCGCGAGTTGTGGCGCCTGTGCGTGGAGGCTCCGGGGGTTCCTTATTATATGCAGGTTCCGCAGCAGAACTGGCTTCCTGCCGCTGGGGTTTTCCTGATGGCTCTGGTCGGTATCGGATGGGCGTCCGGTAATAAAATGGAGATCCGTAAAAGTTCTTACCGTTATATGTCGGCTGTCGGGGCAACTTTTTTCGTGTTGCTCGCTTCGGTTGCCGTTCCCGGCGCATCGTTTTCTGTTCTTCCTATGGTTGGGGTTGTTGCTGCTGTGTCTGTTCCGTGGTCGTTTTCGGGGCACTGGGCGACTCTTTCCACGCTGATCTACTGCGTGATCCTTGCTTCGGTGCTGGCTCTCGACCTTGGGTCGTTGTTGATGATTTTTTAGCAGGCGTATCAATTTCGTCTCCCATCGTGCGTGTTTTTGCGCGCAAACATATCATAATAATATTTTATTGTATCATTTTTGGGGCCACCAGTTGGTAAATTAGGTGCAGGGTATTGCAAATTACAATACAATGTTGTATGTTTGCATCAAAACCTGAGGAACCTATGAAGTCCGCCGAAAAACTACAGCCCGCCGAAAACGTTCCCGAGGCCGACACGGTCGAGCCCATCCAGCCTTCGGGTCGTCCCGCCACCATCGCGCGTATGGTCGAAACCGGCCACAGCGGCATCCGTTCGTTCGAGACGTCGCGTTACTGCATCGGCTACCTGGTCAGCGGCACCAAGCACCTTTACCACGGCGACCAGCCCACGACGGTCACTCCGGGCGACATCTTTTTCATCGGCCGTGGCACCCACTACGTCGAGGATATTCCCGATTCGCGCACCCGCCGCTTCGAGCAGGTGATGTTTCTCTACACGCCCGAGCAACTGGGCCGCATCATCGCCTCTATGAGTATCGAGCACGGCGTCGACACCACCGTCCGCCACTCCTGCCCCCAGTGTATGGCTCGCGACCACGTTGTGGCTCCCGGTTGGCGGTCGTTGCAGACTTTGATGGGCGCCGCGGTGCAGCTTCTGCGCGACGGTTTCTATGTGGACAACCCCGCGGGCGAGATGCTCACTCTTGCTTCGTTGGTTCAGCAGATTGTTGCCCGGCCGGAGTGTTGCCTGCGGTCGAGGGTGATGAGCAGCACCGATCCCGAGAAGGAGCTGATGGAGCGGCTGGTGAACGACTTTGTGTTCGAGGGGATCTCGCTGTCGGAGTATGCCCGGCGTAGCAACCGTTCGCTGAGTTCGTTCAAAAAGAAGTTCAAGGAGTACTTCCACGAAACGCCCCACCGCTGGGTCGTGAGGCGCCGGTTGGCTCACGCGCGGCTGGAGTTGATCCAAACCACAAAGCCGGTGATCCAGATCGCAACCGAGTGTCTGTTTAACAACTCGTCCCACTTCATCACCTCGTTTCGCAAGGAGTTCGGGATGACGCCGGTGCAATTTCGCAAAAATTATCGCTCCTGAGTTTGGTTTTCTCAAATTTTTCATAACTTTGAGGGATGGAATCCAAACTTGAACAACTGACTCAAAAACTCTACGACGAGGGGCTGGCGAAAGGAAAGGGAGAGGCGGAGAAGATGGTGAGGGAGGCGGAGGTGCGGGCGGAGAAGATTGTGAAGGAGGCGCGGGCGAAGGCGGAACAAGTAGAGGCAAAAGCGGCTGCGGCTGCGGAAGAGATGCGAAAGAACACCCTCACGGAGGTCACGTTGGCCGGCCGGGGAGCAGTGGCTCGTATCAAAGAACAGATCGAGAGCCTCATCGTGGCCTCGGCAATCGACAAAGGGGTGCACGCCGCGGCGATCGACCCCGAATTCATCAAGAAGATCCTGCTGGAAACAGCCCACGGTTGGAATCCCGCCGGTGGTAAGGTCTCGTTGGAGGCCCTGCTGCCCGAGGCGCGACGTGGGGAGCTCGACGCAGCCCTGAAAGGCAGTGCGGGTGAACTTCTCGGCGCCGGTATCGAGGTGGGTTACTCGCCCGAGGTGCGTTCCGGCGTTCGCGTCGGGCCCAAGGGTGGGGGCTACTACGTCTCGTTGGAGGAGGATGCGCTGAAGGCCCTGTTGACCGAATATCTTCGTCCTCGCATCGCAAAACTTCTGTTCGAATAGTTCTATGTTAGGCTTGGGGGCTGAGCTATGTTAGGCGGCGGGCAGTATTATACGCTGGTTGCGGGTCTGCGTAATCTGGGCGCGGGAGCAGGAGCGGCGGGGGCGGCGGGGGCGGCAGGGGTCGTGGGAGCAGGAGGGGCGTCGGAGATTGCTGCGCAGAAAATCACAGAAATTCGTGACGAGATTCTGGGCGAGCTTCGTCCGGCGGATCGTCGTGCGGCCGATATGTTGTTGGCGCTGGGTGCGTTGGCCGACCTGCCACGCGAGGATATCGAGGCGCTCTACGCCGTGTGTGCTCACTCTTCGAACCGCTTCCTGCGCGAATGGGCCGCGTTCGACTACGAGTTGCGTACCCGCATCGCCGACGGAACTCTCCCCGAAATGGATATCGCCGACTTCGTGGCCCGCGAGAGGGCTATCGACAGCCTGCGTTGGGCCCGGGCGGAGGAGTTGTCGGAGTTCGACACTTTCGGCTCACCGACCGTACTGGCCTACCTGGTTAAGCTTGGTATCGTCGGCCGTTGGGCGGCGCTCGACCCTGCAACGGGGCGCGAGATGTATGATAAATTGGTAAATTCGATGGAACAATGACAAAGGGAAAAGTATCGGGCATCGTAGCCAACCTGGTGGTTGTGAAGGTTGACGGGCCGGTGGCGCAGAACGAGATATGCCACGTCTCGGCAGGCGGGGCTGGGGATGGCCGTGGTGGCGACCGCCTTATGGCCGAGGTGATCAAGGTGATCGGCGATGAGGCGTACATTCAGGTTTTCGACTCCACGCGCGGATTGGCCGTGGGGGCCGAGGTCGAGTTCGCCGGCCATATGTTGGAGGTCACGCTGGCTCCGGGGATGTTGTCTCGCTCGTACGACGGGTTGCAGAACGACCTCGAGAAGATGAGCGGACTGTTCATCGAGCGCGGTACGACGACCGATCCCGTGGACTTCGAGGCGCAGTGGGAGTTCACTCCGTTGGCTGCTCCGGGCGAGAGAGTTGTTGCCGGTTGGTGGTTGGGCGAGGTCCGCGAAATCAACATCGTGCACAAGATTATGGTGCCGTTCGCGCTGGAGGGAACCTATACCGTCAAGAGCGTCGCCCCTGCCGGAAAATACAAAGTCACCGATACCGTTGCCACCCTCACGGACTCTGCCGGGGGCGAGCACTCGGTCTCGATGGTTCAAAAGTGGCCTGTGAAACGCGCTGTGAAGGCTTACACGGAGAAGCCCCGCCCGGCCAAGGTTATGGAGACGGGGGTGCGGGCGATCGACACCTTCAACCCCATCACCGAGGGCGGAACAGGATTTATTCCCGGGCCGTTCGGGGCTGGTAAGACTGTGTTGCAGCACGCGATTTCGAAACAGGCCGATGCGGATATCATTCTGGTTGTGGCTTGCGGCGAGCGTGCGAACGAGGTTGTGGAGATCTTCGCCGAGTTTCCCCACCTGGTCGACCCGCAGACGGGCCACAAACTGATGGAGCGCACGATCATCATCTGTAACACATCCAATATGCCCGTTGCGGCTCGCGAGGCTTCCGTATATACAGGTATGGCGATCGGGGAGTACTACCGTGCGATGGGACTGAAGGTGTTGATCCTTGCCGACTCGACTTCTCGTTGGGCCCAGGCGTTGCGCGAGATGTCGAACCGTCTGGAGGAGTTGCCTGGTCAGGACGCATTCCCGATGGACCTTTCGGCGATCATATCGAACTTCTACTCCCGCGCCGGACTCGTTCGACTGCCGGGCGGCGACACTGGGTCGATCACTTTTATAGGTACGGTATCTCCCGCGGGCGGTAACCTCAAGGAGCCTGTCACCGAGTCGACCAAGAAAGCCGCACGCTGCTTCTACGCACTCTCCCAAGGTCGTGCCGACAGCAAAAGATACCCGGCGATCGATCCGCTCGAAAGCTACTCGAAATATCTGGAATACCCCGAGGTGCAGCAGTACCTGGACGCGACGGTCGAACCCGGTTGGGTGGATCGGGTGATGAGAGGCAAGACGCTGGTGCAGAGGGGCAAGGAGGCCGCCGAGCAGATCAACATTCTTGGTGACGACGGCGTGCCGGTGGAGTACCACGAGCGGCTGTGGAAAAGCGAACTGATCGACTTCGTGATCCTTCAGCAGGATGCCTTCGATGCAACGGATGCCTACACCCGCTTCGAGCGCCAACGTTATATGTACAATATGGTGCTCGACATCTGCGAGCGTTCGTTCGCCTTCGCCGGATTCGAGCAGTGCGCCGAATTCTTCAAGGAGCTCATCAACCTGTTCCGTCAGATGAACTACACCGAGTTCGAGGGCGCGGAGTTCCACAACTATCGTAAACAAATCGAAGCCAAACTATGACACGGGCATTTCAGAAGATCTACACCCGGATAGACAACATCACCAAGGCGACCGTCACCCTGCGGGCCGCCGGGGTGGGGAACGACGAACTGGCTACCGTTGGCGGCCGCCTGGCCCAGGTGGTTAAGATCTCCGGCGAGGAGGTCACGTTGCAGGTTTTTGCCGGCACAGAGGGCGTCGCCACGGACGACGAGGTTGTGTTCCACGGCGAACCGCCTACCCTGCGCGTGGGGGACGACCTCGCTGGAAGGTTCTTCAACGCATACGGACAGCCTCTCGAAGGTGGTGCCGCACCCGAGGGTGAGCCGCGCCAGATCGGGGGGCCGACGGTGAACCCTTTTCGCCGCCTTCAGCCTTCCGAGTTGATCGCGACCGGTATCGCGGGTATCGACCTGAACAACACCATCGTCACCGGACAGAAGATCCCCTTCTTCGCCGACCCCGACCAGCCGTATAATCAGGTGATGGCGACGGTGGCTCTCCGTGCCCAGGCCGATAAGATCATCCTCGGCGGGATGGGCCTGACGAACGACGACTACCTGTACTTCAAGAACGTGTTCGAGAACGCCGGGGCGTTGGATCGTATCGTCAGCTTTGTGAACACGACCGAGAACCCTCCCGTGGAGCGACTGTTGGTGCCCGATATGGCCCTGACCGCGGCCGAGTACTTCGCCGTCGACAAGGGACAGAAGGTGCTCGTGTTGTTGACCGATATGACGCTGTACGCCGACGCGTTGGCGATCGTGAGTAACCGTATGGATCAGATCCCCTCGAAGGACTCGATGCCCGGTTCGCTCTATTCCGACCTTGCCAAGATCTACGAAAAGGCGGTTCAGCTTCCCAACGGCGGCTCGATTACCATTATCGCGGTGACGACCCTGAGCGGCGGTGACATCACCCACGCAATTCCCGACAACACGGGCTATATCACCGAGGGACAGTTGTTCCTGCGTAACGACTCCGACACGGGGAAGGTCATCGTCGACCCGTTCCGTTCACTGTCGCGCCTCAAGCAGCTCGTGATCGGCAAGAAGACTCGCGAAGATCACCCGCAGGTGATGAATGCCGCGGTTCGCCTGTTTGCCGACGCGGCAAATGCAAAGACTAAGCTCGAGAACGGATTCGACCTGTCGGATTACGACGAACGCGCCCTGGGCTTCGCACGCGAGTACTCGTTGGAGCTGTTGTCCATTGACGTGAACGTGGCCATCGACGCGATGTTGGATACAGCTTGGAGGTTGCTGGCAAAGTACTTCACCCCGGCCGAAACGGCAATAAAACAAGAACTGGTCACCAAGTACTGGCCCCGCAGTGGCAATTAAGTTTCAATACAACAAGACGTCGCTGGGCGAGCTGGACAAGCAGTTGAAGGTTCGCCGCCGGGCACTCCCTACGATCAAAAGTAAGGAGAGCGCCCTGCGTATGGAGGTCAAGAAGGCGCGCGCCGTGAGCGACGGGTTTCGCTCCGAGCTGGACGAACTGACCACTTCGCACGACTATATGATGGCCCTGTGGGGCGAGTTCGACCCCGAGTTGGTGCGCATCGAGGATGTCCGGCTGGGCGAGAGTAAGGTCGCGGGGGTGCGGGTGCCGACGCTGGAAGGGGTGGAGTTTGCCGAAAAGCCTTGGGACGCATTCGCGCGACCCGCTTGGACTGCCGACGGGGTGGAGCTGGTGAAACGCATCGGGCGACTGCTGGTCGAGAGCGAGGTCTACACCCGCCGCAGCGAACTGCTCGACCGTGCACGCCGGAAGACGACCCAGAAGGTGAATCTGTATGAAAAGGTGCAGATCCCGGGCTACGAGGAGGCGATACTGAAGATCAAGCGCTTTTTGGAGGACGAGGAAAACCTCAGCAAGAGTGCGCAAAAAATAGTAAAAACCCGCCAACAACAGGCCGCCGTATGATAGTTAAGATGACCAAATACACCCTCGTGGTGTTGGCTTCGGGTCGCGAGGGCGTGCTGGAGCGGTTACAGTCGGTCGGGCTGGTGGACATCACCTCGTCGGACTGGAGCCCCTCGGAGGCCGACCGGGCGTTGATCGCGGCAATCGAAGCCCATCGAGAGGCGCTGGATTCTCCGCTTCTTGCCGAGGGCGCCTCCTCCCACGCAACTCCTTACTCGACCGGCGTGGAGGCGATGGAGCACTTTGTTGCTGCCCGCCGTGAGTTGGGCGTGGTGGAGACCGAGCTTGCCGCCGAACATCGGGCCCTTGCCGATGCGTTGCCCTGGGGCGATTTCGATCCCGAGAAGCTTCGCGCACTGTTGGACGCCGGGGTTGGCGAGGAGGAACTCCTGCCGATGGTTTTGCCTGCCGATGCCGAAACTTCGGTCGCCGCGCAAGCCCAAGCCGCTGCCCTGCCGACCCGTTCCGCCCACCAGATAGAGTCGCACATCGCCGCCCTCGAGGCCGAACGCACCAGTTGGAAACAGGTCCTCGGGCGCGTTGCTGCTTCGCGCGATAAGATCGAAAAAGACGGTGCGGCGTTGGCCGACCAGCTTCGGTTCAATCAGGCTCACTCCGGCGGCACTCCCGCGGCGGATGACTCGTTGGTCGTGATGGAGGGTTGGGCTCGCCGGGCTGACGAGGAGCGGGTGGAGGCTGCACTGGACGCCGATCCGAGCCTTATCTACCTGAAAGCCAGCCCCACGCCCGACGACATTACACCCGTCGAGTTACATAATTCGAAGATCGCTCGGCCGTTCGAGTTTATCGGCGACCTGTACGCCAAACCGCGCTACGGGACGATGGACCTGACTCGTTGGTTCGCGCCGTTCTATATGTTGTTCTTCGGTTTCTGCCTGGCCGACTGCGGTTACGGGGCGTTGATCACCGCCGGGGGTATCTACCTCGCCCTCAAAGGTAAAGGTGGTATGCGCGCAATCGGTACGTTGAGTATCTATTGCGGTGCGGCGGCTGTTGTGTTCGGGTTTTTCGCCGGGTCGTTGTTCGGCATCGACATCAAGGCGTGGTTCCCCGGGGTGCAGAAAATATTCTTCACTTCGAACGTTTTATTCGCCGGGGCGTTGGCTCTGGGTGTGTTCCAGATCCTGTTCGGGATGATCCTGCGCGCGATCACCACCGCCCGCGCATTCGGCCTCAAGTACGCTCTGGCGACCATCGGTTGGATCACGGTGATCGTCACCGGGCTTGCGATGATGGTTCCGCCCGCACTCGGGCTCGACCTCGGCATCCCCAAACCTGTGTTTTACTCGGTCGGCGGCGCTGGGCTGTTCCTGATGTTGTTTATGAACAACCCCGGTAAGAACCTGTTTGTGAACCTCGGCGGCGGGTTGTGGAATACGTACAACGACATCACGGGCCTGTTGAGCGATTCGCTTTCGTATATCCGATTGTTCGCTATCGGCTTGTCCGGGGGCGTTCTGGCAGCTGTGTTCAACGACCTTGCCTTCGGGCTGAGTCCCGACATTCCCGTTGTGGGCCAGATCGTTACGCTGATCATCCTCGCCATTGGCCACGGGCTCAACCTGTTTATGTCCACCCTTTCGTCGATGGTGCACCCGTTGAGGTTGACGTTCGTCGAGTTCTATAAAAACGCGGGGTTCGAAGCCTCGCCTCGTGTGTTCAATCCATTAAAAAAATCTGATAAACTATGACAACAGCAATTCTCTTGGGCTACATCGGCGTTGCGATAATGGTGGGCTTTGCAGGTCTTGCAAGCGCCATCGGCACGGCGATCTGCGGTATGACGGCCGTTGGGGCGATGAAAAAAGACCCCTCGAAGTTCACCTCCTATATGATCCTTTCGGCCCTTCCCGGGTCGCAGGGTCTGTACGGATTCGTGGCTTACTTTATGATTTCTGGCTTCCTCACCGCCGACATCACCCTCGTTCAGGGGGCCGCCATCTTCGCCGGCGGTATCATTATGGGTATCGTGGGGGTTCTTTCTGCTTACTTCCAGAGTAGGGTTTGCGCCAGCGGTATCGCCGCCATCGGTGACGGTAAGGACGTTATGACGCAGACTTTGATTTTGGGCGCCTTCCCGGAGCTTTACGCTATTCTCGGTCTGGCCACTGTGTTCCTTATTAGTGTGGCTATTTGAGGTTATTGAGTATTATCGCCGGATGTTTGGCGGTTGGTTTGGGGGTTGTGGGCATCTTCGTTCCGATGTTGCCCACAACTCCTTTTTTGCTGCTCGCCGCCGCGCTTTTCGCGCGTAGCTCGCCCCGACTTTACGACTGGTTGCTCGGCCACCCCCGCTTGGGGCCTTATATCCGCGCTTTTCGCGAGGAACGCGCTATTCCTCTGCGCGTTAAAGTCTGGTCGTTGGTGCTCCTTTGGGTCGCGATCCTGTTCTCGATATTTTGCGTTGCTGCCGGGCGCTTATGGTTGCAGATCCTTCTTGCTACGATTGCTGTCGGCGTCACCGTCCATATCCTCTCGTTCGCCACCCTTAAAAGGAAGTAGATTTTTGTAGTTCCAACAGGACTCGAACCTGTATTTGAAGTTTAGGAAACTTCCGTTCTATCCCTTGAACTATGGAACCAGAACTATGTGTGCTCCCCCCTCTCTCGCCCTCTCTCTCCCCTCTCTCGCCCCTTGGTTAGGCTAACAGCCCCTTGATTTGGGCGACGAAGCCGCTTCTGATGGTACGTTCGGTTTGTAGAATCATATTTCGCGCTGCCAGTGGGGTTGAGCGGCCGTGACCTACTGTTACTACCGCGTTGACTCCCAGTACCGGGGTTCCTCCTATGTGCTCGTAGTTGAGTCCCTTGAAGAATTCGCTGTCGACCGGTAGCCCCAGTCGCAAGGCTATGTCGTACATACTTTCGGCTTGCTTGAGCACGATGTTTCCCACAAAGCCGTCACACACAACGACATCCGCAACTTCGCCCGTGAAGATATGCTTTCCTTCGACGTTTCCCACGAAGTTGTACCTCGGCGAGCCGTCCATAATTTCGTAGGCGGCCTTTGTTGCCAGATTTCCCTTCTCTTTCTCCTCGCCGATGTTCAACAGCGCGACTCTCGGGCGTTGAATTCCCAGTACTCGTTCGGCATAGATGCTTCCCATAAGTCCGTACTGATCAAGTACATCGGGCTTGCAGTCCACATTCAGCCCCACATCCAACAGCAGCGCCGTTCCTCCTCCCGCGACTGGTATGTGGCTTGAGATTGTCGGTCGGATGATGCCTTCGATTGCTCTCACACTGTGCATCGAGCCCACGAGCATTGCTCCCGTGTTTCCCGCGCTGGCGAAGCCGTCGATCTTTCCCGCCTTCAGATAGCCGAAGCCTACTGCGAGTGATGAGTCGGGTTTTTTGGAGAATGCTTGCGCCGGGTGGTCGCTCATCGTGATCACCTCGGTTGTCGGTACGATGTCAAACAGATCGCCGCTATCAGTCGCCACCCTCGCCGCCCTCGCCGCCCCAGCCGCTGCTCGAATTGCCTCCTCGTCTCCGAAGAGTACGATTCGCGCATCTGCTGGCATCATTCCGGCTGCTTCGATGGCCCCTTTTACGATTGCTTCTGGGGCATAGTCTCCCCCCATCGCATCCACCCCGACGCGAATTACCTTGTCAGCCACGCTTCCTCCGCCAGCCATTCCGCCTCTCATTTCCGGCCCCATTCCGCCCCTCATTCGGCCCCTTACTCGGCTTTGTCGATTGCGAGTTTTCCGCGATAGAAGCCGCACTCGGGGCATACGCGGTGATAGAGTACCGGCGAGCCGCAGTTGGAGCAGGTTGCTACTGTCGGGACGGTTGCTTTGTAGTTTGTTCTTCTTTTGTCGCGTCTCGTCGAGGAGACTTTGTGTTTAGGATGTGCCATATCTTTAGTCTGTGTTTATGCGTTTTATCATTTCCGGGTTGCATTGGGCCCTGTCCTCGTGGACTCTTAGTATCGGCAGACCCAGTATTATGCTCTCGTAAATGTGCTGCTTCAGGTCCACTTCCCCCTCCTCATACGGTACCACCACCTCGTCCTTGTACGCTGTCGGCAGTTCACACTCATCCAGGCACCTGTCGCACTCCACCACCACTCTTCCTTCCACCTCGACTTCCAGCCTCACCTCCCTCTCCCCCTTTACCTCTGCTTCCACCCTCACTTCCACTCTCCCTCTCAGCACCCCTCCCTCCGGATACTCTCTCCACAGTTCATCTCTCACCTCGAACTTATATTCGTGCGTTCCGGGCTTTTCGCCTCTCCACCTGATGATGTAGGTCGGTTGCATAGTTTGCACGGGGGTGCAAAGATAGATAAAAAATATTAACTTTGCAACCGATGAAGAGTTTTGCCGTCGATGTGCGCTGCGATTACGCGGAATGGGGTCGTTACGACCTTTTCGTTACCGCTGTTTGCTTCGACGAGGCGGACGCTGTGGTAGATTACGTTAATTCGACCGCCAAGGACACACCCCTTGTCACACCTCCCTGCGCCCGTGCGGAGATATATATCTACGTTATTGCCCGGGAGTTTCCTGCTTCGGATGTTGTTGCCGCGTCGCCTCCGTTCGATGTCGAGGTCGTCGTCACCTCCTCGGACGCCTCTTCTCCTCAAAGCCCCGGCCCCCCCGGCTCGCAAACCACCGCCACCCACCCGGTTAATCAGTGGGGCGGATTATCATTGAGGCTGCAATGCTCGTAGCCAGTATTCCCGCTATTATCGCCAGCGAGAGTCCTGTTCCTATCGGGACGTGGAATATTCCGTGTAGCAGCATCTTTGCTCCGATGAATGCCAGCAACACACCCAGGCCCGTTTTCAGATAGCGGAACCTGTCCATAAAGCCGCTGATGACAAAGAATAGCGACCTCAGCCCCAGGATTGCGAATATGTTGCTGAAGAAGACGATATAGGGGTCGAGCGTGACGGAGAAGATTGCCGGGATGCTGTCCACGGCGAAGATCACATCCGAGCCTTCGATGATCAGCAGTACCAGCAATAGCGGCGTGATGAACCTGCGCCCTCGCAGTTTCACCGTGAACCGCCCGTCGTAGTCGTTTCGCGTGATGGGGAAGAACCTTCTGGCCAGCCTCACTATCGGATGGTGCCTTGTGTCGATCTGTTCGCTCTCCGCTCCTTCGCGCCCTAACAGCATCTTTCCCCCCGCGTAGAGCAGTAGCGCCCCGAAAATCCACAGCACCCACTCGAACCTCTCCACCAGCGCCACTCCCGCGAAGATGAACGCGAATCGCATAACTATTGCTCCGAGGATTCCCCAGAAGAGTATTCGGTGGTAGTGTCGCGGGTCGACCCGGAAGCTCTGGAAGATGACGATCATCACGAAGATGTTGTCGACCGAGAGCGCTTTTTCGATCACATAGCCGGTCAGATATTCGAGCGAGATTTGGTTCCTGTACGCGGTCAGTTCCGCCGCCCCCACGTCGCTCAGACTCGCCACTCCGAACGCTTCGGGCCCGTGTAGCAGTTCGCCCCTCATCAGCAGAAAGACATAGAACAGCAGCGCCATTCCGATCCACACACCTGTCCAGATGAGCGCCTCGCGCATCGTCACCACGTGCGCCTTTCGGTTCACCACTCCGAGATCGACGGCCAGCATCGCCACCACCAACCCCAGAAACCCCAGGAAAAAGATTAGTTCAGAACTCATCGCGCGGCCTCAGAACTCACTGAGCCTCGCCACTCAACACGGTGCGATACAGTTCGATGTCGTCCCACTCGGAGGCCATTGCGGCTGCGTGTGCTCCTGCGACTGCTGCTTCGGCCAGCCTCACGAAGGTTTCCAGCTGTTGGGTGTAGTCTTCGGGCTTCACGGCTGCTTCGGCTGCCAGCGTCCAGGTCATAATTATGTAGCCTGCTGTTTCGACGAGCCTCCTTGCGTGGAAATCCTTGAATCCTTCGCCTTTGTGTTCGGCTTCGATTCCTTCGACCCGCGCGACCATCTCCGCGAAGCGCGTCTTCATTGCCGCCAGCCTCGCCCGCACACCGCTCAACGTAGCCGGTAGCTCCATCGCTTCGTATGCTTCGATCTGGCTCAGGTATGTTCCCTTGGTCACGTGGTTGATTGCTGCCACGACTTGCAGTTGACTCGTTCCCTCGTAGATGTTGGTGATCCTCGCGTCGCGCACGATTCTCTGGATCGGGTAGTCCTTCATATAGCCGCTTCCGCCGTGGATTTGCAACATATCGTATGCGATGCTGTTCGCCCACTCGCTCAGGAAGAGTTTTTGTAGCGGGGTGAATGCGTCGGCCAGGCGGTTGTAGAACTTCATCTCGGCGCGTTCCTCGGCCGTGAGCTCGCGTTCGTGCGAAATGTGCTCCCACTGCTTGTAAATCTCCACGAACCTGGTTGTCTCATATAGTAGTGCCCTTCCTGCTGCGATCTTCGCTTTGGCGTTGTTCAGCAGTTCATACACGGCCGGGAAGTTGATGATCGCTTTTCCGAACTGAGCTCTCTCCTGCGCATACTTCAGTCCCTCTCTGTAGGCGGCTTCGCACAGTCCCAGACTCTGCGCACCGATTCCCAGTCGGGCGGCGTTCATCAGCGCCATCACGTACTTGATCAAGCCCATCTTCCTGTCACCCACCAGCTCTGCCGGGGCGTTCGTGAAGACCAGTTCACAGGTCGGCGAGCCCTTGATTCCCAGTTTGTTCTCGATTCTCCGCACCTTGTGGCACATCGAGCGTCGGTCGTACACCAGCATCGACAACCCTCGGGCGTCTTTGGTTCCATCCTCGGTTCGCGCCAGCACCAGCGAGATGTCTCCGTCGCCGTTCGTGATGAACCTCTTCACGCCGTTCAGCAGCCACGTTCCGCGCGCCTCGTCCCAGTGCGCCTTCAGCATCACCGCTCCCAGGTCGCTTCCCGCATCGGGTTCCGTCAGGGTCATTGCCCAGGTTGCTCCTTCGGCGGTTTGGGGCAGATACTTTGCTTTTAGCTCTTCGCTTCCGAATTCGTTCAGGGTTTCGGCGCAGTCCTGCAAGCCCCACAGGTTTTCGAATCCTGCATCGGCTCGCGCGACCATTTCGTTGGCCATCACGAAGGTCACCAGCGGGAAGTTCAGCCCGTTGAATCGTCTCGGCAGTGTTATCCCTCCCAGACCCGCGGCTGTGATTGCGTCGAGGTTTTGGCGCGTTCCGGTGGCATACACCACGTGGTCGTCCACCACTCGCGGTCCTTCCGTGTCGACATCTTCGGCGTTCGGGGCTATGACCTCGGCGGCCACTTCGCCCGTGATCTCCATCACCCTTCGGTAGCTGTCCATTGCGTCCTCGAAGTTCCTTGGCGCAGTGTCGTACTTATCTTTTTCGGCGAACCATCGCTCCTTCAGCTCCACGATCTTGCGCATCAGCGGGTGTTCCAGCTGAAACTGAATATCCTTATTGTCTGTAAAAAAGTTTGCCATTACTTAGAATTTTTGTGGTAAGCTTTTATCATTCGCGGGATCACGTCGTTCACATCTCCGATTATGGTGTAGTCGGCTATGTTGTTGATCGGAGCTTCGGGGTCGGTGTTGATTGCTATGATCATCGCCGAGTCTTCCATTCCCGCGGTGTGTTGTATTTGTCCCGAGATTCCGCAGGCGATGTAGAGTTTCGGCCTCACCGTTACTCCCGTCTGCCCTATCTGCCGTGCGTGCTCACAGAATCCCGCGTCGACCGCTGCCCTCGACGCACCTACTTCTCCACCCAGCGTTTCGGCCAGATCGAAACAGAGTTGGAAGTTATCCTTGCTGCCCATTCCGTATCCTCCGGCGACTATGATTCCCGCTCCCTTGATGTCTATCTTTCTCTCTTCGATGTGTCGTTCGATGATTCTCACGACGAAATCTTCCGGCCGCGTCATCTTCTTCCAGTCGACCTTTGCCACCTCACCCGCTCCGGGCTTTGCTGCATACTCTTTCTTCATCACGCCCTCTCTCACCGTCGCCATCTGCGGCCTGCAGTCGGGGTTGATGATCGTTGCTATGATGTTTCCTCCGAAGGCCGGGCGGATTTGGTAGAGTAGTTTTTCATACTCTTTTCCCGTCTTTGGGTCTTTGTGCGGCCCGATCACCAGGCTGGTGCAGTCGGCCGTCAGCCCGCTGTGCATCGCGCTCGAGACTCTCGGGCCCAGGTCGCGACCCACCGGAGTTGCCCCCATCAGGCAGATTTGTGGTTTCTCGGCTTCGATCAACCCACACAGTATTGCTGCGTGCGGTAGTGTTCGATAGGGTGCCAGTTCTGCTCCTTCGGCCAGCCACACTTTGTCGGCGCCATACTTTGCCAGTTCCGGAGCCAGACCCGCAACGCCGTCGCCTATCAGTACGGCTTCGAGTTTCACGCCCAGTTCGGTGGCCAGTTCGCGGCCTTTGGTGAGTAGTTCCAGGCTGACATCGGCTACTTTTCCACCCTCGGTTTCTATGTAAACAAACAGATTATTCATACCTCTATCCAAGTGTGTGGGTTTCCAAAAGTTCTACAATAAGGCTATTGATTTCGTCGTCGGTGCATCGCAGACACTTCGATTCTTTCAGGGCGAACACCACGCTGTCGATCTTCTTGACCTTCGTGGGCGAGCCTTCGAGGCCGAGTTGTGTCGGATCGGGGTCTACTGCGTCGGCACCCCATTCTGCGATTTGCAGATAGTCGTGCTTCGCGGTCATTTCGGCGGCGAGCGATTCGGGGTCGGCGGCCACTTCTGTGGGTATCATCGCGTACTTGTACTTCAGTATTCGCCTTGCGTTCTGCGGGCGGCACGGGGCGGCGCTTCCGTTCACCGTCACCACCAGAGGTAGCGGAGCCTCCACCACTTCGATGCCGTTTTCCAACCTCCTCTTGATCGTCATCTTTCCGCCGTCCAGTCCGAGTATCTCTTCGGCGTATGTCACCTGGGGCCAGCCCAACTTTTCTGCCACCTGCGAGCCTACTTGTGCCGTGTCGCCGTCGATTGCCTGACGACCCGCGATGATCACATCGGGCGCCAGTTTCTTGGCCGCACACGACAGGGCGTAGGATGTTGCCAGCGTATCGGCTCCGGCGAACTTGCGGTCGGTCAGTAGTACTCCGCCGTCTGCCCCGCGTAGCATTGCGTCGCGGATTACTTCGGCGGCCCGGTGTGGTCCCATCGAGAGTACCGTCACGGTCGTACCCGGGAAGCGGTCTTTGAGTCTCAGCGCCTGTTCGAGTGCGTTGAGGTCTTCGGGGTTGAAGATGGCCGGTAGTGCGGCGCGGTTGACTGTTCCTTCCGGAGTCATCGCATCCTTGCCCACATTTCGGGTGTCGGGCACCTGCTTGGCCAGTACAACGATTTTCAGTTTTTTCATCTTATAACGGTTTCTTCGCGATCGGGCCCGACGGAGATAATCCCCAGGGGCACTCCCGTTTCGCGCTCTATAAATTCCACATAGTTTTTCAGCTCCTGCGGGAAATCCTCCCACCGGCGCACCTTGCTTATGTCGGCCCGCCATCCCGGGAACTCCTTATATATAGGCGTGATTTGCTCGTTTGTTTCGAACGGGAAGTAGTCGACCCGCTCGCCGCCCACTTCGTATCCCACACACACCTTGATCGTTTCGAAGTCGTTCAGCACGTCGCCCTTCATCATAATCAGGCTCGTTGTGCCGTTCATCATCACCGCGTACTTCAGCGCCACCATATCGAGCCATCCGCACCTTCTCGGCCTTCCGGTCGTCGAGCCGTACTCCATCCCCACGTCGCGCATCTTCTGGCCATCTTCATCGAAGAGTTCCGTCGGGAACGGGCCGCTGCCCACACGTGTGCAGTAGGCCTTGAAGATCCCGTACACCTCGCCGATGCGCCTCGGAGCCACACCCAGTCCGGTACACACTCCCGCGCACATAGTCGAGGAGCTGGTCACGAAAGGATACGTCCCGAAGTCGACATCCAGCATCGATCCCTGTGCTCCTTCGGCCAACATCTTCTCGCCCTTGTCCAGCAACCGGTTCACCTCGATCTCGCCCTCGATGATCTTCAGCGAGCGCAGCACCTCGATGCTCTCCATCCACTGGCGTTCGTAGTCGGCAATGTCGTACGCGAAATCCTTGTACTGGGCCAGTAGTCCCTCGTGCTTGCGCTTCAGGGCGCCATACCTTTCGGCGAATTGTGGCGAGAGGATATCTCCCACCCGCAGACCGTTGCGACCTGTCTTATCCATATATGTCGGGCCGATGCCTTTCAGCGTCGAGCCGATCTTTGCAGCTCCTTTTGCGGCTTCGCTCGCGGCATCCAGCGCGCGATGGGTCGGCAGAATCAGGTGGGCACGTTTTGCCACCCACAGCTTGCTCCGCACGTCGACTCCCGCGGCCTCCAGTTTGGCTATCTCCTCGGCCAGTATCACGGGGTCGATCACCACTCCGTTGCCGATGATGTTCACGCTTCCGTCCCGGAAGATGCCCGACGGGATGGTGTGCAGAACGAACTTACGGTCGTCGAAGATCAGGGTGTGACCGGCATTGGGTCCTCCCTGAAACCTCGCAACTGTCCCATAACGCGGCGTGAGCACATCCACCACCTTTCCCTTCCCCTCGTCGCCCCACTGCATTCCCAAAACTACATCGATTCTATTCATAACTTTAACAGTGCGGGTGCAAATATACATATTTTTGCATTATCTTCGCCTCTTGATATGAAGAAACTCCTCGTTGCGTTGGCGGCGGTTTGTCTGATCGGGGTGGCAAGCGGCCAGTATAACAAGGCCTATTTCTTTTGGATGGGTCGCGAACACCTGTTGGAAAACAGGTACCGCGAGGCCATTCGGATCTACAACGCCCTGCTTCGCGTCGACCCCGAGGATTGGGAGGCGTACTTCTTTCGCGGCATCGCCAAGGCTAATCTGGACGACAACCTGGGGGCCGAGGCGGACTTTTCGTTGGCGATAGATCATAATCCCGTCTCCACGATGGCCTACCACCACCGGGCGATCACCCGGATGCTGCTGGGTAATTACGACGACGCGCTGGCCGACTTCCGCGAGGCGATCGAGTTGCGGCCCGACCTTCCGGGGCCGTACTACTCCCGCGGGTATACATTCCTGATGAACCGCCAGTTCGAGGACGCGATCCGCGATCTTGATACGTATATTTTTCACAATAACCGCGTGGCTGAAGCATATCTTCTGCGGGGAGAGGCGTGGTTGAACCTCGGAGATACTCTCCGGGCCCGTGCAGACTACGACACCGCCATCCGTACCAACCGCGAAAACCCTGAAGGATATCTTCGTCGCGGGGCGTTGGCGATGGAGGCGGGCAGTTACCAGGATGCGTTGGGGGATTTCGAGACCGCCGTCGGACGCGACACGACCTACGCCCGCGCTTACTTCAACCGTGCTCTGGCCCGCGAGCGGCTTGGTGCTTTTGCCGGGGCGCTGGAGGATCTCGACCGCGTGGCCGACCTCGACCCCGACAACCCGCTGGTCTACTACAACCGCGCCATAGTCC
>DBDI01000018.1:36360-38901 GCA_002293505.1 Alistipes sp. UBA936 | reverse complement strand
CCGGACGGTTATGTTTTGTGCGCCGGCTCCTGCGCAGGCGAGCAGCAGGGCGAGCGATATAAAAATTATCTTTTTCATCATTTTATCAGGAATATGAGGTTAATGGCGGCGTTGGTGGGGCCGAAGTAGGTTTTCTTCGCGGGGGTGGCATCCTTATCGCAAGTGGCGCAACTGTATCTGTCATAGTCGAGCCGCACCACTCCCGCTCCGATGGCGAACTCGACGCCCCATCGGAATCTGCCTGATCAGCGGAACATAATAACCGCAAGAACAATAGTTAATACGACTCTCACATCTTTCAATGCCGCTTTCATGTGGAACAGCACGGCATTGTAAGATATCTGCATCCTGTCGGCAATTTGGTTATAGGTGAGATGCTCCACGCGGCTCATCTCGAAGACCCGTCGGCGTTGGGGTGGCATATTGTGGACGATATTCTCGATGCGCCGCCCGGTCTCCGTGGCGATCAGTTCCTCCTCGCCCGAAATATCCTCCGCGCTCTGCGTGTACATCTGTTCATCGTGAAATCTGGCGTGGGCTTGTTTTCGTTTCAGAAAGTTAAGGGCTGCATTCCACGCCACCGTCGAAACGAATCCGTCCAACGATTGCGCAGGGTCGATCTGTTCGCGCTGTTCCCAAAGTTTTATGAAGGTGTCCTGGGCGATGTTGCGTGCCTCTTCGCTGTCCTTTGTGATTCGGGTGACGAGGGTTACGAGCCTGTCGAGCGATGTTTCGTAATATCGGGAGAACGCATACTGGTCGCCTTCCCGGATGGCCTCGTAAAGTTTGGTGGTCGGTTGTTCTGCCGAACGGTCTATTTTGTTGTGATTATCCATTCTGTCTCGTGTCGCCGGCTGCTCCGGCGAGGGTCGGTAGTCATCCATCGCTTCATAATTGACGGAGGCGACGGGAAATCACGGGCAGAATGTTATGAAACAGCGATTTAGAGCCAAGCGAAACACGGCGAAGACAGGATCAGGACAAGATTTAACGCAATATCGCGCTGACCGGCTGCGGCGACAATGGCGACACACGGCGGTCACGCGCCGATAAGTTGCTGAACGATAATAAAGTGGCGAAAAAACTTTTTTATGTAAGAATTTGTATCGTACTTTGCACCCGGAAAGTCCCTCACTTATGAAGCGAGGGATTTTTTGCAGGGGAGATCCCCCCTTACCCCCGTAAGATTTTGATTTTCGGGGCGATTTGTGAGTCGATTTTTTATATGTTCGTGCCTTTTTTCGGCACGTTTTTTATTTTGGCCGGTTTCGGGCGTTTTTTACTCCGATTTTTTGGACGGAGGGAATAATAGTTCGGGCGACCATAGCGGCTGCCTCCGGCTATATACCCTCGAAATCCCTATCGCATCCCGTACCTGAATGCGTAGTCCCGATAGGCCGGCAGCGCACCGTAACCACCATAGCCACTATTCTTGCGGGGCTTTCGCTCCCTGTTTATCGCCTCCGAAACCACCCGGCTCGCGTGGTCGAGAACAGACCGCCCCAACGAGGCAAGGTAAATCTCGGTGGTCTTCTGGTTCGCGTGGCCCAGACCTTCGCTTATCACCGCCAACGGCAGCCCCTCGTTCCGCGCCACGGTAGCCCAACTATGGCGGGCGCAGTGGGTCGAGAGCCGTTTCTCTATCCCCGTGAGGGTCGCAATCTTCTTCAGCTGTTCGTTTTGCATACGCAGCCCGCTCTCGTATTGCTGGCGGGCGTTCTTATGTTGGTCGGTGATAATGGGGAACAGATAGTCGCTCCCGGCTGTTTGGGGCGCGAAGTGGTCGATTATGCGCCGCATCGTGGGCAGGACTTTTATCTCAATAAACTGTCCCGTCTTGCGGCGGCGGTAGCGGATCGTATCGCCCCGCAGGTCGCTCTTTTTCAGGTTGGCCATATCGACGAAGCACATCCCGCGAGCGTGGTAGCAGAACAGGAACAGCGTCAACGCTTTGTGTAGATGGCCGGGAAGCTGTGGCCCCTTTGCCGTCGCCGCAACCGTAGGGTCGAACTCCGAGAGCCGCGCCAACTCGTCGGGCGTGAGGGCCAGCTTGCGTGTCGGCGACACACCGGTGTAAACTCCGGCAAAGGGACTGTCCATGCGCCGGGGGATACGTCCGTCGACAACCGCCTTGTTGTAGATCGCCCGCAACGTGCGCATATAGAACGAGATGGTGTTCATGCTCTTCTCCTCGGCTTTGAGCGACTGCTGGAAATCGCCCACCAGTCCGGCGGTGATATGTTCCAGTTGCAGGTCGCGCCCGCCGTTGAAGCCAATGAGCCTCTTGGCCGCGCTGCGGTAGGCACTCGCCGTGCGCTCGTGTCCGCTGCGTTCCAAACCCCGTGCCAGCATCTCGGCATAGACCCCCACGCTGTTGCCCGTCATCACGCTGCGGTAGCGCGACATAATTTCGTCGACCGTGTAGTCGCCCGTGCGTTCCAACTCACGGATCACACCCTCCATGCGCTTGGCATCGCACTCCATGCTGTTCTCGTACTCCGACAACTCTCCGCGCCGGGGGTTGCTCCTCCCGTAAGGCAT
>DBDI01000018.1:0-36304 GCA_002293505.1 Alistipes sp. UBA936 | reverse complement strand
GCCCGGATGTCCTCCCTTCCGGTGCGATGCCCGGAAACTAAATCCAAAACTGCCCATATTTTTTAAGTTTGAATGTAAAAACGCGAAAATACTAATCCGCAAATGAGAATTAAAATAATTAGCTACTTTTGTCATAACAATACGTTTTAGATATTATGGGTACGCCGGACAGGAAAGAATTTGATAAATACATCCACGCAATCAGCGCGGAGATTGAACAAGCGCAGGTGAAACTTATCTCTGCCGCTAATGTTCAGATGTTGTTGCACTATTGGAAGTTAGGCCATTTTATCCTGTACAACCAACAACGCTTAGGCTGGGGCAGTAAATTTATCGAACGGACTTCGGAGGCCCTGCGAAAACTGCACCCCGAAAAGAAAGGCTATTCCCCGCGAAACCTGACTTATATGTGTCAGTTTGCGAGACTGTATCCGGTCGGGGCAGTCGAACAACTGATAAGGGCAGATCAGGAACTGTCGGAGCCGACGCTGGAAAAGATATCCTCTGTCGTTAGCGGTTTGAATAACCTCCAATTTGCGCAAGAGCCTCTTGCGCAAATTCAGCCCGCTAATACTGAGCATAATACAATTACGCAAGAACCTCTTGCGCAATTAGAGAACGTAAGTCAGGCTTTAGTTGCCATTACCCGAAATCCGATGCCTAATATAGAAAATGCATTCGTCAATTCGCCTCTTTCCAAAACAAACTGGGCAAGCCATATAGTATTGATGGACAGCAAACAGCCGTTGGGTGTCAGATATTGGTACATGAAACAATCCGTTGAAAATGGATGGAGCAGTACGATCCTAAAAATGCAGATTGAAACAGGCTTGTTTCAACGACAGGTGGAGAAACGAAAAATCAATAATTTCACGGCCACACTTCCGCAACCACAAAGCGATTTAGCTAATTATCTGTTGAAAGACCCCTACATTTTCGATCTGGCCGGAGTAAAAGAGCGTGCCGATGAACGGGACATTGAGGATCAGTTGGTGGGACACGTTACCAAATACTTGTTGGAGATGGGGAGCGGCTTCGCTTTCGTGGCCAGGCAAAAGCATTTCCAAATTGGGGACAGTGATTTTTTCGCCGACCTGATCCTATACAACATTAAACTTCACGCCTATGTGGTAGTTGAACTTAAGGCGACTCCATTCAAAGCGGAGTATGCAGGACAGCTCAATTTTTACATCAACGTCGTGGACGACAAGATGCGGGGCGCGAACGATAACAAAACTATCGGTCTTTTACTCTGCAAGGGCAAAGACGAAGTGATGGCCCAATATGCCTTGTCCGGCTATGCTCAGCCGATAGGCGTGAGCGACTATCAGCTAAGCACGGCGATACCGGACGAACTGAAATCGGCGTTGCCGACCATTGAGGAAGTGGAAGAGGAACTAACCCACTTGTTCGTGGAAAGCAAAGATGAATAGGTATATTAATTATGAACCGGATTATACTCATAGGTAACGGCTTCGACCTTGCGCATGGACTAAAAACTCGATATATCGATTTTTTGAATTGGTATTGGAGAAAGTTTATCGAAGAACTACGCGCCGAAATAAGTACCAAGAATTCGCATAAAAAAGAAGACAAATTTGTTAGGGTATCGTTGAATGGAGAATTACATGACGAATCCACAGGCGAATTATCAGTGCCTTTTAAGAAGCTGACAGAATGCACTTCATATGAAGAGGTTAAGCCATTTATCCAAAGCACATACTCCAATGCCGACAAAGTTATGGTGACCTTTTCCAATAACTTTTGGAGACACATTTGCGAAAAGTCTTCCCTAACGACTTGGCTCGATATAGAAAATGAATACTATGATCGCCTAAAGAGCTATTTGAATACAGTTGATCGAAACAATTACGTTCAGCGGCTGAATAAGGAGCTTTGCGAGGTAAAAGGTCTTCTCGAGAGATATCTGTCTGAGGTGTGTGTGGCAGAGTTGTCCCGCATTAAGCCGAACCATTTGATAAATGAAATTTTGTTTCTCAAAAACGGCATCAAGCGTAAAAGTGTAGCCCTCTCCAAGCAACCGGCCTTTGCAGAGTCGGCTCCCAAATACAAAAAGAAGCTGTTGGAGTTGACTCAAGACTTCGTTAAGAAAGAAAATGAGCAGAGTGAGCAGAAAGAAATCCAAGCTATGCTTACCGGAACACCGTACAGGCGTAGCCCATTATGCGATATGAGCGAAGAGGAGTTGGATAGTGAAGCAGAACAGAGTATAGAGAGGACGGGAATTGATCCCGAAGGTATGTTGGTGCTCAATTTTAATTACACCCCAACATTCGAAAAATTATATGCCCCGCTGGCTGAACTGGAGATCGTGAATATTCACGGGGAACTGAACAATCCTGACAACCCGATAGTTTTTGGTTACGGTGATGAGCTGGATGACGGCTATAAGGAAATCGAGAAGACCAACGACAATGATTTTTTGGACAACATCAAATCAGTCGCATATGGTAATACTGATAATTACAGACGGCTTTTGGAGTTTCTGCAATTGGGCGCATATCAGGTTTTTGTTATGGGTCATTCTTGCGGGAATTCTGACAGAACCTTGTTGAACGAGATTTTTGAGCATCCGAATTGTGCTTCCGTAAAGTTATTCTACCACGACCGAGGGGATGGGAGCGACGATTTCTCGAGCGTGTACAAAAACATCACCCGCAACTTCAACAACAAAAAATCCCTGCGTGATATAGTTGTCAATAAAACTTATTGCAAACCGTTGCCGCAAAGCGGCAAGATAGATTCGTAATAAAATCAGCCCAATAAGAAATATGGAACTATTAAGTTTTACAGTAAAAAATTTCAGAAGCATCACGAATGCTTATAAAATTCCTTTTAAGGATATTAGCATCTTAATTGGTCGCAACAATGAGGGGAAATCTAATATGCTGAAAGCCTTAAATATAAGTATGAGTATTCTTGATCATCATGCAAAGAAGGTAACGCGATATGGAAGTTCCATTTATAGAAATAATGACAATAATTATCATTGGGAGCGGGATTTCCCGATATCACTCCAAGAGGGCAAAGATACTGACTCCATTTTTAGGTTAGAATTCAAATTGAATGAAGCTGAACTCAACGAGTTCAAGAGTGCTATCAAAAGCAACCTCAATGGCAATTTGCCAATAGAGATAAAAATTGGGAAAGATAATCGCATTCCAACAATCAAGGTAGTGAAGAAGGGTAAAGACTCTAAACCCCTTAATGAAAAATCGAAGGAAATAGCAGATTTTATTGGGAAAAGAATAAAGTTCACATATATTCCGGCCATTAGAACCGATAAAGAGTCGTTAAGTGTTGTGAACCAAATGCTTCAGGAAAAATTGGCTATCATAGAAGATGATCCCAAATATACTGCGGCACTAAAGGCCATAAGTGAGCTCCAGCAACCAATTATTGAAGAAGTCTCGAAAACGATAAAACAAGTTCTATCAGATTTTTTGCCAAACATTAAAGATGTTTTTATTGAACTTCAAGAGGAGCGACGCAGATTTGGAATTAGACAACAGTATGATATATCGATTGATGATGGGAGTAAAACCAGTTTAGAATACAAGGGTGATGGGGTTAAGAGTTTGGCGGCGATAGGACTCTTAAAAGATATATCCAAATCAGGCTCTGCATTTTCCCTAATCGCTATTGAGGAGCCTGAATCACATTTGCACCCAGGGGCCATCCATAGATTGAAAGACACTATCTATGATTTATCAAAAGACAATCAGGTAATTATTTCAACACATAACCCTTTGTTTGTAAACAGAATAAATATAAAGAATAACATAATAATCGACCGTGGACAGGCTCGCCCTGCAAAAGATATTTCTGAATTACGAGAGTTGATAGGGGTTAAGGCTTCAGATAATTTGATGAATGCAAATTTTGTTTTAGTTGTTGAGGGAGAAGAAGATGCTATCGCTTTAAAATCACTATTACCTCATTTCAGTCCAAAAATTGCAAAAGCCTTAAAGAGCAACATAATGGTGATTGACAAATTAGGAGGAGCATCTAATCTGTCCTACAAGTTGTCCTTGCTTAGCCATTCATTATGTTCTTTTCATGTTTTGTTGGACAATGATGATGCTGGCATAACAGCTTATGAAAAGGCAGAGAAAGATTCGTATCTCAAATCGAAAGAACTTACTCTTGTTAATTGTCGTGGGATGCGGCAATCTGAATTTGAAGATTGGTTAAACAAAGAGATATATGAAAAAGAAATATTGGATCAATTTAGGGTCGATATAAATGTTGGCGATTTCAGAAATAACTCCAAGTGGTCCGATAGGATGAAAAATGTTTTTCAAAATCAAGGCAAAAGATGGAACGATAACATTGAGGCGGAAGTCAAAGGTGTTGTCGCTCAAACGGTAGGGAAAGATCCATCTGTGGCCCTTAATGGACATAAAGCGAGTCCATTCATGGCAATGATAGCTACAATAGAAAACAGCCTTGATTCTATCAAGTAGCCATCTGATATTTAAAAAACGCTATATAAGGCCAGGCTCCAAGTTGGAGAGGGGTGACATTTGGCAGATAGGAAAATTACCCTTATCTTTGTCGCAGGTTGTTGCAGTTGGGAAAACGTAATAACCTGAATAAAAGGTCTTTGAAGTTTCGCGTAACCAACAATTGCGACATTGCGTCAGGGTACGACAAAGTTATGTAACCTATTCGTAACCTACGGCAATTTAAAGCGCGAAACAAAGAGGTAGCGACAGATGGACGAGGGGGAGGCTACCCCGCCCCAGAGCCGTACAGAACGCAACAAAACCCGCATTCTGCGGAGATTTCATATCAAGTCCCACTTGGGGTTCGGGGATTCCAGACGAATCACAAANNAAAAGATTCCAGCTGGATCACTTTTGGAGACGAAAATAAATGAAAGGCGCTGTATTTACGAGAATACGGCGTTTTTGTTTTTTTGGAGTGGAGCGGTTTTGGGCGATTGAGAGCAGGTTATATAGGGGCTATGGCACATTTAACGGAGGCGGATTTACATCTGGGAAGAAGCAAAATCCGAAACGGCAGAGGCATTTCGCTTTTGGCATATAAATTGCGATATCACGATGGCGATGATGTCAAGAATAAAGAGAAAAGGGAGTGTGTTTTCGGAGCCGTGGTTAATGCTGTTGGTGTTATGCTCTTCCATTTTCCCCTCCTGTGTGAAGGAGGTCGCTCGCCATAACCATCCTGGGGATAACTCGGCAGTCATAAGATTCAATATAGCTGCTACCCGTGCGACAACCGGTGATCCAGTCGACAATAATATCAGTTCGCTCAGAGTACTTATCTACGACTCAGACGGGGATTTGAAATTCAACAATTCATTCGATCAAATTCCTACGGATGGCAAGACTGCCGAGCTCGAAATTCCAATCGGAACATACGACTTCGTATTTATCGCCAACGAGAATTCCGACGATGCGCTGAGGGAACAACTGGCATCGACGGACGATTCCGACTTCGACAATATGATGGAGATTGGCACGCTGTCGTTTGCCCGATCGGCTTTCGATCCGGACAAAGATATTCCGATGGTCGGGCTCTTCGAAAATGTCGAAATAAGACGCGGGAATACTGTCATCGTTCCGGGTATGGATCCTATTACAGATATGTGGGAAGTCGATGTCGAGAGGCTTGCCATTCGCCTGAGACTGACGATTACGACTCCGGAGAAGCAATTCGAAAAGTGGGTTCAGCCGCGGGGCATAGTTATATCGGGTATTCCCGACAGGGCGTATCTGTTATCCGGATACGACAACAGCGAAAGCCGCATCGTGCCGGGAGAGACATTCGCTGCTTCCACCATCCTCGGCACCACCCCAGGTTTTATATCGGAAACGGATGACGACGGCAACGTTACTGTCACCTACGACCGCCTGATACTGCCCGAGTTATACCTCTCGCTATTGCACAACACTGCAGCCAACGGCCTAACAGCCTCGATCGATTTCGGCGACAAGATCAAATCGGGACAAATCTCTGCACCTACATTGTATGGTTACGGCTACCGCCTGGCGCGGAATATGTTTCTCGATATGAAGATCGACATCCAGGGCGATATTCTCGATATCATCGGGTCAATACTCGCTTGGGAAGATGCGCCGCTCGGAGATAAAACTATAGGCGACCCAGACGAACAATATGAGCTGAGGGTTGACAAAACCGAATATTTCTTCAACGCATATGGAGGTACGCAGTCCGTAGATATCACGACAGACCATCCCGAGGGATGGACGATAGAGTCCGATGCGATTTTGTGGAGTGGTTATACATTACCGACCGCGGGAGATAACAATTTTACCACACCCGAATATACCGCCGGCACTACACCGCGCACGGGGACGTTCGTCGTCCGAGCGGGAAATATGACAAAAACTATCCATATCATCCAATTCCCACCCGTGGATGACGTTGACCAGGATGCAATCAACGACTCGGATATAGCTGCGGTCTGGAAAGCTGATCAGACGGGAGAACGTCTGGTAGACATCACCTCAGGCGCCGATAACGGCGACTGGGTTGCGATAGTGGTCGAGGGCGAAGAGTGGATACACCTCGACACGCGGGCGAGCACAGCGCCGGATGGTGTGGATGTCGACGATCCTGGCTTCGACGAAAGTCATATCGTTACGGGCAACCTCAAATCTGTCGGAGGGACGGTAAGCACCGCCAGTCCCGGCATCTATTTCCGGATAGGGCTCAACAGCTGCTATACGCCAACCGCAGAAGCCTCTCTCCGCGAAGGCGTCGTGTTGCTTTCCTATGCTGATCACACGAAAATACAACTCATCTCGATAAGGCAGGGTGAGGACGAATAAGAATGAATGACGATGGCACACCGTATAAATAGCGTATCAGGTTCGGTGGCGCTCCTGTTCGTTGCAATGCTGGGGTCTTGCGCCGTAGAGACGGAGCAAGACCGGTATCTCCCTCCTACCCCCGAGGAGAGGATGATGACTTTTCATATAAATATTCCGCGCGCAATGCTGCCCGAGACTCGGGCGATTGTCGAAGGCGGCCTGGACGAAGACATTATCGACGAGATAACCGTCCTTCTGTTCGACACGGACGGGAGCTACAACACCACCGTGGAAGCGACTTCGATAACCACAGACCCCAACGATTCCAACAGCAAGACATTCACCGCCATCATTCCCGATGGAGAGTTCAATATGTTGGTTCTGGCAAATGCCGACAGGATGCTCGATGCACTCTCTGACCTCGATCCCGACTTCGAGGGCAAGGATATGGACTTTTTCGAATCTAACTTGTCGGACAGGCTGATCGAAGATGACGGCTCGGGCGGTTTTGTCCCGTGGAACGCCGACCCGGGTTCCGAGGATTTCAAGCCATTTCCTATGTCCGGACGAGTAGTAATACCCGCCGACAGGAGTCAGGAGATGAACTCGATATTTATGACGCGGATGCTCGCAAAGATCAACATCGAACTTGCGACAGATTACTCCCTCGATGCCGATCGCAATGCCATATACCGTCTGGACGAGATACTTGTTCCGAATTTCAATACGACCGGCAACCTGATCCCGCGTGAATTGGCCCAAGGGACCGCACTTTCGGTATTCGAACCGGCACAGTTGAATATACCTTCGGCGTCCGGTCGCGTTTCGAGTGTAGACGATGCGCTCGTGTTTCCAGGCAAAGAAATCAAGGGATCCGACGGAACGACGTTCAATTACGCGAGCATTGATGAGATATTTCTGCCCGAGATGGCAGGGTCAGCAAATCCTCAGAGCGGTGCGTGTATTCTTGTCGGGATCTATGTCCCGTCGATCGGACAGGAACGCTGGTTCCGCATCGACCTGACGATGACCAATCCCAATAGCGGCAATGTCGAGCCGGTCAATATCAGGCGAAATTTCCGGTATTCTGTGAGTATCACTAATGTTTCGGGTGAAGGATATGAAACACCCGAGGAGGCTTTCGATGCTCCGGCCGATGGCGTCGAGGTCGAACTCTTAGCCATTGACGGTTCCGATATGAACGACATTACGTTCGACAAACACAACCAACTGACGGTAAATAAGTCTGATTTTCTGTTCTATGATGACGGAGCGGAGCAGGAACTTAAAATATTCACCGACAACTTTGAAGGATGGGAAGTCGAGTCGATCGACGGCAACTGGATCTCGATGTCCGAATCGGAAGGACAGGGCGGACAAACCATTGCGACAAAAATCATCTGCGACCCATATACAGGAACTACGGTGCGCACAGGCTCTATGATAATTACCGCGGGGCTGCTCCGAAAGACGATCAGCATAGTTCAGCTACCGCCCACGGACAATATCGTCGATACTGTAATACCCCAAGGTTTTATGTCCTATGTCGGCGCTTTTTGGAAAGCATCGCAAACGGGTGAACGTCTGATACGTATCGGGCACGCCGAGGATATTACAGAGTCCGACGGCGCCTGGCTTGCAGCCGTCATCGAAGGAAGGGATTGGATTGTGCTCGATACTCAGATGACCGCCGATCCGAATGTCGGCTGGCGTACCGACATCACGCCCATCGAAGAAAATGTGGAAAATGGAAACGATCCGGGATTCGATAACCGGCATCAAATTATGGGCGATTTACGTTATGTTACGGGAACACTCGATGAGGTCGATCCGCAGATATATTTCCGCGTCGGACTGAACGGGCCACACAGAGTTACCACGGATAAACCAGTCCGTTACGGCATAATCCTTTTGGCATACAACAATTACACGAAACTGCAGCGAATCTGGATACGTCAGGGCGATGGCGCCGACTATCTGTTCGACAAAAACGATCCTGTCAGTGGCGAGATCAGCCAAAGGATGGCTGCGGTACCCATATCACCATACAATCTGACGGCACAAACGCTCAATGCACAAGCCGGAGTAAACGGCCAGGGTCCCAACCCAGGTATGTTTACCGACTATCCAAGCCAGGTGGGAGCATATTGGCAATGGGCAAGCGCTGACAATCCCCGTTACGCGTGGGATCCGTTCTCCCTTTCGGCACCAGGTTGGTCCTACGAAAGCGAAAATGATGTTTGGTCAAATTTGAAGATGGAACACGAAACTTGCCCCGAAGGCTATCGCCGTCCCTCGGATGGGTCGATAGATGTAGAAACCGGTTTAACGTATACTGCCGAGGCCCTGCTACAATCGGAGATAAGGCAATCGTTATTCGCCGTTCCGACTTCGGAGAATTGGTTGGCTTTTGTGAAAAACACCAATTACGTCCACGGTTACTACGCCGACGGCTTCTTCGACCGCAGAGCCGTTACGTGGGACAATACATTGATCGACGGCGTTTCGAAAGGCAATCGCAATATTGCCAATGTCGGCGGGATATTCTACAATCAGGTCACGGGAGCATCGCTATTCTTTCCCAAGGTGGCACGGCGCGAAGGGGATATAGTGTTATTTGAAGACGAAGCCCCGTATGGCTTGCTTGTGAATCCAAATGTGGACGATGAATATTATTGGACATCCACCGCACAACACGACGGTGCTGCTTGGAGTTTTGTCGGATATCCGTCGATGTCCAGCGGTCTTGCCATACGTTGCGTTGCTGATGTCGATCACATACCGTAGGATCAAATCGGCTGGCAGGAAGGGCAGTAGTAGATAGCGCCGCCGAGGTAAGGCTCCTTGACGACAGGCCCGCCGCAAACGGGGCAAGGATCGTCGAGCGTATTCTTGGATAGTATGGTGCGGTAACCGCCGGGGGAACCGAACAGGTCGCGGTCGGTGTCGCGTCCACCGAGGTCAGTCATCTCGCGAAGGGTGTCGCGAACGGTTACGAAAAGAGTGTGGCGCTCGGCGGAGCTCAAAGTGGCGATCTTACGCTTGGGATTGATGCGGGAACGGAACAAAATATCCTGCAGAACGCCGTTACCAAGGCCGGGAATACGCTGTTCGGTCGCAAGGAACGCCTTGGCCGAGGAGGTGGGCTTACTGGCGAGGGTCGCGGTGAACAGGCTGTCGAAGTAGGGTTCGTCGAAAGCCTCGGAAAGAGGCGACGGTTTGGTCGAGGCGGAGACGTAGTAGGGATTGTCGAGCGTCCCGCGGAACGCCTGGATACCACCGTACATCTGAACAGAGAACACCAGAAAACTCTCGTCGTCGAAAGCCAAAAGCAACTGGTACTTAGGCGGAATCTTAGCCCCGGGAGCATAGAGCCGAAGCATAACTCCGTCCGATAGGGCGAGGTGGATATCGTCGCCGAACAGTATGTCGACGTAGGCTCCGCGACCCTCCGCCCGAACTATTTTGTGGCCGGTCAAAAGATCCGGGTAGGAGGCCGGATCGCCCGTGAACCAGGTGAACTTGTGAGGATGGGTGGCGTTGAAAACAGCCGTGACGGTGCGACCGGACAGAGTATCGGTAATCTGTCGCGCGATGGTGGTGGTTTCGGGAAGTTCGAGCATAACGATTAGCAATTCAGAACAATGCAAATGTAGGAAAAAACCGCTATATTTGCAACGAAAGCAGTTCGGCGCTGGTGGGCGGAATAACGTTTTCGGCACGGGAATTGCGAAGAATACAGGCAGGAAATAACTTGTTTGTATATGGGGAGGGCAAAGAAAGCACTAATCGCACTGACGGTCTGGCTGGCCGCAGTGGCGTGTACGGTCGATATAGAGAGCGAGGCAGGGAAAGTCACAACGCCGGAAGCACCGGAAGGAAAGGTCGAAGTGAAGTTCGAGGTAAAAACCAACTCCCTGGCGAGCCGAAATACGAGGGCCGAAGACACGTATGTCGAAAGCATAGTCAACGACCTGACGCTCATAATGATGAAGTCGGACGGCAAGGGAGGATTCGTCGGAGACTATATAATGCCCATCACGGCATTCGCACCATCGGGACCCGCAACATACGTATTCGTCGCAACGATGGAGCCGAGCGAAACAGAGGTCAAACTACTCTTTGTGGCAAACAAACCAGCCTCGGTGAGTGACTACTTCGAAGCACACGCGGATGATTTCGGCGATCTGGGAATCACGGAAGAGGAACTACGCACAACACTGACAGACAACGCGCCGGTGATGACAATGACGATGACGGGCGAAGTAACACTTGGAGGAATCGACAAGGATAATGTGTCCGTCGTAACGGTACCGCTGATACGATGTGTGGCAAAGGTGGAGTTGCTGCTAAATCTCGAACCGGGCAGCCCGGACTTCGTACCGACGACCGTGACGACGTATCGGGTCAACAAAATCTTACAGATACTACCCGGGCTCGAAACGTTCGACGATCCGGTCGAACCATCGAAAGTGGTCGCCCCCACCGTGCCGGATGCAACACAGAAGCAAAGTTACTACACCGCAACATATACGCGCGATCCGGAATCGGGCTCGTTCTCGATCTTCACAGTGACCGAAAACAGACAGGCAACAACCCCCGACGAACGGATGGCGTCGACCGTGATCGTGGTCGGAGGCAGGTTTGAAGGAGGTCCGATAACGTACTATCGCATAGATTTCAACTCCCAGGAGGCAGGGCACCCGTATGGCCAGATACTGCGAAACTATCACTACGTTTTCAACATCACAAGAGTGATGCAACCGGGCTACGATGATATCGTTTCGGCGGCGGAAAGCGTCTCGAGTGCGATCGTGACGGAGAATTCTTCGGAAGTCGTGCTTGCAAGGTAGGCAAATTTCGGCTACCTTTGTCGTACTATGGAGATCAAATCACTTTCGGGAACGAGTTTCGAGGAGCTGGCGGGCGCGTTCGGGGAGGCGTTTGCGGAGTATGAGGTACAGATCACGCCGGATGAGCTGAGGGCGATGCTAAGGCGGAGGGGTTTCGATGCGGGGTTGTCGTTTGCGGCGTTCGACGGGGGAAGCGGCGGCTGTTCTGGTGCAGGTTCGGCTTCCGGAGGGCGGATTGCGGGTTTTACTTTGAATGGGATCGGGACTTTTAGCGGGGTGCGGACGGCGTATGACACTGGGACCGGAACGCTACCGGAGTACCGCGGGCAGGGACTTGCAACGCGGATTTTCGAGGAGTCCCTACCGGCGTTGAGGTCAGCGGGGGTGAAGCAATATCTACTGGAAGTACTACAACACAACACGGTGGCGGCGGGAGTGTACAGGCGACTGGGGTTCGAGGTGAGTCGCGAGTTTGGGTACTACAGGGCCGTGGCAGGGGATGTGCGGGTCGGCAACAGTTTGTGTCAGGTGCAGTGTGTGGGGGTTGCCGATGTGCAGAGGCTGGCGGCGGAGTTTTGGGACTTCGAACCGTCGTGGCAGAACAGTTTCGAGGCAGTGGAGAGGGCGGCGGACGATTTTGTGATCTTTGGCGCCTATGATGGGTCTTCCGGCGATGCTTCGGGTGGCGATCTTGTGGGCTACGGCATTTTCGAGCCTGCGACGGGCGACATAACCCAGATCGCGGTTGCGAAAACACACAGGCGGCGGGGCATCGGTACAGCGTTGCTGGGCGAGATGATGCAGCGGAATCGCGCGCCGGGCGTCAAGTGCATAAACACCGAAATCGGTCGCGATGAGGCACTTGCCGCATTCCTTACGGCGAGAGGTATCACCTTGGCCGGCAAGCAATTCGAGATGATAAAACGGCTATAAAGCCGGGGCCGACGGGTTCGTGCCCGCGCGGTAGAGGTGGTCGGCGTGGATGAGGATCTTGCTGGCCAGCAATTCAGGGTAGTCGGGGTTGTCGACGAGGAATTTTTCGACGGCGGCAAGGGCCTCGGGAGAAGTGTGGCCTGCGAGGAGCGCCGAACACCAGTTGGAGGGTAGAAAAATGTCGCCCGTACGCTGGATTTCGGCGAGCGCGTCGAGCCCCGGGCGGATGTATTTCAGTGCCTCGTGCTGGCGAGCGGGATGGTTCAACAAGCGCAGGGCCGCTATCGTCCACGGCTCCACGGCGCGGTTTTCGGCGAGAAGAAGGCTTTCGAAAAACGCGTCGCGATCGCTTTGGGTCGGCGCAACGGCCTGAGAAACAAACTCATACTCGGCTCGGCGGTCGGGATTGGAGATGCGCCCGAGTTGGGTGGCGATGATCCGGGGCGCTTCCTCGGGCAGGCGGATGGCGAGTTCGAAGGAGATGTCGGTCAGGTCGCGCTCGCTGAGAGAATAACGGGCGGCCTGCGTGGGGTCGGCCCAGATATTGTGGAGGGTGGCGATGTTTTGAGGGGTTGTGGCCACGCGGCAAAAAGCGCGCAAAGCAGGAACGCCGAACGCAGTCGGGGCCGAGTCGGCCAACGAGAGAAGCGCGATCTCGAAGCGCTCGAGCGCGAGGGCGGCAGTCACGGTGCGGGAGGGCGTTCTTGCTGCGGCGGACGTGTTGGCTGCGTCGATGGCAGGGGCTGGAGCGAGAACTGAGGTCGGGTTCAAAGCCGGGATATCGACTGCGAGATCTCGAAGAAAAAGGTGGACGCATTGCTCGGCGCAGGAGAGCATACGGTTGTAAATATGGATGTTGCGCTCTTGCCGGAGCGCCGAGGTAATGCAGTCGAGAAAGCGAGCAGGGTCGACGGCGCGATTCAACAAACCCTCGTAGAGGTTCATCGTGAGCACAAGGCGAACGACCTCATCCTCGACCAAGCCGAGGTTCGCAAGCGCCCAATCCACCGTCGAGCCATCCATCGTGAAGTAACCGTAAGCGCGCCCGTCGCTATTAGGAATCAGGTGGCCATCGAACTCGAGGCTGGCGACATCTTGCTGCCAGACTACATCCGCCCTACCCCACGGATCAGACTGGAGGGCTTCGACTTCCTCGGTGCCCTCTTTGCCCCCGTCGCGGCGAAGGGTTATGGTCGGCATACCGCGCTGTTTGACCCAGGTGTCGCTCCAGGCGCGCAGATCATCGTCGGAGCGGCGGTCGAGTATCCCGACAAGGTCGTCCCAGGTGGCGTTACCGTAAGCAAACGCGTGTAGGTACTCGCGGACAGCATCCCGGAACGCTTCCTCACCCACCCTGCGAACCAGCATATCCATCACGATGGGGCTCTTGTTGTAGACTATGTTGCTGTAAATCAGGCCCGCATCCCGAAGGTTTGGCAGGTGTTGACGAATGGGCATAGCCCCGGCAGTGCGGTCCTCGGAGTAGGCGGGCGGAAAGTAACTGAGGATGAAATTCAGGCGGTGATTGACTGCGGGATACATCGGCTCGACAATCCGCGCAGCAAACCAGTTGGCGAAAACCTCCTTGTTCCAAACGTCGTCGAACCAACGCATCGTCACGTAATCGCCGAACCACATATGGGCAGTCTCGTGAGCTATGAGGCTACTGCGGCCGAGCAGTTCGGTGGTCGTGGCGTTGGGTTCGACAAACATACGCGAGTCGTTATAGAGCGTGGCGCCGGTGTGCTCCATACCGCCGTACTGGAACCCGGGGAGAATCACTAGGTCGTATTTCTCAAATGGATACGGGACGCCGGTGTACTGTTCCATCCAACGGAGCGAGTGGAAAACCTCATCGAGGATGGTGTCGCACTGGGCGATCTTGGCGGGGTCGGTCTCGCGGTGGAAGAGCGAAACCGAGCGGCCGTCGAGGCTACGGGTGATGCGTTCGAAACGTCCGGCCACAAAAGAAAACAAGTATGTGGGAATGGGGTCGGTTTCGGTGAAACGGATGGTGCGGGTTGCGGGGTTAGCGGGCGGCGTTGCGGGGTTGGCCGGGCTCTCGGGGCTGCTGCCGGAGGAGGTTTCGACGCTGCCGTTACCGATGGCTTGCCAGTTGTCGGGAACAGTGAGAGTCAGCGTGAAACGGCCTTTGAGGTCGGGTTGGTCGAAGCAGGGAAATAGCGTGCGGGCGCGGTCGGGAACCAGAAGAGTGTAAAGAAACTCGTCGCGGCGGTTGAGCGAGGTGTCGCCGGCGGTGAACTGTGCCGATATGCGGTTAGTGCCGGGGAGGACGAATCGTTTTGGGATGACGATGTGCTGGTTGATGAGATTGAAGGGGGCGGGTTGGCCGTTGATGGTGAGTTCTTTGGGGGCGTCACCGGTCCAGTCGAGAATCACGGGAACAGGCCGAGGGGTGCTGAAAGCGAGTGAGATGGTCGCCTCGACGGGAAGAGTCGGATCCTCGGGCAGGTCGAACGACAGGTCGTAGTGAGGGTCGGAGTAGTGGGCGGCGCGGAATTGTGCGAGCTCAAGGCTGACGCCCTCGTCGAGGAGGTGATCGGAGGTTTTGTGGTCGCACGACACGGAGAGGCACAGCGCGATGCCGAGCAACAGGAGGAGGTGTTTCATCGTGGAGGAGGTTTTCGATTTCACAGGGATCTGGATTTGCGGACAAAGGTAGCCAAAAAAGAGTATCTTTGTGGAAACGCGAAAACCAAACTTAAAAAACCAAAATGAAGAGAAAATTTTTAATCACGGCACTGGCGGCAGCGCTGGCCGTGGGAGTGCAATGCAGCGCGCAGGAAAAAGAACAACCGGTCGCGAAGACGGTACCGCTCTATGGGAATGCGTACAGAACGGCCCCGGGAGTGGTGAGCGTCTATTTCCATCTTGCGGTGGCGGGAGAGCTGTCGGTGGCACTGGAGGGAGGCTCGGCTCAGGGGGGCTCGGCGGGCTCGGGTGTCGAGGCAAGAGTTGGCGGGCGAACTTTCGATGCAGAGGCGGGAGGCAAGGTTGAGATCGAGAAACCGGGTTATGTGAAGGTAGATCTGGTGGGTTTGCCGACCGGCGGAAGGAACATTGGCGAGGGGCTGGCCCTACGGCTCGGAGGCGAGGCGGCGGGAGGAAAAGTGACGTTCGTACCGACAGAACCGGCCTCTGCGAACTGGCCCTACTGGGGGCGGCGAGGCCCGTCGGTACACTGCAAGTACGACGTCGGCGGCGCGGAAAACATACGCTGGTTCTACAACGAACTGACCATACCCGAAGGGCAGGATCCGCCGGGAATCTATGCGATGGCGAACGGGTTCGATGGCGGGTATATGGGAATTCAGGTCGCGGCAAATGGCGAGCGGAGAGTACTGTTTTCGGTGTGGAGCACATACGTAACAGATCGGCCGAGCGAAATACCGGCAGAGTATCAGGTGAGAAAAGTGCGTCAAGGAGAAGGGGTTACCGTACAGGAGTTCGGCAACGAAGGCTCGGGAGGACAGAGCTTTTTACCATACGAGTGGGAAGCGGGAAAGAGGTACGGTTTTCTTACGGAAGCGGTATACGATGCCAAAACGAACAGCACCACCTTTACGGGATATTTTCGAGGACACGATGGGGAGTGGCGACTGGTGGCGGCGCTGAAGCAACCGCACCCGGAAGCGAAAAGCTATCGGAATGCGCACTCGTTTCTGGAAAATTTCCTACCGGAAGAGGGCTGGAAGCAACAACAAGCCAACTTCGACAATCAATGGGTCTGCACCGCGGATGGGCAGTGGCGAGAAGTAACCGAAGCGGTTTTCACGAACGATGCAACGGCGCGAGAAGGAATCAGGCTCGATTATGCAGGCTGGGGAGACGGGAAGGGCTTCTGGCTACAAAACTGCGGCTTCTTTGACGACAACACAGCCTTCGGGACGAGGATGGAGAGGACTAACGGGAAGGGAACGCCGCCGGAAGTCGATTTCGGTGAACTGGTCGGGCTCTGATTTTCTCTACCCTCCCCCACCACCCATCCACAAAGAAGCGGGCCCCCAGATGAGGGCCCGCTCGCTTTTACTTGATACTACCGCAGATTAATACGGAATAAACGTAGTATAAGGTTCATAGGTACCTGCCGGAATGGTGGGACCGGGATTCTGAGTCAAACCTCCGTAAGGAGCGTACGCATTCAGAGTATTGTTCTCAATAAGCTGAACTACCAAATCGCTATCAGGAGCAACAGTAATCAGGTTATGCGCAACGTTGGCGGTGGTGTACATCCAACCCGGGTAGCGTCTCTTCATTGGGAAACCTACGCGGAAAGCATCGAAACCACGATGAGCTTCCCAAGCCAGTTCGAGCGTACGTTCGTTGTCCACAACAGCGGGACCGTTGTTGGTAATCTGTTCGAGCGTGATGGGGTTACCGATCACCGCACGGTTACGGACAACATTGATCGCTTCCAAAGCCTGAGAATAGTTACCTTTTTTGACGTAAGCCTCGGCAAGGTTCAAGTACATTTCAGCCAGGCGCGAAATAACCGGCGAGTGTGTATGCAGGTTATTTGCGCCACCTTCCATAGAACACTTGAAGATAGAAAACATAAGCGAAACACCGTTAAGAATAATGTCTTTGTCGATGTCCCCAATGTATTCTACTGCGCCGGGACCGTTAACGGGCGAGTAAGTTACCTTGTAACGTCCGTTGACTTCGGTCAAGGGACGATCTACGCCATTCTGGTCTGTGGCAATCAAAGCACCCGGAGTACCACTGACATCCCATTTCTGCCAGATGAAGTTGGTAAGGACACCAGCATCGTTGTAGGAGTCGGTAATAACCATAAATTTATCCTTCAAAGGCTGACCATTGGTTCCGACAGCAGGCGTGATACCATTCGCTATGTCTACAGGAGAAACATTTTCATAGAACGGGTGAATGAAGCTACCACGTGCGTCTGCAGCGTTAGGACCATAGACATTCTTGGCATCGTTACCGGAGTGACGAAGCCTGTCCAGATACTTGGCACTGGCATACATCTCATTCCAACCCGAACCACCTACTTCACAGTAAAAACCACCGTAAGTGTCAGAGTGCCCCGGAGAGTTACGTATGTCCGTATCACTACGCTTTACAGCAAAGATTGTTTCTTTGTTGCTGGTTGGAAGAGTTGTGTTGTACTTCTTAAAATCATCCCTGCTAAGCATAGAGAAACTGTTGGAAGAGATCACTTTATTGGCGTACTCGATAGCCAGGTCAGAATACTGATTGTTGGGATTGGCGTACGTACCGCTCATATAGAGGTATACACGAGACAACAACGCCCAAGCAGCCTCCTTGGAGGCATAGATGTTAGTTTTCTTAACACCCGATTTAGCCATCAATTCATCTGCCTTCTTCAAGTCGGAAATCACCTGCTCATAGACATCCTTGACACTATCCCTGTCTTTCAACTGAATGTTGTCACCAAGAATGTCTTCCGGTTTACCGTTGATAATGGGAACGGCCATGTTGGTTTCAGGACTCTGATAGTAAGGCATACCAAAAATACGAGCAAGGAAGAAGTAACTCAATCCTCTCAAATAGTAAGCCTCCCCAACCTGGTGAAGAATCTCGTTCGAGGTATCAGTTTCGTCTACCATACCGATAGCTTCACTCGATTGAGCAATGATTTTGTAGCTGTTATTCCAGATGGTCTCTGTTCTCCAGTTGGATATTTTACGGTGATTATAGGTCATATAATCAGCCATAGCGTCTGTGGTGCTACTATGCTTGGAAGAGTTGTCACCGGGATAGTCACCAGCGCGGTGAGTTGCGTCGGCCATACCCTTCATCTGACCGTACAGGCCGGTTATCATACTCTCGAAAGCGGTCGGATTCACCGCCATTTCCTCACCCGTGTAGCCGCCGTGGGGAGTCCTTTCGAGCTCGCAGGACGACAACACAAGGCAGGCTGCTACTAAAATATATGTTATTTTTTTCATCTTTATTATGGTTTAGAATGTGAGATTAACACCGAACATAACTCGTGTAACGCCGGGATAAAGGGCCCTACCGGTACCGGAAATTTTATAGTTGCCAGTGCCTTGGTCATCAACGGGAATTTCAGGGTCGGTACCGGAGTACTTAGTGATAGTGAACAGGTTTTCACCCGATACATAAACCCTGAGGGCGGAAATCACCTTACTCTCGAGAGGAATGTTAGCACCGAGCGTAAGGTTCTTCAATTTCAGGTAAGAGGCGTTTTCAAGAAAACGAGAAGAAGTACCGTTTGAACCGTTGTTACCGCCGAGGCGAGGCTCGGGGTGAGTTGCGATGTCTCCGGGTTTTTCCCAACGACTCCAACCCTTCTGCAACGCCATCTGGTTAGTGTCCAAATAAACACCATCAGAGTCATTCTGTACACGTGCGTAGTTGAAGATCTTACCACCATAGGAGTATGAGAACACTGCGTTCAGGTCGAGGAACTTCCAATTAAGAGTGGTGTTGAAACCACCATAGAACTTGGGAGTGTATTTACCCAGCATCACCGGCTTCGCATTATTCATACTTTTAGTGATCTCACGACCGTTTTCGTCGTTGGTATACCACTGAGGAGTACCATCAGTCGGATCGACACCAGCCCACTCAGGAAGATACCATGTGTCCATATCGTAACCGACCTTCCAAAGCTTGTCGGCAGATCCTGCAATGTTAGAGTCACCGCTAGCGATCCTCTCGGTCATACCTCCGAACAACTCCACGACTTTGTTCTTGTTGGATCCGAAGTTAGCACCGATGTTCCAACGCCAGTTTTCGTTACGGATTACATCGCCGTCGATAGAGATTTCGATACCTTTATTATTTACGTTACCCACGTTGCGCCATACGCTCGTTACACCCCAAACAGAAGGAAGAGGAGTGCTCCACAACAAACCCGAAGTAGCCTTGTCATAGACATCGAGTGTAACATTCAAGCGAGAGTTCCACATCGACAAGTCGATACCAACGTTCGTCGTGTAGGTTGTTTCCCAGGTCATTTCTTTGTTGCCGGCCAATCCTGACATTAAGGCGCCATTTTCACCATTGTAAGCATAAGAGGCGCTCAACGAATAGGTGTCGTAGTTACCATAAAGTTCGCCGGGAAGGTTACCGGTTGAACCGTAGCTGGCACGAAGCTTCAACTGGTTGACAGTATTACGGGCATTTTCGAAGAAATTCTCCTCGTGAATGTTCCAAGAACCGGAAACAGAGAAGAAAGTACCGTAACGATTGTCTTCACCGAACCTCGAAGAACCGTCGCGACGGACAGAAGCCTGAGCGAAGAAGCGATTCTGGTAGGCGTAAGTCGCGTTAAGGAAGTACGACTGCATCGCCCAGTCCGAAACACTACCGGATGTTGTACTGGGAGTAGCAGCAAGCGCAAGGTTGTCTGCTCCCACAGGAATACCCAACTTGGTGGTATTGAAGGCATCGTAATAATAGGAGTTCCACTCATAAGCAGCAATCGCCGTCACGTGGTGATCCTCGTTGAAGGTCTTGTTGAAGCGCAACAAGTGGTTGAAGTAATAACGGCTCGCTTCGTTTGTGGCATTATAAATACTGCCACCCTGTGTATTGTCGAGCGTGCGGGGGTCTGTATACGCGAATCCTCTGAACGTATTCATACGGTAGTTGTTTACAGACTCGAAAGCCAGCCAGTCGGTGATTTTGACAGTGAAGTCGAAGCTGGCGATAGCTTCGTGGAACCTGTCCCAACTATAATTCCACTGACGGTTATACAAACTACTCGAGCCGTTAGAACCAACCCAAGCGGGAGTAGCCTCATTACCCCTGCCTACGAGGGTTCCATCTTCATTATATGCGCTGTTCCAAGGCAGGTAATTATACATAACAGAAGGATCCAGCTGTTGGTTGTCGAGATCACGACGAGCGATGCTTACGGACGGTTTTACAGTCAACCAATCGAAGACTTTCCAGTCCACGTTTAAACGACCCGAGTAACGAGAATAATCGAAGCCCTTAACAGTACCGGTTTCATCATAATAACCCAAGGAGGCGTATGCCGTGAGTTTGTCGGTACCACCACGAATAGAGATGTTGTAGTCCTGAGTGACACCGGTTTGAGAGATCGCGTCTTTCCAACTGAAGTTTCTGTTTCTGACATCGGGCGTAAACCAACCGCCGATAGCCTCCCTGTTAGGGAAAGCGTTGAACAGGTCATAGAGCTGAGCCCCATTCATCATCTTGAGGTTGCCCTCGTTCATATAGTTCATACCAGCCTTTGCAGAGAGACTAACGGTAGCTTTACCTGCGCGACCCTTCTTGGTAGTCACGATGATAACACCGTTTGAACCCTGAGAGCCGTAGATAGCGGTCGAAGCGGCGTCCTTCAGGACGGTCATCGACTCGATATCGGCGGGGTTAATGTCACCGGCCGCGGTACCCATAATAACACCATCGATAACCCACAGAGGGTTGGTGCTGGCGTTGATGGAGGTCTTACCACGGATGATGATAACACCGGTACTACCAGGCTGCGAAGTACCCGACCCTACGAATACCCCCGGAACTTTACCGTTGAGCATATCTTCGACGCGAGGAGTGGTAACGGTTTTCAACTTGGTGTCGCCAAGAACGGCAACAGCACCCGTCATATCGCTCTTACGAACGGTACCGTAACCGACCACGATCACGTCTTCGATGCTGGTTGCGTCGACAACCATCGTCACTACGAGGGGCTGTCCGCGGAAAACAACGTCCTGCGGGGTCATACCCAGTGTGCTGAAGTGGAGAGTTTCGCCGACAGCGACGGGGCTAAGGCGGAAATAACCTTCACCGTCGGTAACAGCGGTCTGATTTGTAGCGGAAGTTACAACTACCCCGATCACGGGTGCGCCGTTTTCGTCCAAAACGGTTCCGGTTGCAGCTCCTTCCGGCTGCTGAGCGAACGACGTTGCACTAATGAGCAACATCGCCACGAGCAAACCGCAACGATTTTTCAGCCAACCGGTTATCCCGGATGTCTGCCTGTACAGTTGGTCCATAAGCTAAGAAAAATTAAGGGTTAATAAAATAAAGTTAGAAGAAATTGTCATTCAGTTTCGAGTTAGTTTAACGGCGCGAAGATACTGCATTTTTCGTTTCCAGCAATATGCCGGTGCAATATTTTCGTAACACGGATTTATTAAATTTTTTTACTATTTTTGCAACCGTATGGCAAAAAAACTAACGTTCGACAATCTTCCCGCAGCGGTGGAGAAGATTCTGAGGCTGCTATCGGCAGAGGGGACGCAACACGGTGCACAATACGACGGCACACAAACAACGGCCCAACCAGAACTCGCAGCCCGACTGGCACAAATCGAAGCCAAGATCGACTATCTGCAACGAACCCTGACGCCAGACCGCCCCGTGATGGATATGCAGGCGGTGTGCAGGGCTCTGAAACTAAGGCCCAAAGCCGTGAGCGAACTGGCTGCGAAAGGAGTGTTGCCCTCACGCGAACAGGGACGCAAGACGGTGTTCTATGAGGATGCGGTGGTGAGATACTTTATGACCCAACCGGCCTGGAGCGCCAATGTGTCGAAACCCGCCGCGGGAGAAGCGACTGGCGATGAATCGGGCGATGGGCGCAGACGTATCGGAGTGGATGCGGCAAGTGAAATCCTGAATCGTTCGGCAGCCGCGGTCTATCAGCTCACCGCGGGAGGTCGCGTGCCGTTTCACAAGGAGGGCAAGAAGGTCTACTTCTACGTGGACGAACTGCGCGAGTGGGCAGCGAACCACCCCGCCCGGCCGAGGGGCAAGAACAAAAAATAGAGGGTCTGCTGCACGGAACTCAGAATTCCCACTCCTCTTTCGGGAGGCGGGTGATGTGTTGTGTGACGGTTTGCCCGATCAGTGGCCAGTGCTTCTGTTCGGTGCGATGGTGCCTGAAGCCGCACTTCTCCCCGACGCGGCGCGACTGGTCGTTGCCGTCGAAGTAGCCGCACCAAAGCGTCGTAATGCCCAGATCGTCGAAGGCGTGGCGCATCACCTCGCGCGTGGCTTCGGGCGTGTAGCCCCGGCCCCAGAACGGAACCCCTATCCAATACCCTATCTCGGCTTCGTCGGGCGGCAACCCGAGGTTGCTTGCCGCACCGATCGCCAACCCTATACTTCCGACCGCCGCGTCGTCCGGCTTGATTGTGATCGCATAAATTTCCGGAAGCGCGAGCACGTCGCGAATTATCTGGCGGCTGTTCTCCACGCTCGTGTGCACCGGCCATCCGCAGATGGGCCCCACCCGGGGGTCGCGGGCATATTCGTAGAGACTCTTCGCATCCTCCTCTCGCCACGGGCGCAGGATCAATCTTGGGGTTTGGAGTATCATAGCTTTCGGTCGAGTAATAATATAAGGTAACCCAAGGCCAGCATCCCCAAGGCGATGAACCCCACGCCGCCGAGCATCGGGCCCCAGCCGCCCTGAACCGCAGGGTCGATGAAGTCGTAGGGGAAGGGACTGTCGGTGGTGCCGATGTTGCCTGCAAAGGTCGAGCGCACGAGAATATAACCGAAGTAACCCAGCGGAATCAGCAGCCACAACAGCGGGTCGGTAGTGCGAATGCGCCGCCGGGGGCAGAACAACAACCAGTCTACGATAACCATCACGGGCCCGACGTAGTGCAGCACGATATTCTGGAACGTGAAGAAGTTCCCCTCGGCGAAGTCCGCCGGAGCGAGCATCGTGGCGTAGATTATCCCCGTGATGGCGATACAGTACGCGATCGCACCCTCGGCCCGCGGAGCCGGTCGACGCCGAACCAGCATCGCCGCAAAGAACACAAGGCACGCGATGTTGCTCAACAGGGTGTAGTAGTTGAGGATGTGCCAGTAGGCGCGTCCACGAAAAAATCCGAAATTAATGGCGACCGCCGCGGCGACCAACGCCACATAAACGGTCCGGTAAACGGTAGCTGTCATAACACGTTCGTTCTGCATACGGTTTCAAAGATAGTGCATTTGGTCTAATATTCCGCGCGGTTGGTCTATAAATCTGAGCGAGAGTCGATGGGCGGATTACTTTTGTCGCCGAAACCAAAAAGAAAGACTATGAACGTGAGAAAATTATTTGTGATCGCCCTGTTAGTGATCTTGCCGCTGGTGGCGGTCGCGCAAAACGGTGGGCTCGGACTGAAGCAGAACATTCGTGGTGTGGTGACCGACGCGGCTTCGGCACAACCACTGCCCTACGCGACGATAACACTGGACGACTCGCCGACCGGAACGACTACTGCCGTCGATGGAACATTCATACTGGAGGGAGTGTCGTTGGGTCGCCACACGGTGCAGGCGAGTTTTTTGGGCTACGAAACGGCTGTGGTGAAAGAGGTGCTGGTCGGCTCGGCCCGCGAAACATATCTCGAAGTGAAGCTCACAGAGAAGCCGATGGAGATGGACGAGATAGTAGTGCGACCCACGATCAACAAGGCCGAGGCACTCAATCCGATGGCGGTGTTGGGGGCGAGGGTGTTCAGCACCGAAGAGGCGAGCCGCTACGCAGGCGGGATGGACGACCCGGCACGTCTGGCGACCTCGTTTGCGGGAGTGACCGCCGAAGCCTCCAACAACAACGCAATCTCGGTCCACGGCAACTCTCCCAGCCTGCTGCAATGGCGCATCGAGGGTGTGGAGGTGCCCAACGTGAACCACTTTGCCGACATCACGCAGGCGGGCGGCGGGTTCCTGTCGGCGCTGAGTAGCAATGTGGTGGGCAATTCCGACTTCTTCGTAGGGGCGTTCCCGGCCGAGTACACCAACGCAGTGGCGGGGGTGCTCGATATGAGGCTGCGAAATGGCAACACACGCAACTACCAGCATACGTTCCAACTGGGCGTGCAGGGCATCGACCTCGCCTCAGAAGGCCCCATCTCGCGCAAGCATAACTCATCCTACATTGTAAATTACCGCTACTCCACCCTCGCGCTCATAGAGAAGCTGGCCGATATGACTGAGTCTATGGGCTATCAGGATTTGAACTTCAAGCTGAACTTCCCTACGCGGCGGGCCGGAACGTTCTCCCTGTGGGGAGTGGGGTTGATAGACAGTGTGGGGGCGATACTGGAGGATCCGGCCGAGTGGAAGTATCTGGACGACGGCCTTGTGAGTGCGGCCAAGCTGACCTCGGGTGCTACGGGCCTGTCACACAGGTATCTGTTCGCCGACGGAAAAAGCACGCTCAACACCACCCTCGCTGCGACCATCCAGAACACCAGCATCGACGAGGAGATCTACGATCTGAACTCGGTCGGCAGTCCGATGTCGGATATGGCCTCCGACACTTCTAACTTCATTCTCACCACGGCGCTGAACCACAAGTTCGGTCCGCGGCACACGAACAAAACGGGCATTACGCTGACCAACATCCGTTACGATATGACCTTCGACTACGCGGAGTTGTTCGGTGCGCCGCTCCAACGATACATCGACGCGGATGGGAGCACAAACCTGCTGTCGGCCTACACGAGCTCGAAAATCAGTATAGCCCGCACCCTGACACTGACAGCGGGAGTGAGTGCGCAATATCTCGCTCTGAGCCGGAAAGCGACTATCGAGCCGAGAGCGGCGCTGAGGTGGCAGGCAACGCCCAAGAGCTCCTTTGCAGTCGGCTACGGATTGTACGGGAGAATGGAGAAGCCCGATGTATATTTCGTGGAAGACTCCGCAGGCGGCAAGCCCAACAGCTCCCTCGGTTTCACAAAGAGCCACCACCTTATGTTGACCTGGGCTTGGCGTCCGTCGGAAAACCTCAGCTTGCGAGTGGAGCCCTACTACCAGTATCTGTACGACGTACCGGTGACGGCGGACGGAGCATACTCGATACTCAACCGCGAGATGTACTACATAACGGAGATACTGGTCGGTCGGGGGCTGGGGCGGAACTACGGTGTGGATCTGACACTGGAGCGCTACCTGGACCGGGGGCTCTACTGGATGGTGACGGGCTCGGTCTACGAGTCTAAGTACCGTGGGGGCGACGGCGTGTGGCACGACACGCGCTACAACCGAAACTTCGCCGTGAACGTACTCATCGGAAAAGAGTGGACGCTGGGTAACGACGTGTTGGGCGTGAACGTGAAGATGAGCGTTATGGGCGGCCAACGTTACACCCCCGTGGACGAATCCGCTACCCTCGCCCACCCCGACAAGGAGGTGCAATACGACCAGGCGCGGATGTACGCCCGGCAGTTCTCGCCCCAAGTGTTCGGCGACGCGTCGATCAGCTACAAGGTCAATCGCCGCCGCGTGGCGCACGAATTTGCGGTCAAGACTGTCAACCTCACGGGCACCGAACGATATATGGGTCACAAGTATAATCTGAGAACCGGCGTGATCGAGCCGAGAATGTTTGCTACCAGAATGGTGAATGTGAGCTACAAGATCGAGTTTTAAGTCGTATCTTTGCGCAAGGTATGGCTCTGTGGAAACACATACTTGTCGTGGCGGCGTTCGCCCTCATCTCCCTGGGGCAGTCGCTCTTCGGAGTGGGCACGCACGCCGAGGCTCTTGGGAACGCCTTCCGGGTCTTCGTGGCGGCTAATGCGGCAGTACTCGTCGGTCTGTGCTACCTGAACCTCTATGTGTTTGCGCCGCGACTGCTGATGAACGGCCGATATCGGAAGTATCTTGGAACGGTGCTCGTGGTGCTGGCGGGGTACATCTTGCTGAGGTGGGTTGCTGAGGAGTGGCTGCTGGCGCGGGTAGGGATCGAGCGAAAGTTCAATGCTGTGACGGTGCTCGACTGGATGTCCACTCTGACGATGTGCGCGGTGTGTCTGATGAGTACCTCGGCAGTGATACTGTTCAGGCAACTGGTCGAGGATACGCAAAAGATAAACGAGATGGAGAATGCCCGGCTGCAAAGCAGCGTGGAGAAGATAAAAAACCGGATCGACACCCGAGTGCTGTACCGCACGCTCGACTACGCGGCCCGAAAGGTGAAAACCGACCCGGGAAAGGCCTCGGAGGTGATCTTCCGATTGAGCGAACGGCTGAGGCGCGAACTGTACGAAAGATGATGCGGCAGGTTGCAATACAGGCGGTGGTGATGCTGATCACGATCACGATGCTGTGGGACGAACCCGATGCGATTCTGACCGAGCGGCTGGTGGGCTGGCTGTTGTACTTCCTGCAGGTCAACATCGCGGTGTACGGAAATATGTACGTGTTGGTTCCGCGGTTGTTGCTCCGGGGACGAACCATGGCCTACTATTTCTCGCTACTGGGACTGGTACTGGGCTCGATCCTGACCGTCGGAGCGTTCCAACCGCCCTCGGACAACCCTGCCGTGGGAAATGCCGGGGAGATTCCTTCGATAGCCGGAGCCGTGTCGGGGCTCATTGCGTTCTATATGTTCATTATGGGTCTGACTGCGGTTCAGTTGTTGAGGCATCGGCAGGAGAACATCCGGCGGATCGAGGGGCTGAAGAACGCAACGATGAAGGTTGAGCTGGCGAATCTGCAAAATCAGATCAACCCTCACTTTCTGTTCAATATGCTCAACAACGCAAACATTATGGCTGGCGAGGATGTGGACAAGTCGTCGTTCATACTTACCAAACTGAACGACTTGTTGCACTACCAGATCGAAAAAGGCTCCCGGAAGACGATCCGTTTGGAGGACGACATAGCCTTTTTGGACGACTACCTTGCGCTCGAAAAACTGCGCCGCGACCGGTTCGACTACTCGATCGGTGCTTCGGGGTGCGACGGTGTGGAGGTGCCGCCGCTGCTGTTCATTCCCTTTGTGGAGAACGCCGTGAAGCACAATCCGGGCAACGACTCCTACGTTGCCCTCACATTCCGTGTCGCGAACGGCCGGCTGCATTTCGAGTGCGAAAACCCCAAGGCACGCTCGCCCCGTACGGGCCCGGGAGGAATAGGGCTGGTGAACATCCGGCGGCGACTGGATCTGCTGTTCGGAGAGAATTACAGTCTCGTGCTGAGGGACGAAGGCGGAATATACAGAGTTGAAATGGAGATACGACTATGAGGTGCATCATTGTGGACGACGAGCCGATCGCTCGACGCGGAATAGAAAAACTGGCCGCAGCTGTGCCATCGCTGGAGGTCGTGGGCAGTTTCGAGAGCGCCGATGCCGCCGGACGTTTTATGGCCGATCACGAGGTCGACCTGGTGTTTCTGGATATCCAGATGCCCGGAGTGAGCGGGGTCGAGTTTGCCGCAACCATCCCACGGACAACGCTCGTGATCTTTACGACGGCCTTTTCGCAGTACGCCGTTGAGAGCTACGAGGTCGACGCGGTGGACTATCTGTTGAAACCCATCGAGCCGGAGCGGTTTCGCCGCGCGGTCGAGAAGGCGGCGAGCTACCACGCACTACTACTGGCCGAGGAGCACAGCGGAGAGAGCAGCCGGGTCGAGAACGACTTCATCTTCATCAAGTCCGACCGCCGATTCTTCAAAGTCGCCTTCAAGGAGATACTATTCATCGAGGGGCTGAAGGACTACGTGATAATCCAGACCGACACGCGACGCCTGATTACCCATCTGACCCTCAAGGCGATCCACGAACTGCTGCCCGCGGGTGTGTTCCTGCGCGCCAACCGCTCCTACATCGTGAACAAAGACCGGGTGGAGAGTTTCAGCACCAGCGACGTCTTCATCGGCCCGTACGAGATCGGCCTCGGCAACCTCTATCGCGATGCGTTCCTGAAAGCACTGACTGAGAAATGAAAAAACTGTTAATCGTGTTGGCGGCCACAGTGGCACTGCCGACAGCTGCTATGTCTACGGGGGGTGGTAGCACTCCCGAATACTGGTTCGACCGCCCGGCACAGATCTGGGAAGAGTCTGTTCCGCTGGGTAACGGGCGTGTGGGAATGATGCCGTGGGGCGGCGTGGAGAGCGAACGCATCGTGCTGAACGAAATCTCGCTCTGGTCGGGCAACCGCTGGGATGCCGACGACCCCGAGGCCCTGCAATACCTGCCCGAGATACGTCGCCTGCTCTTCGAGGGGCGCAACAAGGAGGCGCAAAAGCTGATGTACAGAACATTCACCTGTCTGGGCGAAGGCAGCGCCGGGCCCGACTACGGGGCGTTCCAGAACTTCGGGAATTTGTATCTCGACTTCGGGACGGAGGGCGAGGCAGTGGCCGGAACAGGCGGTGGTGAGGCGACCGAATACAGACGCGAACTCGATCTGGGGCGTGCCGTTTCGTGTACCTCGTTCACGCTCGACGGAGTGAAGTACGTGCGCGAATACTTTGTCTCGTTCGCCCGCGACGTGGGGGTGGTGCGACTCTCGGCGTCTGAGCGCGGCAAGATAGCTTTCGCGACCCGTTTCGAGCGCGACGAAAGATTCACTGCAACGGCAGCGGGCGATCAGCTCTCGTTCTTCGGCGAACTTGCCGCGGGCGTTGGTCACAAGGGAATGCGCTACCACGGACGGGTGAAGGTGATCCCCACAGGCGGCACACTGAAGGCTGCGGGCGACAGGATCGTAGTCTCGGGAGCCGACGAGGTTCTGCTTTTGGTAGCGTTGGAGACAAACTACTCTGGTTTGCCCGAATACCCCCCTCTTGCGGACTACGACGGCGGAAATCCTGCCGAAAAAACAGCGGTACTGCTCGAAAATCTACCCGACTACAAAACTTTGCTCAAAGAGCACGTCGCGCGCTATGGTGAGATGTTCGGCCGGGTGGCGTTGGAACTTCCCCGAAACCCGAACTCGAACCTGCCGACCGACCGACGCCTCGACGCCTTCGCAACTGATCGAACGGATGCCGACCTGGCGAATCTCTATATGCAGTTCGGGCGCTATCTGCTCATCTCGTCGACGCGGCCGGGCGGTCTTCCGCCGAATCTCCAGGGGCTGTGGGCGCCACAGATCAAAACCCCGTGGAACGGCGATTACCATCTCAACATCAATCTCCAGATGAATCTCTGGGGAGCCGAAACGCTGGGCCTGCCCGAGTTGCACAGACCGCTCATCGACTACACGGCGTCGTTGGTGGTGCCCGGCGAGCGTACGGCGCGCATCTACTATGGCAGCCGCGGCTGGGTGACCCACATTTTGGGCAACGTGTGGGGCTTCACCTCGCCCGGAGAACATCCCTCGTGGGGCGCGACCAACACCGCCGGAGCGTGGCTATGCCAACATCTATGGGAGTACTACGCCTTCGCTCCCGACGAGGATTATCTGCGCGAGGTCTATCCGGTGATGAAGGGCGCGGCGCTGTTTTTCGAGGACAACTTGGTGGAGGATCCGCGTACCGGATGGCTCGTGACGGCGCCCACGACCTCGCCCGAGAATACCTACGTAATGGAGAACGGCGACAGGGTGAGCATTTCGCCCGGCTCGACAATGGACGACCAGATCGTGCGCGAGATCTTTTCGAACTGCATCGCTGCGGCGCGTCTGCTCGGTGTAGATGTCGAGTGGGTGGCGGGCTTGGAGTCGAAGTTGCCGCGCCTGAAACCCACCTCGATCGGACGCCACGGGCAGGTGATGGAGTGGCCATTCGATTGGGATGAGGCTGAACCGCGTCACCGACACGTTTCGCAACTGTATGGTCTCTATCCGGGTGCAGAGATGACCTGGGGCCGTACGCCGGAGTTGATGGATGCTGCGCGGGTGACTCTCGAAAGGCGGGGCGACGACTCCACCGGATGGTCGATGGCGTGGAAGATCGGCTTCTGGGCGCGACTACACGATGGCGACAGGGCTTGGAAGCTTTTCGGCGACTTGCTGCGTCCCGCCGGCCGGGGTCGGGGCACCTACCCTAACCTTTTCAGCGCCCATCCACCGATGCAGATCGACGGTAATTTCGGCGGCTCGGCAGCGGTCGGCGAAATGCTTATGCAAAGCCACGAGGGTTTCGTGAGGCTTCTTGCGGCCGCCCCCGATTCGTGGAGTGAGGGCCGGGTGAGCGGTCTGAGGGCTCGCGGAGGCTTCACGGTGGGGTTTGCGTGGAGTGGCGGGTGTGGCGAGGACGTTGGGTGCGACGGATGCGTTCGGCGGGTTAAGGATGTTTCGGTCGAGGCTACGCGGGATGGACTTTTCGTTCTGAAATGCGATGCTGAACCCGCCGCAGTCACGAGCGCCACATCGTCGCAGTTGTCTTGGTCTTGGTCTGACGGCCTGCTGCGCCTGGCAATGAAAAAGGGAGAGAGGGCGGTTCTTAAGTTTTAGGTTTGGCGAGATTTTTTTGAGGTAGAGATTATGAAGATCGTCTATTTACAGGCGCTGGCATCAGTCGCGAGAGCGTGCCTTAGCTTGTCAAACAGTTAATCGATAAATTCTAAAATATGAATTCTGATAATATTACTCGGTTTTGCGACATCGTTTCGCAGAGATCAGCCGAACACTCACAAGCGGTTCAATTGCTAATGCCTGCTCGTTTATACGGACAAGTTATGTCCATATTACGACAAGAATTAGACTCTATGGTCAGGGTTATGTACCTATTGTCCATAAACGATATGGAACTCCGAGAGCACTATATCAACCAAACCTTGGATGGAGAAAGATGGATTAATCCCATACCGGTGCACCTATAACAGACAACTCATTGGTACGCCTCGCAAAACGATTACATGGATGGGCGAACTATGTGTATAAGCTGGGTTGCGCCTTTATACATCTATCTGCGATGACTTATTATAGAGAAAGCAATCCATTCCTGCTTCTGCCTCCCTCAGAGATTGGGGATATTAAGCGTTTTCTGAATCAATACCATCAGTTTCCGATAGAAAGCGACCTTAATATGGAAACTATCACGCCTTATTTGCGTAGTATTTTTGACAAGGTTTCAAGCAATTTGGGTTGCTATGTTAATGAACTGCGTCAAGGGGAAACATTAGAACAATGACCCTCAACTATCTCGAACCCCGCTCCGTGATGTGGAACTTGTGGCACGGGTGCCGCAAGTTGAGTGCCGGGTGTGCGCACTGCTATGTCTATCGAGGTGACGAGAAGAGGGGCATCGACAGCGCCACAGTCACGAAAACCGCGAGTTTCGATGCGCCGATTGCCCGCAAAAAGCGCGACGGGGAGTACAAAATCCCTTCCGGAACACTGGTCTACATCTGTTTCACCTCCGATTTCTTTCTCGAAGACGCCGACCCGTGGCGCGCCGAGGCGTGGGATATGATCCGCGAACGCAGCGATCTGCGGTTCCTGATGATAACCAAGCGTATCGACAGGCTTGCGGAGTGTGTGCCGGAAGATTGGGGTGACGGTTGGGAGCACGTAACGATCTGTTGCACAGTCGAGAATCAAGACCGCGCCGATTACCGCCTACCGATTTACCGGGCAGCTCCGATTAAGCACAAACGCATCATCTGCGAGCCGCTTCTGGGGCCTGTCGACTTTGGACCCTACAACATCGGAAAGTGGGTCGAGCAGGTGCTTGCCGGAGGCGAATCGGGCTACGGGGCGAGGCCGTGCGATTTCGACTGGGTGATGGCGCTGCGCGAAGAGTGCGTTCGGCAGGGTGTTTCGTTTTGGTTCAAGCAGACCGGTGCGAAGTTCGTCCGCGACGGTCACCTCTACACAATCCCTCGCCGCCTGCAACACGTTCAGGCCCGAAAAGCGGGAATAAACTTCGAAGCGGAGTAAAAGGTGGAGAATGGGGACCGAGAATTTGCTCCGCCTCCTGCGCCACTTTTTAGATGTTTCAAAGTGCCTCCGGATGCGTTTTAGGGCAAAAGAAAAACCTCAGAAATCTGCTAACTTCTGAGGTTTATCTGTAATTGTTTAATCCGTGGCCTCTAATTTCCGGCCCCTTGGCGGTATGGACGGGATGGGGCTTGTTCTGACTAACCATCTGATAATCACCGATTATCTCCCGAACATTATTTAGGTAGGTTCCAACACACTTGGTCGGTTTTGTCGCTTCCTGTCGTGCCTATTTGCAAACGGGTTACGACCCCTTATTCAATCCCCTTCAACCGAAGTTCCTGCAAGTGAGTCTCGCCTCAAACTTTGTCGCAAATTTATGCGAAATATGCGACAATCCCATAGCTTTGCCCGGATAACTAAAAATCAATCATTATGCATTCAGTTATCCGCGACAAGCACCTGCAAGGGCAGGATGTGAGACTTTTTTCAAAGAAGCAGGCGGCAGCCGAACTCGGCGTTTGTTACCGCACAATCGAGAGGTGGTTGGCATCCAGCTACATCTGCCAAATCCGGCTCGGCGGACGGGTTTACATCCCCTATTCCGAAATTTACCGAATTAGGGATAGGTTCCTCGAAGTTAGACCCGACGGTCGGCTTTTGGAGCCGCAGATTCAGACGGTCGATGACATCTATCGCCGGATAGAGCAGCGACGGTATCCAAATTTAGGAGGGCGGCAATAGTTAGTGTCTAAGGGTAAGGGATTGAATAAATCCCTTCTCTTTATCCCGATCCATTGCTGTTGACAGGATGCGTTTGCCAAAAATAATAATGACTCCTTCGAAATAGAAAAGGTGATAAAAGCAAAAACCCGGATTCATCACCAGCATCTAAATATCTGGGAGAGGAACGACCGGGACTGCTGAGGGCAAAGATACATAGAATCTTAACATCGCAAATAATCGTAGTCCTTTTTTTATCATGTGGTTAGCGATACTAACCGTTTGAGTTTATCTTGGCTACATTGCGACCGCATTAATACCTGAAAGAATCAATTATTTCGGATGAAATGTCAAAGTGCCTCGTTCTGGTCACGCTCTTGTCCGAAATTACCTGCGGATTTCGGACGCCAATATCCTTGCATTGTTTCATAAAATAGCCTATCTTTGTCCGAAATTACCTGCGGATTTCGGACAAACTGATACAGGAAATGAAAACAGAGGACAATATAGCTCAAATCATTAAGGATAGGATCGGTCGTGCAGATGAAGGTCGACTATTTGCAATTAGTGATTTTGAAGATTTGAACAACGATAGCCTCGTGACTCGAACACTATCTCGCCTGCAAAAAGAGGGAATGGTTCTTCGCGTGGCAACCGGAATATACGTCAACCCGAAGAAGACTCGATTTGGGGTACTCCAACCGACCATCGACCAGATCGCTCAAAAGATTGCCGAGCGAGATAAGGCGCAGATTATGCCAACTGGCGATACGGCGTTAAATATTCTTGGCCTTTCAACTCAGGTTCCGATGAACGCCATATACATAACCAACGGCACTAAACGACAAGTCAAGGTTGGTAACCGGAACATCATTTTCAAAAGCGCGGTTCAAAAGAACTTCCAATACAAAGGCAAGCTCCTACCCCTTATAATCATTGCCCTGAAAGAACTCGGCGAAAGTCGCGTCTCGGACGAAGTTAAGGATCGTATCGTTAAACTCATCTCGGAAAGCGATGCCGAAGAGAGGGCAACGATGATGCACGACCTGTATCTGTCGCCCGTGTGGATAAAGGAGCTGCTACTACCCATAATAAAAACCGTAACGGAGTGAGCATCTGGCAACATTATACCAAAGACGAAAAATTGGTTATGCTTCAGCAGACTGCCGAGGCGAAGAGAATCGTGGAGCAGGCAGTCGAGAAGGATTGGTGGGTAAGCGTTATTCTCTCCGCTCTGACCAAGACCTCGTGGGCGGATTACTTGCAGTTCAAAGGCGGCACATCGCTCAGCAAGGCGTGGGGCTTGATAAGTAGGTTTTCGGAAGATATCGACCTGGCTGTGAGTCGTTCATTTTTCAACTTGCCCGACAATACACCCCAGCAGTTGACGGCAATACGCCGAAAAGCGTTTCACTACATCAAGGAAACGTTGGTCGATGAGTTGAGAGCGATATTGCGTGAACATGGAATAACTGATTTTGAAGTGGAGTTCATTGCCGAGAACAGCAGCGCGATGGCCGTAACTGTTGAAGTTAGGTACAAGAGCGTTCTCGACACGATTATCGACTATGTTTTGCCGGTCGTGAAAATCGAGTTCAGTGCGATGTCTCTTGACGAACCTTATGAGGCCAGGGAGATGTCTTCCCTCATTAGTTCCGTCTATCCCGAAATAGACACCGAAATCAACTGCTCATTCAAAACCGTTCTGCCGGAGCGCACATTCCTTGAGAAGATATTTCTGCTACACGAAGAATATCAGAAAGATAACCCTCGCACGACACGAATGTCGCGGCATCTGTACGATCTGGAGAAAATGATGGATACAGGGTTCGCTCGGTCGGCGTTGGCAAACGCGGGCTTGTATCAAACCATTGTCGCCCACCGCCGTAAATTCAACAGCATTCCGAGCATCGATTACGACACACACCGCCCGACATCCATCCTGATCTGTCCGCCGGACAACCTCGTGACGGCATGGCGAAAAGATTATGATGATTTGCGGGAGAGTTTTATCTACGAGACAGACCCGAAAACTTTCGACGAACTATCCGACCGGTTGCAGGAATTGACCAGCAGGATCAGGGAGATACATATTGACAATTGAGGGAATGAACGAGACATTAGCATCTGAGAATCCATCAACAACAGTTGATGCCGAACCTCAAAGACCAGCGTTATTATTCAAATACCTCGACGCTCAAGGCGCGGCAGGAATGCTATATAATGGTAATCTCCAGTTTACCAACGCGACGAAATTTAACGACCCTTTCGACTGTCATCCGGGGCTGATTGACTTCTCGAAAATCTCGCAGGAACAAGCGAAGCCGTGGGGTGTTCAGGATACCATCCTTTTGAAATCGAACCCTTACGAGAGAAATAGAAATGAAGCGTGGATATGCTGTCTCTCTAAAGTCAATCACTCTTTACCTATGTGGACGTTTTATGCGAAAGACCATACCGGAGTTTGTATAGGACTGGATGTGGAAAAAGTAAATGCAAACCTCCAGTCAGGACGCGGATACATCGGATTGCATAATTTTAGTGGCTGCTATGATGTGCAATATCGAGACATCATTGATAAACCTGACTTTTTCGAGAGAGACAATCAAGATTTCTTCTACTATCAAATGCTCACCAAAGCTAAGGTTAAGTTCACCCTCTCAAAACTTCCTCGCTGTTTTAAGCCTCTCGCCAGTAGATGAAATTATTACCTCCTCTGTATCTTAGATTTGCGGTGTGGATAGGAGATGAAGGCTCAACATAAATCGCCTTAACGTTGAGCGATGCACGCCGAGTATTTGGGCGATTTTGATCTTCGGCACCTGTTGCATCAGTAGAGATTCGATTTGTTTTTCTTTGCCTGACAATTTAACCACTTGCGATTTTGCGCCAAACGGTCTGCCGATATGAATTCCCTCAGATTTCATACGCGCTAAGGCTTCTTTCGTGCGCTGGGAGATCAGATTGCGTTCAATTTCGGCTGATAGTCCGAAGGCAAATGCCAAAACTTTGGAGCTGATATCGCTACCCAATCGGTAATTGTCTTTAATTGTCCAAACCTCGACCTCTTTTATCATACAGACATTTAATATAGACATAATCATAAGAAGATTACGTCCCAGCCTTGATAACTCAGAACAAATGAGGATGTCGCCTTTTTGTAGATTGTCCAACAAGATGCCCAACTTCCGCTTATCTATTTCTTTCGTACCGGAGATGGTCTCGTCAATCCATCGTTCCACTTCAATGTTGTGCTTCTTGCAGAATTCGACGATTTCAAAGCGTTGATTTTCCACTGTTTGCCTGTCGGTACTCACTCTAATATATCCGTAAATCATAGTGTCGTTTTTAATCTAATGATACTAAAAACGCTTCAATTTACGGTCGGGTTTCTTAA
>DBDI01000010.1 GCA_002293505.1 Alistipes sp. UBA936 | reverse complement strand
ACGCACGACGCAAAAAGCACCACAGCACCCAAAACTAATAATAGTTTCTTCATAAGTTTTCAATAGATTTTGTGTCAAATATAGAAACCATTTTCCAAAAAAGCCGACCCGGCGGGGATCGGCTGTACGGAAAAAAGTCCGGTAAAAAACTCTACTTTTTAGCTGCCTCGACGGAAACCTTACGGAACTCCTTCAACAATTTACTCAACTCAAGAGCAGATTTACGAGCGCGTGTACCGGCCGCTTTGTTACCCTTCTCGAGCTGCAATTTCACATTCTCCTGCAAAGATTCGATCTCGGCATTGATCTTTGGTACCAAGTTTTTCATAATTACTACTTTTTAGAAGTTAAAAACATTCTTGTCAGGGACAAAGATGCTTATAATTTTTGGATTGTCCAAATAGTATACCAAACTTTTTTGCGTACCTTTGTCTCGAGATGAAACCCTCCAAATTCGATGCCATAGCAACTCACAAGGTGTGGGGATACGTAATTTTCCTCGCGGCGATGTGGCTGATGTTCCTGCTCACGTTCGAGTTGGGGGCATATCCGATGGGCTGGATCGAGCAGGGAGTGGGTGCGCTGGGGGCGTGGGTGGGAAGCCATCTGGCACCCGGGCCGGTGAGGGATCTGATGGTGGAGGGGATTATCGGAGGAGTGGGAAGCGTGATAGTATTCCTACCCAACATAGTGATATTGTTCCTGTGTATATCGCTGATGGAGGAGTCGGGGTATATGGCGCGGGCGGCGCTGGTGATGGATCGCCCGATGAGGGCCATTGGGCTGGGAGGAAGGTCGTTCATTCCGATGATAATGGGGTTCGGGTGTAACGTGCCGGGAATTATGGCCGCGCAAAACATCTCGAATCGAAGCAGCAGGATCATCACCGTGATGGTAGCGCCGTTTATGTCGTGCAGCGCGCGGCTGCCCATATACATACTGTTGGTGGGGACGTTCTTCCCGCGCGGGGCGAGCCTCGTGCTGGTGGGGATATATGTTATAGGAATCGTCGTGGCAGCACTGACGGCGCTGGTGATGCGGCGAGTGATGTTCCGGGGCGAGGAGGATCCGTACTTCGCCAGCTTGCCGCCGTACAGGGTGCCGACCGCGAAGGCTACGCTGATGGATATGTGGCGCAACTCGAGGGAGTACCTTAAAAAGATGGGAGGGGTGATTCTCGCAGCGTCGATACTGGTGTGGGGGCTGAGCTACTATCCGCGGCCTGAGCCGGGAATGACGGCGGCCGAACAGAGAGAGCACTCGTATCTGGGCCGTGTGGGGCAGTTCGTGGAGCCGGTGATGAGCCCGCTGGGGATTCCTTGGAAGGGTTCGGTGGCGCTGGTTGCGGGCATCGGAGCGAAGGAGAGCACGGTGAGCACGCTGGGGGTGTTGTACTCCACGGCGGGAAGTGAGGACGCGGGAGGGGAGGATTTGATGGCCAGTTTGCCCGCAAGACTATCGGAACCCGACCCTGAGACGGGCGAGGCGGACTGGACGCCACTTGCAGCGCTGTCGTTTATGATATTCGCGTTGTTGTATTTCCCCTGTCCGGCGACCCTGGCGGCGATCCGAAAAGAAACGGGAGGAGGACGATGGGTGGTGGCGTCGGTGGTATACAGCACTCTGATTGCGTGGGGCGTGGCGTGGGGCGTTTATAATGTTGGACTTTTAATAATTTAAACAAGGTATGGATTGGCAGGTTTTAGTGGTGTGGTTGGTAGTGGGAGTAGTGATTATTGCATTGACGGGCAGGCGTTTCTTGAAGAAGCACGGATTGATGGTTGCGGCAGCGGTGCTGTTGCCAATAGCGGTTTTGGGGCAGAGCCTTGAGCCCGATGCTAAGCTGGCGCGGCAACTGGAAGAGTCACGCGGACTACGGGTGACGATGAAGCCGGTACTTGAAGACGGGGCGCAGGCGAGGTGGTTCGCAAAAGAGACCTCGGCAAGTCGTGTACTGCCTCTGGTGGAGGATTTCGGAGCGCTCAGGGTCAAGGGGCCAGGCGCATTGAGCATCGATCGCGAGAAGAGCATTTCGGGCACCGGAAGCGTGAGGCTGGAGACTCCCACCTCGCTGGGAATCAAGAACCCGACCAACCGAAACTACGCGCTGGCAGAGATGATCCGACCGCTGGACGGAGAAAACCTCGGGGCGTACAACCGTTTCTCGGTGTGGGTCTACGTCGATGCACCGGGAATGTACACTGTCTTCGGAGGATTCACGCTCTACAACGAGGGCAAGCAGGTGATGCCCGCACCGGGAAGGTTCGACGGACAACACTTCGAGACGATCTATCCGGGTCGCTGGCAGAGGGTTGTGTGGGAGATTCCGGACTTGCCGCGCGACCGGGTGACGGGATTTGGGGTGAACATTATGCTGTCGGGCTCGCCGGCAGGAGCGGCAGAGAGGATGAGTGTGTGGGTGGATGATATGCGCATCGAGACCGTAGAGGCGGACAACACGCGAGGATTCGACTTGAGGAAGGGGCGCATTGCGTTCAGTCACAGCGGCTACAAAATCGGAACGAGAAAACAGGCGCTGGTGCAGAATGTGGGTTCGACGGATTTTGCGATTCGCGATGTGACAACGGGAGAGGTCGCTTTCGAAGGCCAGGGAGAGAGAGCGAAGGATGGTTTTGTAGTGTTGGATTTCAGCAAGTTGGACACTCCGGGGCACTACGTGATTGAGGCCACGGGAATAACCTCGGGCGAGTTTCCGATCGGAGACCAAGCCTATCTGAGCCTCGCGTGGAAGACGCTCAACTACTTCTATGCCGAGCGGTGCGGGTGGGATCAACCGGGAATACATCAGGAGTGTCATCAGGATGTGTTCAGTGTGCATCCAGACGGACGAACGATATCCGTAGCGGGCGGATGGCACGATGCAGCCGACCTGACCCAAGGAATTGGCAACACGGCCGAAGCAGGAGTGGCGATGCTGGAGATGGCAGCAGCAGTGAAGGGGAAAGACAAGGATTTATACGAGAGGCTGTTGGAAGAGGCGCGCTGGGGGCTGAACTGGACGATGAGAACGCGTTTCGGAGACGGCTACAGGCACGGAGGATTGGTGGTGAGCATTTGGACAAAGAACATTCGCGGCGATAAGGACGATATGCAGACGCGGGCGAACAATGCCCCGGACGACAACCTGCTGGCGGCAAACTACTGTGCGATGGCGGTACCGTTCTATGAACAGAGCGACCCGGTGTTTGCACGCTGGTGCCGCCAGTCGGCCATAGAGGATTTCGGGTTCGCGGTCGAACTGTTGGGTCAACCGCTGTCGAGGAAGTTCACGGAGGTCGATTTCAGTGCGCTGGTGGCCGTAACGGCTATGAGGCTGTATCGCTTGACCGGCGAGGAGCAGTATCTGGACTGGGCGGTTAGGTATGCCGACCGGATGATGGCGTGTCAACAGATGGAGATACCAGCCGGGTGGTCGATGCCGCTAAGAGGGTTCTTCTGGGAGGATGCCAGGCACGCAAGGACGCGAACGTATTATCACCGCAGCGAAGAGCAATATATGATGATGGCCTTGGGGATGCTGTTGGAGGATGCACCGAAGCACGCGAATGCCGGAAGGTGGAGAGCTTCGTGTGAGGCCTATGCGGATTATCTGCGTGCAACGGCGGGCGTGATGGGGCCGTGGGGTGTACTGCCGGCCGCAGTGTATGAGGTGAACAACACCGACTACAGCAACTTCTCCCACGAAGGAGACCGCTCGCAAGGTGCACCGACAATGGAAGAGTACAACGCGCAGGTACGAAATGGAATTGCGCTGTCGAAGACGCACTACTTGAGGCGTTTTCCGGTGTCGTATCAGTTCCGGGGATTTCACGCCATCACCTTGAGCAAGGCGCGGGCGGCGATAGTGCTGTCGAAAGTACTCGGTGACGCGGGACTGCGGGACATAGCGACGAGGCAGATGGAGTACGTGGTGGGGTTCAACCCATTCGCAATGAGCACGATATATGGCGAGGGTTACGACTGGTCGCCGCTATATGGAGCCTACGCGGGTGACGTCGTTGGAGCAGTACCGGTGGGGATTCAGACCTTCGAAAACGACGACGAACCCTATTGGCCAACCCAAAGCAACGCAACCTACAAAGAGATCTGGATGCTCACAAGCGCCAAGACACTAAGCCTTGTGGCAGAGATGTTTGAGTAAGCGAGGAGAGGGTTATTCCCATTCGATGGTTGCAGGCGGCTTCGCGCTGATATCATATGTGACGCGGTTCACACCCTTGACGCGAGTGATGATTTCAGTCGAAACCCGCGCAAGAAACTCCCAAGGCAACTGAACCGGAGTCGCGGTCATTGCGTCAACTGAATTCACAACCCGCAGAGCTACAGCGTTTTCGTAAGTACGGGCGCCGTTATCGACCCCAACGCTACGAACCGGCAACAACATCACACCCGCCTGCCAAACCTTGTCGTAGAGTCCTTCGGCGCGCAGTGCGTCGATGAATATTTTGTCGGCCTCCTGCAGAATCGCAATGCGCTCCGCGGTGACCTCACCAAGGCAACGAATGCCGAGTCCGGGTCCGGGAAACGGGTGGCGGCCAAGCATTTCGGGACTCATACCCAATTCCTTACCAACGCGCCGAACCTCGTCCTTGAACAACATCCGAAGCGGCTCGACAATGCTAAGGTTCATCTTCTCGGGCAGGCCGCCAACGTTGTGGTGCGACTTGACAGCCACGCCGGGTCGGTCGGGAGCGAACGATTCGGCGATATCAGGGTAGATCGTCCCCTGGGCCAACCATTTGATACCTTGCAGTTTTTGAGCTTCGGCATCGAACACCTCGATGAAGTCGCGACCGATAATTTTGCGTTTCTGTTCGGGGTCGTCAACTCCGCGAAGGTCACCAAGGAATTTTTCACCCGCGCTGATGCCTATAACGTTGAGTCCCATACCTCTATACGAACTTAGAACCTCCGCGTGTTCGCCCTTGCGCATCAGGCCGGTGTCGACAAAAATGCAGTGGAGGTTGGAGCCAATCGCACGATGTAACAACACCGCCGAAACCGACGAGTCGACCCCGCCGGAGAGACCCAAAACAACCTTGTCATCGCCCAATCCGGCCTTCAGAGCGGCAATGGTTTCAGCCACGTAATCAACCGGGTTAAAGGCACTTCGTTCACGTTCTTTCTGCTCCACGAGCTCCGCTGTGGGCGTTCCAAAATATCTGTTATCCATAGTTTTTTCGAGTGTGTTTCAGAGGCTGTTTGTGGGTTGTTTTGCGTCAGGTGCGAACGGTCGCGCCTGCCATTTTTTCGAACTGCATAACGAGGTTATTCATCACACGGTCGATCTCTTTATCGGTGAGTGTCTGCGTTTTATCTTCGAGCGTGAAGCCCAGCGCGTACGACTTTTTTCCCTCGGGCAACCGATCGCCCTCGTAGACGTCGAACAGGCTGACACCGGTAAGGAGTTTCTTTTCAGTGCCGAGCGCAATGTCGCGTAATTTTCTGAATGTCACGCCTTTGTCGACCAACAATGCAAGGTCGCGCCGTACGCTTGGAAATTTGGACAACTCGGTGGCTCTCAACTTATTTCGCGCTGCCTGTTTAACCAGATGGCCGAAATCCATCTCGGCGAACCACACGGGCGCCTTGACGTCGAGCGCAGCAAGCAACGCGGGAGCGACAGTCCCCATTTGCAGTAACTCCTTGCCACTAAGGCGATAAGACACCGCATCGGCGAACATATCGCTCTCGCAGGGCTCGGTCTGCATTTTATAGAGGTCGAAGCCGAACCGTCGCAACATTCGCTGCACTATACCGCTTAGAGTAAAGAAGTTAGACTTCTCGGCGCGGTCATTCCACGAAGGCTGCGAGTCGAGTCCGGTTACGGCAATTCCGAGGCGATATACCTCTTTATAGGGCGCCAGCAAGTCGTCGCCGCGTCCCTCGACTCGGGAAGCCTCGAAAAAGTAGCAATTACCAAACTCATAGAGCTTTAGGTCGGCATTACGACGGTTCGAATTGAGCTGCACGGCCTCCAAAGCATTGAACAACAACGTCTGGCGCATCGCGTTCAGGTCAGCGCTTAACGGGTTCAGGATCCGAACGCAGTTGGCCAACGGGTAAGATGCAAGTGACTCGTAATAAGAGACTTTGGTAAGCGAGTTGGACATAATTTCGGTGTAGCCGTTCGCGCTCAGGAAATCCGATGCGGCGTTCTGCAACCCATCGCGCGTAACCTGCGGCGAATGCGCCAACGACGTCCGAACACGGCGCGGCTCCTCGACATTGTTGTAACCATATATCCGGAGAATCTCCTCTACAAGGTCGACTTCGCGCTGAACGTCAACGCGATATGGTGGCACAGCAACCGACAAAACATCGCCAGATTCACTCTCAACAGCGACATCGAGAGCGGCAAGGATCTGAGTATAAGTTTCGCGAGGTAACTCTTTACCAATCAAAGTATTAGCGCGCCCAATAGAAAACTCGAACCGGAAAGGTTCCACGGGCTCGGGGTAGATGTCGACAACCTCAGAAGAAACCACCCCGCCAGCCAGTTCCTTATATAAAAGAGCGGCGCGTTTCAGCGCAAAGATCGTGATGTCGGGATCTACGCCGCGCTCGAAAAGGAACGATGAGTCGCTGTTAATCGCGTGACGCTTAGCGGTTTTGCGTACCCAAACTGGATTGAAGCAGGCACTTTCGAGGAAGATGCGGGTTGTGGAGTCGCTCACCCCGGTGTCGAGGCCGCCCATCACGCCGGCTATGCACATCGGGGTGCCATTACCGTCGCTAATCGTCAGATCCTCAGGCGAAAGTTTGCGTTCCACGCCATCCAGAGTCTTCATCACAGTACCCTCGGGGCAGGTACGTACAACGACACGGCCGCCGCCAATGCGATCGGCGTCGAAAGCGTGCAACGGCTGGCCCAGCTCGTGGAGCACGAAGTTGGTGATATCCACCAGGTTATTGTGCGGATTGAGGCCAACCGCGCGCAGATGATTTTGCATCCATTCGGGCGACGGGCCGACCGTCAGTCCCGTAATAGTCACACCGGCGTAACGCGGCGCACCTTCGGGAGCAGCCACCTCGACCGGAATCACAAGCAATTGATTTTCAACCGAAAATCCCTCAACAGACGGCGGTCGCAATTCGACCGGTTCACCGTGCGCCCGGAGGTAAGCAGCCAGGTCTCGCGCCACACCCCAATGAGACCCGCCGTCGATTCGGTTGGGCGTGAGACCGATCTCGATCATCCAATCTTCTTGTATGTCAAGCTGTTTCAACGCCTCTGTCCCGGGAACGGCGTTGGGCGCGAGCACCATAATCCCGTCGTGGTCGTCTCCCAATCCGAGTTCGTCTTCGGCACAGATCATCCCACACGAGTCGACGCCACGGATGCGACTTTTCTTGATTTTGAAACTCTCCTCGGCACCCTTTGGTCGCAGCACCGTACCGACCGTGGCGACCAGAACTTTCTGACCGGCAGCGACATTGTGTGCCCCGCAGACGATCTGCAACGGTTCGCCGCCCGCACCCACATCGACCGTCGTGACATGCAGGTGGTCGCTGTCGGGATGGTCACCGCAAGTGAGCACGTGACCCACGACAACGCCCGCAAGTCCTCCTTCGACGGCCTCGATCTTGGTAACGCCGTCAACTTCGAGACCGATACTGGTCAGAATTTCAGCCATTTGCGGCGCCGTCAGATCGGTACCCAGGTAGGTGCGCAGCCAGTTGTATGAGATTTTCATCGCTTGAGTAGTCGTTTTTCGAAACACAAAGTTAACGATTTTTTTTGTTTGGTGTGGAATTTGCGTCGTATCTTTGCACACGAAATGATTATGAAAGGAAAATGACGATGAAAAACATCAGCAAACAACGGGCACCGTTCACGATGCCGGAACTGCCCTACGACCGCGCTGCACTGGAGCCCCACATCAGCGCTGAAACGATTGATTACCACTACGGTAAACACCTCAAAGCGTACATAGACAACCTCAACAAACTGGTGGTAGGGTCGGGATTCGAACAGACCGACCTCAAGGAGATCCTGAAGGTAGCTTCGGGTGCGCTGTTCAACAACGCCGCACAAGTGTGGAACCACACACTCTATTTCAGTCAGCTCTCCCCTACCCCGCAAAGCCGTCCGGAAGGTAAACTTGCCGAGGCGATAGATCGCGACTTCGGGTCGTACGACACTTTCAAAGAGCAGTTTACTAAATCGGCAACTTCTCTCTTCGGGTCGGGTTGGACGTGGCTCGTGGCCGACAAAGCGGGCAGGCTCTCGATCGAAAACACCTCCAACGCGGCGATTCCGGTCAAGGATGGCAAGAATCCGTTGATGGTTATCGACGTTTGGGAGCACGCTTACTACATCGACCACCGCAATGTACGGGCAGACTCGGTGGCGGTGTTCTGGAATATTCTCGACTGGCGGGTTGCCCAGGAGAGATATTAGTCGTACCTTTGCCGCTTGTTAATCAACGTAGGCAGGTATGAATTGGTTGAGTGAACTTTTTGTCGGCGGAGGCATCGCGCACTCCGTCCTCGTTATAGCCCTTGTCGTCGCCATTGGCACAGCTCTGGGTAAGGTGAAAATCGCCGGTATCTCACTGGGGGTCACGTGGATCCTGTTCGTGGGTATCGCCGCGTCGCACTTCGGGATGACGCTCGACCCGGAGGTGCTCCACTTCATTAAGGAGTTCGGGCTGATCCTGTTCATCTTCGCAATGGGGCTTCAGGTCGGGCCTGGGTTCTTTGCTTCGTTCAAAAAGGGGGGTATGCGTATGGTGGGTTGGTCGGTGGTTATCATCGTGTTGGGCGTCGGAACGACCCTCGCCATCGCCGCCATTACCGATACTCCGATTCCCACTATGGTGGGCGTGATGTCGGGCGCTGTGACCAATACTCCCGGCCTCGGCGCTGCCCAGACTGCTTATGGGGATATGCACCAGGGGATGGTCGACACGTCGATCGCGAACGGTTACGCCGTTGCCTACCCGCTCGGCGCCGCTCTGGTCATCCTGTGTGTACTGTTCTTTAAAGGGATTTTCAAAGTCCGGCTGGAGGGGGAAACTCAGGCCCTTGTGGCCGAATCAACCGACGGACACCACACCGAACGCCTCTCGATCCAACTGACCAACGCCAACCTTCCGGGCCACACGGTGCAGGAGGCCAAGTCGTTCCTTAACCGACGATTCATCATCTCGCGCGTGCGCCACACTTCGGGCGAGATCGAGATCGCCTCGTCGGGCACTGTTCTTCAGCAGGGAGACAAGCTGCTAATAATCTGCGACGAGGCCGACCGCGAAGCCATAATGACATTCTTCGGCACACCCACCACCGACCTGCGGGCGGGCGACTGGGTGAAGCTCGACACGCACTTCGTTTCGAAGGCGGTTCTGGTGACCAACTCTGCCATCAACGGTAAGAGCCTCGGGGCATTGCGCCTGCGTAATACCTACGGGGTGAATATCACTCGCGTCGCCCGCGCCGGAATCGAACTAATCGCCTCGCCTGAGCTGGAGTTGCAGGTGGGTGACAAACTGACCGTGGTGGGTACCGAGGAGGCGATCGCTTCGGCAGCGGAGTTCGTGGGCAACTCGATGAAACACCTCAACCATCCAAACCTTATCGCCATCTTCGTCGGCATAACCCTTGGGGTGATTATCGGATCGATACCCATTTTGGTTCCGGGGATGCCGGAGCCTTTGAAACTCGGTCTGGCCGGGGGGCCGCTCATCGTTGCGATTCTCATCGGACGCTTCGGGCCGCACTACAAGCTGGTGACCTACACCACAATAAGTGCCAACCTGATGCTTCGCGAAATCGGCATATCGCTGTTCTTGGCTTGCGTCGGGCTTGGCGCCGGGGAGACGTTCGTCGCTTCGATCGTAGGCGGGGGTTACTGGTGGGTGTTATATGGGGCGCTGATCACTGTGTTGCCTATTCTTCTTGTGGCCATTCCGTTGCGCGTGTGGGGCAAGATGAACTTCTTCAAACTGGCTGGCCTCGTCTGTGGCACCCAAACCAACCCGATGGCCCTGTCGTACGCCAACTCGCTGGGTGGTAACGACCAGGTGGCGGTTGCCTACTCGACCGTTTATCCGTTCACGATGTTTCTGAGAATCCTCGCGGCACAGGTTCTCGTACTGATGGCGGCAGCCTAAACCGCGGGTCAGAGGGGGGGGGCTTAGACCACTGCCTCGATTTTGTCGAGCGTGACGTACCAGATATAGCCCTCGACCTGAGTATACCCCATCTCGCCAAGTAGCCGCACGTATTCCCGAACCTGAGTTGCGTAATCTCGCCGTTGTGCCCTGCCGAACTTGTAATCCACCACGACCGCTCGACCGCCTCGTATCATTACCCTGTCCGGCCGCCTGCCCGTCGCCGCACCCGGTCGCAATATGTTTCCCTCGGTGTGGATCTCGTCCCACGCCGCCACGTCGAACCACTCTCGCACCTGCGGTTGATCGGGCAGCCTCTCCAGCGCTTGTTCGAGTTCCGCCTCATTTGCCGCCGTTTCGAGCGCTCTGTGCATCGTGATTCCGAAATCGACCTGCGAGGAGGCGATGCGTAGCCTCACCTTAGAACCCGGACGGGTCGTGGTGTAGGTTTTGAGCGTTGCTGTCGCGGGGTCGGCTGTTGGCTCCGGGTGCACCGGCTTACCGTAGGCCAGCACCTCACCCTCCATAGCCCCCTTGCCTGTCTTGACCCCCAGAGCGCCGCACAACACGTTTCCAATCGCATTTTTGCCCATATACGGGTTCAGCGACGACATCAGGTGAAGTTCCGCCTCGGCCCTCGTCACGGCAACGTAGAACAGATTCAATGCGTCGATGTGGGCCAGCACCTGCTCGCGATAATAGTCAGAGGCGAAGTGCGAATCGGCCATCGCTTTTTTATAATTTAGCGGCACGGGCCCCAGTTCGGCCAACTCCTCGGCCCCCTCGCCCGCCGTCCCTTCTGCCCACACCACAAGATTGTGACCTCGCGTATCGGGCGCCATCCGCCAATTCAGGTAAGGCACCACGACTGCCTTGTACTCCAGCCCCTTGGCTTTGTGTATTGTGGTGATTGTTATAGCATTGGCGCGGCCCTGCATCGTGATCGAGGCGGAGGCGCCTCGCTCGTTCCACCACTTCAGAAAGAGCGGAATGTCGGCTATATGGCGCGCCGAAAAGGTCACGATTTGTTGATGAAGCGCCTGAATATAAGCAATTTCGTCGGCCCGATCGGCCAACCCGAACCTAAGCACTATCTCCTCGAAGGCATCCTCGGGCCCGAGCGACCGCAACCGCGCGAAGAAATCGGCTTCCGGCTCGGCGAGCAGGTCGGCCGCCGCAGCAAGTGGTGCTCCGAAATCGCGCCTCAGGTACCTGTTATAAATAGCACGCTGGATGGAGTCGTCGGGCGTTGTGGCGAGCGTCAGACAGGCGATCAGAAAGCGGCTTGTGGCCGAAGCCCCGACCGTGAGTGCCTCGCTCGTTATGACGTCGTAAACGTATGGCGAAGATGGGTTTGCGTGCTTGTGTGCCAGCAGCATCCGCGCCACCTCGGCCCCTTGGGCGTTCCCGCGAACCAGCACTGCAATATCACCCGCCGCGAACCCCCGCGACTGCAATTCCTCCACCTTTTCGATCACCGGCGGGGTGTAGCGCCCATCGTCGTCCTTGCCGTAAAGGGTCAGCGTGACGTAGCCTTCGGGCGCATCTTTTTCGGCGGTGGTTTCTGCATTTTCGGTGCTCCGGGTGGCCGGTTTTTGCGTGTGCCCGCGATAGGCTTCGGCCAGCAGATCGGTCAACTCTTCGGCCAGCGGTCCGTCGATCGCTCCTTCGGCCAACGCCTTGTTTACCATCTGGTTGAGCTCTCTGTTTTCCGCCTCGACCACGAGCCCCACAGCCCTGTTGTTGAACTCCACCACACGCGGCAGGCTGCGGTAATTCGTCTCCAACGACTCCACTTCCACGCGGTCGGCGCCGAACTCCTCGCGAACGCGCCGCGACAATATCTGCCAATCGCCTCCGCGCCAACGATATATGGCCTGCTTGATGTCGCCGATGAGGATCACCGGGTCGCCCTCCTCGGAGGCGATGGCGTTGTGTAGCAGCGGCACGAAATTCTCCCATTGGGCGGCAGAAGTGTCCTGAAACTCATCAATATAGAACCGCGTAAAGTAGCTTCCTGCCTTCTCGAAGATGAACGGCGCGTCGTTGCCCTCCACCAGCCGTGCGATCATACGGTTGGTCTCGGCGATGGGCACGATGCTCTCCTCACGACACAGGCGTTCGATTCGCTGCTGCAAATCGCTCAACAGCATAAAGTTGCGATGGTTTTCACGCAGTAATCCTACACTCGCCGCCAGACGCGGATTCTCCGACACCCGGGCCCGCTCGGCCAAAGTCTCTATCAGCGAAGTGGCGCCCTCGGAAGCGGGCCGGAACCCCTCACCAAAAAGCTCCTTTCCCAGTTCCACCAACGGCTCGCGTATGTCCCAACGCTTCCCCTCGGCAACGTGCTGACCTGCAAGCGCAAACAGGCGTCGTTGTAGCTCCGGTTCCGAGGCGCTGTCGGCTATCAGGGCATCGGCCGCCATCTCCAACAGCGAGTCGGTTTCGAGCTCCAGATTGTAGTTCAGCTCGACCCCCAGCTCGCGAATGAAACCGCGAATGAGGCGTTGAAAGAAACGGTCGATGGTCAGGACGGCGAATCGGCTGTAATCGTGCAGGATAAGTCGTTGCACCTCGGCAGCACGAGCCCGCAGGCGCACTTCGTCAAAAGCGGGAAGGTCGCGCAACAGAGCCTCCAGATATGGACTCGGCTGGCCCGCGGCAAGTTCGTGCAACCGTTCCAAAATGCGCCCCCGCATCTCCTCGGTAGCCTTGTTGGTGAAGGTCACGGCCAGGATTCGCCGATACAGCGAGGGGTCGGCAACGACGCTGCGAACCCACTCATACGCAAGCCTATACGTCTTTCCCGACCCCGCCGAAGCGCCTATGACCTTAACCCCGCCCATTCAATGGGCAAAGGTATCATTTTTTGCCGAACAATCCTCCCAGCGCGCCGGTAATGGATTGCAGGTTGAACCCGGGTTTTGCCGGGTCGTCCACGTGCTTCTTAAGCAGCGACATCACCATCGGAATGACCGTAGTGGCGATCTTCTGTGCCACGGTAGGCGACAACCCAACCTTGGAAGTGAGCGCCGACACCACGCCGGAGGACAGCCCGCTCGTGGAAGCCCCGCCCCCTCCGCCGCCTAACAGCGATCCGAGTGCGGCCGGGTTTGCGAACTTGCCCAGTCCGCTCATCAGTGAACTTGCAGTGGTTTCGACCACCGCGTTTTGCTTTTCGGCCGGAATACCTTCGATCCCGCCGATGGATTTTGCCACCTGGTCCTTTACCAGACCCAACATTTGTTCGAACATAGCTCTCTTTTTAATCGTTAAGTGATTTGGTGATTTTGTCTATGTTCAAACTGCGTGCCATTGCGTCGAAAATGCTGCGATAAGTTCCGTTCGGGATGTGGTGCAACTCGTCGTGGGTTCCGTGCTCCACAATGCGGCCTTTTTGCATCACCCATATCGTGTCGCTGTCGATGATTTGGGATATGCTGTGGGAGATTATCACCACTGTTCGGTTCTGCTTTATTGCATCCAGCGAAGCTTTTATTTGTTCTGTCGAGATCGCATCGAGCGAAGCAGTAGGTTCATCCAGAAATACTATCGGTGGGTTCTTCAGAAACATTCTCGCTATGGCTATCTTCTGCTGTTGACCTCCGCTGAGCTTCGTTGCCGGGGAGTCGTAGCCTTCCGACAGCGCCTCTATCTGGTCGTGCAGATATGCGCTCCTCGCCGCGGCCTCTACCTGTTCCTGGGTTGCATCGGGGTTGCCGTATCGGATGTTCTCCATTACGGTGCCGTTGAAGATGTGGTTCTTTTGCAGTACCAACCCAATGTTGTCCCTCAGCGTGTCGGTGTCGTACTCCGCCAGCGACACCCCGTCGAGCAGGATCTCGCCCTTGTCCGGCACATAGAACTTGTCCAACAGGTTTATCAGCGTACTCTTCCCCGCACCCGACAGCCCCACCAGCGCCGTTATCTTCCCCGGACAGATCTCCATAGTGATGTCTTGTAGCGTAGGCAGCGGATTGTCCGGATATGTGAAGTCGACATCCCGCAGTGAGAAATGCCCCTTTATCCGCTCCGGCTTGTAGGTTCCCGAGGGTTCGATCTGGTGGTCGGCATTCAGCGTGTCGAAGAAGCTCTCAGAGTAGATCAGCGCGTCGTTCATCTGGTCGTATATGCGGTGCAACTGACGTATGGGGGCGGTTACGTTGTTGAAGAGCAGTATGTGGAACATTATCGCGCCGATGGTCATCTGTCCCGTCAGCACGAGGTAGGCCGTCAGGATAATTATCAGCACCACACCGATTTGTTCGATAAAACTTTTCATCCCATCGAATAAAAAGTTGATCCGCCGCGTTTTCATTTGTGCTTCGGTCAGATCGAGTTGCAGGCCCAGTTGTCGGCGCGCTTCGAGCTCCTCTCGGGTGAACGATTTGATGACCGTAATGGAGTCGAAAATGCTCAGTATTCCCTGACTTTTCACCTCCCTCAGATCTTTGATATTTCGGCGGGTTCCTTTCAGCTTGTTGGCTTGCACCGTACTGACCCAGAAGTAGATGGGGATAATGCACAGTCCCACCAGCCCGACCCACACGTTGGCCTGGAACATCATCACAAGGGCGACGACCGACGAGGCGAACAGCGGTAGTATGTCTATGAAAAAACTCTGCACCAGTTTGCTCAGACTTTCGATCCCGCGGTCGATCCTCGTTTGGAGTTTTCCGGACTGGTTTCCGCCCGTGGTGAAAAAAGCGAGCCGATAGGTCATTACTTTTTCGATGACCGCCTGGGCAAGGTCGCGCGAGACGTAGATCCGCAGTTTCTCGCCATAGAGCTTTTGACCATACTGAACGGCTGTGTTGAGCAGCTCCTTGCCGATTAGTATCACGGTGATGGTCAGTAGTATATTCACCCCCTCGGCCAGTCCTTTGTGGGCATCCAGTAGTGCGGCTATCTGATCGACGGCGTAGCGTAACACCCAGGCGTTGACCTGCGCGGCAAGCGATCCGACCATCGTCAACGCGAGCGTCAGAACCACCAGCAGGCGATACGGCCTCACAAATGGCCAGATATTTTTGAATAACGCGCTCAAAGACATAGTACAAAGCAATAAAAAAAATAGCAAAATCGTTTACTATTTGTCAAAAAAGTGGTATTTTTGCGCGGGATTAATATGTACTTCTCGGCGGAGGAGTCTCCCGACCCAACGCGCGCCACGTGCTAACGTGGTGTGAGTGAATGAAATATAGAAAAACAGACATATGAAAAAACTTCAGAAATTCCTCCTTTTCGGGGCATTGGCCTTGCTCGCATCTTGTGCAATGGAAATGGAAAACGGTGGCGACAACGGCGGTGGTGGCGGTGGCGTAACCGCTCCGACGATCGACACTCAGGTGACGGTACTCATCCCCGGCGGCTTCGGCGTTGTTAATACGCGCGCGCTTACGGATGCGCAAGAAAGCGAGATCAAGAATGCTACCATCCTGGTTTTCAGCACTGCCGACCAGCTCGAGCAGATCGTTACGGTCAACTCCGGCGGCATAACCAACACGGCCGGGGCGGCGGGTACCAGCCCTCGTGCTTCGTTGCCGGTGACGCTTCCGAGTGGTAACCACAACCTTGTCGTGATCGCCAATGGCGGCGGCCTCGTGGAGGAGATCCTCGGCACCGATGTTGAAGCCATCGAAAACAAGAGTTACTCCGCTGTCGTTGCCCAGCTCGTCAAACCGTTGGAGGACAAATTGTTCGCTTCCGGCGGCCCGATCCCTATGTGGGGTGAGTCCGGCGTTGTTCTGGTCAACAACACTCTGGCCGACTCGCCTATCGCCTCCCTGAAAAGGGCTGTTGCCCGCCTCGACATCGGGGTCGGTCAGTTCGAGGACGGCGCTTGGACTGGTTTGGATATGGCCGGTAAGACGGTTCCGTTCACTCTTCGTGAGGTTTACGTGATGCGTCCCAACGACGCTTTTTCTCTTGTTCCGGCGGCTTCGGACGTCACTCGCGGCGAGCCGACTGTTCCGACGAGTTCGAAGTTCTCTGCCGAGCAGTCCAAAACCACATTCAAATACTCCGGTTCCGGTACAATCACTTCCGGTGCCGGTACTTCGTATACCGAGCGTTCGATCTACGTTCCCGAGTCGGACACCCACGTGACTCCCGACGGTACTGTCGGCGACCTGAACCACACGGAGCGTATGGCTCTCGTGCTTGGTGGTGGTTACGACGGTAGCGCTGCCACGACTTATTACCGCGTTGACTTCGCCGACGGCCTCGAGTTGTTGGACGTTTTGCGTAACCACTTGTACCGCTTCGAGATATCATCTGTTTCCGGGCCTGGCTTTGGCGACGTTGTCGAGGCTTACAACGGTGGTACGAGTAATATGACGGCCCACATTGTGGACTGGAACGAGACTCCTATCGAGGACATCCGCTTCGTTGGCGACAAGTTTGTTTCTCTGTCCAAAAACCCTGTTGTCCTCGTGGCAGCTGCTGAGGAGACTTACACGGTTATCATCCGTACGAACATCCCCGAGATATCTTTTAAACCCGAAGGGTCGGCTAATTTCTTGCCGATCGTGTCATCTGATCCCATTGGTAGAACCCTGACCGGTGAGGCTCTCGGCCTGCTCTATGAGTTCAAAAAGACCGCTCAGGGCGAATACACTTTGACTATTACGACCAAGTACGCCAATTTCGGCCCCGGCGGTGCGGATAAGGTTTGGGACTGGACTATTAACGCCGGCCCGGACGTGATCGAGATGCCTTTGGAGATTCGCCAGTTGTGGTCGGCGACCGACCCCACTCCTTATACCGTAACCCTTACTGCCAGCGACCCGTCTCTGGGTAGCCTCACCTCCAGCCCCGCGGCCTCCTCCGGCGTTGCTAAGGCTAAGGAGGGCGACGTTGTCAAGGTTCTTGCTTCTCCCAACTCTGGTTCTCTGTTTGCTGGTTGGGAGGTTCGCCGTACCCAGCCCGGTGGTTCGTCCGTTATTGCGATCGACAATCCTCTCACAAATCCCCTTGTGCTTGAGATGCCTGCTGGTGACGTCGAGTTTGTGGCAACGTTCGTCGACGCGACTGCTAAGATCGACTCTCCCTCGGCTCCGTTCCTGATCTACTTCTCGGGCGAGGGGGCAGACCGCACTCTGCAGATCGGCGCGTGGGATAATAATAAGGTAAAACAGAGCACCCTCGCGTTCTTCCATTTCGGTAGCGTTGTCGGGTTCGACCTCGAAAACGCATCCGACACTTGGGACAGCACCGACGTGCTGTTCAACCCGACTGACATCGACCCTGCCACGGCTTGGAACACAGGCGACGCGAATGGTTACGGGAAGATCCCGAACTTCGGTAACTGGTTGACTGCCACCGGTACGACTTACAATGCCGCTACCCACCGCGACGTCGAGAACTTCGTCTCAACTGCGGCTTACCACAACGCCGAATACGTTCCCCAAGGCTATGGCGATCCGTGTAAACTGGTCGGTCTCACCGTGGATCAGATCCGCGCCGGAGTTGTCGACAACGGCCAATGGCGCCTGCCGACCGCTCGCGAAAACATCCTCTTCGCCGGTGCGCAAAACCACGCCAACTACCTCGACGGCTGGGCTCCCGGCGAAGCTAACTTCTCTCTGAATCAACGTTCTCCCGGTAACGGCACTACGACCCTGAACTTCTGGGATGCTGCTGGTGACACCTCTGCCAAGGGTATCGACGGTGGTTACTTCCCCGGCTCGACAACTTCGTCGCTCAACACCTCCGGCTCATTCCTTCCTGCCGCTGGATTCCGGGATGCTAACGGTACTACCTACTACGTAGGCACGTTTGGGCGCATATGGTCGTCGTCTGTTGCTAATAATAGTGACGGTCACGCCACGATCCTTAGCGAGAACAATGTTATGGCGACCAACAACCCTTACGCTTGGGGTTATGCTGTGCGTTGCGTCCCTGCTTCGTCCGAGGGCTTCTCAGTTAAGGTCGACTCTCAGGCTGGCGGCTCGGCCCTTGCCAACACCGATATGGCCCAGCCGGGCACCGAGGTGAAGGCCCAGGCCACCGCTTCGGTCGGTTCGTTGTTCGCCGGTTGGCGGGTTGTTTCGCCCGTCGGCCTCACCGTGGACGCCTCCGCCAACCCCCTCACCTTCACGATGCCCACCGGCGCCGTGATCCTCGAGGCCAACTTCGTGCCTGCCGAGGTCGAGGTCAACGGCACCGTGTGGTATGGCGCCAACCTCGCCGAAAAAGGTGTCTTCGCCACCTCCGCCGTCGAGTACGGCGCCCTGTTCCAATGGGGCCGCGACACCGCTCTGGACTATGTCTCCAGCTCCACCGACGGTTGGCTCCCCGATCCCGTGGCCGATGACGCCACCTGGGCCGGCCCCAATGGCACCAAAGGCTACACCGACCCGTGCCCCGTTGGTTGGCGACTACCGACCCGACAGGAAATGGCCGACCTGATCGACACTGAATACGTCTCGAAACTGTGGGTAACCGGCAGAAATACCGTCTTCGGTACCGGTCTCCGGATTTCACCCAATGAGGACTCCTCCAAGCTTATCATCCTGCCTAATGCCGGCGGTCGCGACAATAACAACGGTGGCGCCTACTATCGTGGTTCTTTCGTCCACTATTGGACTTCCACTCCGGCGGAAAGTTCGACTACCAGCGCATACTACCTGCGCGTGTACAATGAAATTACGAATGGTTCCGCTAACGGTACTATCGGTAAGGCCCGCGCCCTGTCCCTCCGTTGCGTGAAGGACACTCCTAAGCTATTTAATATAGAGGTATCGTCCGCGGATGGTGGTACTGCTATGGCCAATTCCCGCGAGGTCCTCACCGGCACTAACGTCACCCTTCAGGCATCGCCTTCGGTCGGTATGTTGTTCGCTGGTTGGGAGGTTCTCGCCGGTGGCTCCGGTACTCCTATGACCATCGCCGGACTCGATGCTTCGAAGAATCCCGTTACGTTCACAATGCCCGCTGCCGATGTTTCTGTCAAGGCCCACTTCCTGCCCGCCGAGGTCGAGGTCAACGGCACTATCTGGGCCGGCGCGAATGTCGACACTCCCCACAAGTTCGCAGCAAGTGCGGTTGACTATGGTCGTCTGTACCAGTTCGGCGGCGGCATCGATCCAGCTTACGCTAACATTGGCTGGCCTGGAGCCGGCAACACTGCGGACATTAGTGCGTCAAATCCAGGAATCACGGCTACGGGCGCTCCTGTAACGTCATTTTATATCTCGAGTCCTATTTGGACAGCAGCTGAGTGGCCCGTCGACCCGGCATTCAATCCTTGTCCGGCAGGTTGGCGTCCTCCCACAAAGAATGAGATTACTGCCTTGCTCGATGCTAATTTTAATACCAATTTGAAAGGGTGGGTACAAAATTACAACGGCGGAAACAGGAACGGTCTTCTTGTAGAGAATAATGCTGGTGATCGGTTGTTTTTGCCGACAAGCGGTTATCGAACCAGTGCTTCTGGTACACTTACCAGCGCTCAATTTGGTTGGTACCGATCCATTACGCCTAATGAAGGCATAATGACCAGCATTTTATACTTTGAAAGAAACGTTGCTGTGTCAAGTGCCTTGTCCGACGTCGCTGCGGCGGCAATCCGTTGCGTGAAGGCCACTTCCACTGGGGCTTTGGATTTGACGACCGAGGCTGTCCTGTCCGACGGCACTGGTGGTGGTGGTTCGATCGTGGTCGACAACCCCGAACCCACTTCCGGTAGCGAGGTTAAGATGCTTGCCACTCCCGAATCGGGCTCGTTCCTGTTCGCCGGTTGGAGGATTGTTTCCGCTCCCGACGGGTTCTCGCTCGACGCGGCTGCCAACCCCGTCACGTTCACTATGCCTGCTGGCGGCGTCTCTGTCGAGGCTCTGTTCCTGCCCTCCGAGGTCGAGATCAACGGTACCGTCTGGGCCGGTTCGAACCTCGCTGCTGCCGGCGTGTTCGCCGACTCGGCCGTCGACTACGGCGCCCTGTTCCAGTGGGGTCGTAACGTCGCTCTGGAATACGTTTCCGGTACCAGTGGCGGTTGGAATGTCACCGCCGCTGCCAATGATCAATGGATCGAAGGTGCCCGTGGCCCGGCCGACCCGTGCCCGATCGGTTGGCGCGTGCCGACCAAAGCTGAGTACGATGATCTTTATAACACGACTCACGCTGCTGTCTCGAAACCCTGGTCTGATGTAGAGGGGATAGGTACTCTCGAATTCACCAGTACAGATGGTAAAACCCTCACTTTCACCGATGCAGGATATCGTGATTTGAATGGTGCTATTAGGTATCGAGGCGTAAGCGGGAACTACTGGAATGCTACTCTTTCAGGAACAAACGCATCCCACCTGAACTTCAATAGTTCTTACGTCAACGGCACGGTGGCGAGGTACGCCCAAAAGGTGTATGCAAACGCCGTCCGTTGCGTGCGCCACGACTCGTATGCTGTTGCCGCAATGGCCACAAGCGTTCCGGGCACCACGAACAACACCGGCGGTACTGCCTCCGTTACGTCCGATCCCGAGGGCACCAAACCCATCACGGGTGCGGGCGCTGGCCAGAGCATATACTTCAGCGCCACTCCCGCTGCTGGCTACTTGTGGGGCGGTTGGGAGGTTGTTGGCACCCTGCCCGACGGCTTCACTTTCGACCCGACGGCCCAATCGCTCACCATCACTATGCCCGCCGGTGCTGTCGAGTTGCGCGCCGTGTTCGTCGACGCGACGGCTAAGATCGCTACCCCTGTTGCGCCTTATTTGGTCTACTTCGAGGGCACGGGCGCGAACACCCGCCTGCAGCTCGGGGCGTGGGATAACGACAAGGTGAAACAAAGCACTATGGCGTTCTTCCAGTTTGGGTCGTTGGTTGGGTTCCAGAATAATAACGACGCTTGGAATTCGAGCCGCGTGCTGTTCAACCCGACCACCACGCCCGAAAGCACTTGGAACACGGGCGACGCGGCGGGTTACGGCGCGATCCCGAACTTCGGTAGTTGGTTGACCGCCAACGGCGGCTACGTCGAGGGTACCCACCGTACGGATAACTTTATCTCGAACACCACCTCATACGCCACCAGCGCCAATGCCAAGCTCGGCTATGGCGACCCGTGTCGCTTGATTGGCCTCACGGCCGATCAGGTCAGGGCCGGTGTGGCTGGTAACGACCAATGGCGTATGGCGACGACGAAGGAGAACATCCTCTTCGCCGGAGCGCAGAACCACACCAGCGCCGCCACTTGGGCACCCGGTAAAACCTACTTCTATTTGAGCCAGAGCGCTACTCCTAACGGAACAACAAGCCTGAACTACTACGACGCAACAACCACGGCCAAGGGTATTCAGGGTGGCTACTTCCCGGGCACCACCACCTCGACGCTCAACACAGCCGAAGCTTTCCTTCCTGCCGCTGGCTCCCGGAATACTACCGGTGCGACCAGCAGCGTAGGCACGTACGGGAACTTCTGGTCGTCGTCCGTTTATAATACATCTAACGGTCACAGCTTGGGCTTCAGCGGGAGCAATGTCAGCCCGGCGAGCAGCAACAATTACGCCAACGGCTACGCTGTGCGTTGCGTGTCGACTGCGGAGTACTTTGTACTGACTTTGCCGACCACCGGCGGGACGTACAAGCTCACGACCGTCACCACCAACGGCACCGCCCTCGGCTCGTCCACCGGCGGCAGCCCGATCCGTACCTCTGCTACTGGCTCCGGCGTGAGCTTCGAGGCTGTTCCGGCTACGAACTACGCGTTCCTTGGTTGGTCGGTCAACGGCGAGTTGCCCGCGGGCTTCACATTCACTGAGGAGCAGCTGAGGCAGAACCCGTTGAACTTCGTGATGCCTGCCGGTGAGGTCTACCTCCAGGCGGTGTTCGTCGACACCGAGCCGCAGGTCACCACCCCGACCGCGCCTTACCTCGTCTACTTCGAGGGCACCGGGGCGAACACCCGGCTGCAACTCGGAGCGTGGGATAATAATAAGGTGAAACAGAGCACTATGGCGTTCTTCCAGTTTGGGTCGTTGGTTGGGTTCGACATCGAAAACTTGTCCGACACTTGGGACAGCACCGACGTGCTGTTCAACCCGACGGCCACCGCGGAAAGCACGTGGAATGCAGCTTCATCGGCAGGTTACGGTGCTATCCCGAACTGGAGCAACTGGTTTACATCCACCGGCACGACTTACAGCGACGCCACCCACCGGACGGACAACTACATCTCAAACACAACCAGTTACGCCACCGGCGCTAACGCCAAGAACGGCTACGGTGATCCGTGTAAACTGATCGGCTTCACCGCCGCCCAGCTCAAAGCAATGACCGCTGCCCAGATCCAAACCGCCATCAATAATGCCAAGTGGCGTCTGGCGACGGCCAAGGAGAATATTCTCTTTACTGGTGCGCAGAACCACGCCAGCGCCGCGGGATGGGTACCTGGTGGAGCGAACTTCTATCTGACCCAGAGCGCTACTCCTAACGGTACGTCAAGCCTAAACTTCTGGGATGCTTCAGCCGACGCAACTAAGGGCATTGTCGGCGCCTACTTCCCTGGCTCTACTACTACAGACCTCAACACATCCGGAGCATTCCTTCCTGCTGCTGGTTACCGTAACTCGAATGGAGATATTCCCGCTAGCAGCATAGGCTTTGTCGGAAACTTATGGTCGTCGTCTGTTCAGACTAATCTTGCTGGTTACAAACCAGGCTACAGTTCTGCCAACGGTGTTTACCCTACAGACTACGCTATGAGCCTCACCGCTGCTGGTGTCCGTTGCGTCTCGACTGCGTCATACTCTATGACGGCACAAGTTACTATTACTTCAGGTTCGGTCACAGGCACCGGAGGAAACGTCTCTATCACAACGGTTGCTTCCAACGGTACAATCCTTGGGACGTCTACCATCATTACGAGTGGTAGCAGAAACTCCGCCGCAGGTAGTGGCGTGAGCCTCAAAGCCAATCCCGCCACTGACTACGTGTTCAGCCACTGGGAAGTCGGCTCTGGCCCCGCGGGCTTCAGCCTCTCGGAAGAGCAAAAGAACGCCAATCCGCTCAACATCGTTATGCCCGCCGGCAACGTCGTTCTCAGGGCGGTGTTCGGGCCGTCATTCGTGCCGCACCCTGAAGGAGAAGTGTTGATCAATGGTGTTTATTGGGCGATGACCAGCCTGTCCGATAATGGAGTCTTCTCGATTAACCCGCCCTATGATGTAGCATACTTCCAATGGGGTAAAAACCGTCCGATCGGTCGCGAGGAGAGTGTGACTTGGTCGTCTCTCGGAGGTGCTGCTGCGAACGGCCAGTGGCTCGAAGGATCTCACGGCCCCGCCGACCCGTGTCCTTCGGGCTGGAGATTGCCGACCAGGGCTGATTATGATGCTATAATGGACACAACGTTGAGTATGGAAAGCCTTGAGGGTGAGCCACATTTTTGGATCTACGCCGACGATGGAATACTCGTCTTCGGTTCGGACTCTAGCGCGGATCTGGATCCGGCTGGCTATCGCGATCACACCGGATCTCTTCTCAATGACAGCGGGAGGGGTAACGAAGGAATATACTTCTGGACTGCCTCAACTGTGGGGTCGATGGGATTAGCTTTGGAGGTCTCCGAGAACACTGGTTGGTACTTGAACCCTACAAACTATGAAAAGTTGGCCGCTATGCCTGTGCGGTGTGTCCACGATTAAACCCGGACTGACTTCTTTACACGCCAGCGCCCTCCGAGGAGGGCGCTGCTTTTTGCTGAAGATTCGGACATTAGGCTTTTTTCGGGACACAACGCACAGCGAAGCCGTATTCCCAAGGATTATTATTGGTGTCATTCACAGCAGTAACACTGATTCCGGGACTATGAAATTCCAAATATATACCATAAATGGCGTTATAAACCGAAGAACTCCAATAGAGTGCGATGGAAGGATTGGTGCTGGGAGCACCATCAGGCCCCCTGTTACTGCCAGTGGGTAGAAAGAATCTCTCCCGGTTGAGAGTGGAGGTTGTGGAGCCCGGAAAAAAGCCGCCGTTGGTGCCCTTTTCCGATGTGTTGGACAGAAAATAGTTGAGAGTCGTCGTACCGTTGGGAGTGGCGCTTTGATGTATGACGATTTTTTCATCTCCTATTTTCCATCCGTCTGCGTAGTCTGGGTGGTTTTGTGCGCCGACGAAGTGGATGTTCTCGTGGACAGTGGGCAGACGAAAGCGAGCAGCAGCGATGATCGCATCGAACTCCTCGACGGTAGTCTCGGCAGAAAAGTCGCTCGACTTGTAACCAACGAACATACACGGGTCGCCGTAGCCGAGCTTGGCGTTGGCGCCAGTGGCGTATGTGCTCGAGGATATGAAGTTATCCGTCCGGTGGATGCCCTCGACGTAGCCGCCGTTCGCGGCCAACCAGTCGACGAAGTTCGGGATCAAACTGTAACCTCCCGTTGTGGAGGATGCATTCCACGTGCTTTCGGGCGTGGTCGTCGGGTTGAACCGCACGTCGGAGCTGTCCCAAGTATCGGCCGAGCTTTCCAAATCGAACCCTACAACGCTACCGAACTTAAAGAACGCTAAAGTATTCTGTTTGACCTCGTTGTAGTCCCACGCACTCAGACTCAGAGTGCCGTCCGAGGCGAAGTAAAGCAGCAGATCTTGGGCGTTTTTCGCAGTGCCGGGAGCGGGCAAGACGCGATGCAGTTTGATCACCTTGTCGTGGTCGGGATTGCTGTTGGAGCGGATGGTCAGTGTGGCTTCGATAGCGGTGTCTCCAACGGGAATGACAATTTCGTAAGTGTCCACAGCTTGCGTGGTAAATGCCCTGGTCGTTGTGAGCGCGCGGGTCATCTTCACTACTGCAGTGTCGTCGACAGTGTTGCCGCCTACGCTGTGCTTGAGGATGTATTCTGTTCCCATCGGCGATGTAGCGGTGAAGTCGAGCTTTGCCGGGTTGGCCGCGCCCGCTGTGGTACTCAGGTCGAGAGTCGCTTCGTCCCAAATCGAGCCCGCACCGACTTTGTTCCACCCGGCAAATGTTGCCTGAGCGGCATTCTCACCCGGAGCGGCTTCCCAGATGTCCGTGTTTTCGTCATAATCCCAGTCGTCGGTGACTACCACACGGGTTCCGAAGTCGGGATCCAGGAAGATGATGTAGCGTGTGTTGGCATTGATGTCGGTGTCTTCCGATACGACTACAGGAAGATATTCGGTCTGGCCCTTGAAGGTACCTTCGATCAGGATCTGGGTACCATCCTTTGCATCGGCTGCCTCGTTGTTCTTGCCGATGGTGGTGGGATAGAGATAGAATACGCTCTGGGCGACCCATCTCTTGCCGTCGCTGTTAACGTCGGTATAGTCGCCACCAACACCCGAAACGGGATTGGTAAGACCGGTGTTGATCTCGGCGTAGTCTGCCGTGGGGATCGAAGAGAGAGCTGCGCCGGAAGCGGCACCAAAGATGTACCCCTGAGTGTGAGCGTTAGAGATCAGGATGTTGGTGACCACGAATTCGTCGTCCTTACCGATGGACGAGTTTTCGATGTCGAAACGAGCTTCGCGACGTGTCAACTTGCCGGCGATCTCTTTCTTACCTGCAACGATGATGTCTTCGACAACCGCAGAGAACAACAAATCTTCACCAGCGGCAGCAATCCGAGTGACCTCACTGCCAGTGGCAACGGCGAGAGGTTCCGTAAGAGCTTCCTTGAAGTCAGCAATGGCGGTCTCGTCCAGATCGGTGTGATCGCCTTCGGTCGAGGTTGCGTCATTGGCAACAAAATAGAAATCGAACTCCTTACCCAAATGGAGGGGATCCTTCACCCATTCGTCGTGGAACTTGATGACGAACTCACGATTGGTGGCGTCTGTGTCGGTCGCAGGATCGGGAGTGATCTGGTAGTGACCTGTGGCGGGAGTATTTCCCACCTTCGGGGTTCCGGCTGTCAGCAGCGTAACGGCACCCGTATCATTGACGGCATATACGTCCAACGTGGCGATGTTCCACTCATTGTCCTTGGCGATCTCACCGGCACGGGTTACGAACGCTCCCTTGGGTGAGGCGAACGAGAACTGCAACGCGGCATTGACGTCTTCACCCGTGGTGCCCGGTGTCTCGTCGTTCTGGCAAGATGCCATACCCGCACAAAGGGCTGCCAGCATCAAAAATCCAAAAATTTTCTTCATAATATTTTCTCTGTAATTTAGTACGATTTTGAAATTTATTTACAACGGGCGAACAATCTTAATGAGCTTCTTTCCCGCATCCTTGTCTTCCCAGCCAAAGAGGGTGATAGCTGCGTTGAGGTCGGTTGCAGCAGCATCGACTGTGATCGTGTAGACGTCCGTTACTTCGTAAGTGGTACGGTCGAACACCGGAGCGGCCTTCACTACGTGAACACCGGCTGCGTCGTCACCGTCGGCTTGCGCAAAGGCGGTTCCATAACGCGAGGTGATGGTAAGTTTTACGACACTGCCACCGGCTGCGGTGATGTCCAGTTGTGCATCCGTTCCATCGAAATCCCAGTTTCCGGTCAACGTACCGGCATCAATACCAGTTACGTCGGCAACCACGGTGGGAGCAACCAGATTCGATCGCGGGCCTGCGGGTGCCTTAACAATCACACCCTCTTCGTAGTCGGCCTTGAGCAGATCCACTGTCAGAGAGGTGACGTTCACACGCAGAATGTAGCGGTGGTTTGCCTCCACCAGAGCCGAAGAAGTGATGGGCAGTACTACCTCGTTACCGTCATCGCCGGACTTACCGTAGACAAGGATCTGGGTGTCGCCGGCGTTGGGGCCGATCTCAGTGGGATAGAGGTAGAACACCTGCGGAGCCAGAGTACCCTCACCAACCGGGGCAACTGTGAGGTCGGAGGCGGATTTCAAGGTGTAGGCCGTGGCGTTGTCCAGACCGTTGATCTGAGCGTGGTTCCAGTGCTTCACGTCGGTGGCAATGTTGGTCGGATCGGCGTCGCTGAAGACATAACCACGGTTGGCAGCATCGGCGATAAGGATCTTGGTAACCTGGAACGCATCGTCGGCGTCTGTGGCCGCTTCGATGTTTTCAACGTCGAAACGAGCTACACGACGAGTCAGAACGCCCTCGATGGTGCTTTCGACACCAACGGTGACCTTATTCATATCGGTCATCAACATATTGGTGGCCGCGCCGTCGGTCTTGTACATCACCTGCATACCGTTGGCCGTGCCGAGCTCCTTGGTCAACGACTGCAAGAAAGCGGCGTGGCTGGAGAGATTCAGCGTCGCAGGTGCGGCAATTCCAGCCGTGGCAGCATTGGCCACGAAGTAGAAAAAGACGTCCTGTCCGCTGTTATTCTGTACCCAAGTGTCCGACATAGTCAGAGTGTACTTCTGTTGAAGTTGAGGGTTGAGCGGCTCCTGAATAGCGTAATCGGTGACGTCAGTAAGCTTGGTAACAACGCCTGACCCATCCGATGTGTAAACGTCCAGTGTAGCGACGTTCCACTCAAGGTCGGTTGCGATGGCACGAGTCACGAACGGATCCCGTGGAGCAGCAAACTCGAAGCTCAAGGCCTGACCACCCTTGGGGGTTGTTCCCTGAGGCTCCTCGTTCGAACACGATGCAAACCCCGCAAGAAGGGTTGTGAGCATCAAAAATCCAAAAATTTTCTTCATAAATACATAAATTTAAATGAGTTAATAAAAAGTTAGGTGTATTAATATAGTATTCCTCCATCGGTCCAGTCGGCAATGGTCAGACCTCCCATCGGGGTGATGACGATCTGATTGCCGTCGACCAGTATTTCCAGTGCGTATTCCTGTTTGAGTTCGTGATCGAGGTTTATGCCATACCACTCGAAGTAGGCCCCAAGGTCGATCGGCCTCGGAAGAATCATCTCATCGCCGTTCGCTCGTGTGTTGTCCTCGCCGGCATAGTAAAGAGTCATCATCGGGCGCGTCTCGCCCTTGATGCGGTAATTCACAAACTGGCCCCAGATCTCACGGTCTACGTTGAGATATGTGGAGTTGGTGTGTGTGAGGAGATTGTCTTCGCTGTAGCATACGTGGGGAATGTGGTGAAGGACGTCGTAATTCTCGGACAAAAAAGTATCGTGTCTCGGATGATCGTATGGCTCGGCCACAAAACTGTTCTTCGGGAAGAGGTATTCGGGCATCAAACCATAGGAGGAGGGTATCTGTTCGATCACGGCGTAATAATCCCCAAAAGGAAGCGTCGCACGGGTACCTTTCCAGGTAATACGGAAACGCAGTTGGAAGTGGGCGTTGATCATATCCACCTGAATCCTCGACGCGCCGAGTTCTCGTACAGTGAAGGTGCGATAGCCGTGGAACAACTCCTCGCAAGGGCCAGCAGAACCATCCGGAAATCTGTCGGCGTTCCGCAGTGACATATCCATATCTTCGCGACGGGTCACTCCTATCGCGGGCTCACGACCGGTTCTGGCGTCGAAAACAACGCTCCGAGTGTCTCCGTTACCGACGGCCACTATGGAGTATTGGCCCGGAGGAAGTTGCATCTCGCTATTGAAGTGTTCGGTGCACATATCTTTGGTTACCCTGCGAATGCTGTAAAGTATCTCGTTCTCATCGAAAATATATTCGTCTATGGCTGTGATCCAATAGGTGATCCGGTTGTCAGGAGCCTTGTTCTCCTCGTTGTATGAGTACTGAAGCTGCACTGTGTAGGTGCAAATCTCCCGCTCGTACATATCCACATCGCAACCTGTGAGGAGGAAAGCACCTACCGTGAGCAACAATATGTATCGCAAACCATCTCTCATCTGTTGGTTCTGTTCCTGCGCTGGCGCAGCCTGTATTCCCAAACACTACCCTCGATGCAGTCGCACTTGGCGCGCTCCACGATCTGAGTTGCAGCGGGCGGCGGAAGCGGAGCTGCAACGGGAACCGCCACGTAAACAACCCGAGGAACGACTCTTACCTCAGTGCGAACTTGCGACGGAGCAGGCCCGAATGTCGATGCCATCATTCGACCTCCGGCTGTCATACGATCGCCACTGCAGTCGTGAGTGTACTCGCGAAAAGTCAAACCCGCATCGGCCATCCAATTCTGGTAAGGAACCGCAAAACGGTAGTGAAGATTATAGGAATCACGCTTGCGAACGCGGTCATAAACGTAGAATGTCTCGGTGTCGTACTCGTCCGAAAGCAGTCGGCGACGTGCCTCGAAGCGAGCACGCATAGGTGTGGAGTAGACAACGACCGGAAGAACCAACCGTCGATCGGGATTCTCTACCGAAAACTCCAACACAACCTGTCCGTTGCAACCCAGATCCAGAGCGCGAGCCTTGATGTCGAAGTCGATGATGAGCTCCTCTTTGGTCACCTGAGTCGAAAGGTTGACAAACGAGAACTCGTGTGCCCGTGAGGCACAACAAAGAAGCAACAGGATCAGAGTAAAAAGCAATCGTTTCATTACTTGATCATAAATATCATCGACACGGCCGCCTTTGTCGGGCCGAAGTATTGTTTGGTTTCGCTGCCGGCAAGTTCGTCGCACTCGTAGCAGCGATATTTGTCGTAATCCAAATGCAGGTAACCAGCACCCACCGAAAACTCCATAGCCCAACGACCACCCAAGGATGCGTGGTAACCCCAACTGATACCTGCACCATACCCCCTACCCTCGAAGCGATGAGTAAGAAAAGTGGGCGTAAGGTAGTCCACCTGACCTATGTTATACTCGCCGTAGATCGCGTGAAGGCCCAGAAAATGGCGCTCGAAACGCTGGCAAAACCAGTAACGCAACTCAGGCTGGGCGAACCAAATCTGATTCGTCGACTCGGGCTGAAGCTGAAACGGATTGTACGCCCCGGCCAGATCGAGCGTCCAACGACGTCCCAGTCCGAACTCAAAAGAGGCGTTCAGGGTCGTGGTTGCCAGGTAGAGCAGATTACTCTTGATCGCAACCTCAGGAAGGTAAGGCCGATCCGGACGACTCATATGGGTCCCCGAGACGAGGTAGAGTTCACTTTTCATCTGGGCAAGAGCAACTGAAGAAACAAGGCAAAATGAACAACACAAAAGAAAAAAAAAGAGAGCGGACGCAAGAACCCTCCCGGCGGGGAGACCCTTCGCTAACAAACCGGAAAAAACATTGCCAGACGAGCCTGAAGCGAGTACCCGGTCGCTTGACTGCTCGGCGGATGTTCCGTGGAAGGCTCGTAGCCTGCCACCTGTGACAACCCGTGACGTCTTCGCGACGGCAAGGTTGGGCTGCCTATGTTCGGTCGGAACTTCAGGAAACCGACCGAATCCGATCGTCTGAT
>DBDI01000021.1:72266-73979 GCA_002293505.1 Alistipes sp. UBA936 | reverse complement strand
ACTGGATGCGGCTGATGCCGAACTGGCGCATATAACCCTTGGGTCGACCGGTCAGTTTGCAACGGTTGTGCATACGGATCGGGTTGGAGTTCCTGGGCAGTTTGCTCAGGCCCACCTGGTCACCCTCTTCTTTGAGTCGTTTGCGTTTCTCGGCATACTTGGCCACTAATTTCGCGCGCTTAACCTCGCGGGCCTTCATCGATTCTTTTGCCATATTCTCTGTTTAGTTTTGTGCTTTGCGGGCGTTTTTGAACGGAAGACCGAATTCACGAAGCAGTGCATACGCCTCCGTGTCGTTGTCCGACGAGGTCACGAACGTGATCTCCATACCGAGGATCTTGGTAATCTTGTCGATGTCGATCTCGGGGAAGATAATCTGTTCAGTGATGCCGAGGGTGTAGTTTCCGCGGCCGTCGAACTTCTCGTTGATGCCTTTGAAGTCGCGGATACGGGGCAGAGCCACCGCCACGAGGCGTTCCATAAATTCGTACATCTTGTCGGCGCGTAGCGTGACGCGAACGCCGATGGGCATACCCTTACGGAGTTTAAAGTTCGAGATATCCTTCTTGGATTTCGACATAACGGCCTTCTGACCTGTGATCTGGGTAAGTTCGGCGATAGCCACATCGATGAGTTTCTTATCGGCCACGGCCTGACCCATACCCTGGTTGACAACGATCTTTTCGAGCTTGGGCACCTGCATAATGCTTTTGTAACCAAACTCCTTCATCAGGGCGGGAACGATCTGCTCCTTATAGTTTGTTTTGAACGTGGGCGTAAACTTCTTACCTGCCGGAGCTCCCTGCGCCCCTTGTGCCCCCGTTGCTGTGCTCTTTGCCATTATTTGATTTCCTCCCCGGATTTTTTAGCGTAACGAACTAATTTACCGTCTGCCCCGACCTTGCGACCAATACGGGTCGGAACACCGCTTTTGGGATCGACGAGCTGCAGGTTCGAGACGTGAACCGCGGCCTCCTGCTTGACGATACCGCCTTGGGTATTCTTCGCATTGGGCTTGGTTGCCTTCGAGACCAGATTGACCCCCTCGACAACGGCGCGCTGATCCTCCGTCTTGACGCTGAGAACCTTACCGGTGCGACCCTTGTCGTTGCCGGCAATGACCTTCACCGTGTCGCCTTTCTTGATATGTAATTTCTGTGCCATACCTCTTTATAATCTATTACAATACCTCGGGGGCAAGTGAAACAATCTTCATATAACCGTCCCTGAGCTCGCGAGCCACCGGACCGAAGATACGCGTTCCACGCATCTCACCCTGGTTGTTGAGGAGCACCACCGCATTGTCGTCGAAACGGATGTAGCTACCGTTCTGTCGGCGGATCTCCTTTTTGGTTCTAACTACCACGGCCTTCGAGACCGTACCTTTTTTCATATCGCCTGCCGGGGTGGCGCTCTTGACGCTCACCACGATCTTATCGCCGATCGAGGCGTAGCGGCGGTTGGTTCCGCCCAACACCCGAATACAAAGGACCTCCTTTGCACCGCTGTTATCGGCAACGGTCAGTCTACTTTCCTGCTGTACCATAACTATTTAGCCCTTTCAATTATTTCCGTCAGCCTCCAACGTTTCGTCTTGCTCAACGGACGAGTCTCCATAATCTTTACCACATCGCCGATGTTGCAACTGTTTTCGGCATCTTCACAGGCGAACTTCGTGGTTTTGTTCACGAACTTGCCGTACATCGGATGCTT
>DBDI01000021.1:66589-72258 GCA_002293505.1 Alistipes sp. UBA936 | reverse complement strand
ACGACCGTTCCGATCCTCTCTTTTCTCAGATTTCTTTCCATGGCTCTACTTCGATTGTTTTTGGTGCAGGATAGTCATCATTCGAGCGATATCTCTGCGAGAGTTCTTAATCGTACCCGGATTTTCGAGCGGCGACACCGCGTGGTTGAGCTTCATCTTGCGGAGATTTTCCTTCTCCGCGCCGATCTTCTCGACCAAATCTGCCACCGGCATTTCTTTTATTTCTGCTGTTTTCATCAGTTTGCGTTTTCAGTATAATCCCTTCTTACGATGAACTTTGTGGTGATGGGCAGTTTCTGGGCGCCGAGCCTCATTGCTTCCTTGGCGATTTCCAGAGGCACACCTTCCGCTTCGAACAGGATGCGACCCGGCGTCACCGGAGCGACGAAGCCTTCGGGAGCACCCTTACCCTTACCCATACGTACTTCGGCGGGCTTCTTGGTGATGGGTTTGTCCGGGAAGATGCGGATCCACAACTGTCCTTCGCGTTTCATATGACGGACAATCGCCTGACGTGCAGCTTCGATCTGACGACCCGTGATCCAAGTCGATTCCAGCGCCTTGATTGCAAACGAACCGAATGCGAGCTGATTTCCTCTTCCGGCCAGGCCTTTCATACGGCCTTTTTGCATACGGCGGAATTTTGTCTTTTTTGGCTGTAACATTTTCTTATCTTTCGCTTAAGGTTCCTACTTATTATCTGTTTCCGCCTCTCGGCCCACGATTGTCGTCGCGGCGACCTCCGCGATCGCCTCCACGGCCACCACGATCTCCACGACGATCGCCTCTGCGGTCACCCCTGTCGCGACGATCACCTCTGTCGCCCCTGTCGCCACCGGAGAACGAGCTTGCGCTGGCACCCTGATATTCGAACAAGTCACGTTTCTGGTAGACTTCGCCGGTGCAGATCCACACCTTAACACCCAGGATACCGACTTTCGTCAGTGCCTCGGCCAGCGTGTAGTCGATATCGGCGCGGAAAGTGTGCAGAGGAATACGACCCTCCTTATAACTCTCGCTGCGGGCCATTTCGGCACCACCGACGCGGCCGGAGACCTGAATCTTAATACCTTCGGCACCCATACGGATGGTCGAAGCGATGGCGCTTTTGATGGCGCGGCGGTAGGAGATGCGGCCCTCCAACTGGCGGGCGATATTGTTGGCTACGATCACAGCGTCGATCTCGGGCCGCTTAACCTCGAAGATGTTGATCTGTACATCCTTGCCTGTCAGCTTCTTCAACTCCTCCTTGAGCTTGTCCACTTCCGTGCCGCCCTTACCGATGATGATACCCGGGCGGGCCGTCGAGATGGTCACCGTGACGAGCTTCAGCGTACGTTCGATGATGATCTTGGAGATGCTCGCCTTGGCAAGGCGGGCGTTCAGGTACTTACGAATCGTGGCGTCCTCCACCAACTTTGCAGAGAAGTCCTTACCGCCATACCAATTGGAGTCCCATCCGCGGATGATGCCGAGGCGGTTAGCTATCGGATTTACTTTCTGTCCCATACTTTCTTATTCGGCATTTTTAACTTCCTGTGCAACTTCGGTTTTGGGAGCGGCTGCGGCTTTGGGAGCCTTGGCGGCTTTCTTCTCCTCGACGATCATCTTATCGACGATGATGGTGACGTGGTTCGAGCGCTTGCGAATCCTGTGCGCGCGACCCTGAGGTGCGGGCTGGATACGTTTCAACTGACGGCCACTGTCGACGAAAATCTCCTTCACGCAGAGGATATTGTCCTCCAGACGCTGGCCTTCGTTCTTGGCTTCCCAGTTTGCAATGGCACTTTTGAGGAGTTTTTCCAGACGCAACGAGGCTTCCTTCTTGGAATAGCGCAAGATCCCGAGCGCACGATTGATCTCCACGCCGCGAATAATGTCGGCCACGAGCCTCATCTTACGGGGCGAGGTGGGGCAGTCGCGCAGTATTGCGATCGCTTTCTGCTTCTTTTCGGCCTTTCTTTGCTCGGCCGCGTTATGTTTTCTTACACCCATGATCTTCTACTATTTTTTACGGTTACCGGCGTGGCCGCGGAAGTTACGCGTGAGAGCGAACTCGCCAAGCTTGTGGCCGACCATATTTTCCGTCACGTAGACCGGAATAAACTTGTTGCCGTTGTGCACGGCGATCGTCTGACCCACGAAGTCGGGTGAGATCATACTCGCCCGCGACCACGTCTTGATTACGGTCTTCTTGCTGCTTTCGCTCGCGGCAATGACTCTTGCCTCAAGCTTGGGCTCAATATATGGCCCCTTTTTAAGTGAACGACTCATATATTATTTTTTCTTTTTAGACACGATAAACTTCGACGAAGCCTTCTTCTTGGCGCGGGTCTTGTAACCCTTAGCCAACAGGCCCTTACGCGAGCGGGGATGTCCCCCCGAGGCGCGACCTTCACCACCACCCATAGGGTGATCCACCGGGTTCATAACCACACCGCGGTTGCGGGGGCGACGACCCAAGTGGCGACGGCGACCGGCCTTACCGTGCTGCTCCAGACCGTGGTCGACATTCGAGACAACACCGATCGTGGCACGGCAGGTGGTAAGCACCATACGCGTCTCGCCCGAAGGTAACTTAAGGATTGCGTACTTACCCTCGCGAGCAAGCAACTGAGCGTACGAACCAGCGCTACGAGCCATCACCGCACCCTGACCGGGGTAGAGTTCGATGCCGTGAACCACGGTACCGAGGGGAACCTCAGCCAACGGCAGGCAGTTACCAAGCTCGGGGGCTGCGCCGGGGCCACTGACCAGAGTCTGGCCAACTTCGAGTCCGTTGGGAGCGATGATATAGGTCTTAACGCCGTCCGCATAAACCAACAGCGCGATACGAGCCGTACGATTGGGGTCGTATTCGATCGTCTTAACAACAGCGGGAATACCATCCCGTTGGCGCTTGAAGTCGACGATGCGATATCTCTGTTTGTGACCACCGCCGATGTAACGAACGGTCATCTTACCGGAGTTGTTACGCCCGCCGGTCCTCTTTTTGGGAGCGAGCAGGCTCTTCTCGGGGGTCGAGGTCGTAATATCCGACGTCGTACTGATAATTTTATGCCTCTGCCCCGGGGTAATGGGTTTGAATTTCCTTACAGCCATCTTATCCTTGAACGTTAGATATTAGAGTAAAAATCAATAGTGTCGCCGTCTTTCAGCGTAACGATCGCTTTCTTGGTGTGGTTCGTGCGACCCTCCAGAAGACCGGCCTTGGTGTAACGCCTTTTGGCCTTACCCATATTGATCATCGTGTTCACATCGACCACTTTAACGCCATATTGTTTCTCCACGGCGTCCTTGATCTGAGGTTTGTCGGCATCCCGGGCAACGACGAAACCGTAGCGGCCACGCTTTTCGCTCTGCGCGGTCATCTTCTCGGTGAGAATGGGTTTGATGAGAATTTCCATAGTCGTATTCGGGTTATATTATGCTAACAATTCGTTGAGGGTAGCCACCGCACCTTCGGCCAAAACCAACTGCTGGGCGTTCATAATTTCGTACGTGTTAACGTTTTGAGCGATCACAACCTTAACGTTTGGAATGTTGCGGGCCGAGAGCTGAACGTTGACATTGCCCTGAGGGATCAACACCAGAGTCTTCTTGTCTGCAACGCCCAGAGCCGCAGCAATGGCGAGCATCGACTTGGTCTTGGGAGCCTCCAGGTTCAGGTCCTTCACAACCGTGATAGCCTCGCCCTGAGCCTTATAAGTGAGGGCGCTACGGCGAGCGAGTTGTTTGAGCTTCTTATTGAGTTTGAAGCTGTAGTCGCGGGGCTGTGGGCCGAACACGCGACCACCACCGACGAACAACGGATTCTTGATACCACCCGCACGAGCGCCGCCGGTACCTTTCTGACGTTTCAACTTCTTGGTCGAGCCGGCAATCTCATTGCGCTGCTTCGACTTATGGGTTCCCTGACGCTGAGCTGCGAGGTATTGCTTCACATCGAGCCAGATAGCGTGGTCGTTGGGCTGAATCCCGAAGACCCCGTCGGCGAGCTCCACGCTCCCCGTCGTCTCTTTACCCTGAATATCGTGTATTTTCAGTTTCATAGCGTGTGTCTTCTCTTAGTCTTGGATTACGAGATACGAGCCCTTGGCGCCGGGAATGGATCCCTTGACCAACAGGAGATTATTTTCGGGAATGATCTTGAGGATCTTCAGGTTGGTTACGGTCACGCGATCGCCGCCGGTCTGTCCGGGTAATTTCTTACCCTTGAACACACGCGAAGGATACGACGAGGCGCCCAACGAACCGGGCTTACGCTGGCGGTTGTGCTGACCGTGGGTTTGTCCGCCCACACCGCCGAAGCCGTGGCGCTTGACAACCCCCTGGAAGCCTTTACCTTTGGAGATTCCGGTGATGTCGAGCCAGTCGCCATCGATGAAATCTTCCACGGTGACAGCGTCTCCGAGGTTGAGCTCGCGTCCTTCCCAATCGCGGAATTCGGCGAGTTTACGTTTAGGGGTCACTCCGGCCTTTTTGAAATGGCCCAGGAGTGGCGAGCTGGTGTGCTTTTCGGTCTTGTCGTCATAGGCAAGCTGCACGGCCGAGTATCCATCTTTCTCGACAGTCTTCACTTGCGTAACTACACACGGACCAGCCTCGATAACAGTGCAGGGCACATTCTTGCCCTCGGCGCTGTACACGGAAGTCATTCCGACTTTTTTTCCAATAATTCCTGACATAAACTTATGTGTATCAAACTTTGATTTCTACTTCAACACCGCTGGGCAACTCCAGCTTCATCAGCGCATCGATCGTCTTGGAGGTCGAGCTGTAGATGTCTAGTATCCTTTTGAAGGTGCAGAGTTGGAACTGTTCGCGCGCCTTTTTGTTGACGAAGGTCGAGCGATTGACGGTGAAGATCTTTTTCTGAGTGGGCAGGGGCACCGGGCCGCTGACTACTGCGCCTGAACCTTTCACCGTTTTGATGATCTTCTCGGCGGACTTGTCCACCAGATTGTGATCGAACGATTTGAGTTTAATTCTGATTTTCTGGCTCATATCTATTAATTTCTTTATTCCTCTTCTTGTTTGCGTCTTCCGCTCGACTTTTCGATGATGTCCTTGGCGATGTTTTGCGGGACTTCCTCGTAGCTCGAGAGCTCCATCGACGAGGTTGCACGACCGCTCGAAAGCGTACGCAGAACCGTCACATAGCCGAACATTTCACTCAGCGGAACGCGGGCTTTCACCAGACGGGCGTTGCCCTTCTGCTCCATACCCTGCACCTGACCGCGACGCTTGTTCAGGTCGCCGATGATGTCACCCATATTCTCCTCGGGCGTCACAACTTCGACGGCCATCACCGGTTCCATAATCACCGAACCGGCCTTGGGAGCCGCGTGACGGAAACCTGTACGGGCAGCGATCTCGAACGATAGCTGGTCGGAGTCTACGGGGTGGAACGAACCGTCGATCAGGCGAACCTTCATACTGTCGACGTGATAACCGGCCAACGCACCGTTTGCCATAGCCGAAGCGAAGCCCTTCTGAACTGCCGGGATGAACTCCTTGGGAATGTTACCGCCCTTGACCTCGTCCACGAACTGCAATCCTTCCGGAGCGCCGGGGTCAGCCGGTCCGAGTTCGAAAATGATGTCGGCGAACTTACCGCGACCACCGGTCTGCTTCTTGAACACCTCGCGGTGCTGAACGGGCTTGGT
>DBDI01000021.1:2145-66569 GCA_002293505.1 Alistipes sp. UBA936 | reverse complement strand
CGGTCGACGATAATCTCCAAGTGCAACTCGCCCATACCGCTGATGATGGTCTGGCCGCTGTCTTCATCCGTCTTGACGGTGAAAGTGGGGTCTTCCTCGGCAAGCTTCGACAGACCTACACCGAGTTTATCGAGGTCTTTCTGCGTCTTGGGCTCGACTGCCAAACCGATAACGGGATCCGGGAAGGTCATAGATTCCAACACGATAGGCGCCTTTTCGTCGCACAGCGTGTCGCCCGTACGAACATCCTTGAAGCCTACGACCGCGGCAATGTCGCCCGCGCCCACGACCTCAATGGGATTCTGCTTATTGGCATGCATCTGGTAGATGCGCGAGATACGTTCCTTTTTGTCGCTACGGCTGTTATAAACATAAGAACCGGCGTCCAACTTACCCGAGTATACGCGGATGAACGCCAGACGGCCCACGAACGGGTCGGTTGCGATCTTGAAAGCCAAAGCAGCGAACGGGTCGTTCTCGCTCGGCTTACGTTCAACCTCTTTTTCAGTGCGCGGGTCGGTACCGACGATCGCGTCCACATCCAAAGGCGAGGGAAGGAATGCAACAACGTAGTCGAGCAGGATCTGCACACCCTTATTCTTAAAGGACGAGCCGCACAACATCGGCACGATAACCATCTCGATGGTAGCCTTACGGATCGCGGCGATGAGCTCCTCGGGAGTGATCGAATCGGGATCCTCGAAGAACTTCTCCATCAGGGCTTCGTCCACGCTGGCAACCTCTTCGATGAGCTTTGCGCGCCACTCGGCAGCCTCGGCCTTCATAGATTCGGGTATCTCCTTGGTGTGGTAGTTGTCGCGAACGTTCTTGTCGTCGAAATAATAATATGCCCTGTTATAAACAAGGTCGATCAGCCCCTCGAACTCGTGCTCGTGGCCGATGGGCAGCACAACGGGCAGAGCCGTCGCACCCAATTTCTCCTTGACCTCACCGCAGACGCTCAGGAAGTCGGCTCCCGTACGGTCCATCTTGTTGACGTAACCGATTCTGGGCACCTTGTACTTATCGGCCTGACGCCAAACGGTTTCACTCTGAGGCTCGACACCACCAACGGCGCAAAAAGTCGCCACAGCACCATCCAACACGCGCAACGAACGCTCCACCTCGACAGTGAAGTCGACGTGACCCGGAGTGTCGATGATATTGATCTGGTACTGTTTGTCCTTATAATTCCAGAAAGCGGTCGTGGCGGCGGAGGTGATGGTGATACCGCGTTCCTGTTCCTGCGCCATCCAGTCCATCGTGGCCGACCCTTCGTGGGTTTCGCCGATCTTGTGGGTCTTACCGGTATAGAACAGGATACGCTCCGACGTGGTGGTTTTCCCCGCGTCGATATGCGCCATAATCCCGATGTTTCTGGTATATGTTAAATCTCTTGCCATAAATCTTTCTCCTTAGTCCGGTGCCTCTTAAAATCTGAAGTGTGCGAATGCCTTGTTGGCGTCGGCCATACGGTGCATCTCTTCTTTGCGTTTGAAGGCGGCACCTTCGCCATTGTAGGCGGCCAGGATTTCGGCGGCGAGCTTTTCGGCCATCGACTTCCCTGCACGCTTGCGCGAGTACAGGACCATATTCTTCATCGAAATGGAGACTTTTCTCTCGGGACGTACCTCCATCGGCACCTGAAACGTTGCACCACCCACACGGCGAGACTTAACCTCGACCTGTGGTGTGATGTTTTCCAACGCCTGCTTGAAGACCTCCAGAGGAGCCTTGTCCGCGTCTTTCATCTTCTCGCCGACCATATCCAACGCATCGTAGAAAATGGTGTAGGCGATACTCTTCTTACCATCCAGCATCAGGTTGTTCACAAACCTCGTAACGGAGGTGTCGGAAAACTTGGGATCCGGAAGCAGAATTCGCTTTTTAGGCTTAGCTTTTCTCATTATGTTTTAAAATATTACGTTGTTAAGCGTTTATTTCTAATCGCCGGCGGCGTTCCGGCTTAATTAGCTTTGGGTTTCTTTGCGCCGTACTTGCTTCGGCGTTGTTTGCGGTTGGCCACACCGGCCGAGTCGAGTGCACCGCGCACCAGGTGGTAGCGTACCCCCGGAAGGTCCTTCACACGACCGCCGCGAACCAGTACGATGCTGTGTTCCTGCAGGTTGTGGCCTTCGCCCGGGATGTATGCGTTCACTTCCTTGCCGTTCACGAGCCTCACACGGGCCACTTTACGCATTGCCGAGTTAGGTTTCTTAGGGGTGGTTGTATACACGCGTACACACACGCCTCTGCGCTGGGGGCAGGCATCCAACGACGGCGACTTGCTTTTGCTTTCGATCGTTGTGCGCCCTTTTCTCACTAATTGTTGAATAGTTGGCATTTTGCTATGGTTTTATGCTATATTTATACTCAATTTCGGGCTGCAAAGATACGAACTTTTCTTTAATATACAATAGCCGGCATACTATTTTCTTATGGTTTACCCCGCAGTATAGTTATTGCTTATAGATTGCTATTGCGCGCATTATTTTATACCTTTGTACTCTGTATGATACGACAACTTTTCACACTCGCGTTTCTGTTGTTCGCTTTGCCTGCCGCGGCGCAGTGGGTGAGCAATCCGGACGGCATCCTTTCGCCGCAAACCGAAGCGCAAATCAACCGCCTGTGCACCGAACTAAGCGACCGCCACATCGCCCAGGTCGCGGTCTTGGTCTTGGATTCGGTGCCCGAGGACCAGCTCGATATGTTCGCCCATCGCCAGCTGAACGAACTCGGGGTGGGGGAGAAAGGGCGTGACAATGGCCTTGTTATCAGTATTGTGCGGCAGCAGCGCGACATTCAGTTCGAGACGGGCTACGGCCTTGAAGGAGTTCTGCCCGATGCGCTATGTAAACGCATCCAAACCGTGTATATGGTCAAATCGCTCGTGGCGGGCGACTGGGACGGTGGGGTGTTGGCGGGCGTAACGGCAGTGTATAACGTACTGATGGACAACAAGGAAGAACTGGGCGCACTGATGGATTACAAGGAGGATCTCACCGGGCCGCTTGCCGTGGGTGCACTATTATTTATAGGTGCGTTGGTTTTGTTGCTCATTTTGGCGGCGCACCACAACAAAAAAGGCGGTGGAGACAGGGGCTCCGATAGCTTCGGCAGCGGGATGGGTGGATTCATCCTCGGCAGTCTGCTGGGCAGTTTGGGTCGCGGAGGAGGAAGTTTCGGAGGCGGCGGATTCGGCGGGGGTGGATTCGGAGGAGGATTTGGCGGTGGTCGCTCGGGTGGCGGAGGCGCAAGAACTGGTTTCTAAGAACTTAAAACATAAAAAAGATTATGAAAAAAGGCTGGATCGTAATTATCGTAATTTTGGCGCTTTTGGCGCTCTGGGGCGTGACGTCCTACAACGGATTTGTCAACAAGGAGGAGACCGTAAAACAGGCTTGGGCGCAAGTCGAGAACCAATATCAACGCCGTGCCGACCTGATCCCGAACCTCGTGAACACGGTCAAGGGTTATGCCGAGCACGAGTCGTCGACGCTTGAAGGGGTAATTGCGGCTCGGGCGCGCGCAACGCAGGTGACCGTCGACCCGAACAACCTCACTCCCGAGGCGATCGCGCAGTTCAACTCCGCTCAGGGCGAGCTTTCGTCTGCTCTGGGTCGCTTGTTGGCCGTTGCCGAGAGCTATCCCGACCTGAAGGCCAACCAGAATTTCCTCGAGCTGCAAGCCCAACTGGAGGGCACCGAGAACCGCATCACGGTCGAGCGTCAGCGCTTCAACGAGTCGGTTCAGACGTTCAACACTTCTCTGCGCCGTTTCCCGGGTAACATCTTCGCCGGCCTGTTCGGCTTCACGGCCCGCGGTTACTTCGAGGCCGCCGAGGGTGCGGAAGTCGCTCCGGTGGTGCAGTTCTGACACGGCCACTGAATCTTGCCGGGCCGCAATCCTGCTGTCTGCAAAAAGAGAGCCGCCCCGAGGGGCGGCTCTTCTCATATCAGTTCCTCGATCTGGTCGAGATGTAGTTTCAGATGGCGTATATAGTCCGTCACCATCTCCCGCAGAGTAACCTCCTCGGCCGGCGAGCCAGGTGTCGCGGGTGCGGCGATCCAGCGCCTGTCGAGCTTCGCCGGGTCGATGTTCTCCATCACCCAGGCGATATGCAGGTTGGTGTACTTCCATAGCCCGACGAGCAGACCCCAGTCCTCATCCTGGAAATTCTGAACCGCGATCCAGCGGTCGTTATTACCATCGGAGGAGTAGTTCGGAAACACCAGCGGATCGGAGCCGTATTGCAGATGAACGATCCTGTGCAGGTTGTTCGACGCCGAGTCGGCCATATGGCCCACTATCTGCTTCACGCTGCGGCCCTGAGTGTTGCGCCTCTGGGTGATTGCCGCCTCGTCGAGCCCTGCCAGTCTCGCCTCCCAATCGCCCACAAGCGCGCGAACGCCCTCCACGACGGGAATGAATTCCGCTATCATTACTTCTTGTTGCGTTCCGGTCTGAGCGAGCGAACGACCGCTCCGGTCTGCCACATTTCGCTGTCGCGCAGTGCTTTGAGCTCCTTTTCGAGACCCGCACGATAGTCCGCCTTGCTGTTCGAGTCGATTGAGCGTTGGGCTTCTTCGCCCGAAGCGACCTCGCGATACAACTTCTTGAAAACGGGCAGCGTAGCCTCCTTGAACGGTTCCCACCAGTCCAGCGCACCGCGTTGAGCCGTTGTCGAGCAGTTTGCGTACATCCAATCCATCCCGTTCTCGGCCACGAGCGGCATCAGGCTCTGGGTCAGCTCTTCGACAGTTTCGTTGAACGCCTCCGAGGGGCTGTGGCCGTTCTCGCGCAGCACCTCGTACTGTGCCGCGAAGATACCCTGAATCGCACCCATCAGCGTGCCGCGTTCACCGGTCAGGTCGGAGAAGACCTCCTTCTTAAACGTGGTTTCAAACAGGTAACCGCTACCGACTGCAATCCCCAGAGCCACAACGCGTTCGAAAGCGCGACCCGTGGCATCCTGATGAATTGCGTAGCTGGAGTTGAGCCCTTTGCCGTCCAAAAACAAACGACGAAGAGAAGTTCCCGAGCCCTTCGGAGCGACCAGAATAACGTCCACATCTTTCGGGGCGACGATGCCCGTACGATCGGCGTAGGTGATGCCGAAGCCGTGCGAGAAGTATAAAGCCTTACCGGCCGTCAGGTACTTCTTAACAGTCGGCCAAACGGCGATCTGGCCCGCATCCGAAAGCAAGTACTGTATAATAGTACCGCGTTCCAACGCCTCCTCGATCTCGAACAAATCCTTACCCGGAACCCAACCGTCGGCCACAGCACGCTCCCACGAAGGAGAGTTCTTACGCTGACCAACGATCACGTTGAACCCGTTGTCGCGCATATTGAGCGACTGACCGGGCCCCTGGACGCCGTAACCGATCACTGCGATTGTCTCGCCACCAAGCACTTCGAGTGCCTTACTCAAGGGGAACTCGTCGCGCGTCACGACGTTCTCTTCCACACCCCCAAAATTCATTTTTGCCATAGTTCTATGATTCTGTCTAAATTAGTTATTGCTGTTCACACAAACCACGCCGACGATCTTTTGGATCTGGCGGGTGATGGTCTGGGCCACGGCGTCCTCGATCAGCACTACGATGATGAATCGGCTGAAGCCTTCCTGGGCCGAGGCTGTGACGTTGAGCGTCTCGATGTTGACTTTGCGGCGCAGAAACACCGACGCAATGCGGTGGAGAATCCCCGGGTGGTTCTCGGTGAGGATCGAAAAAACGTACTCCTTTGTCTGATTGGTTTCCATAGCGCGCGTATTACATTCCCGGGTTAAACATAATTTCTTCGAGGTTTGCGCCGCCCGGGATCATCGGGAAGACGCAATCCTCTTCGTCTACCTTCACTTCGAGGAAGTAGGCCCCCGGCGTGGCGAGCATCTCGGCCACTGCTCCGGCGAGGTCTTCGCGCAGAATGACCTGTCGGTGGGCGATTCCGTACGCCTCGGCGATCTTCTGGAAGTCGGGGTTTGTCATCGGGGTGGATGAGTAGCGCCGCTCGAAGAAGAGTTGTTGCCACTGGCGCACCATCCCCAGGAAGCTGTTGTTCAGCAGCACGATCTTAACCCCAACGCCCCATTCCATCACCGTGCCGAGTTCCTGAATGGTCATCTGCAGCCCGCCGTCGCCCACGAAAAGCACCACATCGCGATCCGGAAGCGCCAACTTTGCCCCGACGGCCGCCGGAAGCCCGAATCCCATCGTTCCCAGCCCGCCGGAAGTGATCAACGACCGCGGACGGGTGAAGCGCGAGTAGCGTGCCGCCTCCATCTGGTGCTGACCCACATCAGTAACGATCATCGCCTCACCGCCCGTAGCCACCGACACCGCCTCGATCACCTCGCCCATCGTCACGCGCTCCTTCTGTGGGTGAAGGTCGTGGCAGATCACGTGGTCGTACTCCATCTGCCGTTGTGCGACGGCGGTCTCGAACCACTCGCTGTGGTCGTGCCGTCCGATGCCGGCCGCGAACTGCTCCAGCACCCTTTTCGCATCGCCGTGGATGGCTACCTCGGGAGAGATGATCCGTCCCAACTCGGAGCGGTCTATATCTATATGTATGATCTTGGCCTTCTTTGCGTACTCCTTCACGTTGCCGGTCACACGGTCGCTGAACCGCATCCCGACTGCCAGAATAACGTCGGCGTGGCGCGTCAGCCAATTCGGGGCCGCGTTGCCGTGCATACCCACCATCCCCACGTAATTAGGGTGATCCGTCGGAACGGCCGAAAGCCCCAGCACTGTGGACGCCAACGGGATGTGCGCTTTCTCGGAGAGTTCTATCAGGGGTTTTTCGGCGCCGGAGATCAACACCCCGTGGCCGAAAATAATCAGCGGTCTCTCAGCCCCGTCCAACAACTCGACCGCACGTTCAATGGTCTTCCGGTCGGGCGTCGGCGTCGGGTCGTAGCTGCTACCTATACAAGAGCACTTCCGATAGCTGAATCCGTCCAGCATCTCTACGAACGCGTTCTTGGTAACATCCACCACAACCGGGCCGGGCCGACCACTACGAGCGATGTAGAACGCCTTGGCTATGGCGTCGGGAATCTGCTCGGCGCTGGTCACCTGATAGTTCCACTTGGTGATGGGCGAGGTCATCGAGATCATATCGGCCTCCTGAAAGAAGTCCGTCCCCAGTACCGCGGCGGGCACCTGAGCCGTGATGCATACGATCGGTATCGAATCGATCATCGCATCGGCAATTCCGGTGAGGAAGTTCGTAGCTCCCGGGCCCGAGGTTGCCAGACAAACCCCAACGTCACCTGAAGCGCGCGCGAACCCTTCGGCGGCGTGCACCGCTCCCTGTTCGTGGCGGGTTAGGATATGGCGGATCTTGTCCGAGTGTACATATAGTGCGTCGTAGAGCGGCATAATGGTGCCGCCCGGGTAGCCGAAAACGGTTTCGATGCCCTCTTCCCGCAGGGAGAACAGCAGCGCCTCGGCCCCCGATATTTTCCTATTTTCCATAATTTTCTATCATTCTCACGGCGCCCAAATCGGCCGACGAGACCATCTGCGCGTACGCTTGGAGCGATTTACTTACAGTTCTGTCCCTCACCGGCCCGAGGGTGGTTTTCGCCCGTCGCTCGGCCAGTTCTTCAAACGTCAAAGCGGCGTTTATAGTACGATTCGGGATATCTATCTCTATCCGGTCGCCATCCCGCAGCAACGCGATCGCACCGCCCGCAGCCGCCTCAGGAGAGACGTGGCCGATTGACAATCCGCTCGTGCCGCCCGAGAACCGTCCGTCGGTCAGCAGGGCACACTCCTTGTCCAAGTGCATACTTTTAAGGTACGAGGTGGGGTAGAGCATCTCCTGCATCCCGGGCCCTCCCCGCGGACCCTCGTAGCGAATAACCACCACATCGCCCGCCTGAACCCGTCCGCCGAGAATCCCTTCCGCCGCGGCCTCCTGACAGTCGAACACTCGCGCCGTACCCGTAAATTTCAGGATCGAGGCATCCACCCCCGCGGTCTTGACTATGCAGCCGTTCTCGGCGATGTTGCCGAACAGCACCGCCAGCCCGCCATCGCGCGAGTATGCGTGCTCCACGTCGCGAATACACCCGCCCGTGCGATCCGTATCGGCCTCGGGGTAGTAGGTGCTTTGCGAGGAGAGGGTAATATCGAACCGGCCCGCCGGAGCGGCCAGATAGTCCTTTGCGTCGTGAGCGACTATCGTCTCGGCCAGCGAAGGCGCGTCGACCCTGCCGACCGAAGTATCCAACAGCCCGGCCTTAGCCAGCTCGCCGAGGATCCCAACCACACCCCCGGCGCGGTGTACATCCTGAATGTGGTAATGGCTATTTGGCGCAACCTTGCACAGCACCGGCACGCGGCGTGACAAGGCGTCGATATCGCTCATCGTGAAGTCCACTCCCGCCTCGCGAGCCACAGCCAACAGGTGCAACACGGTATTCGAAGAACCGCCCATAGCGATATCCAACGACATTGCGTTCAGGAAAGCAGCCCTCGTGGCGATCGACAACGGCAGAACGCTCTCATCCTCCTCGAAGTAGTATCTCTCTGCATTGCGGACTATCAGCTTGGCCGCCCGCTCGAAAAGTTCCGTCCGTTCGGCGTGCGACGCCAATAGTGTTCCGTTTCCGGGCAGCGCCAGTCCCAACGCCTCGGTGAGGCAGTTCATCGAATTGGCGGTAAACATCCCCGAGCACGAGCCGCAAGTCGGGCAGGCGCTACGTTCCAGTCGGGCCAGATCGTCGTCGCTCACCGCCGGATCGGCCCCACGGACCATAATATCTATCAGGTCGTAATCGCGTCCATCCACCCGACCGGCCTCCATCGGCCCGCCGGATACAAAAACGCACGGAATATTCAGTCTCATCGCCGCCATCAGCATCCCGGGCGTGATCTTGTCGCAGTTCGAAATGCACACCATTGCATCCACCGCATGGGCGCGGCACATATACTCCACACTGTCGGCGATCACCTCCCGCGACGGAAGCGAGTAGAGCATTCCCTCGTGGCCCATTGCAATGCCGTCGTCGATGGCGATGGTGTTGAATTCGGCGGCGAAACACCCCTGCTGCTCGATCCAGCCCTTGACCCGCTGTCCGATTTCGTGCAGGTGGACGTGACCCGGAACGAACTGCGTGAACGAATTCACAACAGCCACGATCGGTCGCCCGAATTGCTCGTCGCGCATACCGTTTGCCCTCCACAGCGCCCTTGCGCCGGCCATTTTTCGCCCCTGGGTCGAGAGGCTGCTACGTAACTTGTTCATAAGTATGGCCGCAAAAATAACAATTTTGGCGCAAATCGACGTTAAATGAACTTTAATTTAAATGTGCAGTGATCCAGTCCAGAAAAGCCTGGCCATACTGCCGGTAGAGCAACACCCACACGAGAAACCTGCAAAAGCACCCCGCGTAAGCCAACAGAACCGTAACCAGGGGGCGCGATTTGTAGAACCCCAGGGTGATCATAAACACCTGGCCCACAATGGGCAGCCACGCGAAGAACGCGCACCACACGCCGTATCGCGTCACCTTTGAACGTTGCTTTTCGAGCGTCTCGTGCTTCACCTTGAACCACCTCTCCAGCCACTCCCACTTACCCAGCCATCCCAACAGATAGGTCGTCAACACCCCTGTGCCGCACCCGACGGTCGCCGCGATCAGACACAACCACGGGTCGCCCCCGGCCAGCAGAACCGCCACGATGAGCAGGTCGGAGCTCAACGATACGAACGTTCCAGCGATGAACGTCCCCAGCAGCAGACCCCAGTACCCCAGGTCCATCAACCACTCTGCCTGCAAAATAGTTTCCATAAGATGGCGCAAAGATAACAACTTTTCCTACCTTTGTGGTGATTTGAAAAATTTGAGTTCGATATGAAAAAGTCACTGCTCTTTTTTGCCATCTACTTTGCCGCGATCGTGCTGGTGGGTGGCGCGGCCGTCAGGTGCTGCACCCCGAAGAAAGATTTCCTGCGCGCCAAGGGCGATCGCATTGTCAATAACGGCGGCGAGGTGCTGCTGCGTGGCTTCGGCCTCGGAGGCTGGGTATTACAGGAGCCTTATATGTTGCAGCTCACGGGCGGCATCCGCACCCAGACTCAGTTCCGCGACAGCCTCGTGGCGCTCGTTGGCGAGGATCGCACCGCCGAGTTCTACCGTACCTGGTGGCGCAACGGCATCCAGAAACGCGACATCGACTCACTGGCCTCGTGGGGCTTCAACCACGTGAGAATGCCAATGCACTACAACATATTCACCTTGCCGATCGAGCAGGAGCCCGTCCCCGGCGAGCAAACGTGGCTCGCGGAGGGATTCGAAATTACGGACAAGCTCTTGGAATGGTGTGCCGCCAATAAGATATACCTGTTCCTCGACCTCCACGCAGCTCCCGGTGGTCAGGGCAACGACGTTGCAATTTCGGATGCCGCCCCGGTTAAGTTCTGGGAGGACGAGCGCAACGTCGAAAAAGCCATCGCCCTGTGGCGCCGTCTTGCCGAGAGATACAAGGACGAGGAGTGGATCGGCGGTTACGACGTGATCAACGAACCCAACTGGGGTTTCACCGACCCGGCCGACCGCAACGGCCTGAACGAGCCAGATAACGGCCCCCTGAAGAAGTTCCTTGTGGACGTCACCCGAGCGATTCGCGAAATAGACAAGAACCACCTCGTCGTCATCGAGGGCAACGGTTGGGGCAACAACTACAACGGCATCTTCCCTCTCGACTGGGACGACAACACTGCAATCAGCTTCCACAAGTACTGGAATCGCAACGACCCCGAGTCGCTGGCCGAAGCGCTGAAAAACCGAACCGAGCAGGGTGCACCTCTTTGGATGAGCGAATCAGGCGAGAACTCCAACGTGTGGTTCACCGACGCGATCTCGCTGTTGGAAAGCAACAACATCGGCTGGTGTTGGTGGACCTATAAACGCATCGGCACTCCCACTCCTATGGAGATCATCCCGGGTGAGGGCTACTTGCGGATCCTCGACTACTGGGCCGGACTTGCCCCAAAGCCTACAGCCGACGAAGCTTGGGCGGCATTGCAAACTTTGGCGGAGAACTACAAGCAACAGAATACCGTCTTACACCGCGACTACATCGACGCGATGTTCCGTCAGGTGGCCACGACCGAGACCCTGCCGTGGAAAAAGCATAAGGTCGGTGCGATAGCCGAAACAATCTTCGCCACCGATTACGACCTTGGACGCGAGGGTTACGCCTACCACGACCTCGATCTGGCCAACTACCGCACCTCCGACCCGCGCGAGCAGGGTGGCAACCGCGGCCGGGCGTATCGCAACGACGGGGTGGACATCTACGCAATTCCGGCCGACAGCCCCATCCCCGACGGCAACGGCTACTACGTGGGTTCGACCGAAGAGGGAGAATGGTTGAAATTCACTCTCGACGTCACCCAGAGCGGCAACTACAACCTCATCCTGTGCGAATCGACCGACGGCAAGACGTGGGCCAAGCGTAACGCAGGCGAGGTTGTGTTCAACGCGGGCGAGGTTCCTTTCGAGTTCAAGCTCGACTCGCGACCGGGCGTTAACGTGGCGTGGCTGCGCTTCGAAATGGTTAAATAAGCACGACGGGGTGGTGGAACAGATAGACTTCGTTGTGATGTGGGTCGATATGGACGACCCGGCGTGGCGGGAGCAGTTCGCGCGCTACTCGGGCCGTCCGCAGACCGACAACTCGAACAACTCCACGAGCGATGCCCGCTTTCGCGACCACGGCTTCCTGCGCTACTGGTTTCGGGGGGTGGAGAGGTTTGCTCCGTGGGTTCGGCGTGTGCATTTCGTCACCTGCGGCCAGCGGCCCGACTGGCTCGACACGTCGAACCCGCGCCTGAACCTTGTCGACCATCGGGACTACATTCCGCACGAGTTCCTGCCCTGTTTCAACAGTGGCGTCTTGGAGAGCTACTTCCATCGCATTTCGGGCATCGCCCAGCGGTTCGTCTACTTCAACGATGACTTTTTCCTGACCGCACCCACTCCTCCTGAACGCTTTTTCCGCAACGGACTGCCGTGCGACATCGCAACTTTTCGCTATAACTCGGGCGGCTCGCAGTGGGCCAAGATGTTGCGCAACAATATCGCGATCATCAACCAACACTTCGACAAACAGACCGTAATGCGCCAATGGCACGACAAATGGTTCGCGCCCGAGTACGGCGCCAAGGCGTGGTTGAACTACCTGCTGCGATTCTACCCGCGGTTTGTAACCCTGCGCACGCCCCACAACGCCCAGCCATATCTTAGGAGCACATACGAAAAGGTGTGGGCGGCGGCGGGAAAGGAGCTCACGGAGGCTTCGATGCACCGGTTTCGCACAGCGGACGACCTCACGCAGGAGCTTTTCCGCACGTGGCAAATTTGCGAGGGCAACTTCGAACCCTACAATACCTACGTCGACACACGAATGTTCCCGCTGGTGTTGCGGCCCGGACAAGCCATCGAAGCCGTCAGAGAGCAGAAATACAAATTAGTATGTCTCAACGACAATGTTCACATTCGTAACTACGCGCAGGTGATGGCCTCGCTGGAGGCCGCCTTCGAAACCATCCTGCCCGACAAATCGAGCTTCGAGAAGTAGGGCGAGGGGACGGAAGCGAGGGGAGCGAGGAGCGAAGGGGCAATGGGGCGAAGGGGAGAAAACGGGTGCCGGAGGTTATCGCTCGAATGCCGAGGGCGCGGGGAAGAGCTGCTCCAGGAAGGGTTTGATCTGCGCCCGGTTGGCTTCGGTGGCTCGTTGGGTATCGTTTAGACACAACAGCTTAGGTTGGCGGGTGCGCAAGTATTTCGCGTAGTCGGCCCTCTGAACGGGGATTCGCATACTCTCGTCGTTGCCCACGAATTTCACGTGCGCGTGGCCGATTGCAAGGGCGTAGTATAGCACCACTGAGCGCTGCAGGTCGTTCATCGTGCGCGTGCGATGCATTGTCGCCTGCCGGGCTTCGTCCGCAAAAGTCTTCTCGATGACGTCGGCGAAATCCGATTTTTTGTACGCGTCGATATTGTGATGTGGCAGCGAGCCATAGTACTTCCCGAACTTCTTTTGCACCATCAGGGCCGCTTTGTGGACATTGGTGCGATAGCTTCCCGGACGCTTGCCTCGTAGGAACTTCACAAAGTAGTGCCATTTGCCCAACGGCTTATGCTTCAGACGCACAATCGGATAGCCGTCCTGTGCGAAGAAGAATCCGGGCTCGACATCGCCGTTGAAAAACATATCGTCGTTGGCATACAGGAAGTGCTCGGCCAGCCCGGGTATCTTGTAGATGTGACTCTCGATTACACGCGAATTGTACGTCGGAAGCGCCTCGGGGGGCAGTATCTCGGTATGGTCGACGACCTGTACCCGGGGATTGGACGTATCGAGCCAGTCGGGGGTTTGGGCATCGGTGACAATGAACACCTTACGCACCCAGGGGGCATATCGCTCCATCGACCGGAGCGAATACTTCAGCTCGTCGTTGCTTTCCCAGCGGGCGCGGCTGTCGGTCTCGGAGCCTTCGCGGAAATCTCCCGTCGCCACCATCTTACGTTCCAGCCATTTAGGGTCGCTGGCGTCCACCCACAAATACACCAAATCTATCATCATCGGCACAAAGATATGAAAGATTGTTTATCTTTGGAATATGAAAATGGACCCTCACACAAAAAAGAAGCTTGCGGAGGCCTTCGCGGGAGTGATTCCCAACCGGATGGAGCGTAACCGTTGGCGCGGGTTGTTGCGTTATGGCCCGTGGCGGCTGATGCGGCTACTCTGGCGTCAACGACAACTCCACCCCAACGCACCTGCCTCGCAGCACTACCTGAGCGTCTGCGCCATAGTCAAGAATGAGGGCCAGTACTTCGTCGAGTGGCTCGAATGGCATCTGGGGCAAGGGGTTGAGCGGTTCTACATCTACGACAACGAAAGCGACGACGACACGGTCGCAATCCTAACTCCCTACATCGACCTCGGCATCGTCGAGTACACCTTCTGGCCCGGGCGTCGCCAGCAGATTCCCGCCTACGACGACTGCATCGAGCGCCACCGACTGGATACGCGTTGGTTGATGTTTCTCGATCTGGACGAGTTCGTGGTTCCCGAGCGCGGCACCTTCGCCGAGTACCTCCACACTATGGAGCGCCACCCGAGCGTAGAGCTGAACTGGTTGATCTACGGCAGCAACGGGCAACGCGAAAAGCGACCCGGAAAGGTTATGGATCGCTTCACCCGCCACGCCGAAGCCGACTACCAGCTCAACCGTCACGTCAAGAGTGTGGTCGATCCGCGTCGCGTGGCCTGTATGACCGGTTGCCACGAGGCTGCACGCCTGCCGGGCACCGGGCCTTCGGTGAATTCACGCGGCGAGGCAATCGTCGAAAACTTCAAATACCGCCCGCCCGTGCACGACAACGTCCGGGTGAACCACTATGCTGTGAAGTCCTACGAGGAGTTTCTGACCAAGCGCGAAAGAGGTCGAGCCCGCAAACTGGATCAGCGCGGGCTCGACTACTTCGATCGTTACGATCAGAATTCGGCTATAAGCGTAAACCACTTGCCGGCCGACGATCCCCAAACCTCCTTGTAGGTCGCGGTGTTGAACTGCGGCCAGTAGGGGGTATCTTCGTTTCCGCGCGACTGCATCCCCACGGGAATCTCGCCCACGGTTTCGCCCGGCAGTGCCACATACTGTTGGCCGTAGTTGCTGCCTTCGCCCCAGATGATGGATTGCCCGAACGGGTTCTTGCCCACGATCCACATCAACTGCTCCTCGGCAATGTGCCTCAGTTCGGGATCGTTCAGGAATTTTCCACACAAGGCTGCGTTCTTGCCCGTTGCCAGATGTACCGCCGCATTGCCACGGAATGAGAACCATACCGGGAATACCTTCAGATAGTGTTCGTCGTCGAGCTTCACACCGTTTTTCAGTTGCTCTGCGTAGTTTGCCTCCTGCCCGCTGCGCACACCCACCTGGGCGATGTAGAACTGTGCCGGATCGGCCGTCGCTTCGTGGATGTTATACACACCGCTGGGCACCATTCCGTAAGGCGCAACGTACTGCATAATCTTTTTCAGGTACTCGCCATAGAGTTTGATCGCGCCCGCCCACTTCGCATAGTCCGGATGGTTGGGTTGGGTTTCGCAGAGTTCCGTCAGGGCCATCATATAGTAGTGGTCTCTGGACTGGTGGTTGTAGTGGACGATGCTCTTGCGACTCAGGTCGCGATAGAAGAACCCGCTGATGCCGTCCTTGTCGCCAAGCGGCTCGGTGCGTTGGCAATCCAGCGTGTACTCGATCACTTCGGCGGCTTTGTCTGCGTAGTACTGTTCGCCTGTTGCCTTGTAGATCTGACTTGCGGCCCACGACACATTGGCCATATATTGGCTCCGTGAAGCCATTGCCGCGTGGTCGCCACCGCCGCCGCCCGAGAGCAGTTCGTCGAAGCCCATCTGGTCGAAACGTTCCTGCGCAAAGGCAAAGTCCTCTTTGGCTACCTTCACCAGGTACTCTTTCAGCACCTTGTCCCTCTCGATAGCCATCGAAGCTGCGGCCTCGATACCGGCGAACAGGTAATTCTCGAAAGCGCGGTTATGCACACGAACCATTCTTCGACCTGCGTCGTCCACCGTTCCGACGAATCCGTCCGTCCACAGGTTTGTTCCCCAGGTCTGCACCCTGTAGCCGTCGCCAAAGCGCGTTGTGAGGATGTAGTCCAGGCCCCAGTTGGCCTCTTCCATCAGGCGGTTGTACAGATCCAGATTGCCTTTCTTCTTCGCATTGAGCGCCGCTTCGAACATATTGAAGGCTATTTCGCCTGTCTGCAGGGTTTGTTGCGACATATCGGCCGCGTCGTGCCAGCCGCCGTTGATGGTGAATTTCTTTCCGTTGTGCTCGCCGTTCAGGTCACGATGCTCGGTTGCGTGGTGCTCCGGCACGGGGTATCCACAACGCTCCACGAACATATAATTGCACACTCTCCAGGCCGAGTCGTCCCAGATGTTGGCGTCGATGTAGAACGGCATCGTGGTCACTCCTCCGACACGGATGCTGTACTGACCCGGGGTGCGGAACGAGCTGAAGTCTATAGACTCGAACGTCCCGATCTGGGTCTTGGCTTTGTCGATGCGACCCTGGTGCACCACCGCTCCGGTCTTGTGGTCGACGAGGGAGTAGTTGCCGTCGTTGCCCGGCACGTTGATGATTGCCGTCTTGCGGCTGTCCACTCCGTAGCCCGTTGTTGAGAATATGATCCGGTTCGGCGCGGGCACCCACCCGGAGGCGATCTCCGGGTTCTCGATACGTTGCAGTTTCACGTCGTCGATGTAGAACTTCAGCAGGCCGCTCATCGTCATCTCCGTTCCGAAGATCTCGATGGCGAACTTCAGTGCGCTCACCTTATCTCGTGGCAGTTCGGGCATCTCCAGAAAGCACTCGTTCCACTGACCGCCGATGAGGTTGATCTCGTGCACACCCTCCCTGTTGTACGGGTCGGGTACTTTTATCTTACCGTCGTTCTCGATGTACATATTAAGATATATGCTCCTCGCACCCTCGCAGTCTGGGTAGATCCAGAAGTGCAATCTATTATACTTTTCCCAGTTCTTTCCGCCCACCTCGTACGTTGCCAGCGATGTTCCGGCACCTATTCCGAAGGGCGGTGGCAGGGTAGTGATCTCAGTTTCGGCGGTCAGCAGCATCGAGTGCGTTCCGCTCTTGACGTGGTCGGTCGACAGGGTCATTCCTCCCACACCGCGGTGGCTCCACCCGTGCAGGCTCTCCATATCGAAGAGAACGTCGCTTGTGATTACTTTTTTGTTCACAGCCCAGGTTTCGAACGCCTTCGTGTAGTCCTTGGTGAGTGGTGCGGCGTGGATGTAGCCCGTCGCCCGGATGTCTTCCCTGAGCGCCGGATCGACCTGCGCCACGGCACTGCTACAGGTGAGCACCGCCGCAATAACGAGTAGTCTTTTCATAGTAGTTTTGTGGTTTAAAAATGGGTTATCCCGACAAAGATAAGAAAATTTTTTGTATCTTTGGTCTACTATGAAAAAGGACTATATGGGGGCGGCTAAACGCTCCCGCACTCTGGACAGCAACCCTCGGGCATCCAATCAGACACCATTTCAGTTCACCAGAGTCGATGTCGATAGCAAGTGCGTTGAGGGTTCTGACGAGGAGCAAATTGACGTTACGCTTCAGCAGATAGAGTTGGATTGCAATCCTCAGGAGGCTGACTCTGAAGAGCAGATTAACACCTACAAGAAATATTTAGAAGCCTTTGCTGCCATTCCCGTGCCATCCGAATACGATCGGAAAGTGCTGGATTATTTGCAAACAAAGATTAATGAACTTACCAATCTGCTGTCCCCAAAACCCGTCAAGCGACCCCGACCCTATCCCGAGTTTCGAGAGAAATACAGGCTGACAGACCCGAAAATGGGATTTCACACCTTCTATTCATCCCATCTGAAACCGGTGAATATTAGACACTCTCGATGCTCATCATACATCTCCACAAATAAGAAACAGTATCCGGATACGGAGGTGGGTACTACTTATAAAAGTATAATCGAGGCTTTGAAGAAAGAGCGCGTAACCGATCGTGAGATTGCAGATATCCTTCTAACCGACGGCATTGACAAGTTAAAAGACCCCAACGCCCAGAGGGCGGCGATAATGCTCATCGGGATTGTCTATCTTGCCGAGGAGTGGCGCAAGCAGGGTGCGGTGAAGGTGTTTCGTGCAATTTTGCGACTAATCGAATCTGGCAAGAAGACATTAGAGGATATCAAAAAAGACTACCAGTTCGTGAAAAGCGCCCAAGCCGGCCGCGAGCAGGTTCAGCGTCTGTGGGGGGTTATGAAAGGTCATATAGAATTGTCGTCTCTGGATGAGCGCGATCGGCAGATATACGATGCACTGTCCGATATGGAAGACGGGGATATGGAGAGCGACACAGAAATGAGAAAAAGGAAGAACTCCGAGTATAAGGGCAAAAGACTTAGATTGAATTGAAATCGCCTACGAGTCGATCCGAACTAAGAGAGAATCTCTATCGATTCGTGCTATCGTTGTTATTGGCGGCGGCCGTGTTGGTCGCGACGCTCGTTCGGTTACACAACATCAGACACAAATGGCTTTCCCGCAGAACTGCCGTCCGTCGGCCCGAAAATCCCCCACGCGAGCCCTCCGCCGAGGAGCAACGTATTATGGAGGACATCTCGCGCCTCATAGTCGAGCACAAAGAGTACCTCCACCCGGAACTGACGCTCGGCAGCCTCTCCGTTCGGACAGGCATCAACACCACCTATCTTTCGCGCGCCGTCAACCGCACCACAGGCCTGGGTTTCAGCCGCTGGGTGAACGAACTTCGCGTTGCGGAGGCCGTCTCTCGCCTCTCCGACCCGGAGCGCACCTGCAACTTTTCCCAGATCGCCTACGAAGTGGGGTTCAACGACCGCACAACGTTCTGGCGCGCATTCAAACAGATAACCGGCTCGTCGCCACGCGAGTTTTGCAAAAAAAAGTGTTGCGATTCATAAATTGCATCGTTTTTCCCACTCGATTTCGCTATCCTTGTCGTCCCAAAACGAGAAGAAATGGTTTACCGGTCGTTATCGTGTTTTGCCGAGGGTTTGTCGGATTACTTGTCGCGCGTGTTTTCGTTGCGCGACGGGGCCGTGTTGCTCTCCGCTCCTCTGAGCCGTGGCGGGGTCGCACCTCCGAACAAGCTTGTGGTGAGCCTCGTCAACGTCGAGCGCGAGACTGCCGCCGGCATAACCTTTCCCTCCCGCCCGGCCGGCCAGCGTATTGCAAAGTCGTCGCCCTCGTGGCAACTCAACCTCTACGTTCTTATTGCAGCTCTCTTCGCCGACAAGCAGTACGAACAGGGGCTGCGCTTTCTCTCCGAGAGCCTTCACTACATCCGCAACAACTCCCAGCTCACTCTTCCCGACTCGGGCAATGCGTTGGCCGTCGAACCGGTCAACCTATCCCTCGCCGAGTTGTCCAACCTGTGGAGCATCTGCGGGGGCGGTTATCAGCCGTCGGTGTTGTGTAAGATCCGCGTGTTGAACCTCTCCGGCGACGAGATCCGCTCCACCGCCATACCAATCACCCAAAAAGAGACCTGACAATGAGTCGCATCGAAACTTACACTCCCTACCTAACTGTCGCCATCCGACACGGTTATTACTCCTCCGCGCCGCCCGTGTGCCTTGAGCCGGACTCGGTGACCTCCTCGTTCTTTCGACGTTCGGGATATATTCTTCGCCCGCTCGGCTCGGAGTGTTGGACCGTTCTTCGCCCGCAGGGGCGGCCGCCCGAGGAGTTCCACCCGACCTTCCGCGTGATCCCGACCGACCCGTTGTTCCATTACGTTACCGAGCGGGCCGAGGCGCAGGGTGCTGAACTGGAGATCGTCCGCCAACCCGGAACGTGGGCCCTGCTGAGGACCACGGAAGAGAGCGTGGAGTTGGAACTACACCCGCCCGCACGGAAGTTGGAATTCATCCTCATTCCGCGCCACACAGACCCGACGAGCCGGATCGCGTTGCGGGAGGCACAGAACAGGGTCACTTTCTCGCCGCCGGAGCTGCTGCCACCCGGAACACACTTCGGCACGGCCTGGCGGACGACCACCGACGAACAAGTAATCCTGACCGAAAACCCACCTCACAGATTCCAGCTGTGGGAGGTTCGCCCGAGGGGCGAATGCCTGCTGGCCGACCGGGTACCATTTCCACGTCCAAGGGAGAGTTCGCTGAGCGACCCGCACAACACCATTACGACATATTTTTACTATTGAATACGAAACTCTTTAAAAACCAGCTTTGTGTATGTGTGCAATGAAAACCCCGGGGGTGTACATCGTCGAAAAGAACGCATTCCCCAACTCGGTCGTGGAGGTTGCCACGGCCGTTCCCGCCTTCATCGGGTACACCGAAAGGGCGCTCAACGGCAGCAAATCGCTGCTGGGCAAACCGTGGCGCGTCACCTCTATGGCCGAGTTCCGCTCATTCTTCGGCGAGGCACCCCGGGCCCGTTTCTCGATCTCAAAAGAGGGCGGCGTGTCGGTGCAGCGAACCGACCGCTTTTCGCTCTATTACCAGATGTTGCTCTTCTACGCCAATGGCGGCGGGCCTTGTTATGTTGTGTCGGTTGGCAGCTATGCGGACGAGCTCGATAAAACCAAACTCGAAGAGGGTCTCGTACCATTGCTCAAGGAACAGGAACCCACGATGGTTGTCGTTCCCGAGGCGGTCTGTCTGCCTAATGCGGAGGATTGTTATGCGTTGCAACAGGCGATGCTGAAACATTGCGGCTACGATATGCAGAGTCGTTTCGCCGTGCTCGACGTTTACGGTGGCTACAAGGACAGAAAGGATCCCGACGGGGACTGCGTGGCTGCTTTCCGCGAGGCGATCGGCAGCAGTTTTCTCGACTATGGCGCGGTCTACTACCCGTGGCTCAACACCTCCATCGTGCAGGAGAACGAGATAGACTTCAACAACCTCGACACCGCAGAACTGAAGACCGCCCTCACAGAAGAGATCACCGGCTCGACCCTGCCTGAGGATAAGAAGACCCAGGCGCAGAGCTACATCGACCAACTGGGCACCGATATGGACTCCGTGGCGTCGACAACCCTCCACAAGGTTCTCACCCAACTGAGCCCTCTCTACCGCGAACTGATGAAGGAGATGCGTTCAGCGCTGAACCTGCTACCCGTGTCTGCCGGACTGGCGGGAGTCTACACGATGGTCGATAACACCAAGGGTGTGTGGAAAGCTCCGGCCAACACCTCTCTTGCCACGGCGGTCAGTCCCGCGGTGAACATCTCCCACGAGGAGCAGGAAGACCTGAACGTCCCCCTGAGCGGCAAGGCCGTCAACGCCATCCGCACATTCACCGGCGAGGGCATAAAGGTGTGGGGTGCGCGCACTCTGGATGGCAACTCGCTCGACTGGCGCTACATCAACGTGCGCCGAACTATGATTATGCTCGAAGAGTCGATAAAGAACGCCGCCCGGGCCTATGTATTCGATCCCAACACGGCCAACACGTGGGTGAGTGTTCGAAGTATGATAGCCAACTTCCTGAACGGCATCTGGAAGCGCGGCGGATTGGCCGGTGCAACTCCGGACGACGCGTACAGTGTCCACGTCGGGCTGGGCGAGACGATGACCCCGGAGGACATCCTCGAAGGGATAATGCGTGTGACGGTACTGGTAGCGGTGAGCCGTCCGGCCGAGTTCATCGAGATCACTTTCCAACAGCAAATGCAGAAATCATAAAACACTAACAATCTAACATTATGGCAGGAGAAGCGCAGGATAAGGTTTGGCCGTTGCCAAAATTCTATTTTCAGGTGAAGATCGCCGACCAGGAGGTGGCGTTCGCCGAGGTGAGCGGCTTGGACATCGAGGCTCAGGTGATCGAGTACCGCCACGGCAACAGCAAGGAGTTTTCGACCATCAAGATGCCGGGCATCAAGAAGTCGGGCAACGTGACCCTCAAGAAGGGTGTATTCAAGGGCGACAATGCGTTCTGGGACTGGTTCAGCAAGATCAAGATGAACACCATCGAGCGCAAGGAGGTTGTGATCAGTCTTCTGGACGAGGGTGGCGCCCCGACTATGGTGTGGACGCTGAAGAACGCCTGGCCCACCAAGATCACCGGTACCGATCTCAAATCGGACGGCAACGAGGTGGCGGTCGAAACGCTCGAAGTCGCCCACGAGGGCATAACCATCGCCAACAGCTGATGACCGGGGCGTTCTACTTTTCGGTCAAGTTCCAGGGCGGGCCCTCAATCGGCGAGGTCGCGTTCAAGGAGGCGAGCGGGCTCTCGTCCGAAATGGAGATGGAGACCGTCTCCGAGGGCGGGGTGAACGACCACCAGTTGCGCCTCCCGAAGGGCGTACGGCAAACCAACGTCGTGTTGAAACGTGCGATGATGCCTCGCGAAAACAACTTCGGCGAGTGGGTCCATTCGACGCTCGAAGGAGGGTTCGCCAAGCCGATCGTGCCGCGTAACGTGGAGATCATCCTGCGCAACGAGGAGGGCGAACCGATGTATTGGTGGATCTGCTCGGGCGCGTGGCCGGTGAAGTGGAATGCCGAGCCGTTCGACTCGCAGAAGAACGATCTGGCCGTGGAGAGCATCGAGCTGGCCTACGCAGAACTCAAACGCGGACAATAACACCCGGACAGGCTATGAGCGGCACGTTGACCAGGATGAAGATCATCGGCTACAGCGACGAGCGCCTGTCGTCGGAGTGCGGCGACATCACGGTGCAGATCAACCCCGCCTCGCTGAAGTACTCAAAGGGCAGTAAGTTCGGCGGCGGCAGGAACTTCGGCACGTCGGCTCCGGCCAAGACCTTTTACCTTCAGACAGAAACTGGCCTGTCGTTCGACTTCATCTTCGACGAGACGGGCGTCATCCCCCTGCTGCTCGGTCAGGCCGACACTACCATTCCCGCCCTGGTCGAGCATCTGGAAAAGGTCGCCTATCGTCTCAACGGCGAGAGTCACCAGCCCAACTTCCTGAAACTTAGTTGGGGCAGCTTCATATTCAAAGGCCGCCTTACGGGGCTCGACTACGACTACACGCTCTTTCGGCCCGACGGCTCGCCCCTGCGCGTAAAGGTGAAGATGAAGCTCAGTGGTTGGCTCGACCCTCTCACCGAGGCTCGACAGGTGGGCCGTTCTTCGCCCGACCTCACACGCCGCATCCGCCTCACCGACGGCGAAACGCTCGCCCTGTGGTGTGACAGGATCTATGGCGACCCGTCGTACTGTGTCGAAGTTGCCCGCGAGAACGGCCTTGGCGGATTTCGCCACGTGGCGCCTGGCACGGAGATAGTCTTTCCGCCTCTTAAACGAGTCCGCAATGGTACGTTGTAGCGTCTACAGCGAGGGCAAGGCCGTCGGGGTCGCTTTTCGACTTGTGTCGGCTCACGTGGAGTGTGGCGTCGGACGTATCGGACGGGCGATGTTGCTCTTCGAGACAGGCGATATGCTGTCGGGGGTAGTTCCCGGCGCGGATGACGACACATTCGCCGTCGGCAAAAACATTCGAATCGAGGCGGGCCACGATGACGACGAGTCGCCGCTGTTCGAGGGTGCGGTCGTCTCCCACGGACTGGAGATCGGGCCGGGAAACGGGGCACTGCTTCGCGTGGAGTGTCGCGACCACGCCTTCCCGTTGACCCAAGGACGCCACAGTCGCTTGTTCACCGACTCGACCGACAGTGCCGCCATCGGGGCCGTCCTCGGGGAGTACTCATCGCTCGAACCCTCGGTCAAGGGCACCTCGGCGAAGTATGGCGAGTTGGTTCAATACTACTGTCCGGACTGGGATTGGGTTCTCTCGCTGGCGGAGCGCAACGGGATGGTCTTCGTCACAGAGGGCAAGAAAGTCACCATCGCACCGCCCGCCGTAGGCGCTTCTCCCTCGCTCTCGCTTATCTTCGGGCCCAACATAGTTTCGTTTCGGGTCGAGGTGTCGTCCGATGGTCGCGTGCCTGGTATCGGGGCACGGGCGTGGAACCCGGCCGAGCAAAAGAGCATCGCAGGCAAGGCAGGAAAACCTTCGCTGAACTCCCAAGGGTCGGACGATCCCGCCAAACTCGCTTCCGCGGCGGGCATAAAGGAGTGGGAACTGCAAACGGTCGGTGCACCAGATGCCGACACGCTCACCGTCTGGGCCGACGCCCACAGTCTCCGCGCCGCACTATCGCGAATCCGGGGCAGCGTCACCTTTTCCGGTTCGGCTGGGGCCACCGCGGGCGGGACGCTCCAACTCGACGGCTTCGGCAAACACTTCGATGGCACGGCATACATCGGAGAGGTGGAGCACGACATCCGCGACGGCAGCTGGACGACAACGGCCCATCTCGGCCTGCCGGATGAAGCGCCTTCCCGCCCCACGGAACTGTTGCCCACTATCGGTGGGCTGCACATAGGCAAGATGGTAAAAGCGGACGGCGACCCGGCGAAGGGCGGCCGCATCCAGATCGAACTGCCGACCCTGAACGGCAAGAGCAACGTCGTGTGGGCGCGGTTGTCTTCCTCTTGGGCAAGCAAGGGTTACGGTTCGATGCTCATCCCCGACGAAGGTGACGAACTGATCGTGGGGTTCTTCAACGACGATCCGTGCTATCCGGTCGTACTGGGCAGCCTTTACAGCAGTGCCCGCCCACAGCCCTTCGAGGTGAAGGCCGAGAATGACATTCGGGCAATGGTGACTCGCGAAGGGATCCGGCTGGTGATCGACGAGAAGGCAAAGTCCGTCACGATCGAGACTCCTGGTGCGAACCGTCTCGTGCTGAGTGACGATGACAAGGGCATAACCCTCGAAGACCAGAACGGCAACCGGCTCACAATGAACGATGGCGGCATCACCATAGAATCGTCCAAGGCACTCACCCTGAAGGCCAAGACCGACCTCACCGCGTCGGCGGGCTCAGCAGCGTCCCTGACCGCGAAGACCGACCTGAAGCTCAAGGGGCTCAACGTAGAAGCTAAGGCCGATGCGTCGATGACCGTCAAGGGAACCGCCTCGGCGGAACTGTCGGCCTCGGGCACCACCACGATAAAGGGAGCAATGACGATGATTAATTAACAGATGGGACAACCGGCCGCCAGAATAACCGATATGCACGTCTGCCCGATGACAACGCCGGGCCTGCCACCCGTGCCCCACGTCGGAGGCCCCATCATAGGGCCCGGCGCAGCGACAGTCCTCATAGGCAAACTTCCCGCTGCCCTTGTTGGTGATTCGTGCGTGTGCGTCGGGCCACCCGATACGATAGTCAAGGGTTCGTCCACGGTGATGATCTGCGGCAAGCCCGCCGCGCGGATGGGCGATACCTGTACCCACGGAGGAAGCATAGTCATCGGATGTCCGACGGTACTGATAGGAGGGTAGGGCGTATGAGCGAATCGAAGAGTTATCTGGGACGCGGTTGGGCCTTTCCGCCGCGATTCATCAAGGGGCAGGGTGTGGCAATGGTCGCCCAGGAGGAAGATATCCGCCAAAGCCTGCGCATACTCTTTTCCACCTCACCGGGCGAGCGCGTCCGAAGGCTTGAATACGGTTGCGGGCTCCGGCGATGGGTCTTCGGTGAGATTACCCTGTCCGAGCGAACGATGATAGCCGACGAGATTGCCGGGGCCGTACTGTTTCACGAACCGCGGGTGGAGGTGTTGTCGGTTCGTGTCGAGATGCGCGAGCCAGAGCGGGGAGTGTTGTGGATCGAGCTCGATTACCGCGTACGCCAGACCAACAGCCGTAGCAACCTCGTCTTCCCGTTCTACTTTCTGGAGGGCACCGACCTATGAAACCGAACCACATCCGGGTGTGCGACGACGGGGAGATGCGCCTGCTGCGTCGGGCGTTGGAGGTGGCCGGGAGCGTGCGCTACGTCGACCAGCACGGCAACCCCGATGGCTACTTTCGCGAACTGTTGCCTCTGATCGAGGGGCTTTGCGCCCGCCCCGCTGCCGGACCGGGTTTACCAGAACCGGACGGCACGATGGAGCCTTCGCAGGCATTGCTTCGGACGTTTGTCCACAACCTGAACGAGATAGTCGAGACGTTCAATCACCGTTGGGACGAATTGCCGTACTGGTACCTCGACCGCATCGGCGGCATACTCGACCTTCCTGGCAGGCCGGCCGAGGTGTGGGTTGCGCTGGAGAAGAGTTCGCGCGAAGGGGTCACGGTCGGGCCCGAAACCGGATTTCTGCTTGGTGCTGGCGGCGCGGTTTTCCGCCCGACCAAAGAGGTGGTTCTCGAAAGCCCAACCGTGGGCCGCATAGTCGCCGTCCATTACCGCCGCCAGAGCAACCTCTATCCCGCCTCGGCACTCGGCTGCGTCACGGAGGTCGAGGTGCGCGAACTGCCTCCCGAACAAACCACCGAACACTCCGCCGGGCCCGACGAGGATGGGCCGCTGTTTTCGGGCAGGCGACCCTCGGGTCTCGACTCCTCGCCCGGATTCATCGTTTCGTCGCCTGTGTTGCTGTTGCGCGAGGGTCGGCGAACCATCCACCTGCGGCTCGAAACCGAATCCCACGCCCTCACCTCGTTCATAGAAGCCAACAACATCCGCGACCCCCGCCTGATGGCCGATCTGTTCTGGGTCGAGATCAGCACCGAGGCGGGATGGGAGCACGTTGGCAGGGTGCACACAACGGCGGGCGAGGGCGACCCCGACAATCTGACAATTCGCTGCACCCTGCCGAACGAGTTTCCCCCAACGGCCGGATGCACCCAGCCCACCCACGGGATCGAGGCTCAGTTTCCCGCCGTGAGGGTTCGGCTCAATCTCGACGCGTGGCTCTACCCATACACATGGATCCGCGACTTTGTGTTGAAACGCATCATAGTGAATGTCGAGGTGGAGGGGCTCACGTCGCTGGCGGTGTACAACGACCTTGGGCGGGTGGACAACTCCAAACCCTTCGCGCCGTTCGGGGTGGGGAACGAACCGGGGGCGTGGTTCGTTGTGGGAAGTTACGAGATGGCTGTCAAGCACACCACCGCCCTCGACCTACATATTCACTGGAGCGGCCTGCCGACTGTGAGCCTGTTCGAACACTACCGCAACTACGGTCTGGGGATCGACAACCGCTCATTCCGTCTCTCGGCGCAGTACCTGAGCGACCACCGCTGGCACGACCCCGTTGAGCAGAGCTCTCACTTTCTGTTCGCCTCCTCGCCCGCAGCGCCCGACGACAGCCCCCTGAAAGAGGCCCCGTTGGCCGACAGTACAATCCTGCGTGATATCCCCGTCGGGAAGATGCCTCGGATCGTCACGGCCGAAGAGGAGTACGACTACACGATCCGTTCCCGCAGCGGCTTCGTGCGACTGAACCTGACCGCGCCCGATATGGGATTCGGAGAGCGACGCCACAGAGAGCTCTTCTCGCAACGGCTCATAGAGAGCATCGGCAAGAAGCGCCTTGCCCCATCGCTCCCACCTCCCATTGCGCCGCTGGTCGAACGCATCACGGCGGATTATCGCGCCACAGAACGGATCGACCTGCGCGAACGCCGCCAACGACCTGACGCGGGCTTCTGGCACATCCACCCGATCGGCATACGGCGGGCATATCCAAACCGCGAGCGCAGTTCGGTTCCGCTGATCCCGTCGTTGGAGGGCGAGGCGCATTTGCTCTTCAGTCTGAACGGGGTCAGGGGCGGAGAGGTGATGCATCTGTGGTTCGACTTTGCGGAGCTGGAGCGCGGGGCAAGTGCGCCACCGTCGGTACGTTGGTTTTGGGGCGACGGCTACCGATGGGGTGAGTTGCCTGACGATGTGATGCTGCACGACACGACCGACAACCTCTCCGGCCCAGGGATGATCACGCTGGATCTTCCCGAGCGGCTTCCGGCTGAGGATGGCGAGTTGTGGTTTCGGGCGACCGTCGTGGAGGGTATTCGCCGCGTGCCTGCGCTGCGCCGGATAGTTTCCAATGCCGTGCGACTCGTGATGGATTCCGAGGGCGAAATACCCGAAGGTGTGTCCGAAACCGAACCGGCGTTTGAGTCGGTGCGGTTGCAAAAGGCCGTTCCGGGGGTTGTAGGCGTGCGCTACTTGTCCACGAGGGGTGGCGGGCGGATGCGACCCGAAACACCGCAACAGAAACTCACTCGCTTTTCGGGCTGGGTCACTCACCGCGGGCGGGCGGTCACGCCACGCGACTACGAGCGTCTGACCACGCAGGCGTTCCCCGAGATAGCTTTCGTGCGGTGTTTCCCCGGGCTTGACACGCGAGGTGAGCAGCGCGGAGTTGTAACACTTATGGCCATTCCCGCCGAGGGCCGACAGGGACGCAGAGGGTGGCGACCAAGGCTGACTGGTACTCAGATCTTACGCATCGAGGAGTATCTCACCCGCCGGGCCAGTGATGCGGTCGGGCGAATCGACGTGATCAATCCCCGCTACGAGGAGGTATTGGTGCGCGCTCGGGTTACTTTCCGGCCGGGCCACTCAACGGGTGAGTGTCGTGCCCGCCTCAAGGCGTTGTGCGACGAGGTGATCGCCCCGTGGCAGGGCAGCCGTCAAACCCCACGTCCGGGCGCGACGCTGAGCTACGACGAGATGGCTTTCGCGATACGTGCACACCCTTGTGTCGCCACGCTGGAGAGCCTCTCTATGATTCGTCTGACGCGCGTGCGAGGCAAGGGATACGCGATCCACGAACTGGACACTCCGGGCGGCAAGCTCCGTCCGAGCGAACCGTACGCGGTCTTCGTTCCGGCGCGCGAACACCTATTCCTGACAGACGGCGAGCACGGGTTCGGGATAGGCGAGATGAGGGTGGAGAGCTATCTGGTGGTCGAACACAAACACTGAAAAAGGAATGCCGAAACGTAACAGACAAAGCCTCAAGGCGTCGTTCAAACAGGGTTGTCGCCCGAGCGAGCTCGATTTCGAAAATCTGATCGACTCGACGCTCAACCTCATCGACGACGGCCTGCGCAAAGAGCCCGACGCGGGACTGGTGCTTGCTCCGGAGCCGGGTAAGCGGGCGGTGTTGTCGGTATGTCGCGACGCGGGTGACGAACGGGCGCTGTGGGAACTTTCGCTCGATCGCGAGACCGGCACTCTATCGGTCGGTCGTGGGGCTCGGCAGTTGGTCACACTTAATATGGACGGAACGGTTACGCTGGGCCACGAGGAGGGAGCGGTCGTGGTCGATGGCACGTTGCACACCTCGTCGCGTCGCGGAGTGTTTGCACAGGGCGACGTGGAGGCCGACGGGCGCTGGCACGACATAACCGACGAGTTGGAGGGGTGCTGGGCGCTGGAGGTGGTGGCTGGTTGTGGACGCAAGAATACCGGCAAGCACAGTCTGGTGGTCGCAACGGCCGTACACTGTTTCGGTGCGCGACCAAAGATCGCCCGAGTCGCATCGCACTACGGTATCCGTGGCCACCGGATACGACTGCGGTGGGTGAAGCGCGGAAACTACGCGTGTGTGCTCCAAGCGCGCACCGTGTTCGACTACGGGGCAGAGATCCGAATCAGGTATCACATCGCCCGGCTGTGGGACGAACCGTATAACGAAATAATCTGACGCACGGGAATGGAGGCGAGATACATCGAACGCAGGGAGCGCGGCACGGATTTCTATCACCACCTGGAGCAGAGGTCAGTAGCGCTGTTGCAACGTCTGAGCGGCGAGATCTGGAGCGACTACAATGTCCACGACCCGGGCGTGACGCTGCTCGAAGTACTCAACCACGCGCTGGATGAGCTGCGCTATAAGCTCGACTTTCCGCTGGACGACTATCTGACCGATCCGGCGAGCGGCAAGATACCTTTTCGGCGGATGGGGCTGTTGCCGTTCGATGAGTTGTTGCGCAGATCGGTCGTAACGACGGGCGACTACGAGCGCCTGATGGTCGAGCGCCTGCCCGAAGTGGCGGCCTGCCGAGGAGTGTTCAGCGGTGGGTATTACGACTTCACGCTCTATCTTTCGGGGGGTTGCGCTTGCCGAGAGGCTGGGGACGACGAGGGGTTGGTTCGGCGGGCCGCGAGGCTCTACCACACCAATCGCAATCTGTGTGAGACGCTGGGAGAGGTGCGAATAGGGCAGGGGCCGCCACCCAAAGCCCCGTCTCGGACAAAGGAGTCGCTCGATGGGATGCCGCAACAAGCCCTCGACCACCGCCCACCGCGCCACACCCATAGAGACATCGCGTCCTACCGTTCGGTGGCGGCAGACCTGCCCCGTTGCTACGACGGTAATCCCCAACTGGAAGCCTACCTGCTAATCTTCGACCATCTGTTGGCCGGGGCCGCGGAACAGGCGGCTGCAACGCGAGACCTGCTGGATATCCACGCCGAACCGACACCCGAGGAGTGGCTCGATGCGCTCAACACCCTCTATGGCGAAAATACACGGGAAGCGCAAAGGTCGCTGGCAGAGCGGACGCGGCTGATCGTGGAGTTGCCGGAGATGAACCGGTTGCGTTTCCGCTCGTTCGACATTCACGAACCGCCCAGCCCCGCCGAACACCGCATAGTAGAACACCTGCTACTCTATTCCCGTGGCGAGGCGCCCGAGGAAGAACTGGGTAGGTTGTCGCTGGTGGCGCCCTCTTGGGTCGATGCCGAGGAAAGAGTGCGCGAACGCTTCCCGGCGCACATCGCAACAACGATCCGGCTATTGCCGCCTGCCGAGTGGCTACGTTTCGAGAAGCTTTACCGTGACTGGCGGGCGGCCCTCGCGGGCGGCAACGCGGAAGAGATCAAAACAACCTCACGCGAAATCAAAAACTCGATCATATGAAAACACAACAACTCAAACATCAGGCGCGTCACGCAACGAACGACACGACCAACGCCGCAAAACAAACCGATGCGGAGAGTCTGCTGAGGCGGCGGGCGGAGGAGCTGTCGGGTTACAGTCTGGACGATGTTACGATTCACTACAACTCCGACCAACCGGCCCGCCACGGTGCGTTGGCCTACGCCCGCGGCAATCAGGTGCACCTCGGCCCCGGCCAGGAGCAGCATCTGGGTCACGAGTTGTGGCACGTGGTGCAACAAAAGCAGGGACGGGTGCTACCGACCGTACGGGTACAAGGCCTGAACATAAACGCCGACCCGGCTCTGGAGCGCGAGGCCGATGTCTTTCAGGGGGTTTTGGACGATGGGATGAAACGTATACTGAAAACCGCGGAGGACAATAATACTCATTTCCCGGTCTGGGTGAGCGATATGCTCCGCGAACTGGACGCCTCGGAAGCGGTTCAGGTAGTATTCGAAAACGGTGCGGGCGGCATACACACCCGATTCGAAACCGGCGGGGTGCTCTTCATCCACTTCCTCGAAAGCGACCTGAACAAGTCCGTGGCGGAGTACGACCGAGACCCAAAGGCTCACTCGACCTATCTGAGTTACATCGTGCACGAGATCACCCACGCCTACGACTATCTGAAAAAGACCCCCTACGGCAAGCCCGAACACACCGGCCGGAAGATCACCACCACGATCGAGAGTATGCTGCTGGCGGAAATGAACGCCTGGAAAAATGAAGCCATCTCGGGAGTCGAGTTGGCATTCATCAACGAGCCGCGGGATAAGTTTCGCCTGTCGAACTACGACACGGAGTTGTTCGACGGCTTCCGGACGCTGACCGCCACGCCGAGTCCGGGGAACTACGTATACGAGCGTCTTCGGAATTACTTCCACAAGTTTCGCGACAAATACGGAGTACCCAAAGAGACGGACAGGGAGACGTGGCTGGCGCAGTTCCTGGCGGACAACTGGGCGTTCATCCGGGGTCTGGCGGCCGAAGTCATAGAACTGAGAACCTTCATAGACAACCAGTCGCGGCCCCAAGCCCGGCCTCAAGCCTCAAGTAGTTCCGGAGTATGACGCGAACCTTGCACAACTTCCGGTTGCAGCTTCAGGCGGCATTCGAGCGGTTCTTCGGATCGGCAGGGTCTGGGGAGGAGGGTTGCGGCGAGCCCGGGCCCGTGATGCTGGAGCCAGCCTCGTCGCTGCAACCATTGCTGCCCCCACAGCCCCCGACCCCTTTCGACAGCGAATGGTTGCGCGGCCTCTTGCCCGAGAGCCTTCCTCCCCGGCGCGAGGTTACTTTCGCAGAACAGACGATTCTGCTATTGGCGCTTATGCCACACATCGACCCTCGCGGACTCGATCTTTTCTTCCTGCGGAACCGCGATCTGGATCGCCCCCACACCGAGTTCGGCGGCTGGAAAGGACTTTCCCACAGCGGTTTCCTACCGACGGGCGAAACGGCGCAGTTCGTTGTCTCGGGCGGCGATCCGAACGACCACGAGGCGCGCGAAATTGTAGCCCGCACCCTCGACAAACAGCACTGGTTCCACACCGAGAACATCCTTCGGTGCGAGGGTCAGGGCGAGGGCGAACCGTTGTTGAGCGGGGCACTGATAGCCTCGGAGGAGCTCCTGGCGCGGGTTTTCGGCACTGAGTATCGGCCCGAGTACAGTGCTTCGTTCCCTGCACAAAGGGTCACCACGAGCCTGGATTGGGACGATCTGGTGCTGCCGTGCGAGGTACGCGAGGAGTTGGACGACATCGCCGTCTGGCTGGCCCATCAGCGGGAGATCCGCAGCCGGTGGGCTCTGGCGGGCATAGTCAGGGAGGGTTATCGTTGCCTGTTCTACGGCCCGTCGGGTACGGGTAAAACCCTCACTGCAACACTGCTCGGCCAACGAACCGGAATGGAGGTATACCGTGTGGACTTGTCGGCGGTGGTGTCGAAGTACATCGGCGAGACGGAGAAGAACCTCGCCCGCGTCTTCGACAAAGCCGCCCACCACGACTGGATACTACTCTTCGACGAAGCCGATGCCCTGTTCGGTCAACGCACCGAGACCACCTCCTCGAACGACCGCCACGCAAATCAACAAGTGGCCTACCTGCTCCAGCGCATCGAGCAGTTCCCGGGTGCGGTCGTGCTGACCACCAACCTCAAGGACAATATCGACGAGGCGTTCTTTCGGCGCTTCTCGGCGGCACTCTACTTCCCGTTGCCCGACGAGCGCGAACGACGGCGGTTGTGGCAGCAGATGCTTCCCGCGGAGTGGTTGGTCGGGGCGGACGAGCCCGAGAAGTTGTTGAACACCGCCGCCGGATACTCCCTCTCGGGTGGCAGCATAGTAAACGTGGTTCAGAGTTGCGCCATCCGTCTCTATCGGGGGCTGGTCGATGAGGTACCTGGCGCGGTTTCCGGCGGCCCCTCGTGCAGATTGACCGAACCCGTCCTGCGGCAGGCGATCCGTCGCGAGTTGGAGAAGATGGGCAAGGTGGCGTTGTGCGTTCTGTTTGCACTAGGATTGCCTATTGGGTTATATTCGCAGGATTGGGATCCGGGTGTCTATCCGCCGGTATATTATAAGGAGACCCCGTTCGGATTCGAGCGGTTGGACAGCCTGCCCGTCGTCACGGTGCGCGACACGATCCGCATCACCGACTTGGACGCCATTATGAGCGAGTACACGGGCGACGCTCTGGCGGGAGGTGAGGGCGGTCTTCAACTCTACTACAACTTCTTCCTGCCGACCGACAGTCTGCGGCTGATGTCCGACAGTTTTGTTGTTCGCCAAATAGGAGTGGACGACGATTTAATGCCGCTGGCGGCCATCGTCCGGGAGCCCGAAAATCTGACCGGCCCGAGCCTCGGGAACACGCCCGGATCGTTGCGGCGCGAAATACTGTTAAGGGTCGACGGGGGCGAGCGAACGCTGCGTTTCATCCACGACAGGGCCGTCGTGAGTAGAGCCGTCTCGCACCTCTTCACCGATATGCAGGCCGACACGACAGGCATCCGCGGAGTGGATCTCTACTTCCCGGACTACGATTTCACCCACCGGCGCGATATGGTTCAGTTTGTGAAGAGCGTCCGCCTGGTGATGGACGCCTCGCGCGATTTCAAGTTCGGGAATGCGATGTCACTGCGGGTGTTTTTCCGCGCGGACGAGTCCCCGAACGGCGCACCGGTGCATTTTCTGTATGGTCTGGCTCAGGAGGTTGCCTCGATCGTGCTTCTCGACAGGGCCAGCTCGGATGAGTTTTACGTTCGGGCGCGCCGGATAGATGCTGCCGGGTGGAACGAGGTAGGGATGTGGGATAAGATCCGCAGCCACTTTCTTGTCGCCCGCTACGACACCTCCGATCGCGACGTCGATTCGCAACAACTGGCCGACTTCTCCGAGGCCGGTCTCGCGGAGATTCTCGTGGCCGACTATCCGGAAAACCGCTGGGAGACCTTCGCGGCGATACTTCTCGTCCTCGTGGCGGCGATGGGGGTCTTCGCAGTAGTGCAGCGCCACTATGCCCCCTTGGCGCGGTTCATCAGCCATCACGCCGAGAGCGTTCTTGTGGTCGCGATTGTGGTAGTGTTGGAGGTCGGGGTGTTGCTGGTGACGGTGTTTCAGAATATGTGCAAGGAGGACGAATTCACCATCATCGAACAACATCCGGTTGTAATCTTTCTGTTACCGCTGGTGGTGGTTCTGGCCACGCCTCTACTGCATCACGTGCTCAAAAACCAAAACAAACCCTGACGTTCGCCCGAAATTATTGCGTACCTTTGCGGCTGCGTATTCTCGCGCACAGATTTGCAGCCAGTATGAAAACCCTCGAATCGAAACCTCATTACGTCGTTCTGGACGGTTTGCGCGGCGTTGCTGCGCTTGTTGTGGTGTGCTTCCACATCTTTGAAGCCTTCGCCACGAGCCATCTCGACCAGCGCATCAACCACGGCTACCTCGCTGTGGACTTCTTTTTCATCCTCTCGGGCTTCGTTGTCGGGTACGCCTACGACGACCGGTGGGGTAGGATGGGGGTATGGGAGTTTTTCCGCCGACGACTGGTGAGGCTCCATCCGATGGTCGTGATGGGGGCTGTGATCGGCGCTGTGATGTTCTACTTTCAGGACTTCGCTCCGTGGAACGTCTCGGGCGTTAGTATCGGGGCGCTGTTGGTCGCCACGTTGTTGAGTGCGCTGTTGATTCCGGCCACTCCGGGGACTGAGATTCGCGGGTTGGCCGAGTCGTTCCCGCTGAACGGTCCCAGTTGGTCGCTGATGTTCGAGTACATAGGCAACATACTCTATGCGCTGTTCATCCGCCGCCTCTCGACCCGATGGCTTTCGGTTCTGGTCTTTGCGGCCGGGGCGGGACTTGCGACTTTTGCAATCGCGGGCCCGCTGGGGGACATTTGCATCGGTTACTCACTCACTGGGATAGAGTTTACGGGCGGGTTCCTGAGGCTACTGTTCTCGTTCTCGGCAGGCCTGCTGATGTCGCGCGTGTTCCGTCCTCGGGCTCGGAGCCGGGGGGCTTTCTGGATCTGCTCCGTGGTGGTGATTGCGTTATTGTCGGTGCCACGGATCGGTGGGGCAGAGCGCCTGTGGATGAACGGCATCTACGACACATTGTGCTGCGTGGCTGCGTTCCCGTTGCTGGTTTGGCTCGGGGCGTCGGCAGGGGAGACTGGTCGCGTGACCGGTCGACTGTGCAAGTTTCTGGGTGAGATCTCCTACCCGCTCTATATGGTGCACTACCCATTCGTGTTGCTCTACTTCGCGTGGGTGAAGAACAATGATCTCACGTTCGGCCAATCCCTTCCCGGCGCGGCGGCTGTTGTCGTCGGCTGTGTTGCGTTGGCGTGGTTGTGCTTGAAGTTTTACGATCTGCCCTTACGAGCCAAGCTTTCGCGAAAGTCTCGTTAGTGCCTCCACATAGTAGTAGTCGGCGTAGGTTAGCGGCACGTCGATCTCCGAGTCGAGCGGGAAAGCACCCACTGAATGCATCAATATGAAGTCGCCGTTCTCACCCACCGGAGCGGTGTAAGCGGGCGAGGCGAGGGTACGGATCTGCGTCTCGGCCACCTTCATATACTCCCGTGCGAGGCTCGGTTGCGAGTAGTCGGCCAGTTCGATGAGCGCCGAGGCCATAATCGCCGCGGCCGAGGCATCACGCAGAGCATTGGGAATCTCCGGCGCATCGAAATCCCAGTAGGGAATATAGTCGGCAGGCATATTTTTGTGTCCAAGCACGAACCTGGCAACATTTTGTGCCTGAGTCAGGTAGCGTTCCTGCTTCGTGATTCGGTACATCATCGTGTATCCATATAGCGCCCACGCCTGCCCCCGGGCCCAGTTCGACTCGTCGGCATAGCCCTGATGGGTTTGCTTCAGCAGCGGGTTTCCGGTCAGTGTGTCGTAAGACACCACGTGATACGACCCGTAATCCTCCCTGAAGTGGTTCACCAACGTGCTATCCGCGTGCGAAAGGGCGATCGTCCGCAGGTTTTCGTCGCCGGTGTAGTCCGCAGCCCAGAACATCAGCTCGAGGTTCATCATATTGTCGATAATGACGGGGTATTGCCATACTGCACGGTTGTGGTCCCACGAGCGGATTAGCCCGACACTGGGCCTGAACCGCGTGGCCAGCGAGCGCGCCCCTGTGCTCAGCACTTCGCGATAGTGCTCCTTGTCGGCTTCGACGGGCGTTAGTCTGAGTCCGTTGCCGAAGCTCGACATCAGCATAAAGCCCACATCGTGGTTGGTGGTTGTATATTTTTCGCGTTCGACGCGTTCGGTGAACATTTGTGCATATCGTAGCACCTCTGCATCGCCGCTGTTTTCGTACAGATACCACAGTGTTCCCGGGAAGAACCCGCTGCACCACCACCGCGAGCTCGATCCCACGTCCTCTCCGGCTGCCCCGTCGCCAACCGTTCCGCGCCACGATTGTGGTAGTCGGCCTTCCTGTGGTTCATACTTTTTCGCCAACAGCAGTGCTTGCGCTTGTGCGTTTTCGAATGCTGTTCCGATGACTTGTTCGATCGGTTCTTGATTTTGTTTTGGTTGGCATCCCGCCAGGGTCGCCGCCAACAGGCCCAGGGTCAATAGTCTTTTCATAAACGTTAAGTTGGGTCGGAAATTTTTTCTCTCGGTGGAGCTGGAGGGAGTCGAACCCTCGTCCAAACAAGGAACCCGAGTGCTTTCTACACGCTTAGCCGACGATTGATCCTCCTCCTCAAAGCTGGCTGCCGGCAACCCACTTCAAGGCCCAGTCCCGGTAAATTTCGCCTCACGATCGGGACGCCCCGCAAGACTATCTTCTCATTTAATGATACCCCGGAAAGCCCCATCGCACAAGAAGCGGGTGCAAAAAAGGCGGGATACTCGTCGGCCGACCCCTGGGGTCAGCGGATAAAGCTAATCGACTTGGTCGTATTAGGCAGCGAGTGCATAGCTGTTATTGCCATTTAGTTTTTTGAGCATTCACTTTTACGAGCACTCCACTCAACGCTCGGCGTGCTTACCCTCAGACTCTTACCTGCTGTCAAAACCGGTCAGCCCCTTGTGTAAGTTGTGGCAAAGATATACAAAAAACGCGCCCGAGAACAACTTTGTTGCACAAAAAATAGTAACTTTGCGGCTCTATGAGCGAACAAATCAAACACGAGTGCGGCATTGTGCAAATCAGGCTTCGCAAGCCGCTTGAGTACTATCACCAGAAATACGGCAAAGGTTGGGGCCTGGATAAGCTCTACCTTATGATGGAGAAGCAACACAACCGCGGTCAGGAGGGAGCCGGACTGGCCGTAGTCAGTATCGACGCTCCGGTTGCTTCCGAGTACATCTTCCGCGAGCGTGCCGAAGGCACCCGCGCAATTACCAAAATCTTCGACAGAGTGAATGCGGCCCGTAAGGCCGACCGTTCTGCGTTCGAGGGCGAGTTGATGTTGGGCCACCTGCGGTACAGTACCGGTGGTCGGGTTGGCACTTCTTTCGTCCACCCTTTCTTGCGGCGTAGTAACTGGCGGCAGCGTAACCTGTTGTTGGCCGGTAACTTTTCGATGACCAACACCGATCAGATCCTTGCCAGCATCGTGGCCGAGGGCCAGCACCCGCGTAATAACGCCGACACCTTCATTCTGTTGGAGCAGTTGGGCGGTATTCTCGACACTCAAAGCTTGAACAACGGTGGGTTCGACATCGCTAACGTCCTTCGCCAGGCCTCTTCGATCTGGGACGGTGGTTACATCATCACCGGCGCGACCGGCGACGGTACCGGCTTCACTCTTCGCGACCCTTGGGGTATCCGTTCGGCTCACTATTGGGTGGACGACGAGATCGCCGTTGTCGCTTCCGAGCGGGCCGTTATCCAGACCGTTATGAACCTCTCCTCGGAGCAGGTCTCCGAGCTCCTGCCCGGCGAGGCGATCATCCTGAGACGCGACGGTGGGGTAGAGTTGACCCAGATCCGCGAGCCTCAAACCCCTCACCCTTGCTCTTTCGAGCGTATCTACTTCTCTCGCGGCACCGATGCCGACATCTACCGCGAACGTAAGGCCTTGGGACGCTTTTTGGTTCCTCAGATCCTGTCCGAGATCGACGGCGACATCGACCACTCGGTCTTCTCGTTCATTCCCAATACCGCCGAGGTTGCCTGGTACGGTATGATGGAGGGTCTTGAGGCTTATAACGACGACCGTAAGATGAGCCGCCTTGCAAGCTTGGGCCACGACATAACCCCCGAGCAGATCCGTGAGATCATCGGCCACAAGGTTCGCACCGAAAAGATCGCCGTCAAGGACATTAAGCTCCGTACGTTCATAGCCGAGGGTGACCGCCGCGACGACCTCGCCGGTCACGTTTACGACATCACCTACGGTACAATTACCCCGAAGGAGGATTACGTCGTTGTGATCGACGACAGTATCGTCCGAGGAACGACCCTTCGACGCAGTATTGTCAAGATTCTCGGTCGGCTCGACCCTCGTAAGATTGTTATCGTCTCCTCTTCGCCTCAGGTTCGTTACCCGGACTGTTACGGTATAGATATGTCCCACTTGGAGGAGTTCATCGCGTTCAACGCCGCCGTAGCGATGTTGCGCGAAACCGGACGCGAGAATGTTCTGAAAGAGGTTTACGACAAGTGCCTCGCCTCGCGTACCCAGCCCGATGACCAGATCCAGAACCACGTCAAGGATATCTATGACGGCTTCTCTCACGAGGATATCTCTCTCCGTATCGCCCGGATGGTTACTCCGGCCGATTGCCCCTGCCCCGTCGGGGTTGTGTTCCAGACTATCGAGAAACTGGCCGAGGCTTGCCCCGCGAACGACGGCGACTGGTACTTCTCGGGCGATTATCCCACTCCGGGTGGTATACGAATGGTAAATAACGCATACATTAAATACTATGAAAGAAATTTGGATTGAACAGGTTCGCGAGTGGACTCCGCGACTGGTTCGTAAGGCTGTGATCTGGCTCTGCGGCGAGGTCGGTAAACCGATCCTGAAGTTGACTCGTAAGGACTACGTGGAGAACGGCTTGGAGAGTCTTCTGGAGAGCGAGGGTACGTTCGACTCGATCAACATCAAGGTTTTCAACGATCTTCAGCACACCATCACCGGTTGGCCGGGCGGTAAACCCAACGCGGACGACTCGACCCGCCCCGAACGTAGTACGCCGTTCCCTAAACGGGTCGTGATCTTCTCTCCTCACCCCGATGACGACGTTATCTCTATGGGTGGTACATTCTGCCGCTTGGTCGAACAGGGCCACGACGTCCACGTGGGTTACCAGACTTCGGGCGACATCGCCGTTCTGGACGAGATGGTTCTGGCGACGATCGACACCGCGCACGAGTGCGGCTTCCCGAATCGCTATAACGAGGTTAAGGCTCTTGTCGACACTAAGAAACCCGGCGAGCCCGAGCCCCTGGAGCTTCGCCACCTCAAGGCCGGTATCCGCCGCGCCGAGGCTAAGGCCGCTTGCCGCGAGTTCGGATTGGACGCTTCCCATTGCCACTTCCTCAACCTGCCCTTCTACGAATCCGGCGGGGTTAAGAAAATGCCTCTCGGGCCCAAGGATATCGAAATTACCGTCGCCCTGTTGCGCGAGATTAAGCCCCACCAGATCTACGCCGCCGGCGACTGGGCCGACCCGCACGGTACCCACCGCGTTTGTGTCGAGGCTGTTTCCGCCGCTCTGGAGGTCTGCAAGAACGACCCCTGGATCGCCGAATGTAACCTTTGGTTGTACCGCGGCGCTTGGCAGGAATGGGATCTCGACCTTGTCGATATGGCCGTCCCTCTTAGCCCCGACGAGGTGATCAAAAAGCGCCACGCAATCTACCGACACATCTCCCAGAAGGACTTCATTCCCTTCCCCGGCGAGGATGCTCGCGAGTTTTGGCAACGGGCCGAGGATCGCACCCAGCACACTGCCCGCGTTTACGACGCTCTCGGTATGGCCGAGTACCAGGCGATCGAAGTTTTCGCAAAGTTTAACCCCAGAGAATTCAAGTTATGAGACTGTTGATCAAAGACTCCGCCGCACAGGTTGCCCGTTGGGCCGCGGAGCATATCGTCGAAAAGATAAATGCCCACTCCGGGCCGCGACCGTTCGTCCTCGGTTTGCCAACCGGTTCGACCCCGCTGGCTACCTACGCCGAGCTCATCAAGATGCACAAAGCCGGTAAGGTTTCGTTCGCAGGCGTTGTGACTTTCAATATGGACGAGTACGTCGGCCTTCCCGAGGATCACCCCGAGAGCTACCACTCTTTTATGTGGAAGAACTTCTTCTCTCAGGTGGACGTCCGGCGCGAGAACGTTAACATCCTCAACGGTAACGCGAAAGATTTGTTGGCCGAGTGCGCCGATTACGAGGCTCGCATCGCTGCTGCCGGTGGTATCGACTTGTTTATGGGTGGGGTTGGTAACGACGGGCACATCGCCTTCAACGAACCTTTCTCGTCGATGGCCTCTCGCACCCGCATCAAGACCCTTACCGAGGATACAATCATCGCTAACGCCCGCTTCTTCGGTGGTGACACTTCGTTGGTTCCGCGCACTTCTCTGACCGTCGGTGTTGCGACTATCCTGGGCGCTCGCGAGGTTATGATCCTTGCTACCGGCGCTGCTAAGGCTCGCGCTGTCCAGCAGGGCGTCGAGGGGGCTTACTCTCACGTTTGGACTATCACCGGTCTCCAGACCCACCCTCACGGTATCCTCGTTGTTGACGAACCCGCCGTCACTGAGCTCAAGGTCTCCACGTACCGTTACTTCAAGGATATAGAGAGATAGGTGATAGGCTTCCCTTCTGTTAGGAACCGCCTCTCGTAGGCGGTTTTTATTTGCAGGGTGGAGTAGACCTCGGCCAGCCCCTCCCCATAGATATCCGCACTCGCACAATGCAGTTCCAGTCCCTGCTCGGCCACCACTTCCAGCGTGTAGTCGTGTAGTTCTCGCGAGTCGGTTTTCAGATGCACCATCCCTCCTGGCACCAAGAACGCCCGATACCTATCCAGAAACCCAGGCGCTGTCAGTCGCTTCTTCTCTCTGCCTTTTTTGAGTTGCGGATCCGGGAAGGTGATCCAGATTTCGGCGATCTCTCCGGGTGCGAAAAACGAGCCGATAAACTCGATCCTCGTCCTCAGGAAGCCCACATTTCCGAGCCCCATTTCGGTTGCGGTCTTGGCTCCGCGCCACATCCGCGCACCCTTTATGTCTATCCCCATAAAGTTTTTTTCCGGATTCGCCGCTCCCATTCCTACCGTATATTCACCTTTGCCACAGCCCAGTTCCAGTACTATCGGCTTGTCGTTTCCGAAGAAATCCGCCGCCCAGTGCCCTTTCAGCTTGTGGTCTCGACCGAAAATCTCATCGAACTCTGGTTGTACGAGGTTTTCGAATGTGAGGTTTTCGGCAAACTTTCTCAGTTTATCCTTGCCCATTTCCTCCCTGATTTCCCTTATTGCCTCCCGACCGTGGATTGCCGCCCTGATTTCCTGAGCCTTGCCCGCCGCCTTGTCCTTGATTTTGACCACCGCGACCTCCACCACCTTGCCCGCCGCGGTTTCCTCCGCTCGACCTTTGACCTCCCCGACCGCCGCTGCCTTGACCGCCTCCTTGACCCGAACTTCCCGAGCCACCCCCGCCGCCTGGCCGCCTTCCGCGATCTCTTCCGCCTCGATTCTCACCGCTTTTGTTCTCTTCGTTTTGCGGCGTTTTTCGATCACCGTTCTGCGGTCCTCGGCGTTCACCACGATCGCGGCCTTCTCCACGCTCCCGTTCCTGCGAACGCTCTTCGCGCGACTCCGACCCACGACCTTCCCGGCCTTCAGCCCGCTCACGGCCTTCTCCGCGCCCTGCTCCTCGTCCCCTGTCCCTTCCTCCGCGACCCGAACGACCTCCGCCGCCAGAACGCGCCTTATCAAACCGTGTGATGCTCTCCTCGCCGACCATATTCACGAACGAAGGTTCCTCCTCAACCGCGTGCCTCGGCGCCAAGCCTGTAATCGTGTCGGGCTTCTGTCCCCGCCGATTCATATCCTGAATCTCTCTCACCTTGGCCACCGGTAGCACAATGCTGCCGTCCATCGCTCCTTTCTGCGTGTTGAAACTCATCGTCCGGCGCAACACGTCGGTCGAAACCAAAAAGTAATCCCCATCCAGCGCCTGCAATGGGTCGTTCACTCTTGGCAGCGACTTCCGCGCGTCGATATACGCATCCAGCTCGTAGGCCAAACAGCACTTCAGCTTGCAGCACTGTCCCGCCAATTTTTGCGGGTTCAAAGATATGTCTTGCGTCCGCGCGGCGCCCGTTGTGACTGAGTTGAAGTTCGCAATCCACGACGTGCAGCACAGTTCCCGTCCACACGACCCCAGGCCCCCAATCCGCGCCGCCTCTTGCCGTGCGCCGATCTGCTTCATCTCCACCTTGATCCCGAACTCGCTCGCGAAGACCTTGATCAGTTCCCTGAAGTCTACCCGCCCGTCTGCTATATAATAGAATATGGCTTTTATCCTGTCGCCCTGATACTCCACATCGCCGATCTTCATATCGAGCCCCATCTCCTTGGCTATCTGACGCGAGCGTATCATCGTCTCGTGTTCTTGGGCGATGGCTTCCTGCCACTTCTCGATGTCGTACGGTTTTGCTTTTCGATAGATCGCCTTGAACTCTCCGTTCTGTGGCGAGAAGCCCGTGCGCTTCATCTGCCTCGCGACCATATCTCCCGTCAGGGAGATTATCCCCACGTCGTGCCCCGGGCTCGCTTCGACGGCCACAATGTCTCCACGCCGCAGGGGCAGATCGTTCACATTCTTGTAGTATCCCCTGCGCGTGTTCTTGAACCGCACTTCGAATACGTCTCCGGGCACGCTCACCGGATATCCTTCCAGCCAGTCGGTTTCGTGCAGCTTGAAGCATCCATCACACACTTTCGCTTCTGCTCCGTCGAATTCGCACCCCCGCCCTATATCGAGTTTTGAGTTATTGTCCATTCTGCAAAGATAGTGAATATTTCTTTACCATCTTCCTGTACCGGGCGACAAGCAGGGTTGCGGCGACACAAAGTCCGAACACGAAGCCTATCCACAGTCCCCTCGGACCGATGCCAAGCGTAAATGCGAACAGATAGCCTATCGGGATGTTAATCACGATGTACGATATGAATGCTATGATCGAGGTGATCTTCACATCCTGCATTCCTCTCAGTATGCATATCGAGACGCATTGCACTCCGTCGAAGACCTGAAACATCGCCACCATAATCAGCAACTGCCCCGTTATGTCTATCACCGCCGGGTCGACCGTAAAGATCCTCGGCAGCAGATGACGACACACCACAAAGACCACCGCCATAAAGACGTTCCACACGATCCCTATCCTGTACGACGTCCTCGCAATTCTCTTTATCGCCTCGAAGTCCTTCAGCCCGTACGCGTGACTGACCCTAATGGTTGTCGCCGAGCCGATGCTCAACACTATCAGGAATGCCATATTGGTAATCGAGATCGCAATCTGGTTTGCCGCCAGCGCCACCGCTCCCAGCCACCCCATCATTATTCCCGTCACTGCAAACGCTCCTCCCTCCAACACCATCTGTAACGAGATCGGGAATCCCACTCCCAGTATCGCCACCACTCTTCGTCTCGACCAGTTGTCTCCGCTGTAGAACGACAGATATCGCCTGTAAGAATGGTTCACCACGAAGTACCCGATCATCATCAGCGGCATCATCACCCGCGAGGTAAGCGTCGCCAGCCCCGCTCCCGACGCCCCCATCGCCTCGAACCCCAGATTGCCGTAGATGAACACCCAGTTCAGGAAGATATTTATCGCGTTGCAGATTATGGTTATCACCATCTCCACTCGCGTGTTTCCCACTCCTTCGAGGAATTGGCGGAAGGCGAAAAAGATCATCAGCGGTATCGAGCTCCACGCCAGATACCTGTAATATGGCGTTCCCGCTTCGATCACCTCCGGCGGTTGGTTCATATGCGGGAACAGATGTACTGTCTGCATTTGCAAAAAGCTGATCAATAGCCCCAGCCCCATATAGAGCGCCACGGAGTTTTGCAGCAGTTGAGCTACCTTCCTGTGCTTTCCCTGGGCGTGCGCTTCTCCGACCAAGGGTGTTATTCCCATCGCCAGTCCCAGCCCGAAGATGAACAGGAAGAAAAACACATTTCCCCCGAAGGCCACTCCGGCCAACGGAACTGCTCCCAGATGGCCCACCATCGCGTTGTCCACTATCTGCACTGCGAGCATTCCCGCCTGCGTCAGCGCGACGGGCACGGCCAGCCTCAACGTTTTCGAATATTCGGTACTTAAAGTTTTCATTAATTCGGGTGCAAAGATAGTTTATCCGAAATGAAATTCGTACATTTGCTTTGCAATTTGAAAAATAACACGACCGAGCTTATGGCTGAGATAAAAGGAACTATAAATGTTGACCGCGAGCGTTGCAAGGGTTGCGGTGTATGCCTTGGGGCTTGCCCGTTCGACGTGCTGGCTCTCTCGGCCGAAGTCAACTCCAAGGGTTATCCTTTCGCCTCTCAGGTTCGGGCCGAGGCTTGCACCGGTTGCGCCAATTGTGCCGTAGTTTGTCCCGACGGTTGCATCGAAGTGTTCAGAAAAATATGGAAGAAATAAAATTAGTCAAGGGTAACGAGGCTGTTGCCCTCGGGGCTATCAATAGTGGTTGCGACGGTTACTTCGGTTACCCGATCACTCCCCAGAGCGAGATTCTGGAGACCTTGATGGAGCTTCGGCCGTGGGAGTCGACGGGTATGGTCGTTGTTCAGGCCGAGAGCGAGGTTGCTTCTATCAATATGGTCTACGGTGGGGCTGCTTGCGGCCGTAGGGTTATGACCTCGTCGTCCAGCCCGGGTATCAGCCTTATGGCCGAGGGTATCAGCTACCTTGCCGGGGCTGAGCTTCCCTGCCTCATTGTCAACGTCCAGCGTGGCGGCCCAGGACTGGGTACCATCCAGCCCTCTCAGGCCGATTACTTTCAGGCCACCAAAGGTTGCGGCCACGGGGATTACAATATGATCGTTCTCGCTCCCAACTCTGTTCAGGAGATGTACGACTTCGTGTTCGACGGGTTCGACCTTGCTTTTCGTTACCGCGTTCCCGTTATGATGCTTTCGGACGGTATCATCGGGCAGATGATGGAGAAGGTTTCTCTGTCTCGTTCTCGTCCTCGTTGGTCTGCCCAGGAGATCCGTAGTATGTCCGACGACTGGGCTACTACCGGCCGCCACGGTTCCCGCGCTCGTAACATTGCTTCTTCTTTGGAGCTAGACCCTAACGAGATGGAGCGCCGTAACCTCGACCTCCAGTCCCGTTATCGCTCCATCGAGTCCGCCGAGGTTCGCTTCGAGGAGTTTCTCACCGAAGACGCCGAGTATATCGTCGTTGCCTTCGGCTCTTCCGCCCGTATCGCTTCCGAGACTGTCCGTATGGCTCGTGCCGAAGGTATGAAGGTCGGCTTGCTTCGTCCCATCACTCTTTGGCCGTTTCCTTCCGCCCGTATCGCCGAGTTGGCTGACCGCGTAAAGGGATTTTTGGTTGCCGAGCTCAATGCCGGACAGATGGTCGAGGACGTTCGCCTCGCTGTCGACGGCCGGGTTCCTGTTCGGCACTTCGGTCGGATGGGCGGTATAGTTTACTCTCCGGACGAGATTTTGAACGCACTTAAACAGGAGGGCCGCAGTAATGGATAAGGTTTACGGACGCAGTTCGTTGTTGACCGACAACGTGATGCACTACTGCCCTGGTTGCTCCCACGGCACGATCCACAAGCTGGTTGCCGAGACTATCGAGGAGATGGGGCTCCAGTCCGAGACAATCGGCATTTCACCCGTCGGTTGCTCCGTTTTCGCATACAATTATGTCGACATCGACTGGATTCAGGCTGCCCACGGTCGCGCTTGCGCCGTCGCTACTGCTGTCAAGCGGCTCCAGCCCGACAAGATGGTCTTTACTTATCAGGGCGACGGCGACCTATCCGCTATCGGTACCGGGGAGACTATCCACGCTTGTAACCGCGGCGAGAACATCGTCGTGATCTACGTCAATAACGCTATCTACGGTATGACCGGTGGCCAGATGGCTCCTACGACCCTTCTCGGTATGAAGACGGCGACCTCTCCTCACGGTCGCGAGGCGGCTATCCACGGTTACCCTTATAAGATCGCCGAGATGGTTTCGCTGCTCGACGGTGTTTGCTTCGTCACTCGCCAGAGCGTCCACTCTCCCGCTGCCGTCCGTAAGGCTAAGAAGGCCCTTCGGCGCGCTTTCGAGAACGCCCAGGCCGGTATGGGATTGTCGTTCGTCGAGATTGTGTCGAGTTGTAACAGCGGTTGGAAACAATCGCCCGTCGAAGCCAACCATTGGATGGAGGAGAATATGTTTCCGTTCTACAAATTGGGGGACCTCAAATGAAAGAGACTTTAATCATTGCCGGTTTCGGCGGTCAGGGTGTTTTGTCGATGGGTAAGATCCTTGCTTACGCCGGTGTTGTCCAGGGGTTCGAGGTTAGTTGGATGCCTGCTTACGGGCCCGAGATGCGTGGTGGTACTGCTAACGTTACCGTAATCCTGTCCGACAGCCCCATCTCTTCTCCCATCGCCCACGAGTTCGACAGCGCGATCATCCTCAACCAGCAGAGTATGGACAAGTTCGAGCCCGCCATCCGTCCCGGCGGCCTGCTGCTTTACGACACTAACGGTATCACCCGCCACCCGACCCGTACCGACATCCGAATCTTCGCTATGGACGCCACCGAGCAGTCTGCTCGCCGCGGTATGGCCCGTATGTTCAATACAATGGTTCTGGGTGGTTACCTCGCTGTTCGCCCTGTCGTCGATTCCTCTTCCGTCGTCGAGGGCCTTCGGCTGTCTCTTCCCGAGCGGGCCCACAAACTGATTCCCGACAATGAAAAAGCCCTCGCTGCTGGTGCCGAGTTAATAAAAAAATGATTATCTTTGCGGCTTCGAAAACAATTTCAATCAAATAATTAGATGTCTAAAGTCATTAAACTCAGAAAAGGACTCGACATTCACCTATCCGGAGAGCCGCAGCCCAAGATAATCGAGGCCTGTGGCTCTGACACTTATGGTGTCTCTCCGGGCGACTTCGAGGGGGTGGTTCCGAAACTGCTCGTTCGGGAGGGTGATGGGGTCAAGGCCGGTTCGCCGTTGTTTTTCGACAAGGCCAACGAGGAGATCCTCTTCACCTCGCCTGTTTCCGGTACCGTATCGGAGATCCGCCGCGGGGCTAAACGTAAGTTGTTGGCCGTTGTCGTTTCTACCGACGGTAAGGGTGAAAGTATCGAGTTCAAGATCCCTTCCCTTTCTTCGGCTTCTCGCGGCGAGGTTGCCGGGGTTTTGCTCTCTTCTGGCTTTTGGCCGATGCTGATCCAGCGTCCTTACGGCCGTATCGCCGATGTTGCCGACCACCCCAAGGCTATCTTCGTCTCCGGGTTCGATAGTGCTCCTTGCGCTCCCGACCTTAATTTCGTACTTGCTGGCGAGCGCGAAAACCTTCACACTGGTGTCGAAGTGCTCAGGAAACTCACCGACGGTAAGGTCCACCTCGGCCTTCGGGCCGGCGTCGACGGCGTTCTTAACCAACTCGATAACGCCGAGCAGCACTTCTTCAAGGGGCCTCATCCGGCTGGTAACGTCGGGGTTCAGATCTCTCACATCGACCCGATAAAGAAAGGCGACGTTGTTTGGACTGTCGACGCCCAGAACCTCGCTATCATCGGCCGCTTGTTCCGCACCGGCCGTATCGATATGACCAAGATCGTGGCTATGAGCGGGCCTCAGGTCGTGAACCCGTATTATTTACGAATCATCGGCGGGGCCGAGATCAAGTCGTTCGTTATGAACTCCAACATCCGCCCGAACAAAACCGGTGGCTCCGGCGCCCGCATCATTTGCGGTAACGCCCTCTCCGGCCGTACCACTTCTCGCGAGGAGTTTATGGGCTTCTACTCTAACCACATCACCGTCCTTGCCGAGGGTAATTACCACGAACTTTTCGGTTGGATCGCTCCTCGGTTCGGTAAGTTTTCTGTTTCGCACTCCTACTTCTCGTGGCTTTGCCCTCGTAAGCGTTACAGCCTTGATACGAACTTGAACGGCGGGCCTCGCGCTATCGTCGCTACGGGTATTTGGGAACGTTACGTGCCTATGGACATCCTTCCTATGTACCTCGTTAAGGCTTGTATGGCCGGTAATATCGACAAGATGGAGGCGCTTGGTATCTACGAAGTTCTGCCCGAAGACCTTGCCCTGTGCGACTTCGTCGATCCTTCGAAGACCGAGGTGCAGCAGGCAGTTGCCGACGGTATTAACCTTATGATTAAAGAGTTGAGTTAAGATATGATCGCAAAGTTGTTAAGAAATGTGGTCGATCGGGTCAAGCCGCCGTTCGAGAAGGACGGTAAGTTGAGTTGGCTCCATTCGACTTTCGACGCGTTCGAGACGTTCTTGTTCACGCCCGACAGTACCACCCGCCGCGGGGCCCATATCCGCGACTCCATCGACCTGAAACGCACAATGATCGTCGTAGTTGTCGCTCTTGTTCCGGCTCTTCTGTTCGGTATGTATAACGTCGGGTTGCAGCACTTCCGCGCTGTCGGGGATCCTGCTTCCGCTGCTGCTCTCTGGCCCTGCTTCTGGTACGGGTTCGTTCGCGTGCTTCCTCTGATCCTTGTTTCGTACATCGTCGGATTGGGTATCGAGTTCGCTTTCGCTCAGGCTCGCGGTCACGAGGTGAACGAGGGATTCCTTGTTACCGGTATGTTGGTTCCTCTGATTATGCCTATCGACGTTCCCTTGTGGATGGTTGCTGTGGCTGTTGCTTTCGCCGTTATTATCGGTAAGGAGGTCTTCGGCGGTACCGGTATGAACGTCTTCAATCCCGCTCTTCTGGCTCGCGCGTTCGTTTTCTTCTCCTACACTTCGTTCATCTCGGGCGATCGGGTTTGGATCCGCGGGGCTGGTAAGGGTGGCGAGTATATCGACGGCTTTTCTGGCGCTACTCCTCTTGGTCAGATCGGTGAGAACGCCCAGCAGGCTTTAACCGACGCTCCCGTTTGGGATTGGATAGTCGGTACCATTCCCGGTTCTATCGGGGAGACTTCTCTTATCGCAATCCTCATCGGGGCTGCTGTCCTGCTCTTCACCGGGGTTGCTTCTTGGCGAGTTATGTTTAGCGTTTTCGCCGGCGGACTGGTAATGGGCTTGGTTTTCAACGCTATCGGCGGTAGTCCTTATATGGATATGCCCGCTTACTACCATCTGTTGTTGGGCGGCTTCGCTTTCGGTGCTGTGTTTATGGCCACCGATCCTGTCACCGCTGCTCAGACCAATGCCGGTAAACTCATCGTCGGCTTCCTGATCGGTTTGCTCGCCGTATTGATCCGCGTGGTCAATCCGGGTTACCCCGAGGGTATGATGCTTGCGATCCTGTTTATGAACGCTATGGCTCCGTTGGTCGACCACGTTGTTGTTGGTGCTAATGTCCGCCGTAGATTAAAACCCGCGAAACGATGAATAAGAATTCCAGTACCTATATTATCATCTACTCGGTGGTTATGGTGGTTGTGGTTGCGACTGTTCTGGCCGTAGCTTCGATGACCTTGCAGCCGATCCAGAACGCTAACGTCGAGCTCGAAAACAAAGGGGCTGTCCTTGCCAGCGTCGGCCTCGGTAGCAGTGGCGACATCCAAGCTGAGTACGACCAGTACATCACCGAGCTCTCCGTCGAGGCTGCTGACGGTTCTACGCTGCCTCTTTACGAAAGTAACGCCGACGGTAAGCGGCTGTTCATCATTCCCGTCTCCGGTAGCGGTCTATGGGGCCCGATCTGGGGTTACGTTTCCGTCGAGGGCGATTGGAGTACCATCTCGGGCGTCGTGTTCGACCACAAGGGCGAAACTCCCGGCCTGGGCGCCGAAATCACCACCCCTAAGTTCACCGACCAGTTCGTCGGTAAGCGCCTCTTCGAGGGGCCGCAATTGGTGGGTATCAGCGTTTTGAAGGGCGCCGGTTCGTCACAGGGCAACGACCACGCCGTGGATGCCATCTCCGGCGGTACGATTACTTCACGCGCCGTGGAGACTATGATCACCGCCACGCTCGCCCAGTATCTTCCCTACATCGAAAAGCAAAGAAACAATGAAAGCGTTGAATAGTAAGAATTGGCAATATTTTCTGGGGCCGCTCAGTAAGGACAATCCGGTGGTCGTCCAGATTTTGGGTATCTGCTCGGCGTTGGCCGTTACCGCCCAGCTCAAACCCGCGTTCGTGATGGCCGCTTCGGTAGTCGTCGTGACCGGGTTCGCTAACCTGATTATGTCGTGCCTGCGTAAGGGCGTACCTTCGCGAATTCGGATCATCGTCCAGTTGGTCGTGATCGCTTTTCTGGTGATTCTGGTCGACCAGGTGCTGAAGGCTTACGTTTACGACGTGTCGAAGCAATTGTCTGTCTACGTGGGGCTTATCATCACCAACTGTATCCTGATGGGTCGCGTCGAGGCATTCGCTCTTGGCCACAAACCCTGGCCTTCGTTCGTCGACGGTATCGCCAACGGGGTCGGTTATGGTATCATCCTTTTGATGTTGGGGTTCGTTCGCGAGTTGTTCGGTAGCGGCTCTCTGTGGGGTTTTCGCGTGGTTCCCGAGGCGTGGTATATCCAAAACGGTGGTTTCTACGCAAATAACGGACTGATGATGCTTCCGCCGATGGCGCTCATCCTCGTGGGACTGATCATCTGGGTGCACCGTTCGAGTAATAAAGATTTGATAGAGAAATAGTTATGGAGAGCCTGAATATTTTCATAAAGTCGATTTTCATCGACAATATGGTGTTCGCATACTTCTTCGGTATGTGTTCGTATATCGCTGTTAGTAAGAGCGTTAAGACTGCCAACGGTCTGGGTCTCGCCGTGATCTTCGTGATGGCACTCACCGTGCCGTTGAACTGGTTGTTGAACGAATATATCCTCAAGCCGGGCGCCCTGGGATGGATCTCCAACTCGCTGGGCGACATTGACTTATCGTTCCTGAGCTTCATCATTTTCATCGCCGTAATCGCCTCTTTCGTGCAGTTGGTGGAGATGGTTGTGGAGAGATTCGCTCCCGGATTATATAATCAGTTGGGGATTTTCCTGCCGCTGATAGCCGTGAACTGTGCAATTATGGGGGCGTCGCTGTTTATGCAGGAGAGAGCCTATCCATCTCTGGGTCAGGCAACTATGTTCGGTCTCGGAAGCGGAATCGGGTGGTGGTTGGCCATTATTATGATGGCCGCAATACGCGAAAGGCTCGAATACAGCCAAATCCCGGCGCCACTGCGCGGGCCAGGTATAGCGTTCATTATCACCGGTTTAATGGGGATTGCGTTTATGTCCTTCCTGGGCATACAACTGTAAAAAAATTTGACACTCGTGTAAAAAATTTTGACACTTATGGATACACAAACACTGATAATCGCAATCGCAGCCTTTCTCGTGGTGACGCTCGTTCTGGTCGCCGTGTTACTCTACGCTAAGGCAAAACTGACCGCCAGCGGAGAAGTGACGATCGACATCAACGGCGAGAGGCAACTGACCGTCGAACCGGGAAACACGCTACTAACAACGCTGGCCGACAACGGGGTGTTCCTGCCGTCGGCCTGCGGCGGAGGAGGCTCGTGCGGAATGTGCCGACTACAAGTCACTGAAGGAGGCGGAGATATACTACCAACGGAGGTGAACTTCTTCTCGCGAAGGCAACAAAAAGAGAACTGGAGGCTGGGGTGTCAGGTGAAGGTGAAGAACGATCTGAAAATCGCTGTACCTCAGAGCGTTCTTGGAGTGAAGAAGTGGGAGTGCGAGGTAGTGTCGAACCGCAACGTGGCCACGTACATCAAGGAGTTCGTGGTGAAGCTGCCGGAGGGAGAAAACCTCGATTTCAGGAGCGGAGGATATATTCAGATCGACGTACCGAAGTATGACGAGATTCGTTTTGCGGATTTCGACGTCGACCCGGAGTACAGGGCCGAGTGGGAGCAATTTCGAATGTTCGATCTGGTGGCGAAGAACCCGGAGCCGACATTCAGAGCCTACTCGATGGCCAACCATCCGGCAGAAGGCAACATCGTGATGCTCAACATCAGAATCGCAACACCACCCTTCGACAGAGTGAACGGAGGTTTCCTACCGGTCAACTCGGGGATCTGCTCGTCGTATATTTTCTCTTTGAAACCGGGAGATAAGATCACAATCTCAGGCCCCTACGGAGAGTTCCACGTGAAGGACACAAAGGCCGAAAAAATGTTCATAGGAGGAGGAGCGGGAATGGCGCCGATGCGTTCGCATCTGTTCCATTTGTTCCAGACGGAGAAGACGCCGATACCGGTAACGTTCTGGTATGGAGCGAGATCTGTGAGAGAAATCTTCTATGCAGAACAGTTTGAGAAGATTGCAGCCGAGTTCCCCAACTTCAAGTTCCACTTGGCGCTGTCGGATCCAAAGGCAGAGGACGGATGGAAGGGATATGTGGGGTTCATACATCAGGTGATCTTCGACAACTATCTCGCCAAGCACGAAGCGCCGGAAGATATCGAGTACTACCTGTGTGGCCCGCCGGTGATGAACGCAGCGATCACGAAGATGCTGGACGAACTGGGAGTGCCGCCGGAAAACATAATGTATGACGACTTTGGGTCGTAAGTTCGAAGAAAGCCCGCCGGTGAGGCGGGCTTTCTTATGGGGGTGGGCGGGGGTTATTCGCCGTATTCGTAGGAGACGAAGGCGAAGCGGCGAGAATCGGGAGCCCAAGAATTGACGTTTAGAGAGCCCTGGCCGCCGAAGAGGGTGAGAAGAGTCTCCTCGGGGCCGCTTTGGCGAGCAGAAATTATACGAAGCTCCACGTCTTTACCTGCGGGATGATCGCCGGGAGAAACCTCGGAAGCAAGGTATGCGATGTAGAGAACGCTACGGCCATCGGGAGAAACGTGAGGAAACCAGGAATTACGCGTCTCGTCGAGGGTGATCTGGGTCTGCCGAGAGCCGTCGGCGAGCATACGCCAAATCTGCATAGTACCGGAGCGGGCAGAGTTGAACCAAATGTAAGCCCCGTCGGGAGAGTACTCGGACCCGTCGTCGAGGCCATCGGCAGAAGTGAGGCGAGTTTCGACGGGAGAGGCGGCAGGATCGGTGGATATGGTGTAGACGTCGTAGTTGCCATTGCGTTCGGCGCAGTAAGCCAACGTCGTACCGTCGGGAGACCAACCGTGGAGGTAACTGGGAGCGAGGGGAGTAACCAGGCGAGCGGGGCACTCATCGGAGGAACCGGACAGGGGAAGGATATAGATGCGGGAGCGCCAATCGTCGGCAGTACCGGAACTGACAGCCAGCCGCGTACCGTCGGGAGAAAGAACGTGGTCGTTATTACAACTGGAAGCAGGGAAGGAAGGAATGAGGGTGTCGTTGGAAGGGTCGGCGATCTCGATACGGTGGATCTGACCGGAAGTATTGTAGATCAAAAAGCGACCATCGGAAGTCCAATTAGGGGCCTCGACAACGAAGGGAAACTCGCGAAGAACAGTACGGGCACCAGTCTCGAGGTCGTAAATCTCAAGGCGAGAAGTGATCGAACGATCAGAAGGGTGCTGGGCCGCAAGGGGCGCAAGAGAGGTGAAATGGAGGGCGAGCGCGAGGGCTGCCGTGAAAATTAATGTCCGACTCATAGTCCTGTGATTTTTTTGATTTCGTAAAGTTTATTGAGCGCCTCGATAGGAGTGAGCTGCTCGAGGCTGAGGCCGCGGATCTGGTCGCGAATCTGAACCAGAACGGGATCGTCCAACTGGAAGATAGAGAGTTGCATACTACCGTCGGAGCGGGCGCGAGACGACATAGAGGTCTTGTCGGAGTAACCGGCAAGGATACGGTCGGCGCGCTCAACCACACTGGAAGGCATACCGGCGATGCGAGCAACGTGGATACCGAAAGAACGATCGGTACCGCCCTCGACCAATTTACGAAGAAAGATAACGGACCCGGATTCGCCCTGTTTCGAAGCAGGAACCTCGCGAACAGAGACGTGGAAGTTGCGAACACGGGGGTGGGTTTGAGCCATCTCGTTGAGCTCGTGGTAGTGGGTAGCGAAGAGAGTCTTAGCGCGAGCGGAAGGGTGGTTGTGGAGGTATTCAACCATAGCCCAAGCAATAGCGATACCGTCGTAAGTAGAAGTACCGCGGCCTATCTCGTCGAGCAGGACAAGGCTACGGGAAGAGATGTTATTGAGGATGGAGGCGGACTCGGTCATCTCGACCATAAAAGTCGACTCGCCACCAGAAATGTTATCAGAAGCGCCAACGCGAGTGAATATCTTGTCGACAAGGCCGATACGAGCGGAAGAAGCGGGAACGAACGAACCGATCTGGGCCATCAGGACGATCAAGGCGGTCTGGCGAAGAAGGGCGCTCTTACCAGACATATTGGGGCCGGTGATCATAGCGATCTGCTGAGAGTCGTTGTCCAGAAGGATGTCGTTGGGAACGTACTCGGAACCGACGGGAAGGAGGCGCTCGATGACAGGGTGGCGGCCGTCGCGGATGTCGATCGAGTAACCCTCGTCGAGCAGGGGGCGGGTATAACCGCGTTCGATGGAGTTACGGGCGAAGGCAAGAAGGACGTCGAGCCGGCCGACGGAGGAGGCGTTACGCTGGAGGGAAGGAATCGAAAGCCCCAACCAAGAGATGAGCTCGGAGTAAATACGGGATTCGATTTGGAGGATACGGCCCTCGGCGGAGAGGATCTTCTCCTCGTACTCCTTGAGCTCGGGAGTAATGTAACGCTCGGCCCCTTTGAGGGTCTGCTTACGAATCCAATCGGCGGGAACCTTGTCGCGGTGGGTGTCGCGAACCTCGAAACCGTAACCGAAGACGTTGTTATAAATGATCTTGAGGGACGAAATACCGGTACGGGCAATCTCGCGCTCGGTCATCTCGGACAGGATCTCCTTACCGCGGGTAGCCGTACGGCGAAGGTCGTCGAGCTCGAGGTCGACCCCGTCAGCAATAATACCGCCTTTTTGGATCTGGTTAGAGGAGGGGTCGGGAAAAAGGTCGGAGGAGATACGGGCGCGAACCGACTCACAAGGGTCGAGAGAGTCGAAAGTGGATTGCAACTCGGGGTGGTCGGCGAGAAGGAGGCGGAGTTTCGCGACAGAGTCGAGAGAAGCGCCAAGAGCAACAAGTTCGCGGGGAAGAATACGGCCGTCGGCGATACGAGCGGAAGCGCGCTCAAGGTCACCGATATGGGAGATGGCAGCAGCAAGGCTCTCGGAAAGCTCGGACTGGCGCGCAAGGGCTTCTACGGTGTCGAGGCGGCGAGTAAGCTCGTCCAGATCCTTGAGCGGCAGGGCGATCCAATGTTTCAAAAGCCTACCGCCCATAGGAGTGAGAGTACGGTCGAGCACGGAGAGCAAAGACCCCGAACCGCGCTCGGGTCCGGAAGAGGGAGCGAAAAGCTCGAGGTTACGGATAGAAAAGCGATCCAGCCAGACGTAACGATCCTGGTCGATACGAGAGATGGAGCGGATATGGCCCAAGGCGGTGTGCTCGGTGAACTCCAAATAGTAAAGAATAGCCCCGGCAGCAGAAATACCAGCCCCGAGGCGGTCGATACCGAAACCCCTAAGGGTTTTAGTACCAAGCTGGCGGGTGAGGCGCTCGCGAGCAGTGTCTTCACTCCAGATCCAATCGTCGAGGCGGTAAGTGTAGAGCTGGCTACCGAAAGTCTGCTCGAAGCGCTGCTTTTCGGCACGCTGGTAGACGACCTCCTTGGGAGCGAAGCCGGAAAGAAGTTTATCGACGTAAGAATCGGTACCCTCGCCGATGTAGAACTCGCCGGTGGAGATGTCGAGAAAAGCGACGCCGGTGGATTTACGGCCGAAAAAAACGGAGGCGAGGAAGGTATTCTCCTTCGAGGCAAGGATGTTGTCGCTGAGGGCGACGCCGGGAGTGACGATCTCGGTAATACCGCGTTTGACGAGTCCCTTAGCAGTCTTGGGATCCTCCAACTGTTCGCATATAGCAACCCGTTCGCCGGCGCGGACGAGTTTCGGAAGGTAAGTCTCGATAGCGTGGTGAGGAAAGCCGGCAAGCTCGATCTCGGAAGCGGAACCATTACCGCGTTTAGTGAGAGTGATACCGAGAATAGCAGCAGTCTTGACAGCGTCGGCGCCGAAAGTCTCGTAGAAATCACCCATACGAAACAACACAACGGCGTCGGGGTGTTTGGCCTTCACCGCGTTGTATTGTTTCATCAGGGGCGTCTCGGAGGACTTCTTGGGAGTCTTCATTTCTCGAAGAATCGGTCGTCAAAGTTAACAAAAAATAATTTAACCGTGGCGCGGGTGATCGCAGTGTAGAGCCAACGAAGAAGGTCGCGAGAAATAGTCTCCTCGCCGAACAACATACGGTCGACGAAAACAGCAGACCACTGACCACCCTGAGCCTTATGGCAGGTGACGGCGTAAGCGAACTTGATCTGGAAGGCGTTGAAGAAGTCGTCCTCGCGGATCTCGCGGTAACGTTTAGCCTTGGAGGCAGTCTCGGAGTAGTCCTGTTCGACGGCGCGAAAAAGCCGAGATTGCTCCTCGCGGGAGAGAGAAGGAGATTCGGAGTGGAGCGTGTCGAGAAGGACTTTACATTCGATCTCGTAGTCGTCATAGTCGGGCAGTTGGATCAGCGCGTCGGCAAAGCGAAAACCGTACAACTCGCGGACACGGCGAAGGCGGCGAAGGCGAGCGATGTCACCGTTAGCGATGAAGCCGGCGGGAGAGTCGGGGTCGCGTTCGGTGAAGTGGTAGTTGTTTTTGACAACCATCAACATATCGCCACTCTCAATCTCCTCCTCGGCCCCGAGGACGTGGCGCCGGATCGACTCGTTGAAGCGGTTGGCGCGTTTGTTAGAGCGGGTGATGACGATTGTCTCGTCGCGGCCGAAGCGGGAGTAACACTCTTCGAGCTTTTCAGAAAAATCACTACCGTCGAGGATGGCAACATCGGAAAAGCCATCGGTACGGAACATAGGGATGTCGTAGATGCGGTTTTCGAGCATCGTACGGACAAGGGTGGCGTTGAAAAGAATACCGCTTTGGGCCTGCTGGCGCACAACGTCGTCCATCGAAGCGTACTCGACACCACCGTAAACCCCCATACGGCGAGGATCCAAAGCGGGGCTCTCGTCACGCCCGACCGGAGGCAACTGAGCAGAATCGCCGACAAGCATCAGGCGGCAACCCTGGCCACTATTAACGTAGGAGACAAGGTCGTCGAGCAAAGCCCCGGAGCCGAACATCTCGCCATCGCTACCGGAAAGAGAACCGGAGAGGCCGCCGGAGTTAGCCAACATAGAAGCCTCGTCGACGATGAAGCAAGCTTTCTTCTCGCGGTTGAAGTCGAGCGAAAAACTCGCCTCGGCAGAAGCTAAAGACTTCTGGCGGTAGATCTTTTTATGGATAGTGAGAGCGCGCTCGCCGGAGATACGAGAAAAAACCTTAGCAGCACGACCGGTGGGAGCCAAAAGAACAGGCCGGATACCAAGCTCGCGCAAAACAGCAACGAAGGCACTCACGAGCGTGGTTTTACCAGTACCGGCGTAACCGTTCAACACGAAAATCGTACCGTCTGCCGGATGCGATATCCACTCCGACAATTTTTCTGTAACTTTTTTTTGCCCAACTGTTGGCGGGAATCCAAATTTAGCGTAAATTTGGGTCGCGATTCGTTCGTTCATATACAGCACAAACTTAAATAAAAATCTAAAATAAAATGAACAAGGGACTTAAAATTATTCTACAGATCGTTCTGGGACTGATCGTCGTCGCGCTGGCGTGGATCCTATGGCGCCAAATTATGACGCCGCAAGAATTCACAAAAGAAACAGCGGTAAGGCAAGCTGCAGTGATCGAACGAATCAAAGACATCCGATCGGCCGAACAAGCCTTCAAACAAAAGCACCAGAGATACACGGGAAGCTGGGACACGCTGATCAACTTTGTACTTAACGACTCGCTGATATATGAACGTCAGATAGGCTCGGCAGACGACTCCGTAGCAGTAGCAAAAGGACTGGTTAAGACAGAAAAGTTCGCAAAAGCAGTCAGAGACACCATCTTCGCGCCAAAGGTTCTGACGGCGGAAGATATACGCAATCTGAAACTCATACCCTATTCCGAGCCGCAGTCGGAGTACCTGCTGAAAGCAGCGATGCTGACGACGGAATCGAAAGTGGTCGTACCGGTCTTTGAAGCAAAAGCACCCTACAAGGCCTTTATGAGCGATATGAACCATCAGTTGTTGGTAAATCTGATAGACGACGCCAAAAACGTCTACAGCAAGTATCCGGGAATACAAGTGGGCTCGGTAGAACAAGCAACCAACGACGCCGGAAACTGGGAGTGATCGAGATGAGGGGCGAAGAGCGCCTACTTGATACCGCAAAAACAATCCTCCTACCAGTCTCTCTATATGAAGAGGGACGGGGGGAGGATTATTTACGTCTAAATGGAATGGAGCCGGGGGCTGGAGAAAGGGTGGTAGTGAGCGAGCCAAGGAAGGTTGCCGGAGAAGATGTGGTGGCGGTGATGGCAGTGCCGGCAAGGGAGTTAGTTGCGAAGGGTTCAGGCGGGCGGCGGTATACCTCACCGCTACTGGAGATAGCGCGCGGACGGAAGCGAGATGTGAACATACGACTAACGGCGGGGAACGTGTATATAGTGGTATGGGAAAAGGGGCTGCGAATGGCCGAAGCGATGCCAGACCCGTCGCCCGATGCGCTACTATATTATCTGCAAGTCATCGGAAGAGAGTTCAAACTACGGAAATTCGATATCAATGTGAGCGGGAATGGTGCCGAGGGAGAGGCGAAGGCGCGAGAAGCGGTGGAGGTGCTACGGGAATACTTCGATAATGTACGTCTGGTGCGAGAGGGCGAATAGGTATGCGAATAATCAGCGGAACGCATAAGGGAAGGGTGGTGACGCCGCCGCGAAACCTACGGGCGAGGCCGACAACCGACTTCGCAAAGGAGAATCTGTTCAATGTCTTAGCGGGCCTCGTCGACCTGGAAGAGTGCGATGTACTGGATCTGTTTGCCGGCACAGGATCAGTGAGTTACGAGTTCGCATCGCGAGGCGCACGAAGCGTCACGGCAGTCGAGATCAATGCAGTCCACTATGGGTTTATTCGCGCAACCGCCGCCGCCTTGAGCTTTTCGACGCTGTTTCCGGTCAAGGCTAATGTCTTCAACTACCTGGCGGCCTGCGGGCGAAAATTCGACATAATTTTCTCCGATGCGCCGTACGATCTGGCTGGAAGCGAGCGAGTTGTGGACTTGGTTTTCTCGCGAGGACTACTACGGAAAGAGGGTGAAGCACGAGACGACGGTACGATCTCGCAGGGCGGAATTTTAATCTTTGAACACTCGGGAACGGCCGATTTCAGCACCCATCCAAACTTCTTACAGGCGCGCAGATACGGGAGCGTAAACTTCACGATGTTCGCCTAACGCTTTTGACGCATAATCGCAAGCGCGATCGCAGCGCACGCCTCGGCATCCTCAAGGGCGTGATGGTGAGCGAATTCGAACCCGATATGAGCCGCAACGGTCGGCAATTTGTGGTTGGGCAGTCCGGGGAAAGCGCGACGAGATAATCTACAAGTACACAGAAAGTTATAGTCGGGGTAGGGTATCCCGTAATGGCGATGCACAGCTTTGAGGCAACCCTGGTCGAAAGGGCTGTTGTGGGCAACCAACGGCAGGTCGGCAATGTGCGGCGAGATCGCGGCCCAGACCTCGGGAAACAGTGCCGCGTCGTCAGTGTGGGCGGGGCCGAGGCCGTGGATTTTGGTGTTAAACCAGCTGTAATGATTCGGGGCGGGGCGAATCAATTCGTAGATACGGTGTGCGATAACTCCCTCTCTGACAACCACAACACCCACACTACAAACGCTCGACGGGCTTGCGTTTGCGGTTTCGAAATCTATTGCTGCAAAATTTTTCACGAATTTTTCTTGCAAAGTTAGTGATTTGTTGTATCTTTGCACTCTCGAAACACAATGGTGTGGTAGTTCAGTTGGTTAGAATACCTGCCTGTCACGCAGGGGGTCGCGGGTTCGAGTCCCGTCCATACCGCAGAGGCGAAAAAGAGCGAGTTTTTGTAACTCGCTCTTTTTCTTTGCGTTATGCGCCCAACTCTCTGGGACGCAAAGGCTTACTGTCCAATTTTGGCGGGTCTTGGCGAAGTCTGTCGATGACAAAAGTCGCCGAAAATCGCCAAGTTCCGCCGTCCTTTCTGAACCAATCCGTAACCCACCCACGAAAGACCTCGAAAGGTTACGCAAAAGGTCGAAAAATGTCGCAAGATGTCTTGCGTGTTCCAAATCCTGATGTTATGTTTGTCCTTGTAAAACACAGTGTCAAAGCACTTTAAGTCGCTATTTGGCGATGTTTATCGGGCTTTGGCAAGACAAAAAGCACAGGTTATGAATACGCAAAACAGTACATTTTCGATCCGGTTCCTCGCGCAAAAAGGCAAGTGCAACGCTGAGGGCAAAGCACCCATTTTGGCTCGCATAAATGTGAACGGCGAGGTGGTTCATTTTTCAACGAAATTCCGCATCTTCCCCGACCGCTGGAACTCCGCAGACGGTCGCACCCTGCACCTCACGAAAGAGGAGAAAAACATCGACGCAATGTTGGACGACTACCGGGCGTTGGTCATCACACGCTATAACGAGATGGTCTTGGGCGGCGCAATGGTCACGGCGGCAAAAATCAAACAGTCCGTTCTCAACCTCGATGAGAAGAGCGTCAAACTCCTCGACGTTTGCGACAAGTTCATTGAGGATTACCACCAACTCGTTCTGAGTAAGGCGGTAACCCGATGCACCTACCAACGCTATGTCCTCACACGGCAGAGGATTGCAGAGTTTATGGCAGGTAGGTACGGCGTGGATGACTTACCGCTGGCGGACATAAACCACAGTTTCATAAAAGGGTTTGACCTCCACAACCGAAACCAGCACGCGGCGGCCAACAACACTGCGGCGCGGTTCGTTAAACACTTCCGCACGATGTTTAATCTCGCCCTTCACAACGGTTGGGCGCGAACCGATCCCTTCGCCAACTATAAAATCCACTTCGAGAAGGTCAATCGCGGATTCTTGACGCAGGAGGAGATAGACAGAATCTCAAGCCGCGAGTTTACAAATAAGCGGTTGGTCGTAGTTAGAGATATGTTTTTGTTCAGCGTTTACACCGGTCTCGCCTACATCGACGTGCGGAGCCTGACTCAAAACAACATCCAATACCGAGCAGACGGCACGGTGTGGATTGTGACAGCCCGGCAGAAAACGAATATTCCGGTTCACGTTATGCTCCTCGACACCCCACTCGCCATTATCGAAAAATACGGAGGTCTTGGTAAGAAAGGGCGACTGCTACCAATACCTTCGAACCAAAAGGTTAACGACTACCTGAAGGAGATCGCGGCACTCTGCGAGATTGAGAAAAACCTCAGCTATCACCTTGCGAGACATACGTTTGCGACGACAATTACGCTCGCCAACGGAGTCCCCATCGAGACGGTGAGTAAGATTCTCGGCCACACGAGCATCAAGACCACGCAGATTTACGCTCGGATCACCGACACGAAGATTGGTCATGATATGGGGATGCTGGCGACTAAACTTAATGCTCCGGTGGCGAGAACGAACTAATCGTACTGCTCCCGTTCAAAATATAAACCCTGCTGTGAGGCAGGGTTTTGCGCATCTATGATTCTTATCGGTCTTCAACCCTCACGTTATCCCCCTCGACGAGAATGACCTGCGTATCGGAAATGGGTCGCAGGGGCAGCGACGAGCCGTACTCGGCGATGATCTTTTTGACAGCCTTTCTGAACAGAAAGTTGCCCTGATGCGGCACGGGATAGAAATCGACGATGCCCAACGCCGCGAACGAATCGAGCTCGGGCGCCTTAGCGGGCTTGTCCATCGCTTGCGAATACCCGATATCAGGCGCGACGACCATCGAGCCGGCGGACTCGCCGATGTAGAGTTTCCGGGCAGCAATCTCCTGTGCAATCAGCTTGTCCGCGCCAGAGCGTTTGAGTTCCTGAAGCAGATAAAACGTATTTCCGCCGGCAACATAAATATAGTCGTTGTGGCCCAGCTTGTGCGAGATTTCCTCTGCCGGAGCGGTGGATACATCGAGTTCATCGACCACGATCCCCAACCTTGCAAAGGCCCTTCGCGCCATTCCGACGTAAACCTTGATCGACTCGACGTTGGCGGCAGTCGGAATGAACGTTACGCTCTTGCCATCGACCTTTTCTCCGGCGAATCGCTCCAGCATAGACGCGGTGTAACTGAATGCAGATGAAAGGAATAACTTAATCATACCCATATCGTTATCGTGATTTCTTTCCCCGGCTCGACCTTTTCTTTTTTGCGGATTTCGGATTTGATGGGCATCAGATAGGTGTTACTTTTCGTATCGAACCAGATCGCGGTATTCCACTCTGTGGCCCCGACCTTCGCGATTGCCTTCATTCGACCCCAGCCCTCCTCCTGAAACTTCAAATTATCCCTTATCTCCCGCGCCATCTCCTCCGGCATCGCCACAAACAGCCACTCGTGCAACCAGGGCACGGCGGTAAACTCGTATTTGATTCCGCCTTCCACTGTTAATCTTCTGAGAACGGATACGTCTCCTCATAGATATCGGCCAGACTTTTACCGTTGTAGAACCAATATGGCGTAGGTGCTACATTCAAATCGAGGTTCTTCAATTTGCGGGTCAATGCAGATAAAGAGTACTCTTCGCCATTATAGTTTACCTTTTTCTCACTGCAAACGACCACTTCCACGACATCCGGCTCATGTCCGAAAGTAATAACCGATCCGACAGGAATACCCATCTCGATAAAATTCAGGTTGGGGCGTTTTTGGCGTTTGAGATTCTCACGCGATGCTTTGTCTTCTCCCGTCAAATCATCATCGATCTCACGATTAACCTCCTCGGTAATCTCTTTTTTATTGTCAAACAAGTCCAATATCGCAATCGCCTGATCGGGACTGATTTTGAAAAACTCCCGGCTGGCGTGAACCCGATTCGGCGCAAAAGCCTTGTGCAACGCCTTCTCAATCTTGGTGCAGTTCGAGGCCGGCACGGTGCAGGCGAAAGCACACTCGAAAGGCACGGGGACGCCGGTACTAAACAGTTCGCGCATCCGTTCATCCATGCTGTTGCGCGTGGTCATGCCAATCTTAACAATGCCCGGCATAGCCTGATTGGTCAGCACATAAACGATTCCTAAATTATTGCTGTCGTTCTTCATCATGGAAACAAATGTACTGATTATTTTGTTTCCGAGTATAAAAGAGGCAATAATTCCTATTCTGCGAGCAGCCCTTCCAGTTCGCTGATTCGGTCGCGGATGGCTTGCCTCTCGGCGTGGAGGCCGGTGATGTCGTATGGCTGCTTTTGTTTGGCAAGGGTATACTCGTAGGATTTTATCACTTGGTAGTCGGTTGCGGCGAGTTCGGACTGGAGCCGGGCGATCTCGGCGGTGATCTTTTCGGGGCTGTGTTCGACGATCTCCCAACGAAGAGATATCCCCTCGGCATCTTCCCGATAAGCGGGGACTGCCGCCTGAAATTCTCCGACAACAGGTGGTTCCGCGCTGTCGTCGTAGGGTTTGAAGCCATCGGCGAGAATCATCGCTTCCATATCGAGATCGTCGTCTGGGACGCAAGTCGTAACCAACTGCCCGTCGACAAGTTTTGCATAAAGGTTCGTGGCCATAGTATCGGTATTTCAAATTAGTAACTCCAAAACTTGCTTGTCAGAACGACGATGAACGTGAACCCGCAGTCGTTGGCCGAGGCGTCATCCGAAGTCCACACGTCGAAGTAGGAAGCTGTCCGGGCCATCGTGCAGGCAAATTTGCCGTTGCCCGATGCCACGTCCGGCAGCAGTATTACATGGTAATCGTACTCGCTGCGCAGGTAAGAGGTGTTCGAAAAACTGACCCTGTACCTCCCCGTGCCGGTTCTCGAAGTGGTAATGTAGCCTCCCATGAAACTGATAACCCAACTGCGCTGTAAGGTTCCGGTAGAACTGACCCTGCCTGCCGCCGTAACCCCGGCCAGCACGTTATTCGAGCGCAGTACGGAATAAGAGCCTGCGATGAACATCCCTCCCTCTTCGATGTAGATTCCGTTCATTTTATCGGAGGTGGCAGCCGTTCCCTGAGAGCCATACACGTCGATGTAAATCGCCGATTTGTACTTTCCGGTGTTGGAGTTGGTGTAGCTTTGCAGGATACAGTGTTGCGTGATGGACTCAGGTTGGCCTATGGGGAGCGAAGGAACGGATATCCCGCTTCCCTCGCTCCCTTGATGGAGGATGCCTTTGAAGATCGAGAAGGTAATTTCGGTTTGCTTGATCTGGAAGCCCGCGCCCTGACCCATGTAGATGGGGTCGCTCGTGGTTTTGATTTCGAG
>DBDI01000021.1:1987-2118 GCA_002293505.1 Alistipes sp. UBA936 | reverse complement strand
CGCTGGCCGGAGGTGGCGGTCATGAGGTTTCGCACACCTAAGTTGTTGATGTAGGCAAGCTGCGCGAGAAAGAGGTCGGTGGCCACGGATGTGAACTGCGCCCCGAAACTCTCCCAGTTGTTGGTGTTCCA
>DBDI01000021.1:1630-1851 GCA_002293505.1 Alistipes sp. UBA936 | reverse complement strand
TGCGCCCAAGTGTAGGAGGTGTAACTCGTCGGGGCTGTGGCTGATGTCGTGACCGCAATGCCGATGTATTTGTTTACGGTGGTGGACATCGGACTGCCGCTCGCATTGGCCGAGTAGCGGATGTGGATATACTGCGAAGTCCCCGGCACACCATTCGAGCCATTGATGCCCGTGAGCCTCAGCCATGTGTAGGCGGTGTAATTGGTCGGGGCCGCCGAGGT
>DBDI01000021.1:1276-1563 GCA_002293505.1 Alistipes sp. UBA936 | reverse complement strand
CCCTGAAGCCTGCCCCAAGTATATCCCGTGTATGATGTCGGCGCGGTGGCCGAAGTAGTGACGGCGATGCCTATGTAGATGTTGGGCGTGGTGGACATAGGATTGCCATTCGAGTTTGCCGAGTACCGGATGTGGATGTACGACGATGTGCCGGGAACGCCATCGCTCCCGTTTCGCCCGGCCAGTTGTGACCACGCATAAGAAGCATAGCTGGTCGGGGCGGTGGCGGAGGTGGTGACCGCGATGCCGATATAGGTGTTCGGGGTGGTGGACATCGGATTCCCGTT
>DBDI01000021.1:0-1217 GCA_002293505.1 Alistipes sp. UBA936 | reverse complement strand
ACGGTGATTTGTCCTCTTCCTATCAGTGCCATAGCTACTTCTCGATTTCAACGGTGAAGGTTGCGGCGACGGAGATTTCGGAACGCACGACCGTGATAGTTCGTCCGGTCTTGATGCCGGACGACCCCCACGCGGTGTCGAGGTTGCCGTTCTTGTCGTACTTGCGCCANNAGGAGCGCACCGTTCTGCCACACCTGCGCCGTGAGGGTGGTTTGGGTGAGTCCGGCGGTGAGTGTCGTTCCCTGCGGCGTGGTGATTTCGACCTGATACGGGTCGGACATATCGGCAAAGGAGATGATGTCCGAGACGGTGGTGTTGTAAGTGCCGCTCGCCGGGTCGTTGTCGCGTATCTCGCACTTGAACGACTCGAAGTTCAGCACCGCCGATGCCGGAATGGTTATCTCGTTGGAGGTGTAGCCCGTGATGCCTCCGGCGTTGGAGGAGGTTATCTCCGTCCACACTCCGCTCCCTAACTTGTACCACTTGTAGGCCACGAGGGTGTTATCTATGACCGACCCGCGCCACATATCGCAATGGGCCTTGAGCGATGTGGCCGTACCGTTTTTGAAGACCGTGCCATTCGGGGCGTAGGCAATGGCACAGATAAGCTGCCCGGCATTCTCGGTCTTGGCGTATGAGATGGTCGACTTGGCCACCGTCTCGGCTGTGGTGTCGGGATCGACGTAGGTGACCTCGCACTCGACCATCATCTGAGCGTAGGAGGCCATGTTGTTCTTGACGGTTAGCGCGTAGGGAGGTGTGGTCGCCGCAGTCGCCCCATAGGTGGAGAGCGACGCCGAGCCGTTGATCTTCCACGTCGGCGGCCCCTTCAGCCGCGAGATTTGGTTCGTGGTGACTCCGGTCACATAGACCTCCGGCGTGATAACCAAGAACGGACTCACGCTCCAGTTCGGAGTGTAGGTTGAGTTCTCTTTGTTGTAGATCTGCGTGAGGGCGACGCTACTGCCCAGGTACAGGTTGATCGACTTGCCGTCCGACAAATCGACGATGGTGATTTGACCTCTCGAAATGACTGCCATGATATGAAATTTTTAAGTTTNNTGATTCGGTTATGGGATATTGACCTCACAGTTGAACACCGCCCGGCGATAAACATCCGAGCCGGTGACGGTTATTTGGTTACCGACGGCGATGTGTCGTTCGTTCCACACGGTGTCGCCGGCGGGGTTGTCGGACAGGCGCGTCCAGTTGAAGGC
>DBDI01000019.1:2288-42705 GCA_002293505.1 Alistipes sp. UBA936 | reverse complement strand
GAGGCGGGTGCGCAGGGCTACGAGGCGGAGGTGCGGGCAAGCGATCCGTGGGCCTACCTGGGGCTGAGGGGCGAACTGAGTGCCCGCGTAGAGGGCGAGGGGAGCGAGCTCAAAGGCGAGGCGGAACTGGCCGATGTGGTCTACGTCACGGAGCACGACACGGTGACAACGCCGAGCATCACCCTGACGCTCCAACGGGCGGGCGGAGAGATGCGGGCGAGGCTGGAGNNATGCGGCGGGCGAAGTGAGGGTGGAACTGACGACGAAACAGAGCGACGGACTACTACGGGCCTTGGGGACGGAAGTGAGTGTGGCCGAAGGGAGCAGGGTCGAAATAGAGGGCACGGGCAGGGAGAACTTCAGGCTGGAAGCGACGGCGGAGCGCATAGAAGCAGGCAGGACGCTGATAACGGAAATAAAACTGGCAGGTGAGCGGCGGGGCGAGCGGACGAGGGCGAGGCTGACGGGAGGTGAAACCTACTTGGGAAGGCTCCATCTGGCCGACGGATTCGATCTGCACGGGAGGGCCGAAGAGGGTGAAATGGCCGTGTCGCTGGATGGAGAGAGGTGGCTGACCGCGACCGGAACGATGGGAAAGCGACCGACCGACACGCTGACGGTGAGGCTCGACAACTTCGATCTGGCGCCACTGGGGAGACTGATGAGGCGCGATGCGGATCTGAGAGGGAGGGCCTCGGGAGAGGTGAGGGTGGCGAGCGCGCTGCAGGATCCGAGGGTGGATGCCGATGTGGTGCTCGAAAGGCTCGATGCCGCGCTGCTCGATCCGCTACTGGCGGGAGTACTGCAAAACACGAGCGGAGAAGCCAACGCCCATCTGAGAGCACACGGAGCGGAAACAGGAATGAGCATAGACGGAGAAGTGGAGATACCGACACTGGCAACCACGCTGAGGTCGACCGGAGTAACATACTCGCTGGCTGGCGGGCGGATAACCATAGACGATTCGAGGGCGAGGCTGGAACCTGTGACGCTGAGCGACTCCCACGGAGGCGAAGCAAGGGTCGAGGCGGAGGTCGATCTGACGAGCCTGAGGGCGGTCAGCGCAAGGGTCGAAGTGGGGCTGGAGAATCTGAGAGTACTCGACACGGCGCGAGGAGGATTCCACGGAACAGCCGCCGCGACAGGGACGGTGGAACTGGCAACAGACAGGATGGGAACGAGGGTCGAAGTGGATGCCCGGACGGAAAAGGGAACAAGGCTCCATCTACCGTTGAGTGCAGACGGAGGAGAGATCGACTGGGCCGACTTTGTGGTCTTCCGGCAGGCCGAAGTACAGGCCGTGGGAGGTGCGAGTCCGGTGCGAAGGGTGGTGCGGCAGAGGCGTCGGCCGATGGAAGCGAATCTGAGGCTCGACATAACCCCGGAAGCAGAGGTGAATCTGTTGATAGATCCGAGGATGGGGCGGGGAATAACAGCGAGAGGAGAGGGAACCATAGCGCTAAGAGTCAACCCGGCGGAAAACCTGATGACGATGACGGGAGACTACACAATCGCCGAGGGAAGGGTGGAACTGTCGATGATGGATGTGATAACGCGAAACTTTACCATCGCCCCGGGAAGCTCTCTGAGGTGGAACGGAGCCCCGGGAGACGCAACGATGGCGGTGAAGGCGGCATACAGGGTGAGGACATCGCTGACGCCGCTGGTGGGAGAGCAAAACCCGCTCTTCTCGGGACGGGCGACGGTGCCGGTGGATTGTGTGCTGAGTCTGACGGGAGAACTGGCCGCACCCGAGATAACCTTCGACATAGAACTACCCTCGGCAGACCCGGACCAACGACTGATTGCGGAGAGTGCGATGAATACCGACGAAGCGAAGAGTATGCAATTCCTGTCGCTGTTGACAACGGGCTCGTTCGCGCCGGGAAGCAGTCTGACCGGAGTGGGAACAGCGGGACAGGGAGCGTTGGCGAGCGGAGCAGTCGGGTTCGACATATTGACGGGACAGCTGAGTAACCTGCTGTCGAGCGAAGAGTACGACGTGTGGTTCCGCTACAGGCCGCAGGAGGGATTTGCGCAAAACAGGGTCGATGTGGGATTCTCGACGGGCTTTGTGGACGACCGCCTGCTGCTGGAGATCGAAGGAAACTACATAGACGACCGATCGGCAACGAGTGTGGGAACAGGAAACGTGACAAACCTCGCGGGAGACGTATCGCTCACGTGGGTGATAGACGATGCGGGAAACCTGCGCCTGAAGGTCTTTACGCAGACGATAGACCGGTTGAACGAGACCCAGGGACTGCAAGAGAGCGGCCTGGGAGTGTACTACAAAAAAGATTTCAACCGTCTGAGCGATATTATACGACGAAAAAACACTAAATTTGCGCGAGATAGCGTAATTACTAAAACCAAATAACGAAACTATGAACACTTTTATGCAAGCGGGGGGCGAAGTTGTGGAAGAACTAATGGAGGTCACGACGGCCTCGAGGATGAGTTTCTGGGATCTGTTCAGCGCAGGTGGATGGCTGATGTGGGTGCTGGTGCTGCTGGGTGCGGTGGCAGTGTATCTGTTCGTCGAGCGCTTCGTGGCGATACGAAAAGCATCGCGAATGAGTATGAATCTGATGAACCGAGTGAGGGACAAAATCTCCGAAGGAAACATCTCCGCAGCAAAAGATGCCTGCCGCAGGACCGGAACACCAATCGCGAGAATGATCGAAAAGGGAATCGAACGAATCGGGAGACCGATGCCGGAGATCCAGAACGCGATAGAAAATCAAGCCAATCTGGAGGTGTCGCGTCTGTCGGTCGGGCTGCCGTATCTGGCTATGATCTCGGGCGGTGCGCCGATGATCGGATTCCTGGGAACCGTAATAGGACTGGTGAGCGCGTTTATGGCGATGGAAGGAATGGGAGGAACGGTGGATATCTCGGTGCTGGCCGGAGGGATGTATGTGGCGATGCTCACCACGGTGGGTGGTCTGATTGTCGGTATCCCGGCCTACTTCGGGTATAACTACCTGGTGGCGCGGATCGACCGACTGGTCTTCCAAATGGAGGCAAACTCAATCGCCTTTATGGACATACTCAACCAACCGGCAAAGAGATGATAAGGAAAGTTTCGAAAGTCGAAAGCGGATTCTCCGCAGCCTCGATGACCGATATGGTCTTCCTGCTACTGATATTCGTACTGATGGCACTAACGCTGGTCAACCCCAACGCGCTGAGGCTGGTGCTACCCAGGAGCACGAACCACATCACAGAAAAACCATACACCACGGTGAGCATCACGCCCGACCACAGGTACTATGTGGAGACGACCGAAGTGACGTTCGATCAACTGGACATCGCCCTGAAGGCAAAGCTCGAAGGGAAAGAAAAACCGATGATATCACTACACGCCGACGAAAGTGTTCCGATGAGATATGTCGTACCGGTGATGAACATCGCAAAGAACAATAACTATACGCTGGTGCTGGCAACACGACCTGAGTGAACCCTTACGAAAAAGAAGATAACCGCCGGGGGCGGGTGATGGGGTGGCTGGCTGTGGTGGCCTATGCCGCGCTGTGTGTGTGGCTGCTGATGAAGACCTTCGGAATCACAGTGCCCGAACCCAACGCAGACATAGTCATACTAATGGACGAAGTAGAGTATATGGCCCCATCGGAATCGGCACCGGCAGAAGCAAGGCCGCTGGAAGAAGAACCGATGATGACGACCAACGACCCCGAGGCGCCCGAAGTACTGACCCCGGCGGAGAACACGCTGGTGAGGGAGGACGAGGCGGTAAGGCAAGTCGACCAAAGGGCACTGTTCCCGGGAAGCTCCGATACGGCGCCCGCAGCGACGCAAAGGCCGCAGGAGATGGAAGACGAGGAGAGCGACTCGCAGGGATACTCGCTGGAGGGCAGGTATCTGGTTGGGCATTTGCCCAGGCCGGCCTATGAGGTGGATGCGGCAGGGCGGGTGGTGATAAAAATAACGGTCAACGGGGACGGAGTGGTGACGCGAGCAGAGTATCAACAAGAAGGCTCGACGACGAACCACGCAGTGTTGGTGGCGGCGTCGAGGGCGGCAGCCTTGAAGGCGAGGTTCACAGAGGACGAAGCGGCAATACAAACGGGTACGATTACGTATATATTCAGGTTGAACTAAATAGTTTTCACTATGAAAAGAATACTCTTTGTTTTGGGGATTTTGTTTTTCACGGGCATCGCGGGAGTGAGCGCCCAGAAGCTGGAACCGGCTGAGACCACCCACGATTTCGGGACGGTGAAGCACGAGCTACCCAAGATAGAGCACAGATTCAAGTTTGTGAACACGGGAACGGAGCCGCTGGTGATAACGCGAACATTGACCTCGTGCAACTGTGTGAAAGTGAACTACGACCGCAAGCCGGTACCGCCGGGAGCAGAAGGGTGGCTGGATGTGATCTATGAGGTGAACAAGAAAGAAGCAGGAGTGTTCTACAAGACCATTGAGGTATACTCGAACTCGGAAGAGAAGAGAAATGTGTTGGTTATAAAAGGAAACGCAATCAAGTAATGAAGACGCTGATTAAAGGGGCGGTGGTGGTGCCGATGACGGAGGGAGGCCAAGGGGCCGGGGGGACTGGTTCCGGGGCGGGAGAGACGTGGTTTGTGGGATCGGTGGCCTGGGAGGGAAACAAAATAGTGTATGTGGGGCCGGACGGGGGTGGCGGCGCGGAGGGAGGGGTGGATGAATTTATTGCCGCGAATCCGGATGCGGAAGTAATCGACGGGAGAGGGCGACTGGTGATGCCGGGGCTGGTGAATACCCATACCCACGTGGCGATGACCCTGATGAGAAACGCAATGGACGATGTACCACTGATGAAGTGGCTGAACGAAAAAATATGGCCGCTGGAAGCAACACTGACACCGGACGACATCGCGAGAGGAGCAAGGGTGGGAATCGAAGAGATGCTGGCGGGAGGAACAACGACGATGGTCGATATGTATTGGCACGAAGCAGCGATCGCGAAGGTGGTGAAGGAGGAGGGAATAAGGGCGGTACTGTGTCCCTGTTTTGTGGATGGAGAAAAGATGGCCGACTTCGAGGCCGATCTACCCGAGACGCTGGCCGTTGCGGAGGAGGCCGGGGGGCGCATCACGGTGCGCATCGGCCCGCACGCGGCGTACACCTGCAGTCCGGAAACAATGAGGCGGGGGATCGAATTGGCGCGCAAGCACGGGTTAGGGGCGCACGTACATCTGTCGGAAACGCAGGACGAACAAGCGATCGTGAAAGAGAGGTATGGATGCACGCCGACCGAATACTTGCGAGATCAGGGACTGTTCGAACTACCGACGATGGCCGCGCACAGCATACATCTGTCGGACGGAGATATCGAAATATTACGCGGGGCGGGCGTGACGGCGGTGCACAACCCGCAGAGCAATATGAAGCTGGCGAGCGGAGCAGCACCGGTGGTGAAGCTACTGGAGGCGGGAGTGAATGTGTCGCTGGGAACGGACGGAGCAGCATCTAACAACGATCTGGATATGTTCGACGAGATGAGAACGGCAGCACTGTTGGCAAAGCATACCGCAGCAGACCCGAGTGTGTTGCCGGCGTGGGAGGTGCTGAGAATGGCGACGGCGAATGGAGCCGAGGCGATAGGAATGGGGGGAGAGCTGGGAGTGTTGGCGCAAGGGGCGCTGGCGGATGTGGTGATGGTGGACGTGACCGGGCCGCACTGGTTCCCGGCAGAGAACGATCCGGTGAGTGCGTTGGTCTACAGCGCAAAGTCGAGCGACGTATGTGGAGTGTGGGTCGACGGAGAGGCCAGATTACGAAAATTTTAACTACTTTTGCAACGAAAAAAACAGCAAATAAACTATGGCAACTACTGCGGACATAAAGATCGGAATGTGCATCGAAATGGATGGAAAAACATTCCAAATTATTGATTTCCAACACGTCAAACCAGGCAAAGGCCCGGCTTTCGTGAGAACTAAACTCAAGAACCTCGAAAACGGCCGAACAATCGAAAACACCTTCTCATCGGGAGTGAAGATAGAACCGGTTCGTGTGGAGAGGAGACCCTATCAGTTTACCTATGAGGACGATCTGGGACTACATCTGATGCACACGGAAACCTTCGAGGAGATCACGATACCGAGAGAGATGGTCAACAACGCAGACCTGATGGTGGACGGGCAAATACTCGAAGTGCTGTATCATACGGACAAGGACATACCGATGACAGCCGAACTACCGCCCATTGTCGATATGGAAGTAACCTACACGGAGCCGGGAATCAAGGGAGACACAGCATCGACAAACTCCCTGAAGCCGGCAACAGTAAACACGGGAGCAACCGTGCGGGTACCACTCTTTATCAACACGGGAGACAAAATCAGAGTCGATACCCGAACCAGAGAATACTACGAGAGGCAAAAGTAAGGGGCCGCGGGGGCCGGATCCGAGGTTATTTCACAGCCTCGACGGTGTAACCCAAGCGGTCGAGCTGGAACAACAGCCCCTCCTCACCGGCAAGGTGGAGAGCGCCGACAGCAACGAAGGTGGGAGCGGCGGAGAACAACTCGGGAAGCCGAGCCAACCATTTGTCGTTACGGCCCTTGACCAGAGCAAACTTGTACTCCTCACTCGCAGGGCAAGGATTAGCAGGGTCGAGGAGCGCGTCGGAATACATCCCGGCAAGGTCGCCAGCAGCGTAAAGAGCCGAGAGGCGCTTGAGCGACCCGACATAGTAATCGGTGTGGGCGAGAGCGCAAACAAGCTCCTCAGCCTGAACCTTCAAAGGCTCCGAATCCATCAAAACAGCGATCTGATCCTCCACAGTCTCGAGCCCAACGACCGGGTGGCCGTGCTCCGAAGCCCAAGTCTGGACGATCTGATCCATAGCAACGTGAGCCGCAGCGTTGAACTCGGGGTAAGCCTGCATAAACATCAACTGACTGACAGTCAATGAAAGTGCGCCGGGTTTGAAGGCGCCGAGTTGCTCCATACCTACCCCGATCAGAGAGCGGAGAGAGGAGTCGAGCCGTTCGTAATCCCCCGAAGAGAGAAGGCTACGATAAGTAATACCGTCGGGCATAATCGAAGCCAACTGGATCTGGGTAGCAAGCCCGGCCATATCGGACAAAACCATCTCGCCCACAACCTGGGTGGAGGATTCGAGGGCAGCCTGAGCACCGGGAATAATGTCGAAAGTCTCCTGACCATTCAGGTGGTGGGTGCCGAGGATATAAGAGGGCTGAGAAAGGTCGCCACCGGAGATACGCCAAAGAAGCGAACCGGTGAATTTGTCGGAAGGCTGGGCCGAAGCAGAGGATGCAAGCCCGAGGGCGCCGGCAAAAAAGACGACGCAAAGGATCAAAGATTTTTTCATTGAGATATAATTTCGAGTTGGGCCCCGGGAAGGGGGGTTATACGGTCATAAGTTCTTTCTCCTTAGCCGCGACCACAACGTCGATCTTGGCGGAGAATTTGTCGTAAACTTTCTGGATCTCGCTCTCGCCGTTCTTAGCCTCGTCCTCGGGCATACCGTCCTTCTGGGACTTTTTGAACAACTCGACAGCGTCGCGGCGGGTGTTACGAAGGCTGACACGAGCCTTCTCGGCCTCCTCCTTAACCTGTTTGACGATAGCCTTACGACGCTCCTCGGTCAGGACGGGAATAGTGAGTCGGATCTCCTCGCCGTTGTTGGAAGGAGTGAGGCCGATGTTGGAGTTGACGATAGCCTTCTCGATGGGGGCGATCATATTCTTCTCCCAAGGCTTAATGAGGATCGTACGGGCGTCGGGAACGGTAACGCTGGCTACCTTGTCGATGCCGGTCGACTGGCCGTAATAATCGACCATAACGCCGGCCAGGACGTTAACAGAAGCCTTACCGGCGCGGAGATTACCGAGGGTCTCCTCCAAAAAGTCGAGTCCACGCTGCATCTTACCGGTGCAGCCCTCCAAAATTTGAGATGTCGTTTCCATATAGCTAAAATGATTATCTTAAAGTAAAGTCCTTACCAAGGTAGACCTCGCGAACCCGCTCGTCAGCAGCCAACTCCTCGGCAGTACCGGCCTTGAGGATCTTACCCTCGAAAAGAAGATATGTGCGGTCGGTGATGGAGAGAGTTTCGTGGACATTGTGGTCGGTGATGATGACCCCGATGCCGCGCTCCTTGAGAGAGCGGACGATGCTCTGGATATCCTCCACGGCGATGGGGTCGACCCCGGCGAAGGGCTCGTCGAGAAGGATGAACGCAGGGTTGATAGCGACGGCGCGAGCAATCTCGCAACGGCGCCGCTCACCACCCGAAAGCTGGATACCGAGGCTCTTACGAACCCTACCGAGTCCGAACTCGGCGATCAAACCCTCGAGGCGCTCCTTTTGGTACTGGGGAGTGAAGTCGGTCATTTCGAGCACGGCGCGGATGTTGTCCTCTACGCTGAGGCGCCGAAAGACCGAAGCCTCCTGAGCAAGGTAACCGACACCCATCTGAGCGCGGCGGTAAACGGGAAGAGTGGTGATCTCGGTAGTGACACCCTCGTTGTTCTCCAACCAGATCTGGCCCTCGTTCGGTTTGATCAGCCCGACGATCATATAGAACGTGGTGGTCTTACCAGCGCCGTTGGGGCCGAGCAAACCTACGATCTCCCCCTGGCGAACGTCGATCGAAACGTCGTTCACTACCTTGCGGGACTTGTACTGCTTGACCAGATTGGAGGTGTAAAGTCGCATTTTCTGAAAATTATTTTGTCCAAAGATACGGTTTTTCGGAAAATATTCATACCTTTAATCACTAAAATGACGACTTCGCTCGATAAACGAATCCACGAAGCATTGCGAGAACACTTCGGGTTCAATACCTTCAAGGGAAATCAACTGGAGGTGATACGCAGTGTACTGGAAGGGAAGGACACCTTTGTGCTGATGCCGACGGGGGGAGGAAAGTCGCTGTGCTATCAACTACCGGCGCTGATGAGCGAGGGAGTGGCGATTGTAATCTCGCCATTGATCGCGCTGATGAAAAATCAGGTCGACGCGATGAGGGCATTTTCCGAAACAGACGGAGTGGCACATTTTCTGAACTCCTCGCTAAGCAAAAATGCTATACAACAAGTTCGCGATGACGTGTTGGCGGGAAAGACAAAGCTGCTCTATTTTGCGCCGGAATCGCTCACGAAGGAGGACAATGTGATGTTCCTACGGAAGATCAAGATATCGTTCTTCGCGATTGACGAAGCGCACTGCATATCGGAGTGGGGGCACGACTTCAGACCGGAGTACAGGAGAATAAGGCCGATAATTAACGACATAGGCTCGGCACCGATAATAGCCCTGACGGCAACCGCCACGCCGAAAGTACAGATGGATATACAGAAGAATCTGGGGATGCAGGACGCGGTGGTGTTCCGCTCGTCGTTCAACAGGCCCAATCTGTACTACGAGATCAGGCCCAAGGTGGACGAAGTGAGAGAGATAATAAGGTACATCAAGGCCAGGGAGGGCAAGAGCGGGATAATATACTGTCTGAGCAGGAAGAAGGTGGAGGAGCTGAGTGAGCTGCTGTTGGCGAACGGGATCAAGGCGCACGCCTATCACGCAGGGCTGGATGCGGTGACGCGGGCGAGAAACCAGGACGACTTCCTACACGAGAATGTGGATGTGATTGTGGCCACGATCGCGTTCGGAATGGGAATAGACAAGCCCGATGTGAGGTATGTGATTCACTACGACATACCGAAAAGTCTGGAAGGATACTATCAGGAGACGGGCAGAGCGGGGAGGGACGGAGGAGAGGGACAGTGTGTGACCTTCTACAGCTACAAGGACATACAGAAGCTGGAGAAGTTTATGCAGGGAAAGCCCATCGCAGAACAAGAGATAGGGCGCTTGTTGTTGGGAGAGACGGTGTCGTATGCCGAGTCGTCGATATGTCGACGGAAGACGCTGTTGCATTACTTCGGGGAGGCCTATCCGCTGGACGACTGCGGAGCGTGTGACAACTGTCTGAACCCGAAACCAAAAGTCGATGCTACCAAAGATATGCAACTGGCGCTGGAAACGCTGGGAGTAATCGGAGACAAGTTCAAGATGGACTATCTGGCGAGTGTACTCGCGGGAAAGGCGACGACGATGGTGAAGAGCTACAGGCATCACAAAATCGAACAATTCGGAGCGGGGAGCGAGCACGACGAAAAGTACTGGGGAGCAGTCATAAGGCAAGCACTGATACTGGGGCTGGTGGACAAGAACATAGAGAACTATGGCCTACTGGCGGTGAATGATCGCGGAAGGGAGTTTATTGAAAAGCCATTTGCAGTGACAGTGACCCTCGACCACAACTACGACGGAGAAGGAGAAGAGGGCGAAGAAGGAGCAACTACCGGAGGAAAGGGAGGAGGAGCAGCAGACGAAGAACTGTTCTCGATGCTGAAAGATCTGAGGAAGAAGGTCGCAAAACAACACGGGTTACCACCATTTGTAGTGTTCCAAGACCCATCGCTGGAAGATATGTCGGTGCACTATCCGGTAACCATCGAGGAGATGCAGAACATCAGCGGAGTGGGAGTGGGAAAGGCCCGGAAGTTCGGGGTACCGTTTGTGGAACTGATAGCGCGATACGTCGAGGAGAAGGAGATCATAAGGCCGCAGGATATGGTCGTGAAGGGAGTGGCCAACAGAAGCGCGAACAAAGTCTACATAATACAGTGTGTAGACCGAAAGATGGATTTCGCAGACATAGCGAGAGCGAAGGATCTGGATTTCGAGGAACTACTGAACGAAATAGAAGCCATTGTGAACTCGGGAACGAGGCTCAACATCAGCTACTACATAGACGAAGCAATGGATGAGGAGAAGGCCACGGAGATATATGACTATTTCAGGGAAGAAGCCCAGAGTGACTCGGTGGAAGCAGCTTTGAGGGAGTTGGGAGGGGACTTTACGGAAGAAGAGGTGAGGCTGGTGAGGATCAAATTTCTCTGTGAGCAAGGGAACTGATTCCCGGTTTGATGAAAATACTTATCAAGCGGGTGAGCTCGACGAACTGCTCGACGGACAACTGCTCGGGGCGGAGGGTGAGCAAGGGAGAGGCGGGGGCTTCCGAGGAGGGGGAGGCGGTGTCGGGAGAGGCGGAGAGGGCGGGTTTGAGTTCGGGGAACGCGGCGGAGAGAGAGTTACGGAGCATCTTACGGCGCTGGTTGAAGGCAGCCTTGACCACGCGAACGAAAAGAACCTCGTCGCAATCGAGGTGCGAGCGGGAGTTACGGGTGAGGCGAATAACGGCGCTCTTAACCTTGGGAGGAGGCGAAAACACACTCTCGGGAACAGTGAAAAGGTACTCGATGTCGTACCAAGCCTGAAGAAGAACGCTGAGGATACCGTAAGTACGACTACCGGGAGGCTCGGCGATACGAAGAGCAACCTCGCGCTGGACCATACCGACAACCTCGGGAACCAAGTCGCGGTTGGCGAGCACTTTGAAGAATATTTGGCTCGAAATGTTGTAGGGAAAGTTACCGATGATACGAATACTCTGCGGCCAGAGGGCGCCCAGGTCGAGCTTCAGGAAGTCGCCCTCGATGAGATGTTGGGAGCCGGCGAAGGCGGGGAACCGGTGGCGCATATAAGCGATACTCTCGCGGTCGATCTCGATACCCCAAAGCCGAATGTCGGGGCGCTCCAACAAAAACTGAGTCAAAACACCCATACCACCGCCGATCTCAAGAACGTCGACCGGGGCGCCCCCCTCCGGGAAAATGGCCCCTGCGATTTTGCGGGCGATGTTGAGGTCGGTCAGAAAGTGCTGGCCGAGCGATTTCTTAGCACGAACCTCCACTACCGTTTACGAGAAGGCTTTTTACCGGCGGCCTGTTGGCGAGCAGCAGCGGCCTGGGCCTTTTGAGCCTCCTCGAGGCGAGCCATAAATCCACTCTTGGGTTTGGCAGCCTTAGCGGGACGAGCAAGCATCTTACGGCGCAAAGCATCCTCGTCGATGAGCAGGCGGGTGAGCTGCATCTGGGTGATGGTGAACAAGTTGGCCAACAAGTAGTAGAAGCAAAGGCCCGAAGCGTAATTGTTGAACCACAGAAGCAACATTATCGGCATCATCCACAGCATCATAAACTTCATACCGGGCATACCGGCCTGAGTGGGCTGCTGTTTGAAGGTGATCCAGGACATAAAGAGAGTCGAAACGGCCATCATCAGGGCGAAAAGGGAGATGTGGTCGCCGTAGAAGGGAACGTTAAAGCCGAGCGAAAGGATACTGTCGTAACTGGAAAGATCCTCGGCCCACCACAAACTCTGGCCGCGAAGCTCGATAGCAGCGGGGAAAAAGCGAAAAACAGCGATGATGATAGGAAACTGGATCAACATAGGAAGGCAACCGGCCATAGGGTTGATACCGACTCGGCGGTAGAGCTCCATTGTCGCCTGCTGTTTCTTCATAGCGTCCGCCTGGTCGGGGTAGCGAGCGTTGATCTCGTCAACCTCGGGTTTGACGGCACGCATACGAGCAGAAGATTTATAAGAAGTGAAGGTCAGGGGGAAAACAACGAGCCGGACGATCAGGGTGATGAAGAAGATAATCCAACCGATACCGAGCCCGATGCGAGACAACCAATCGAACAACGGGATGATGAACCAACGGCTAACCCAACCAAACCAACCGAGAGGAACCAGTCGTTCGAGAGAGATGCCGTACTGCTTAAGAGTGGAAAACTTGTTAGGACCGAGGTACATACGGAACCCGTAAGTCTCGCGGTCGCGATCCATAGGAACAACAAGGTCGGCAGCGAAATCCTTAATCAGGTGGTCGCCGGGCTGGTGGGTGCGGTACTCGACAGCGGCGCCGTGGAAAGCGTCGTCGGCGATCAAGACAGAGGAGAAGAACTGGCCCTTGAAAGCAACCCACTGGATGCGGCTGGGCTCGGATTCACTTTTGGAACCACCGGCGCGAGAAGCTCCCAACTCCTCGATACCGGAAACGCCGGGGAAGTGGTAAGAGAGGGTGGAGTAAGTGTTTTCGTTATCCCAACCCTTTTCGTTCTGGAGCCCGGTATGGGCCCAGTCGATGGAGAAGCTGGACTGGTTACTAAGGATAGGCTCCATACCGACGAACCGAACCTCGAAACCCAACATATAATCGGCCTTAGGGACAGTATACAAAAACTCGACGTATGCGAGAGAGTCCACGGGAAGGCGCATAGAGACCTGCTGGGTGTCGCCCTGTTGGGAGATACTGGGCAGGAAGGTGTAATCGGAAGTATTGACCTGAGCGTCGCGACCAGAGCGGCGAAGAAAAAACTCGACGTCGAAACGCTCGCTGTCGGGGCGCCAAAGGTGAAGAGGGCTACCGTCGAAGCGAGAGTAATCCTTAAGAACGACGTCGGAAAGAATACCACCCTGAGAAGAGAACTGAAGGGTCATCAAGTCGTTCTCGACGGAAAAGGTTTCGGGCGAAGAGGAGGTTTGAGGAATACCGGCAGGGTTCGAAGGCGCGGTCTGGTTCGCGGCTACGGGTGTGCCGTTCGCGGGAAGGCCCAGAGAGTCGAAGCTGGGCATAGTGGGCTCGGGAAGAGGCACAGGGGCAGAAGCGCGAGCAAGCGAGTCCTCGATACGGCGCTGCTCGATAAGTCGCTTCTGCTGGGAGTTCTGGTACCAGGAGAACCCGAAGAGGATAGCCCCGATGAGAACCAACCCTATGATTGTCTGTCTATTCATTCTATGTTCAGATTGCTGCTTTTACGAACGCAACGAACAGGGGGTGAGGCCGGCGAACGTTACTTTTATACTCGGGGTGGAACTGGACGCCGACAAACCAAGGGTGCCCGGACAACTCGACAGCCTCGACGATGTCGTCGCAAGAAGCAGTAACGGTCATACCCGCCTTGGCGAACTGGTCGCGGTAAGCGTTGTTGAACTTGTAACGGTGGCGGTGGCGCTCGGAAATCGACGAAGAGTCGTAAGCCTGAGCGATATGAGAGCCGGGAACAAGTGTGCAGGGGAATGCCCCGAGCCGCATAGGACCGGACTCGAAGCCGTCCATAAGCTCGATGACGGGGTTCAGGGTTTCGGGGTTCTCCTCGGCAGTGTCGGCGTCGGCCAAACCAAGGACGTTACGAGCGAACTCGATGACAGCGCAGTGCATACCAAGGCAGATACCGAAGAAGGGAACCTTACGCTCGCGAGCCCACTGGGAAGCGAGAAGCTTACCCTCGAGGCCGCGGCGACCGAACCCGGGAGCAACCACGATACCGCGCATAGAACCAAGCTCGGATTCGATGTTCGAAGCGGTGAGGCGCTCGGAGTTGATGAAGTGCAACTTGACTTTGACGTTATTAGCAGCGCCGGCGTGGATGAACGACTCGGAGATGGATTTATAAGCGTCGGGCAATTCGGTATACTTACCAACCAGAGCGATGTCGACAGTGTGGTCGGGGTTCTTGACCTTATCGACGAAATCGCGCCAACCCTTCAGGTCTGACTTCTGGTCGGAAGGAAGGCCGAGCTTACGAAGAGTAACAGCGTCGAAGTTCTGCTCGTGCATACGAAGAGGAACCTCGTATATGGTCGGAACGTCGATAGACTCCATCACAGCCTCGGCGTCGACGTTACAGAACAAAGCAACCTTAGCACGGATGTCCTCGCCGATGTGCTGCTCGGTACGAAGGACGAGGATGTCGGGCTGGAGGCCGTTCTCAAGGAGCATCTTGACGGAGTGCTGGGTGGGTTTGGTCTTCAATTCGCCACTGGCAGCAAGGAAAGGAATCAGGGTGAGGTGGACGATAGCGGTGTTCTGAGGCCCGAGGTTGTAACGAAGCTGTCTTACCGCCTCAATGTACGGCAGACCCTCGATGTCGCCGACGGTACCGCCGATCTCGGTGATCACGATGTCGAAATCCCCACTGTTACCCAACATCTGGATACGGCGTTTGATCTCGTCGGTGATGTGGGGAATGACCTGGACGGTCTTACCGAGGTAATCGCCGCGACGCTCGCGATTGATAACCTCCTGGTAGATCTTACCGGTGGTGACGCTATTAGCCTTGGATGTGGGAGTAGCGGTGAAACGCTCGTAATGACCAAGGTCGAGGTCGGTCTCGCCGCCGTCGTCGGTAACGTAACACTCCCCGTGTTCGTAAGGATTGAGAGTTCCGGGGTCGACGTTAATGTAAGGGTCGAGCTTCTGGTTTGTAACGCGGTAACCGCGGGCCTGCAAAAGCTTAGCCAGAGAGGCCGCGATGATCCCCTTACCGAGAGACGAAGCTACACCGCCCGTCACGAATATATACTTAGTTGTCATTGTTATTGTTCTCGTCTATTACTTTGATCTTTTCGATTGTGGCGGCGCGCTCGGCACGGGCGCGCTCTATCTTCTCGCGAACGTCAGCGATCATAGCCTCCGCGTTCTTACTACGGCCGAAGAAGCCGATGTTGTTCTCAAGGGTGGCGATGTCGCTGTCGAGGCTCTTGACCTTATTAAACAGTTTCTCGCGCTCGCGGCGAAGAGGGCTGCCGGCTGAGGGGCCGTTTTTCATAGCCCCGACGCGATCCCGGAAGCGCTCCAGAGAACGCTCCTTCTCGGAACCGCGAAGAGCGGAGAACATCTTGTCGACGATCTCCTTGTACTGTTTCGCCAGAGACTCCTTCTGGCGAATAGGAACGAATCCGATCTCACCCCAAGCACGCTGGAACTCCTTGATGTCGTCGAAAGTGAGAGAGGAGAGATCTTTCTCGGAAGCAGAAGCGAGCAGGGCGCGTTTCTTTTCGAGGTTAGCCTTATAATCCCCCTCGACCTCGCCGAAGTGGGCGTTCTTACGCTCGAAGAAAGCGTCGCAAGCAGCGCGAAAACGTTTCCAAACAGCATCGGAGTATTTACGAGGAACGGGCCCGATCTCTTTCCAACGGTTCTGGAGGGAGATCAACTCGTCGCTGGTGGCCTTCCAATCCTCGGAAGCAGAGAGAGCCTCGGCAGCAGCGCATATCTCGTTCTTAGCAGCGAGGTTCGAATCCATCTCGCCTTTCAATCCGCCGTAAAACTCGCGCTTGGCAACGAAGAAAGCGTCGCAAGCAGAGCGGAAGCGTTCGTAAACCTTAGCGTTATTCTTCTTAGGAGCGAAGCCGATGGTTTTCCAAACCTTCTGGATTTCGAGAAGCGATTCGCTCGCCTTGTCCCAATCCTTACGGCCGGAAGGAGGAGGGTTCAGGAGAGCTTCGACCTGCTCGCAGAGTTCGCTTTTGAGGTCGAGGTTACGTTTCTGCTCCTCCTTGATCTCCTCGAAGTGAGCCTGGTGGGCCTTATTAATACGGCCACTGGCCTCGCGAAACCGTTCCCAGACAGACTCCTTATGCTCGGCAGAAACGGGACCGACCTCGCGCCATTCGTCGTGGAGCTTCTGGAGCCGGTGGAAAGCGCTAACAACGGAGGGTTCGAGGACGAGAGCCTCGGCAGATTCGCACAGAGCTACTTTAGTCTCGTAATTCTTACGAAGGTCGAGGTCGCGAAGCTCCTTGTTGATCTTTATATAATCGTAGAAATTTTCGACGTGGTGGTTATAAGTCTCCCACAAATCTTTAGTAGCCCCGATGGGAACAGGACCAGCCTCGCGCCAACGAGTCTGGAGGTCGCGAAAAGCGTTGAAGGTAGTACCGAGAGTCTCGCCGGCAGCAACGAGGTTTTTCAACTCCTCGATAATCGCCAGTTTCGCAGTGAGGTTAGCCTCGTGGTTCTGCTCCTGAGCAGCAAGGTGCTCGTCGCGCCGACGGCGGTATTCGGCCATCAGTTCCTTGAGTCGAATCTCGTCCGGGTCGACAGGAGCGGTAAAAGCCTCGGGATCGTTACCAGCCGCCGCCCAGTCGGCGCGAAGAGCTTCCAGGTCGGCGCGGTGAAGTTTGTAGAACTCCGCCTTGATTGCCTCGGCGGCGTCGCGAATCTGCGCGACAGGAGTACTTCCATCCAGCAACCCCTCCAAAAGGGCCACCAGTTCGGGTTTAGTCTTGGTATCCATAGCGAAAAAGCAAAAACATTCCCACAAAGGTACTAAAACTTTCGGAAAGTTACACTAACTTTGTGCAATTATGAGCTACAGAATACTGATAGTGGATGACGAACCAGACATACTGGAGTTCGTGGGGTACAATCTGAAGAAAGAAGGGTATGAAGTCGAAACAGCAACCAACGGGAGGGAAGGAGTCGACAGGACGCTGGCCTGGCATCCGCATCTGATACTGCTGGATGCGATGATGCCGATTATGGATGGCTACGAAGCGTGCAAGCTAATAAGGACAACGAAGGGAATAGACGACACGCTGGTGATCTTCCTGACCGCGAGAGGAGACGAAAACTCCCAAGTGAGAGGGTTCGATGCGGGAGCCGACGACTACATTGCAAAGCCCATACAGATGAAAGCACTGATGGGACACATAAAAGCAGTGCTGAAGAGAAAAGAGCACGGGACGGGATTCGACGGAGAAGCGATAAGGGTCGATGGAGAGAGGCACGTGGTGATGAAGGGAGGAGAGGAGATAGACCTACCGAGGAAGGAGTTTAACTTGTTGGAAATGCTACATTCGGAACCGGGAAGGCTCTTTACGCGGGAGGAGATCTACGACAAGGTGTGGGGGCAGGAAGTGATAGTGGGAGACCGAACGATAGATGTGCACATCAGAAACCTACGCAAGAAGATAGGAGAAGGGCACATAGTGACGGTGAAGGGAGTGGGGTATAAGTATGAGGACTAACGGCTGATTTTATTGATGACAACAGCGATAGCCCCGTCGCCAGTGACGTTGGCAGCAGTACCGAAGCTGTCCATAGCGATATAGAGAGCGATCATTAGAGCCTGGGTGGTCTCGTCGAAACCAAGGATGGAAGACAAAACACCCAGAGCAGCCATTATTGCACCGCCGGGAACCCCGGGAGCAGCAATCATCGTTACGCCAAGCATCATTATGAATCCGGCAAGAGTACCGAAAGGCGTGGGCATACCAGTCATATACATTATTGCCATTGCACAAGCAACAATCTTGAGAGTACTACCGGCGAGGTGGATAGTGGCGCAGATAGGAACGGTGAACCCGGCGATCTCGGGACGAACCCCGTTACGAAGAGCGCACCGGAGAGTGACGGGAATAGTGGCGGCGGATGACTGGGTACCGAGAGCAGTGGCGTAAGCGGGAAGCATATTACGAAGAAGGGAGAAGGGGTTGCGGCGAGAGATGGCCCCGGCGACGAGGAACTGAAGAAGGAGAAGGGCGATGTGGAGGACGAAGATGACAGCGATAACCTTGATGAAAAGAGCCATAACAGACCAGACGGTACCCTCGGAACCCATACGAAGAAAGATACCGAAGATGTAAAGAGGAAGAAGGGGAATGATCACCCTCTCGATCACGCGGTTGACAACCTCGCGAAGCTCGAACAAAACGCTTTTGAAGACAGTACCGGAAACAGAAGCAAGGCCGAGCCCAAGGACGAAAGCGAGCAAGAGAGCAGTCATTACCCCGAAAACGGGAGGCATATCGACAGAAAAGAAGGGCTCCAGAGAAGCAGCAGTGTCGGTGAGGGAGGAGGCGCCGGAGCCAGGGTCGAGGATAAGGGGGTAGACCAGAAGAGAAGAACCGTAAGCAAGGAAACCGGCGAAGAGGGTGGAACCGTAAGCGATAGCAACGGTGAGCCCGAGAAGACGACCAGCCCCGAGGCCCAACTCGGCAATACCGGGAGCAACAAGGCCGACGATGATCAAAGGAATCGTGAAGCCGAGAAAACCACCGAACAAATCGTTGAAGGTAACGAAAACGCGAGACAACCAAGCGGGAAAAAAGAGGCTGCAAACGATACCGAAGCCGATAGCTAAGACCACGCGAGGCAACAACCCGATACGGCGAAGAGAGAAGGAGGAAGTTTTCACGGGCACAATTTTAAGCAAAAATCTTTGAATTGTCGCCGAAAATTCGTAAAATTGTCGCCTTGTTCACAAAAACAACACGTATGGAAATCATATACAGCATAAGGAAAAAAGCAGCCCGACTGGGGCGCAGAATTGTCCTACCGGAAGGCGCAGAAGAGAGAACGATTCAAGCAGCAGACTTCCTGGTGGGAGAAGCTATCGCAAATGTGGTACTGTTGGGCTCGTGGGACAGAATCAGAGAGCAGGCAGCAAGGTTCGGATTGAAGAATATCACGCAGGAAAGGGTGCTGGATCCGTACAGGCTACCGGACGAACAAGCGGAGAAGTATGTGGAGATGATGGTGAAGCTGAGAGGAAGCAAGGGTGTGACCAGGGATGTGGCGCTGGAGCAACTGAAGGATCCTTTGTACTTGGCGGCAGTGATGGTGAAGGCGGGAGACGCGGATGGAGAAGTGGCCGGAGCGGTGAACTACACCGGAGATGTGCTGAGGCCGGCGCTACAGTATGTGAAGACGGCGCCGGGGATAAGTGTGGTCTCGGGAGCGTTCATTATGAGGATACCGGACAAGAGCTACGGAGACAACGGAACGATGCTGTTTGCAGACTGTGCAGTGTCGCCAGACCCGACGGCAAAACAACTGGCGGAAATAGCCATCTCGACGGCGCGAACGGCGAGAAGCATTGTGGGGCTGGAACCGAGGGTGGCGATGCTGAGCTTCTCGACCAGAGGCTCGGCGCAGCATCCGGCAGTAGACAAAGTGGTGGAAGCAACGAAGCTGGCCAGAGAGATGGATCCGAATCTGGTGATAGATGGAGAACTACAAGCAGATGCAGCAATAGTACCCGAAATAGCAGAGAGGAAGGCCCCGGGAAGCAGGCTCGGAGGAAGGGCGAATATACTGGTGTTCCCGTCGCTGGAAGTGGGGAATATTGCGTACAAATTAGTGCAGCGGATAGCGCACGCCGAAGCAATAGGGCCGGTGCTACAAGGAATGGCAGCGCCGGTGAACGACCTGTCGAGAGGGTGCTCGGTGGACGATATAATCAATGTGGTAGCAATTACAGCTTGTCAAACAGACATATGAAAATATTAGTACTGAACTGCGGGTCGTCATCGATAAAGTATCAGGTGATAGATATGAGCGCGGGCGCGGGAGAACTGCTCGCCAAAGGAATCGTGGACAGGGTTACGGATCACAAGGAGGGAATCAAGGAGGTCATAGAGACCATAACGGGAGACGGAGAAAAGGGTGTGCTGGGATCGCTGGACGAGATAGGAGCGGTAGGACACAGGGTGGCGCACGGAGGAGCGTATTTTAAGGACAGTGCGGTGGTGACGGACGATGTGGTGGAGAAGATCAGGGCCTGTTTCGAACTGGCGCCGCTACACAATCCGGCAAACCTGATGGGGATACTGTCGATTGCGGAGCTACTACCGAAAGTGACGCAAGTGGCGGTGTTCGACACGGCCTTCCATCAAACAATACCGGCGGAGAACTATATGTATGCCCTGCCGTGGGAGTACTACGAGAGGCTGGGAGTGAGAAAGTTCGGCTTCCACGGGACGAGTCACAGGTTTGTGGCAGAGAAGGGTGCAAAGATGGCGGGACTGGATGTGGAGAAAGCGAAGATCATTACCTGTCACATAGGAAACGGAGGCTCGGTAACAGCAATCAAGAACGGCCGATCGGTGGATACCTCGATGGGATTCACGCCGGTGGACGGAGTGATTATGGGAACAAGGTGTGGGGATGTGGACCCGGGAGCGCTATTATATATAGGAGAGAGAGAGGGAATGAGCTTGGACGAGCTGGGAGAGATGATCAATAAGAGGTCGGGAGTGCTGGGAGTGAGCGGGCTGTCGAGCGATATGAGGGACATTGTGGCAGCAGCGGAAGAGGGAAACGAGAGGGCGGCACTGGCATTGGCGATGTATGATGCAAGGATTAAGCACTACATAGGGGCGTATGCAGCCCTGCTGGGAGGAGTCGATCTGATTGTCTTCACGGGAGGAGTGGGAGAAAACCAATGGCAATCGAGAGAGAGGATCTGTGAAGGGCTGGAGTATATGGGAGTGGAGTTCAGTCCGTCGACAAACTTCGGACTGAGGGGGCAGGACAGGATACTATCGACAGTGGGCTCTCGAGTTGTGGTGGCGGTTGTGACCACGGATGAAGAGCTGGTGATTGCGAGGGATACGTACAGGTTGGCGTATTGAGGGCTAAATTGATAAGAATACCCCCTAAACAGAAGTGACAAACCAAATCTCGGTTATTGTGCCGTTTGAGTGTTTGAATGTGAACCAATTGTCGCCACTTAGGACACTATATGATCCGTCGTTTTGCAAAACCGGAGTCCCAAGGCCGATGGCCGAAATTCTCGAAATCGGATCACCGACTTTTATGCCACCACTCTTGGCAGTATAAACGGAAAAGTTAGATGTTCCGATTCCAAATGTTTCAAATACACCATTTTCGCTAAAACGGAACGTAGTGGTGGAATAATAATACTCTTCAATCAGTCCGTTTTCTGATGTCCCACTCCAGTACTCTGTCGGTGTGCCCCATTTTGCAATCACCTGAGCTTTAGTGTATTTGCCGCCGATAAAGATACCGTTCACATCCATATCCGTCGCTTGTGTGTAGCCCAAAATTTGAGAAAAGCCGCAGAAAGGCAGAAAAATTATTGTCGCAAGAAATACGATTTTAACTAATGTCTTCATAATATTCAGTTTTTTTCAGATAGATGACATAAACCATATCTCGGTTATTATGCTATTTGAAACAACAAACATAAGCGGTTCATCAATACTATTAAGGCTAAGAGAGTAATTTCCATGGCTTTGCAGAACCGGAATCCCAAGGCCGATGGCCGAAATTCTCGAAATCGGATCGCCTACCTTTATACCACCACTTTTAGCAGTGTAAACAGCAAATTTAGATGTTTTTATATTGAATGTTTCAAATACGCCATTTTCGCTAAAACGCAGTGTGTCGCTGGAGTAGTAATATGTTTCGTTCAACCCACTCTCGGAAGTTGAATCACGATAATCTGTCGGATTGCCCCATTTTGCAATCACCTGAGCTTTAGTGTATTTGCCGCCGATAAAGATACCGTTCACATCCATATCCGTCGCTTTTGTGTAACCCAAAATTTGAGAAAAGCCGCAGAAAGGCAGAAAAATTATTGTCGCCACAAATACGATTTTTACAATTGTTTTCATAATAGCGATTACACCGGAGATACGAAACTAATCCAAATTTGGTGTGGCGACGTAAAAATAATTGAAGATTCCATTATCGCTAAAACGGAATAGATTGTTGGAGTATTCGTACTCTTCGTTCAGTCCAAACTCAGATGTTCCGCTCCAATATTTCGTCGGTGTACCCCATTTTGCTGTGACTTGGGCCTTAGTGTATTTGCCCCCAATGAAGACTCCATTTACGTCCATTGTAGTAGCTTGTAAAAAACCAGACTGACTGTACCCGCAAATCGGAGTCAGAAGCAAGTATTCAGTTTATCAGACAGATGTCATAAATGAAATGAATGTAATTATTCCGGCCGAATGCCCAAAGATTAGTGGATCATCAGCATTATTTCTACACAAATGGTACGTTCCATCGTTTTGCAGAACCGGAGTCCCAAGGCCGATGGCAGAGATCCGCGAAATTGGATCGCCTACCTTTATACCACCACTTTTAGCAGTGTAAACGGCAAAATTAGACGTCCCGATTCCAAATGTTTCAAATACACCATTTTCGCTAAAACGGAACGTAGTGGTGGAATAATAATACTCTTCAATCAGTCCGTTTTCTGATGTCCCACTCCAGTACTCTGTCGGTGTGCCCCATTTTGCAGTCACCTGAGCTTTAGTGTATTTGCCGCCGATAAAGATGCCGTTCACATCCATATCCGTCGCTTGTGTGTAGCCCAAAATTTGAGAAAAGCCGCAGAAAGGCAGAAAAATTATTGTCGCCACAAATACGATTTTAACTAATGTCTTCATAGTATTCAGTTTTTTTTAGTGTTAATGACAGGGTGTTGTTATTTTTGAGGTTGTGGTACTTACGGTAGCGTTTAGGTAAGAGGCAGGATTGACCTCGACGCCATTCACTAAAGTTCTTAAATGCAAATGCGGTACATTTGGGTTGGCATTACCAGTAACGCCGATATAGCCAATTACCTCGCCGGCGTTGATGATATCCCCGGCTTTCCAAGGTTGTCCGGTTCGTGGATTTGTACCGAACGGCGTGCCTGCTTGTAGATGCATATAGCCGTTTTTAACTGTTTTGCCGCCGACAGAGGAGTCGATATATATTCGGTTGCCACCGCCATCTCGATCTGTTCCAGTATAGCTGGATGGATATCGTTGAATCCCATTTTCAACGATCCTGTTCGGTTGTCCGGAAACAATCGCGGGGAAGGCCGATACTATTCCGCTAAACTGGGCATATATAGGCGTACCGACCGGCCCCGCAAGGTCTATGCCGTTATGTTTTTTTGCGCCTCCGTTTCTGGTATTACCGTATGTCGCACCGGCAATATTGGTCACGCCATTTGTTACAGGTGGCGCAAGCGCCATAGAGGAGAGCGGATTGGCCGTATTGTCGTCAAAGCAAGGGCGGAAGTTAGCGACAAAAGTCATATCTTCAAACACAGGGAAAGTGTAAGTTCTGGATGAAGACGTAGCGCTACCTGTCCAATTTACAAACTCAAACCCAAGATAGGCCGTAGCAGAAATGGTAGCTGTAAGAAGCGAAAAGGACGAGTAGAATTTGCCCGAACCCAACGCTTTGCCTCCATTAGGAGGATTGGCAGAAACCATAACTCTGTAACCATTAGGATTAGGTCGCCCACTCCCATCGCCCGAGCCATCATTACCAGTTCCATTACTGCCACTACCACTGCCCCCTCCACCACCACCGTATGATCCGGAATCGTTTCCACCACGAGACCAATCTATCTCAGCAGGGGGAGGAGATGCGACAACCTGAATTGTCTCTATAACGTTATCTTCAAAAATCCCTCGTGTAGCAGATTCGAATTGAATACCCATAGCAATTCGCAATTCGGAGTCATATTCATAGGGAGAAGGCTCATCGAAGAGTAGTGTGCTCAACATACTGCCGGCGTCATATATTAGACCCCAACAGGGTGTCCCGTTCGGATAAGAATAGATGGAGATCCCGCAATAGTCGCTGCCTACAGGGTCGAACGATAGTTGTGAAAGATCGCCATCATAAGACTCGTCGGGCAACAAGGTGGCAAGGAAAAAGTAAACATAGCCGTTGTCCTTACGCTCATTGATAATGATTCGAGTATGTGGAAGTTGTTTAGTGAGGCTGATCGTATCGCCAAGTTGTTCGATCAAAACTATATACTCGATAGAGCGAGTCAATTGCGCAGGAACTTCGGTAACAACAACTCTATCGTTTTCCCAACTCCAAGCCCGCGACCAATCGAGTTCGATAGCATCGTTAAGGATGTTTTGTGTTTGATCTGCCCTGGTATGGAATTGAGAATCACTGCTGAAATAGATGTTCGGCAGAGTTGGCGTCTCAACCTGTGATTCGAGAAAGTTTCGGGCTCGCTCAATGACCCGTGTTTCGTCTCTCTGCTGGCTTAGAACGGGTGTTTGGCTTGGTTCCTGATGGCAGCTGCAAAACCAAATACCCAATAATCCGGTAGCCATTAAAAACAGTCGCTGTTTTTTCATAAAAGTTGGTTTATTAGTTTGGTCTGGAGCGAATTCCACATCAAAGATATAAACATTTTCTCTAAACTACAGGTTGATGGAAAGAAAAAGCCCGGGCGGACAGCTCGGGCTCTCTTTATTATGAGTCGCGGGGTTTAGAGCAAACTCCAAGCGACGGTCAGGCCGGCCATTACGATAGCAACCATAGACATCAATTTAATGAGGATGTTGAGGCTGGGGCCCGAAGTGTCCTTGAACGGGTCGCCGACAGTGTCGCCAACAACGTTTGCCTTATGGCAAGCGGAACCCTTACCACCGTGGTTACCCTCCTCGACGTACTTCTTAGCGTTATCCCAAGCGCCGCCGGCGTTTGCCATAAACACAGCCAAAACGAAGCCGCAAGACAAAGAACCGATCAAAAGGCCCATAACCCCGGTAACGCCGAAGATGAGGCCGGTGGCAATGGGAGTGACGATGGCGAGCACGGAAGGAAGAACCATCTCGCGCTGAGCGCCCTTAGTCGAAATCTCGACGCAACGAGCGTAATCCGGAGTAGCCTTACCCTCCATAATACCCTTGATCTCGCGGAACTGGCGGCGAACCTCCTCGACCATAGCGCCGGCAGCGCGGCCGACAGCAGACATAGTGAGGCCGCAGAACAAAAACGCCATCATAGCACCGATGAAAGCACCGGCCAAAACCTTGGGGTTCATAAGGGTGACGTCGTAGTAGTACATAAAGTCGGTGAAAGAAGCCTGGGACATCTCGGAAACGCCGGTCTTAGCAAGGAAAGCGTCGACAGTCGAACCACCCAGGCGGACGATACCGATCTTGATCTCCTCGATGTAAGAAGCGAGAAGAGCCAGCCCGGTGAGAGCAGCGGAACCGATAGCAAAACCTTTACCGGTAGCAGCAGTGGTGTTACCAAGAGAGTCGAGGGCGTCGGTGCGTTTACGAACCTCCTCACCGAGCTCGGCCATCTGGGCGTTACCACCGGCGTTATCGGCGATGGGGCCGTAAGCATCCGTAGCGAGGGTGATACCAAGAGTGGAGAGCATACCCACAGCAGCGATACCGATACCGTAGAGGCCCATACCGACGTTAGACATATCGCCCTGAGCAGCCAGAAGGTAAGAAGCGATGATACCGACAACGACGGCAAGGACGGGAATAGCTGTAGATTTCATACCGACGGAGATACCGGCGATAACAACGGTAGCGGGCCCGGTTTGGCCGGCAGCAGAGATCTCTTTGGTAGGTTTATAAGACTGAGAAGTGAAGTATTCGGTAGCCTGACCGATGACGATACCGACGACCAACCCGACGATTACAGCACCACCGATCCAAGCCCAACCGGGAATGTCGAGAGCCCAAAGGATGACGAAAGAAGCAATGACGATCAAGGCGGAAGCAATGTTGGTACCGCGGCCGAGAGCGCGCAAAAGCTGTTTCATAGAAGCGTTCTCCTTAGTCGAGACAGCGAAGATACCCAGGATAGAAAGAACGATACCAACGGCAGCGATCAACATAGGAGCAACAACGAATTTATACTGAGCAGCAACGTCACCGGAACCAGCCATAGCAGCAGCGCCGAGAGCAGCAGTAGCAAGGATCGAACCGCAATAAGATTCGTACAAGTCGGCGCCCATACCGGCAACGTCGCCAACGTTGTCACCGACGTTATCGGCGATAGTGGCGGGGTTACGAGGGTCGTCCTCGGGAATACCAGCCTCGACTTTACCAACGAGGTCGGCACCGACGTCGGCAGCCTTAGTGTAGATACCACCACCGACGCGAGCAAACAAAGCCTGGGTGGAAGCGCCCATACCGAAGGTAAGCATAGTGGTAGTGATGATGGTGAGTTTATGAGCAGGGTCGATGGCGTCCGCAGGAACGAAGTGGTTCAACACGAGGTACCAAAGAGAGATGTCGAGAAGACCGAGTCCGACGACGACGAGGCCGAGGACAGCGCCGGAGCGAAAAGCTACCTTAAGGCCGGAATTCAAAGACCGGCGAGCAGCGTTGGCAGTACGAGCAGAAGCGTAGGTCGCCGTCTTCATACCGAAGAAACCAGCAAGCCCGGAGAAGAAACCACCCGTGATGAAAGCAAAGGGTACCCAACCGTTCTGGAGGTTGAACCCGTAAGCCATTACAGCGAACAAAGCAGCCAGGACAACGAAAACGATGAGAACAACGCGGTACTGCTGGCGAAGGTAAGAAGCAGCGCCGTCGCGAACGTGTTTGGCGATCTCGGCCATACGCTCCGTGCCCTCTCTCTCCTTCATCATCTGGCGGAAAAACCACCAGGCAAACGCAAGCGCCAGAACAGACGCAGCAGGAATGATCCAAAAGATAGATGTAATCATAGAGATAAGTTTTGGGTTAAAGAAATTTTGGGTGCAAAGGTAGCGATTTTAATCGGATATGCCAAGGCCGCGGCGAGAGGCGAACAGGGTGGCAACAGAGATACGGCAAGAAGGAACCGCGGAAGCGATGGCGGAAGCGCAAGAAACAAGGGTGGCACCGGAAGTGAGAACGTCGTCGACGAGCAAAATGCGTTTGTCGGCAAGAAGCTCGGGCCGGCGGACGGAAAAGATGCCTTCGACGTTAGACCAACGCGCGGAAGAGTCAATAAGGGAAGTCTGGCTGGGGTTGTTGACGCGGCGGGCAACAGCGCGGGTCTCGGTGGGAATATCCATCTGGCGAGACATACCGCGAGCAATCCATTCGGACTGGTTGTAACCGCGGCGGAGGGTCTTGAGAGGGTGGAGAGGAACGGGAACTATAAGGTCGAGCCCGCCGAAGTCGTCGGTGTCGGAGAGCAGGTGGCCGAACCAACGGCCGAAGTCACGAGCCAGTGCGGGTCGGGAGGAGTATTTGAAGCGGTGGACTATACGACGGAACCCGCTACCGTCGATGAACCACATCATAGAGGTGGCGCGCTCGATGGGAACAAGTCCCCAGAAGCGGCGAAAAACAGGGTTGTCGGGAAGGGATTCGAATCCGGTGAGAGGAATGTCGGCCTGGCAAGCAGTACAGACAACTCCCTCGGAACGGCGCAAAAGGCGCCCGCAAGCAGGACACAAGGGAGGAAAGAAAAGATCTAAAAAATCGGCTCCCGGCGGGTTCTTGAAAATTCTCAACGTTTACAATGACCACTTTAATGGCGCGTACCGAGAGCCGAAGCTCTCCGCACGCCATTAAAGCAATCACTTTGCAAAAAACGTTGAGAGGTGCAAATATATTGAAAATTCCGTATCTTTGCGGGAAAGGAGAAAGAAAAATTATGAAGTACGAGAGAATATTATTGAAGCTGAGCGGAGAATCGCTGGGAGGAAAGGCGGGAAAAGGACTGGATGAAGCGGTGCTGGGGAGCTATGCTAAGCAAGTGGCAGAGGCGGTGAGGAGAGGAGTGCAAGTAGGAATAGTGGTAGGAGGAGGGAATATTTTCAGAGGTCTGCAAGGCGCCGGAAGAGGGTTCGACAGGGCGAAGGGAGACCAGATGGGAATGCTGGCAACGGTGATTAATTCATTGGCCCTACAGAGTGCGCTGGAAGGAGAGGGAGTGGAGTGCAAAGTGTTGACCTCGATAAGGATGGAACCGGTGGGAGAGCTATATTCGGCAGCAGCGGCGAGGGCGTATCTGGAGGAGGGAAAGGTGGTGATAATAGGAGGAGGAACAGGAAATCCGTATTTCACGACAGACACGGCGGCAGCGCTGAGGGCCCTGGAAATAGGAGCGGATGTGCTGATGAAGGGAACGAGGGTAGACGGGGTCTATACGGCAGATCCGGAGAAGGATCCGGGAGCAGTGAAGTATGACGAACTGACCTTCGGAGAGGTGTATGAGAAGGGGCTGAGGGTGATGGATCTGACCGCGGTGACGATGTGCAGAGAGAATGGGATGCCAGTTGTGGTGTTCGATATGGACACGGAGGGGAACCTAATGAGAGTACTGGAAGGCAAAAAAACAGGAACCAAAATATATGGATAAGACGATCATACCAGGAGCGGTGGAGGGCGAAGTCGACCCCCCGAGTTCGAAAAGCTATGCGCAAAGAGCTATCGCAGCAAATTTCCTGGCGGGAGTCTCGGGCGGAGGAGGCGGGTTTTGTGCAGTGGGTGCGGAAGAGTGTGATGATACCGCGGCAGCGCTGAGGGTGGTGGAACAACTGGGGGCCGGTAAAACGACTATCGACATAGGAGAGAGCGGGCTGGCGACGAGGCTGTTTACGCCCATAGCAGCGATGATGGGAAGAGAAGTAACGATCACAGGCCGAGGGAGCATATTGAAGAGGCCGATGGGAATGATGACGGAACCGTTAAGGGAGTTGGGGGTAGAAGTGGTTGATAATGACGGGTTTCTACCGATCACGGTGAAGGGGCCAATGAGGGGCGGGAGTGTGGAGATCGACGGAAGTGTGTCGTCGCAATTCCTGACGGGGTTGCTGATGGCGCTACCACTGGCCGCCGAAGATACGACAATCAGGGTGAGAGACCTCAAGAGCATACCGTATGTGAATATGACGCTCGATGTGATGGATGCGTACGGGATCGACATAGACCACAGAGACTATGAGGAATTCTATGTGCCAGGAGGTCAGGAGTATAAACCGTGTGAATATGAGGTGGAGGGAGACTGGAGTGCGGCAGCGTGTTTGCTGGTGGCGGGAGCGGTTGCAGGGGGGATGGGTGGCGGAGTGACGGTGAGGAATCTGAGGGCGACCTCGTTGCAAGCGGATGTGGCGATTGTGGAAGCGCTGTCGAGAGCGGGAGCAAGGGTGGAACAACTGCCAGACAGTGTGAGAGTTTCACCGCCGATGAGGGCGGATGGAGGAGGGCTGAGGGCCTTCGAGTTCGATGCGACGGACTGTCCGGATTTGTTTCCGGCGCTGGCGGCCTTGGCGGCATCGTGTGAGGGAACGACGACCATAATAGGAACTAAGCGGCTGGTACACAAGGAGTGCAACAGGGCCGAAGCAATATGGAGCGAGTTTGAGAAGATGGGCATAGAGGTCGACATAGAGGAGGAAAATGTGATGAGGATCAGAGGAGGAGAACGGGATGGTGGGGTGCGCGGAGTGGTTGGTGGTGTGGTTGCCGGAGGAGTGGCGGTGGAAAGTCACGGCGATCACAGGATGGCTATGTCGCTGGCAGTGACGGCGTTGAACGCAACGGAGCCGGTCGTGATAAGAGGAACGGAGTGTGTGGCGAAGTCGTATGCGGCCTTCTGGGACGATTTTGACAGGTTGAGAAATGAATAGTTTTGGGCGAAATTTCAGGGTGGCAATATTTGGTGAGAGTCACGGCGAGGCGGTCGGTGTTGTGGTGGACGGAGTGAAGCCGGGAATTGAGCTGAGTGTGAGGGACTTCGAAGCAGATCTGGCGAGGCGAAGAGGAGGAGGAGCGGCGGGAACAACGCCGAGAAGAGAGGCCGACGAGCCGCAGATTGTGTCGGGGGTCTTCGAGGGAAGGACGACGGGAGCGCCGGTGGCCATACTGTTCAGGAACGAAAATGTGCGCTCGGGAGACTATGAGAGGCTGGCGAACCATCCGAGGCCGTCACACGCGGATTGGGTAGGGCGCTGCAAATCAGTAGGATATGGGGATCCGCGAGGAGGAGGGCACTTCTCGGGAAGGTTGACCTTGGGGCTGGTTGCGGCGGGGGTGATTGCGAAAAAGATGTTGGCGAGTCCGGGAGGCGGAGTTGCGTGGGGTGTGGGGGCTGGTGTGTCGGGTGGGGTATTAGGGGGAGGTGCGTTGGGAGGTGTGCGGATTTCGTCGGAAATTGTGGAACTGGGAGGAGTGAAGGAAAGGGCTGAATTTGAGAGAGTTGTGGCGGATGCGGTGAGGGACGGCGACTCGGTGGGAGGAGTGATCGAGTGCAGGGCAGACGGAGTGCCGGAGGGACTGGGAGAACCGTTTTTCGATTCGGTGGAGAGTGTGGTGAGTCACATAATGTTCTCAATACCAGGGGTTAAGGGAGTAGAGTTCGGGAGCGGATTCGCAGGAGCTGCTTTGCGCGGTTCAGAGAACAACGACCCGATCGTGGACGAGCGAGGACGGACGGAGAAAAACAACGCGGGAGGCGTGAATGGCGGGATAAGCAATGGAAATCAGATAGTTATGAGAGCAGCAGTGAAGCCGACGGCGAGCATCGCGAAGGCGCAACAGACGTGGAATTTCGCGACGGGGAGGGCGGAGACGCTGGAAATCGGAGGCCGCCACGACGCCTGCATAGCGCTGAGGGCAGCGGTGGTAGTGGAAGCGGCGATGGCGGTGGCGCTGTGTGATCTGTCGCTGCAGCTGCGATAAGCGCTGACCTACAGTTCTTTAAGGACGGAGAGCAGAAGCTGCCAAAACTTGTCGACGGTCGAAATCTCGATCCGCTCGTCGGGAGAATGCGCCCCGAGAATCGTCGGCCCGAAAGAAACCATATCGAGGTTCGGGAATTTTTCGAGAAACAAACCACACTCCAAACCGGCGTGGATCGCAAGAATCTTAGGCGACGTGTTAAATAGCTGGGCGTAAGCCTTTTGTGTGACGGCGAGCAGGTGCGAATCGGGGTTCGGAGTCCAGCCGGGATAACCCTCGGAGTGGGTGACGCGAGCGCCGGCAAGCGAGAAAACAGCCCCGACAGACGCAGCCGTAGCGCGCTTGGAACTCTCGACCGAAGAACGCTGGGAAGTAGTAACAACTATCTGGTTGTTAGCGATTTTCACGGATGCGAGGTTGGTCGAAGTCTCGACGAGGTCGGCAACAGCAAAACTCATCGCCTGGACACCGTTAGGAACGCCGAAAAGAGCCGAAACGAGGCGGGCAGTGGTCTGGGTGTCAATTACTTGCAGGGAGATGGGGGCTTCCTCGATGGCGAGATCTTTGATGGCGAGCGTAACGCCCGGGTCGGTGTACTGCAACTCGGAGCGGACATCGGAAGCGAGGCTTTCTATCGTGTGGGTGAAATCGGCGGCGCGGGCGGCGGGAACGGCAACAACGGCGTGAGCCTCGCGAGGAATAGCATTACGAAGGTTGCCGCCATCTATTGAGCTGAGTCTTAGGCTCAAATCGAGCCCGGCAGAAAGCGCGCGCGCGAGGATCTTGTTGGAATTACCGCGCCCCTTTTCGATGTCATCGCCACTATGACCCCCGAGGAGGCCGCCGACGGAAAGCTCGAAAAAGCGGTGGGCGGGAGGAGCGGGTTCGAAAGTGAAGTCTAAAAACGCCTGAGTATCAACGCCACCAGCGCAACCGATGAAGATCTCGCCCTCGTCCTCAGAGTCGAGGTTAATAAGGTACGTACCGGTGAGCATTCCGTCGCCGAGGCCGAAAGCGCCGCTCAAACCGGTCTCCTCGTCGACAGTGAAAAGAGCCTCCAGAGGGCCGTGAACAGCCTGAGGGTCAAGCAAAAGAGCGAGCACAGCAGCCATACCGAGCCCGTTGTCAGCGCCGAGAGTCGTACCGCGAGCGCGAACCCAACCGTCGGGAGAAACGAAGGGCCGGATGGCGTCGCGGAAAAAGTCGAACGGCTGGCCGGAATCGTTAGTCGCATCGGCGTTTTTCTCACAAACCATATCGACGTGGTTCTGCAAAACAACCGTGGGGTGGCCTTCCATACTGGGAGAAGCAGGCTTGAGGATCACAACGTTACCAACCTTATCGGTGCGAAAGTCGAGGCCGTGGGAGCGGGCGAAATCAACCAAAAAGGAGACGATACGTTCCTCGTGTTTCGAAGGCCGAGGAATGCGGGTGATCGCCTCGAACCAAGACCAAATGGCGGACGGCGACAGATTACTTAACTCACTCATAACTATTCAAAAAGTCAATAAACGCTTCTATATCAAGGTCGTAACCGCGAGCAGGGACGAGCGGGGTACCCTCCGAGTCGAGGATCAGGTAAGCGGGCTGGGACGAAATACCGTAACGGGTGTTGACGATGTAGGAATTGACGCGGCCGAGGGTGCGAAGAGTACGGCCGGAAGGAGTGGTTAACCATTCGTTTTCAGGCAATTGAGTGCGGTCATCGGAGTAAAGAGCAACGATGACGAACTTTTCGCGAAGCAGCGCCAAAACCCGCGGGTCTGACCAGACGCGAGCCTCCATCTCGCGGCAATTGACGCAACCGTGGCCGGTGAAATCGAGGAGCACGGGTTTACCCTCGCGGCGGGCGGCGGAAAGGCCCTGGGAAAGGTCGAAGTAACCGGAAAGGCCGTGAGGAAGGGAAAGAATATCAGAGTGTTTGATGGTTTCGGAGGCGGCAGCAGGGGGCGTGGCAACCGGAGCCGGGGCTACGGTGGAGTGGCTGGAAGGAGGAGGAAGGTAACCGGAAATTGCGCTGAGGGGAGCCCCGAAGAGCCCGGGAACGAGCCAAACAGTGAACGAAAACACCACGATCGCGCAGAAAAGACGCCCGACGCCAATGTGGTCGGAAGGAGAGTCGTACTTAAACCGCAGTTTACCAAGAAGATAGAAACCGAGAAGAGCCCCGACGACGATCCAAACAGAGAGGTAAACCTCGCGAGGAAGGATACCCCAATGGTAAGTCTGGTCGGCAACGGAGAGGAATTTCAACCCGAGAGCGATCTCGACGAGGCCGAGGACAACCTTGACAGAATTCAACCAACCACCACTTTTAGGCAAGCGCTCCAACCAACGAGGAAAGAGAGCCAAGAGAGTGAAGGGCAGCGCGAAAGCAGCGGAAAAAAACAACATCGTGACCACAGGCAACCAGAACTCGCCGCGAGTGGAAGAGATCAAAACAGTACCGACGATCGGCCCGGTGCAAGAAAACGAGACAAGAACGAGAGTCAGGGCGAGAAAGAAAATACCCGCAAGTCCGCCCTGTTCGACCCCACGGTCGGAACGGTTGACGAGACGACTGGGCATACGAAACTCGAAAGCCCCGAGCAACGATGCAGCGAACAGGAGAAATACGATGAAAAACAGCACGTTGGGGATCCAATGAGTGGCCAACCAATTGAAGATATCGGCAGTAACGGCCTCGCCGCCAGCAAGGTATGTGGCGAGGATGATGGCGCCGATGGGGAGGGTGTAGAGAGCGATGATCAAAGCACCAAATAGTAGCGCGCGGCTACGGCCGTGGGGCTGTTTCATAAAAAACGAAACAGTCATCGGAACCATCGGAAAAACGCAAGGAGTCAACAGTGCGGCAAAACCCCACAAAACAGCCCCGAGAAGAAGGCCCCAAAGACCACTGGAAGAGGGGAGGCTGGCGGTGTTGGGCGCGTTAGGCGGGGAGGCTGTGTTTGTTGCGTTCGTCGGGTCGGTTGCTGCGAAAGACGCACCGTCCAAGAGGGCGACGCGGAACTCCCAAGCGCCACGAACACAACCGACTTCGTCGCGGCAAATCTGATACTCGACCTCGCCGGAAAGGGTAGTGTCGGAAGCTGTCTTTGCAGCCGGGACGCGGACGAGCTGGGCGAAGCGGGCCGAACCGGTGAACGAACCGACCTCGAACCCGAAGAAAGGATCCATACGGCGGGTGGGTTGGTCGAGCTGGCGAGGAGGCCCGAGAAGCTCGAAAGGTGTCGGAGCGGCGGGTTCGGCGGGAGAAGCGGCTACGGGTGAGTCGTCGAACGAAAACTCGGTAGCGAGGCCGGGAACGCGGTAAGGGCCAAGGTCATAGAGGTGCCAGTCGGGAGCAATGTCAGCCGAGAAGACGACCTCGAAAACCCCGGCGTCGGAAGTCGATGAAACCGAAACGCGCCAATCAATGTTGCCCAGCTCGCCACCCACCCCGCCCTCGCCGACCGTCTGTGCCGCAACCCCCTGTGCCCCGGCCGAAAACCAGCACAGAACAGTCAACAAGAACAGGCCTAACCGCCCCCGCCAGCCCAACCGCCTCATTACTTGGATGGTGCGGTTTCCAGGGTGTGAACAAGGAAGCGCCAGAAGCGCTCGACGGAGGCGATGTTGACCTCCTCGTCGGGCGAGTGGGGGAAGCGGATCGTCGGGCCGCAAGAGATCATATCGAGGTTAGGGTAAACGCCGCCGATGATACCGCATTCGAGACCGGCGTGGACGGCAGTAATCTCGGGTTTTTCGCCGAACAGAGTCTCGTAACTGGCGGCCATAGTCTTGAGGATGGGCGACGACATATTGGGATTCCAACCATCGTAACTGCCAGTGAGCTCGCAAGTTGCGCCGACAAGCCGGCAAAGCCCGACGATACGCTCGCCAACGAACTCCTTCTCGCTACGTACAGAACTGCGCATCAGGGCGTGCATCTTCACGCTCGTACCGTCGCTGACGACGCGAGCCAGGTTGCTGGAAGTCTGCACCAAACCGGGCATCGCAACGCTCATCGAAACAACCCCGTTGGGGCAGATACAAACCATATCGGCAAGGTTACGAGCGGTGTCGACGGGGAGGATATTCTTGGGAGCGTCGGCGGACGAGACCTTCAACGAGACGCCCTCTTCGATTCCGGCAAACTCCTTAGTGACAATACGTTCCATTTCGGCAACAGCCTCGGTAAAGGTGGCATAGTAGTCGGGCAGGACGAGGACAACGGCGCGAGCCTCGCGAGGAATAGCGTTACGGAGTCCGCCGCCGTCGACAGACGCAAGGCGCACGTTTTCAGCGGGATGGCTGGCGCCGGAAGAGAACAGGTGGGGGCGGAGGGTGCGCATCAAGACTTTATTAGCGTTAGCGCGCCCGAGGATGATCTCGATACCGGAGTGGCCGCCCTTGAGGCCCTTAACCTCCACCGCAACAGCCTTATAACCTTGGGGAACGGGCTCGGCAGAGTAGGGCAACTCGATGTTGGCGTCGGTACCACCGGCGCAACCGGTACAGAGCTCGTGCTGCCGCTCGGAGTCGAGGTTGATAAGGATATCGCCCTGAAGCTCACCGGGTTTGAGGCCGAATGCGCCGACCATACCGGTCTCTTCGGTGGCGGTGAAGAACGCCTCCAGAGGCCCGTGTTTCAGGTCGGAAGATTCGAGGATAGCCAACATAGCGGCAACCCCGATACCGTTGTCAGCCCCGAGGGTAGTGCCGCGAGCCTTAACCAGTTCGCCATCGACGAAGGGCTCGATCGGATCGCGAGTGAAGTCGAAAGGCTGCCCGGCAGCGTTGGTTTTGTCGCCGTTAGCCTGAGGAACCATATCGAGGTGAGCCTGAAGGACGATACCCTTACGGCCCTCCATACCGGGCGAAGCGGGCTTACGAATGATGACGTTATCAGCCTCGTCGACAAAGTGTTCCAGCTTGTGGGTCTTGGCGAAGTCGACGATAAAAGCGCGGATCTTCTCCTCGTGGTGCGAGGGGTGGGGAATGGCGCAGATCTCGGCAAAGTGGCCCCAAAGGGCGGAAGGTTTCAGGTCAGTGATTTTCATAGGTCGGTATCTTTTAGTCGTGCTATCATATTTACGATGTTGGCCTCCATCCGGGAGAGGCGGTCGGTGTTGTTTTCGCCGTGAGCGGGGTGGAACTTCTCGCCGGTGATGTTTTCGTACAGCTCGATGTAACGAGCCGAAATATCTGAAACGATGTCGTCGGTCATCTCGGGAACCCGCTCGCCGTCGCGACCCTGAAAACCGTTGTCCATCAACCATTCGCGAACGAACTCCTTCGATAACTGGCGCTGGGGAAGGCCGGCGGCGAAGCGCTCCTCGTAACCCTCGGCGTAGAAGTAACGGGAAGAGTCGGGAGTGTGGATCTCGTCGATGAGGGTGATCTCGCCGTCGCGATGACCGAACTCGTATTTGGTGTCGACGAGGATCAGACCGCGGCGAGCAGCCATCTCGGACCCGCGAGCGAACAAGGCGAGAGAGTAACGTTCCAAAGTTTCGTAATCCTCCCGGGAGACGAGCCCGCGGGAGATGATCTCCTCGCGAGAGATGTTCTGGTCGTGCCCCCCGATCTCGGCTTTGGTAGTGGGGGTGAGGATCGGGGCAGGGAAGCGCTCGTGCTCGCGCATACCCTCGGGCAGTCGGACGCCGCAGATCTCGCGAGCCCCGGCCTTGTAATCGCGCCAAGAGGAGCCGGTGAGGTAACCGCGTACGATCATCTCGACGGGAAAAGTATCGCAACGGTAACCGGCCGTGACCATAGGGTCGGGCGAAGCGATCTTCCAATTAGGGCAGATATCTGCGGTGGCGTCGAGGAACTTGGATGCGATCTGGTTCAACACCTGGCCCTTGAACGGAATACCGCGAGGCAACACGACGTCGAACGCCGAGATACGGTCGGTGGTGACCATCACGAGCCACGTGCCGTCTATGTCGTAAACATCCCTAACCTTACCAACGTAGAGGCTCCGTTGCCCCGGGAGGCGAAAATCAGTCTTCACTATCGCTTTTTCCATCTTTTTCTTCTTTGTCTTTATTGAATGCGTTAACTATCTCTTTTACAAGTCTGTGGCGGATTATGTCGGTCTGGTCGAAGTTCACGATCGCGATGCCTTTCACGCGGCTCAACAGGCCCAGCACGTGGGCCAAACCGGAGTCGGAAGCGCGAGGAAGGTCGATCTGGGTGAGGTCGCCGGTGACGATGAACTTCGCGCTGGGGCCCATACGGGTGAGGAACATCTTGATCTGAGAAAGGGTGGTGTTTTGCGCCTCGTCCAAGATCACGAAAGCATTGTCCAGAGTACGGCCGCGCATAAAAGCCAGAGGAGCGATCTGGACGGTACCCTCCTCGATGTATTTAGCCAACTGGGCCCCGGGAACCATATCGCCCAAAGCGTCGTACAGAGGCTGGAGGTAGGGGTCGAGTTTCTCCTTGACGTCGCCGGGAAGAAAACCGAGTTTCTCGCCAGCCTCGACAGCGGGACGAGTGAGGATAATGCGGCGAACCTGTTTCTCCTTAAGGGCCTTGACAGCCAGAGCGATCGCGGTGTATGTCTTACCCGAACCGGCGGGCCCGATGGCGAACATCAGGTCGTGGTCCTCGGACTTGGCAACCAACAGCCGCTGGTTGGCACTCTTAGCGCGGATAATAGCACCGGCAGTACCGAACAGGATCACGTCCTCGACGCCGGGACCCGGGCCGTTTTCGCCGGACTCGCTACCGGGTTCGGCCCCATTGCCATGGCCGTTACTGCCGCCGAAAGACTGGCGGACGGTCTCCTTGGAGATGTGGCCGTATTTGGCCACGTAATCTATAAGTCCCTGGAGTCGCCGCTCGAACGCCTCGACCTCAGGCTGGCTACCGAGAACCTTGACCGTCGTACCGCGAGCAATGATCTTAACCTTCGGAGCAAGGGCGACGATCTCATTCAGGTTGGCATTACCGGGGCCGTAAAACTCCCGTGGGTCGATCCCGTCGAGGGTTATCTCTTTCTCTATCATCAGAACAGAATTGCCAAACCGAGCGACCAACTCGACAACGAACCGCGGACACTTTCAACGGTCGTACCGCCGTCACGGATACTGTTTTTCAACTCCTTGAACTCGCCGTGGTAACGACCGTCGAGTGTGAAAGCACCGATGTCGACACTGGCCCCGAGAGCGTAACCGACAGAAGAACGCGAAGGGTCAAGCTCCAGGTTACCGCTAACCGAAGAATAATTGTTCAACACGTTGAACACAGGCCCGGCCTGAACGCGAACGATACTAACTTTCAGGCTCAACAGGACGGGAATGTCGACGGTCTGCATACGGATTCTACCGGAGGAGCGCGCGACCACATCGTCCGAGCGACGGTCTTCCTGCATCCGGTAACCATTCTGGCTATAGACGATCTCGGGCTGGAGGAACAGGCCCGCCCCGAGCAGTCCATCCCCGAAGCCTACCAAGCGTAGGCGAGAAACGGCCGCCAGGTGCCAACCCATCTTCGATTCGGTCATCACGTCGCTCGCTTTCAACTGCAGATCCTGAGAGCTGATACCGGCTCTCACACCCATCTCCACCCTCTGCGCCGAAGCAGCCGCAGCCACCATCAAGGCACACACAACAAAAAGTAGTTTCTTCATACGTTCGCAAATATACAAAAAATCCGGTTAGTTTTCCGGCGGCGGCAGTAAATCGCTCGGCAGCCCCTCGGAGTACTTACGGGTTTTGGAAACCACTTTATCGAGCACATATCTATACATCGGACGATCCGCAGTTGGGCGGTCGGAATCCTCGTAACGCTCGTAGACCCTGACCCTCAACTCACATTCGTAACCCTGCTCCCAGTCGAAACCTTCGATGTCGTTATAGAAAAATTCCCACTCACCCTCGGGAGGCATTACCACCAGTGTGGGATAAAAACCATCTCCCCAACCTGCAATTCTTTTCTCCGAGGCCACGATGATCGTCTCGGTTCTCAGATACTTGTCGCCATCCTTCTTGCAGGCGCAGAAAAACATCAACGCCAGCGCTAAACAGATCAACTTTTTCATAGTTTTCAAATTTTGTATGTTATCTGATTATTATACGTGGGAAATCATATGAGGTGAGGGTACGATATTCATTATTGCCGAAGTACGATTCGCCGTCGTTTATCGTTTCACCAATAACGTATTTCAATGTTCCAGGAGGGATATACAACATTTCTTGGACTGTTATAGGCACATTGTAACCATTATCCCAACCGATGGTGTATTGGATCTCGACCTGCGTAATAGCCTCCGGCGAAGAGATGCGGTTGGTGCACCGAGAGTCGGAGTAGAATTCCAACCAGTTTCTTTCCACATAATACCAGTCTTCCCATGTCGGACCAAACATTGACCAGCTCTCTTCTTCGATCAACTCCTTGCGTAGTTTCACGTATACTGAAGAGCGGTCGGGTTCGTACATTATTTTAAGAGCATAGACGTCTCCGGAGGAGAGGTAGTTGTTGTCGTAAATATAGCTTCCGTCTGTTCCCGTTATGGAACACGTGCCTTCTTTTGCGAAAGACCAAGAGTGATACATCATAACGGAGCCAAAATCGAATGGCCCAATAGGTAATGCCTTGGTCTCGATGTCAAACCATTGAGCATTTCCTGATGTAATATTGTTCGTATGAATTTGCACTTACATATTCCGATCCGTTCGCTCGTGTTCGTGGTACATACCCAGGGCGTGACCTACTTCATGGAGAACTGTTCCCATCGTACCTCCGGCAGATATTTGGATCTGTTGCTTTTCCCCGATCATACCAATATAAGACCAAGACGTGGTTCCACTGACATTTACAAATTCTATGTAATTTCGTTGATTGGTTCGAGGAACGAATCGAATGCCGGTGTTGTCGTGATAATGTTCAATAGTGTTATTTACTCGTTCCGGCTGAAGAAAATTATTCGCAATAGTGTAATAAATAGTGCCGTTTGGCCAATATTCAACGAACTTTGTCGAGACTGCGGCACGTGTTGCGGATATTGTTTCTTGCGGCAACCCTTCCTGGCGCAAAAACTCCACTTGCCCGGGAGAGAGGATGATGTCGTCGGATAGCAGGTAGGTTGTGCCATCCATTAAAACGAGATCTGTTTTGCCGACAGTGACGACCTCGTAGGTGTGCCCATCGTCGCTTATGCTTGTACGGGTCATCAAGGCTTGTTGTTCGGATTGAGGCTCTAACGCCACAACTTCGATCTTATCGCAGGCTGCGAACACCAATGCAGCGACGATAAGACCGAAACGCAGTTTTTTCATAATCTGATAGTTTTTAGGGTCAAGGCATTCTGTCGCCGTAACCAACGCAAATATACGAAAAAAGACGCAACCCCGGTATGGGATTGCGTCTAAAAATTTCGCGTAGCTAAAAATCGCTGTCGGCGTTCCGACTATTTCGTTGCACCGCGTTTGTCGTAGTGTTTTTGATAGCGGCTCATAAACTTATCGACGCGACCGGCGGTGTCGACCAACTTCATCTTACCGGTGTAGAACGGGTGTGAAGTGTTCGAAATTTCCATCTT
>DBDI01000019.1:431-2281 GCA_002293505.1 Alistipes sp. UBA936 | reverse complement strand
GACCTCGTCAAAAACACATTGTCGTTACTCATATCCTTAAAAGCCACAATCCTGTAACCTTCCGGATGAATTCCCTTTTTCATTGTGTTTTGTCCTCTTGTTGGTTAATACTTGGGCGGCAAAGATAATCAAAAATTTCTAATTTCATTCGTATCTCCCGCTTTTTAGCATCGACACCTCTTTGTCGGAGAGGAACCGCCACTGGCCGCGCTTGAGGTTCTTTTTGGTCAGGCCGGCGAAGTAGACCCGGTCGAGCTTGTGAACCCCGTAACCCATCTCCTCGAATATACGGCGAACGATACGGTTACGGCCGGAGTGGATCTCGATGCCGACCTCCTTACGATTGTCGGGCTTGACGAAGTCCACGGCGTCGGGAATGATCACCCCGTCGTCCAGGTCGATGCCGTCGCGAGCACGCAACAGGTCGTTGTTCGTCAGGGGGCGTTCGAGGGTAACCTGATAGACTTTCTTTTTATTGTAGGCGGGATGGGTGAGCTTTTGGGTCAACTCGCCGTCGTTGGTCAACAGCAGCACGCCCACGGAGCTCTTGTCGAGTCGGCCGACTGGGTAGATGCGCTCCGAGCAGGCGTTGCGAACGATGTCCATAACGGTCTTGTCGGCGTGGGGATCTTCCAGCGAGGTGACGTAACCCTTTGGTTTGTTCATCACTATGTAGACCTTCTTCTGGCCGCTGAGCAACTCGCCCCGCAGGCGGATCTCGTCGCCGGGCTGTATCTTGGCCCCCAGCGTGGTGATGGTCTCGCCGTTGACAGTCACCACGCCCGAGGTCAACAACTCATCGGCCTCTCGCCGAGAGCACTTGCCCGACATAGCGATGTAGCGGTTGAGCCGCATCTCCTTGCCGGTGTCGGTGGGTGTGTAGGTGGGGTAGCTCGACGGCTTGACGCCCGGATCCATAGCCGTTCCGTGGGTCGGTTTTTTCGCCGCGCCGAAAGGCTTCTTACCTCCGGGGCCGGGTTTTCCACCGAAGCCCGGTTTTCCGTCGAACGGCTTCTTGGGACCGAACTTCTTGGGCCCTGCGGGGCGGTCGGAGTCCCAACGGTTGAAATCTCGCTCTGGACGCTCGGTTCTGTCGAGCCGGGGATCACGCTCTGGCCGAGGGCCGCCGACGAACTTGTTGTCGGGCGAGAAGTTGGGATTGTAGGAGTGGCGCTCGGGAGTTGCACGCTGAGCACGCTCGGCATCGACACGGGGAGAGCGAGTGACGGCTTCGACCGATACTGTGCGGTTTCTCTTTCGCTTGTCTTTGGCAAATTCGCCCGGACCGTCCGGGCCTTTGTAATCGGAATCTCTCATTCGGATTTGATGTTAGGGGTGGTTTGTTTATGGCGCGAAAATAGTATATTTGCCGGATATAACGAAATTTAAGATGTACAATTTCGATACCATTCCATCTCGCGAGCAAACGGGCACACTGAAGTTCGACGCCCGGGAGCAGGTTTTCGGCCGCCGGGAGGTGATCCCGATGTGGATTGCCGATATGGATTTCGAGTGTCCGCCCAAAATCGGCGAGGCAATTCACCGTCGAGCCGACCACAATGTCTACGGTTACGACTTCGGCGGAGAGCGTTGCGCGCGCTCCGTCGTCCATTGGCTCGCGAGGCGTTCGGGCTGGAATATCGAGACTCCGTGGCTGCGATTTTCCACCGGCGTAGTGTCGGGTCTCGGATTCGCAATCCGCTCCTTCACCGCTCCGGGCGAAGGCGTACTTATCCAGCCTCCCGTCTATCCTCCGTTCCGCATGATGACCGAAGTCAACGGACGGCGCGTGGTGACGAATCCCCTGCACCCCGCGGACGACAGCTACGAAATCGACTTCGACGACCTCG
>DBDI01000019.1:0-417 GCA_002293505.1 Alistipes sp. UBA936 | reverse complement strand
GTCTTCCGCGAAGACGAGTTGCGCCGCGTGGGCGAATTGTGCGAGCGGCACGACGTTACGATTATCTCTGACGAAATCCACAGCGACCTTATTCTCGCGCCACACCGTCACCTCCACATCGCGGCAATAGACGGCGGACGATTCGCCGACCGTTGCTTGACCTTCATCGCCCCCAGCAAAACTTTCAACATAGCCGGNNCGTGGGATGCCGAATATGGCCGCATACACATTCCCGACGGAACCACTTTCGGCCACATAGCCCTCCGCGCCGCCTACGATGAGTGCGAGCCGTGGTTGGAGGAGCTGCTCGTCTACTTGCGGCGGAACGTCGAGTACGTCCACTCGTTTATCGCGGAGAATGTACCGCAAGTGCGTACCGTGCGGCAGGAGGGAACTTACCTGATGTGGCTCGATTTT
>DBDI01000022.1 GCA_002293505.1 Alistipes sp. UBA936 | reverse complement strand
GCCGAAGCCCTCGCCGCGATCGGCAAACCGATAGTGCTGGTTCTTTCGAGCGGCCGCCCGCTTGACCTCTCACGCCTCGAATCGCTCGCCGACGCCATCGTCGAGATCTGGCAGCCGGGCATAGCGGGCGGGCGCCCTTTGGCCGGCATTCTGTCGGGCCGCATCAATCCGTCGGGCAAACTCGCTGTGACTTTCCCGCGCTCCACCGGTCAGATACCTATATATTATAATCGTCGCCAGAGTTCGCGCCCCACACTAGGGCTCTATCAGGACATCGCCTCGACGCCGCTGTACGAGTTCGGCTATGGGCTGAGTTACACGACGTTCGAGTACGGGCCGGTGGAGGTTGCCGCGAGGGAGTTCTCGCTCGACGAAAAGTTTACCGCTCGCGTGACGGTTCGCAACACCGGAGCTGTGGATGGCGTCGAGACTGTACACTGGTTCATTCGCGATCCTGTCTGTTCCGTTTCGCGCCCGGTCAGGGAGCTGAAACATTTCGAGCGGCAACTCATTCCCGCGGGCGGCAGCCATACGTTTATGTTCGAGATCGACCCCGCGCGAGACCTCGCTTTTGTAGATCGAAACGGCAACCCACTGCTTGAGGCTGGCGAGTACAAGATCATCGTCGGAGGGCAGACAGTGAGCCTGACGTTGAAGAACTAAAACGACACGCCCGCAGAGAATTCTCTGCGGGCGTGAAGAAAAAAGACCCCGAATGGTTTATCTTTTCTTCTTCTTGTCAGGAGCCTGAGTGAGAGCTGAACCAGCTACACTCTTGATGTTTTTCGGGGTCTTGGGGTTACTCAAAAGCTCACTCGCTTTCGATGCTACGGGATTGTGTGTCTTTTCGTTTTTCATAGCGTTTTTGAATTTAGTTCACTCATCCATTAGGCAATATCTGTGCCAAAAGCAGTAACTTTGCTCCGTGAAGAGTATCTCGATAATCATAGCGACTTATAACCGTGGCCAGAGGCTGCTGGGGACGTTGCGCTCGCTGGTTGCCCAAGAGTCGCTCGACCCACGTGAGTGGGAGGTCGTGGTGGTGAACAACAATTCCACGGACAACACGACCGCCCTGTTTGACGATTTTGCGGCGGCGCATTCGGGCCTTGATCTGCGGATGGTCGACGAGGATCGACAGGGGTTGTCGTGGGCGCGCAATCGTGGAATCGGCGAGGCGCGTGGCGAGGTGGTTGCGATCATCGACGACGACGAGGAGGTCAATCCCGAGTTCGCGGCGGCGTATGTCGATTTCTTTAGGCGTCATCCAGAGGTGCTGATTGCGGGTGGGCGGATCGTGCCGAGGTATGTCGGGCCGGACGGGGAAGAGGTCGAGCCGCCGAGTTGGATGTCGCGCTGGACCGAACGACCCATAGCAGGCACGCTCGACGGCGGGCCGAGAGAGAAGCCTTTCGTCCAGGGAGGAAGGCTTTTTGCGAAAGGAGGCTATCCGGGTGGCGGAAATATGGCGGTGAGGCGGTTGGCGTTCGAGCGGTGGGGACTTTTTGACACCTCGCTCGGCAGGGTGGGGGCGGCGCTTGTCGGCGGTGAGGAGAAGGAACTGTGTCACCGGATCGTGTCGGGCTCGGGCGTCGATGCGTGGTATGTGCCCGGAGCGGTGATACATCACATAATCTCGCCCGATAAACTGACCTCGGAGTATTTACGGCGACTTTCACGTGGGGTGGGCGCGAGCGAACGGATACGCACCCGGGCTCTGGGGCGCGGGCGATACGCGGTGGCCATAATAAAAGAGGGTGGCAAATGGATTGCCACCCTCCTGATTGCTTTTTTCTTCACTCTCACCGCCCGGCCCTCGAAAGCCCGCCGCCTTGTCGCGATGCGCACCGGCATCACCCGCGGCCTGCTCGGGGACTAAGTCTTCCCCGCTCCCCCCTCATTCTGCTCGCCCCCTCACTCCCCCGCGGCCCCGGCTCGGCCCCTTAGAGTTCCCAGGCCAACGCGCTGGCGCCAAGGATCGCGGCGTCGGACTCCTTCAGTTGGGAGAACACGACCTTCACTTTGTCTTTCCACAGCGGCAACAGGCTGTTGTTCAGACCCTCTTCGACCGGTTTTTTGAGCAGGTCGCCCGCCTTGGTAAGGCCGCCGAACAGCACGATCGCCTCCGGAGAGGAGAACGCCACGAAGTCGGCCAACGCAGCACCGAGCATATGTCCCGTGAAGTTGAAGACCTCGATAGCAACCTCGTCGCCCGCCTGAGCGGCGTCGGCGACGTCCTTCGAGGTGATCTGATCCCACGGCAGGTCTCTGAGTGAGGTTTCGCGGTCGGTGGTTTCGAGGATCTCGCGAGCGGTTCGCGCCACGCCCACAGCCGAGGTGTAAGCCTCCAGACAGCCCGTCCGACCGCAGCCGCAAAGACGTCCGTTCTTACGCACCTGGATAGTGTGGCCCAGTTCGCCCGCGAAGCCGTCGTGGCCATAAACCACGTTACCGCCGACAACGATACCCGAGCCGACGCCAGTACCGAGGGTGATCATAATGAAGTCCTTCATACCGCGGGCGGCGCCGTAGGTCATCTCACCCACGGCGGCCGCGTTAGCGTCGTTAGTCAGCGCAACGGGCAGACCGATCTCGTTTTCGAGAAGTTCGGCCAACTTGATCACGCCTTTCCACGGAAGGTTGGGAGCGAACTCGATAGTCCCGCGGTAGTAGTTACCGTTAGGAACTCCCATACCGATACCGCGAACCTTGGCCAATCCTTCGACCTGGTCGGCGAGTTTACGGATAGCCACGGCGAGGTCTTTTATATACAGGTCGACGTCGTCGTGTGTATCGGTGCGAATCACGCTTTGGGCCAACACGTTACCGCGGGCGTCAACCACCCCCAGTTTCGATGTCTGCCCCCCGATGTCGACCCCGATGACGTAGTTTCTTTCCGAGGCTGCCATCAGATCTTAATGTCGCGGTTTACGTTCTTGCTGCCCACCAGAGCGTAGAACAACATATAGGCGATCGCAACGACGATTACCCAGTAGCTGGGCATATAACCGGCCGACTTACCGATCTGTTCCTGGATCAGAGGAATTATACCGCCACCGCACACCATCATCATAAAGATACCCGAAGCGAGCGGAGTGTATTTACCGAGACCCTCGGTTGCGAGGTTGAAGATCGAACCCCACATAACGGAGGTGCAAAGGCCGCAAAGAACCAACAGAAGGGCGCTGAGAGGAACCTGAGCCATTTCGAAAGCCTTACCGGTGAATACGGGCATAGTGGTTTGTCCGCTGGAGAAGATCGCAGCAACCACAAGAATGATGGCAACGAGCGAGGTGAAAGTCATCATAGCCTTACTGGAGACTTTCGAACCGATGGCAGCGCCGACGAAGCGACCGATCATCATCATAAACCAGTATGTACCGGCGACGAAGCCAGCGGTCGCAGCGGCAGTCGCAGCGGGAAGCCCGGCCCCGGCAGCACCAGTGTCGGCAAGGAAGAACATCAATATATAAGGTATACCAACCTCGACGCCAACGTAAGCAAAGATCGCAATGGCGCCAAGAGCGAAGTGGCGGAAAGCCCAAGGGCTACGCTCGAAAACGGTGTTGGCCGAAGTCTCGGTCGGGTTGGTGATGGGGATGAACAACAAAGCCACGAAGGTCAAAGCGAAAACGCCCATAGCGATGAACAACAACGGGTTGACGTCGGCAATAGCAGCCTTGGAAGCCTCGCCGATCATCGAACCGACCATCATCGGGGTGATCGTAGCCATCAGAGAGTTGAACGAACCGCCGATCTGGATGTAGGTGTTACCCTTGTTACCGCCGCCGCCCAAAAGGTTGAGCATAGGGTTGACAACGGTGTTGAGCATACAAACGCAGATACCGGCGATGAAAGCACCAGCCAGGTAGACGTAGAAGCCCGAAGCCCCGGTCTTACCCGAAAGAAACTGGACGAAGATACCCACGAGGCCGACCGCGATGGCCGCCAGGGCAGTCTTCTTGTAACCGATCTTGGAGAGCAGGTGGCCGGCAGGAATACCCATCACCAGGTAGGCGATAAAGTTCATCATATTACCGAGCATACCCAGGCCGCCACTGTTGAACGCGGGGTTGCTTTTCCAGATCACGCCGATCGGAGCGGCAAGGTTAGTAACGAACGCGATCATCCCGAACAGGAAGATCATCGTGATGATACCCACCACGTTACCTTGTTTTTGTTGAGCTGTCATAATGGTTAGTAAGGTTTATTAGTGTTAGTTAAAGGTCTCTTTACGGAATCAAAAGTAGTAAAAAAATCTTAGAACGGCAAGTCGTCGGGGTCGTCGGCCGGTGTGGGGATGGGCGCCGGGCCGGGGGTGGGAGGCGCCGACGGTCGGGCCGTGCCGGGAGCCGGAGCGGAGTATGAGCCCGAGCCTGAACTTGCCCCTGCTACCGAGCCACCTTCACTTTTGCGGCCGAGGAGCTTGAGGTCGTTGGCAACGATCTCGATGCCGGAGCGTTTACCGCCGTCGCGGTCGGTCCACTCGTTGGAGCGAATAACCCCCTCGACGTAGATCTGGCTACCCTTACGAACGTATTTGTCGGCCACGTCGGCCAGCCCGCGCCACAAAACGACCGAGTGCCACTCGGTGTGCTCCTTAGTCTCCTGAGTCTGGCGGTTGAATATTCGTTCGGTCGTCGCGAGTCGTACCCGGGCAACTTTAACGCCATTTTCAAGAGTCCTAACCTCGGGGTCGGCCCCAACGTTACCTACCAAAATTACCTTGTTGATCATAGATTTTCGATGATTTTTGTGAACAGTTTAGTCATTTTCTTTTCCGCCAACGCGCCCTGTCGCTGGACGTCCTCGTGGTCGCCCGTCTCGTCCGAAAGGCCGATGTTGGTGATGATCGACGCACCGAAGACGGGAATACCAAGGTGGCGGGCGGCGATAACCTCGGGAGTGGTCGACATACCGGCGGCGTCACCACCGATAGCCCCGAAATATTTATATTCGGCCTGGGTTTCGTAAGTGGGCCCGGTGCCGCCGACGTAGACTCCGAACTGAAGAGAAATGTTTTCAACAGTGGCGATTTTTTTCGCCAAAGCGATCAGCCCAGGGTCGTAACAACCGTGCATATCCGGAAAGCGAGGCCCGAGCTCCTCGATATTAGGCCCGACGAGAGGGTTGGGAATCAGGTTGATATGGTCGGTAATGACCATAATGTCGCCGGTGTGGAAGTCGGGATTGACTCCGCCGGAAGCGTTTGAAACGAATAACGTTCGGATGCCCAGGAATTTCATCACGCGGACGGGAAACACGATCTGCTGAGGAGTCCAACCCTCATAGAAGTGGAACCGACCCTGCATAGCAACAACGCGTTTACCGCCCAGAGTACCGAAGATCAGTCGCCCCTTGTGTCCGGAGACGGTCGACACGGGAAAGCCGGGAATGTCCTTATACTCGATCGCCGCCGTGATCTCGATATGCTCCACCAATCCCCCAAGTCCCGTCCCAAGAATTATCCCCACCTCGGGCCCCTCGCCCCACGCGCCCCCCCAGCTACGGCACTCAGCGAGAATAGAAGAGGCTGTTTCTTTGATTTGTTCTAACATCGTATTCCAGTTTTTTGAAGAACTCGTCCCGTGTCTCCTCGATGAATCCCATCTCGATGGGTTGCACCCAGATGCGTGCCCGAAGAGTGGGTGAGATCTTCGTCCCGCGGCCCAACTTGACGGCGTCTTTCTCCGTGGTCACGATCACCGCCTCGGGCCCGGCGGCGTCCAGAGCCTCCTCCATATGGCGCAAGTCGCGAACGTTGTAGGGGTGGTGGTCGCTGTAAATCAGGTCGCTCATCAGGCGGTACTTCGAGCGTATGTTGTCCACGAACGGTCGCGGGTTACCCAGGCCCGCCATAGCGACGACTTTACTACCGGCGGGAATGTGGCGGTCGTGAGGTGCGTCGTCCGGAAAAGCGGGGTAGAGTGCGCCAGTTATCACGCGGGTGAACGAAAGGTTCTGGAAAGGCAACAGTTCGAGGTTGTTACGGGTGATACGGCGATCGAGGGGAGTCATACCGGCAGGGCAACGGGTCACCACAACGTAATGAGCACGGCGCATTTGGCTCGGCTGGTCGCGTAATCGGCCCAAAGGGAGCAGGTGGTCTTTGTCGATGGGGCGGGTGTAGTCGACCATCACGATGTTGAGCTTGGGCTCGACCTTACGGTACTGGAACCCGTCGTCGAGAATGATCAGATTGATCTCGGGGTGATCTTTTTGGATGCGCTCGATGGCAAGGTTACGGTCTTTACAAACCACGACAAGCGTATCGGGGTATTTCAATTTGATCTGTTTAGGCTCGTCGCCCACGCGGCGGTAAGAGTCGTTAGCCTCGACCACGAGGTAACCTTTAGATTTGCGTTTGTAACCGCGAGAGACGAGAGCGACGTTGTAACGTTCGCGAAAGTGGCCGATCAACATTTCGCACATCGGAGTCTTACCGGTACCGCCGACGGTGATATTACCAACGCACAAAACCGGAATGTCCCACGAGCGAGATTTCTTGACACCACCGTCGTACAGCTTGTTTCTCAACGAGATAGCCAAGCCGTATATCCACGAAACGGGTGCAGTCAGGAGTTTAAGCATCGAGCGAAATTACAAACCGCTCAAAGTTAGTAAATTATTTTCAAATGTTTGTTAACTGTGTCGATTAATTTTTCAGGATCGTCGGCGCTGACAAGGTACCGCTGCTCGTAGATGTCCTCGATCATAACCAATCCCTGCCAGGACGAAGCGTAGACCTTAACCAGGTCCCAACTCTTTCCGTCGAGCCAGTAACCGAAGTAACCACCGACGCCGAGGCTCGCGAAAGTGGGAAAGAATCGCCGCAAGTCGCCACGCTCGACGCGACGGATGCTACGAAGGTGGTTGTAGGGGATGTGGGTGATCTCGACAACGCAACGGATCTCGACGGCCTCCTTGGTGATGCGGATCGAGCGAGGAACGCTCAACAGGGTGAGAGTCCCGGCGGCAACGGCCACGGAAGTACACCAGGCGGGAAGGTAACCGCCGGGAGAAAGAGACCACATCAGAGCGAGAACGACGGCAACCGCCCCGACGACGCACCAGGTGGTGATGCGTGCCCGACGGTCGAGCCGGTATTTAAAAACTGTTACTGTCATTGTCCAAAATCGTTTGCGCGACCAACAGGTCGAGCGGTTCGGTGATCTTTATGTTGCGGCGCTCGCCCTCGCACAGGGTGACGGGGAAGCCGGCCGCCTCGACCAAAGAAGCGTCGTCGGAGAAATCTTCGGTCGCGTTTTCGTATGCCCGGCGAAGAATGTCGGCCCGGAAAATCTGAGGCGTTTGGACGGCCCGGAGCGAGGAGCGGTCTACGGGGGTTGAGGTTTGGTTGGGTGTCTCGGGCGCGGTTGTGCGGCGGATACTGTCGTTGAGCGAAACAACCGGAACAGCCGAACCGTGGGCCCGGGCGGTCGCGATGGCGCGAGCGATCAGTTCGCGGCTAACAAGAGGCCGGGCAGCGTCGTGAACTGCGATCAGGTCGCAGTCGGGGCTCAGCTGTTGCAACGCGTTACGCACCGAAGCAGTCCGAGAGGCCCCGCCTTCGCAAGTCTTATGAGGCGAGGCGTCGAATGAGTCGAGCATACCGGGAGGCAGGGCGACGACGATCTCGGCCGCGCCACAAAAGGCCTCCACAGACCACGCAAGAATGGGCCGGCCGGCCAGAGGCAAAAACTGCTTGGGAGACTGCGCTACCACTCGTGTTCCGGTCCCGGCGCGCATACGCTCTCCGGCCCCGGCGGCGACAATTATAACTCCGAGTCGATTCATTTCGTGAACCAAAAATAGGCAAAAATTTGGAAAGCGGCAAAAATTGTATTACCTTTGTCCCCACATCGCGGGGTGGAGCAGTTGGCAGCTCGTTGGGCTCATAACCCAAAGGTCGGAGGTTCGAGTCCTCCTCCCGCTACAAAAGGGGTCTGAACAGGCCCCTTATTTCTGTGTTTCGGGGTGTGGTTGTGTGTGTTGTTCCGTCGCCCCTTGCTTTTCTCAGAAAAAATCCCTAAATTTGTTTTAGTCAGAAAAAACCTGTACCTTCGCGCGCCAAGTGTTGCGCGCGCGTGCAGAAAAAATCTGTCGCCGCAACGCAATATGAACTCCGACAGAGGCGTTTATAGAACAAAAACTTCAAATAAAAAGAACGTACGAAAACAAATTTTAACTTAACCAAAACACAATGTGTATGAAAAACCTGTTTTTTGTTGTGGCGATGGCTATGGCTGTCGTCGTGAGCGGATGTACTAAGGACACCGGCTCGAAAAAAAGTGAACAGAACACACGTCTGGTCATCAAGATCGGCGGCGAATCTGCCACGCGTGGCACGGAAGCAACTGCTGCCCAAAACGTGATCGAAATCGAACCTACTCGTTCGCACGTCTTTGTGGTAAATGCCCAAGGACTGGTGGTCGCCTCGGAAACCCTTTCGGCTGCCGCTCTTCCCAGTGGCGGGGGGCAGGAGATCGCAGAGCCTGTTCCGACAAACTCGAAAGTTTATGTCGTGGCCAACATTCCCGCGGCAGACTACACTACCGCTTTCAAGAATCTGACCAATCTGGCCGACATCAAGGCGTCGACCTCGGCTATCTCGACCCAAACCACCTATATGAAGCCCACGATGGCTAACAGGGCAGGTACCGAAGTCTCGATCGATGTGGATGACGTCAATCCCGAACTGGCAACAGTTACCGTGGCTGTGGCTCCGGTGATCTCGCGTCTCGAACTGCACGGCGTGCAGGCTGCCGCTACGGACGACGCGGTAGGTAAGATCACTGCGTTCAACGTTGCGGGTGTCTATGTGGACAGCTACTTCCAACGTTTCGCATACGACGGCTTGGCTATCGACGGTCAGGAAGCTATCGAAATGGAGCAGACAGAGGACTTCACGGGTGCCCTTGCCGACAAGATGGGTGACGCAGGAAGCTGGCCGGGAGCCGGCGATCCGATCGCAGCGAAACCCACCGAAGGTGTATGGGCCTATCAGGTCGCCCCGGGAGGTATGCCTCGCTTTATCATCGCGCTGACGGGTGTGAAGTTCAGCCCCAAAGGCGGTGGTCCGGAAGCAGACTGGGCGGAAGATCCCTGCTATCTGACACTGACAGAATACACCGGTATGACCGAGACCGCCTTTACGCCGGGCAAGGTCTATCGCGTGGGAACCGCGGGCAAGGAACTCGTATTCGGTCCCGACAACCTCTGGCCGACACCCAACCCCGATCCCAAAGCAGGGCTGAAGGTGAACGTGACGGTCGACGACTGGACCTTCGGAGACTATTCGGGTGTACTGGCGCGATAAGAATAATCTACGGTTGAATAAAAAATTATGAATAAGATGAAGAAAATATGGATCATTGCCTTTGCAGTCCTGGTGGCTGTCGGGCTGGGTTCGTGCATCAAGAGCGATGACGGACCAAAAAACAAAGACGAAGTAAAAAAGGCGCGGCTGACAATCCAACTCTCGGGAGTGAAGAAAGTACAGACGCGTGCAACGGAGGAAGGCGCGAACGAGAACGCTCTTGAGCTTGTCGATGCTCGAAGCATAATCTTCGTTGCCGATCCGAGCGGCACTATCGTTCAAGCGGTCAACATCGACTCGAGCGAAGCAGTAACGCCCGGTACCGGTCAGGAACTACCCATTGAAGTAGCCATTGGATCTTCGGTCTACGTCGTGGCAAACATTCCAGCAGGATCCGACTACACGACTGTCTCGGGAGCTGCGACTCTGAATGATGTTAAGAACGCTGTTTCGGCGATCACAACTCAGACAGGGTACGAAGAGCCGACTATGGCCAATGTCGATGGTGCGGAAGTCGCAGTCACTACGGATACCGGAAGCGATGGTGTAGAGACCGTTACCGTAACCATCCAGCCCTTGATCGCACGTCTGGAGATCGCCGCTATGCAGGCGAAAGCGGACGCTGCAGGCAACACCATCACGGCTTTCGACGTGACGGGTGTATTCGTGGGTGAGTTCTACCCGAGCTTCGACTATACCGGTGGCTCGGATGGAGAGCTGGTATCGTATATAGACGACATCATCGAAGCTTCGGAAGAAGACGATGTACCCACTGCTCTGGGAACCATCTTTACGGGCTGGGAGGCGTATATGAAGGACTTGGAGTCGGTAAGTGCCGCAGGAACCCCGCTGATCGCGCAGGAACCCACCGATGAGGAGAACTTCGTTTGGGCATACAACGTTGTGGCTGGAAGCAAGCCCGAATTCGTGGTACGTCTCGAAAACATCGAGTATACCAACAGTGCCGGTACTGCACTGGAACTGACGGGCCCGCGCTATCTGACAGTTGTCGGCTACGACAGCGATAACGATGGTGTCGACGATGTCTTGACAGGATTCGCACGCGGCGAAGTGTACCGTGTGGGTCTGATCACCACGGGAAACAGCAACTTCCAGTTCGACTTCTCGCACCTGAGCACGGTGCCCTACGAAGAGAGCGTCCGGTTGACTGTCGGTGTGGTGGTTCAGCCGTGGAACATCACGGACTACAGTCCGATCTTCAACAAGTAATAAAAGCTACGCAGAAACAAAGGGCGGGCGGGGATGATTACCCCGGTCGCCCACAGAAAAATAATAATAATCAGGGCAGCAAAGTGATGAGAGAAAAGAGCATAACAATCCTCGCGAACGCGGCAGTGGCGGTTGTGGTACTCGTTGTGACGATGGGATGCTATCTGAGAGACGACACGGGAACAGAACCAATAACACCGCCGGAACCAATCGTAGTACCGGTCGAAGTGGAATTTACGACCAACGCGAAGGGAGAAGATCTTATTAAAGAAGTACTGGGAGGGTTCCATCTGTTTATCTTCGACGAGGGAACCAGAATGCTGGTGGCGGTGGAAGAGGTGAAGCGAGCCCAGATAATCTCGGGAGACATTGCCTTGAGGCTGCCACCCGGACTATACACCTTCGTGGCGTGGGGAGGCTCGGGAGAGAGGCTGGATGAGAGCGGGTTCGAAGTAGTCGATCCGGTGAACGAGTATGCGCAAGAGTATGGAGAGGTTGAGGTAGGAAAGACAACTCTGGAGAGCTTCCGACTGAAAGTTACAACAACCACGCACGCAGACGATTACACAATTCCGGCAGACGGCGCATTCGACGAACTGTTCTATGCGATGGCGGAAAGGGTGAGGATTGAGCCGGATAAGGATCCAAACGTGAACTTCAACTTCATACGGAATTCGAATCTGTTGAGGGTGAAGCTGGTGGGGATCGACTGGCTGGCGACGAGGGCGGCGTTTGTGCCGAAGGTCTATGTGACAGGGCGAAACGGGTCGTTCACGTACGACAACAATATCTCGCCGTATGCGGAGATAATACGGTACGACGCGCCGAGAGGAACGGTGGACGGGAACCAACTGACGATGGACATAAGGCTGCTGAGGCTCGATATGGCGCGGCACAAGAAAGACCCGATGTGGCTGTGGGTGGAGGACGCGGCGAACAACAATATCATAGCCAGAATCGACGTTATGAGTACGATACTTAAGGAGACAGACAATTACGGGCGTCCGAGGTATAAGTCTCAGGGAGATATAGACAGAGAAGAGATGTTCGAGATACGGATAGAATTCCGTGAACCCGACCCCGTGACAGGAAACATTACCATAATTGTGAACGATTGGGTGTTCGGCGAATATGCCCCGGGAGGAATCAAACCCTGGGTGCCGAAAACTCCGGAACCAGAAGAAGAAAAAAGAAGAAGGTATAAATAGAAGAATGAAGCTGTTGAAAAACATACTTTTTCTCGCTCTGATTGCGACAAGCCTCGCGAGCTGCGTTCGTGACGTTTATGAAAAAACGCCCGAGGGTGGCCAGGAGGTGGTCGACGACGGAGAAGTGATTATGAACCTGCGTATGCCGGGCCGTTTCCGCTCGACGAACGATACCCGTGCGCTCAGTACGGATGCGGAGAAAGAGGTGAAGAATCTGTGGGTGCTGATGTTCGACGACGACCGGTTGATCGAGATCACCAAAGCAACCTCGCGGGGAATGAACTCGTTTGCAGTAGGGTTGCCCTCGGCGGTTCCGGGAACGATGGTGAAACTGGTGTTGCTGGCAAACTCGGAAGAAATCATCGCCGGCAGCATAGGGTTCGATCCGGATGCGGTACCAGACAGGGACTATGCCGATCTGATGCCACTCATCAAAGCCTCGATCTCGGGCCCGATGTTCCTGTCGGGCAACGACCGTATACCGATGTGGGGCGAGAGCAAGGAGGATATCGAGATCAAGACAGGTGTACAGAGCACCCGAGTGACCCTGATGCGCTCGGTGGCGAGGATCGACGTCGGGGTGGGAAAGTACACAGAAGATGAGTTCGGGGCGTTTACCTGGAATGGGCTCACGGGAGCAACCGGAAGCCCGAATGCCAAGCCGATACCGTTCGAGATGACGGCAGTGTATGTGATCAAGCCGAATACCCAGTACAGGGTGGCACCGGTGTTGTCGAATATCCGAAACGCAGGCTCGGATGCGCATCCCTCGGCAGTAAGTCCGTCGATTCCGGCAGGAGCGCCGCAATTCAACTCTTTTGAAGACCTGACATCGGAGGAGGTCTTCCGGTTCAACGTGCAGAACGGAAAGTTCACAACGCAAGATATCTACATCCCAGAAGCAGACATAATAAGTGGACAACACAGGACGAGGATGGCGCTCGTGGTGGGAGGACACTATGCGGATGACGATGAGGAGACGTACTACAGGGTGGACTTCGCGGACGGAAACAGGTATGACAATGTGCTGAGGAATCACCTCTACTCGTTCAGCGTGATGAACGTGATGAATAGAGGTATGTCCACCGTGCAGGAAGCGTACAACTCGCAAGCGGTGAATATGTCGGTAGACGTACTGGACTGGGACGAGGCCATAATCAACAACATCTGGTTCGAAGGGTCGAAATACTTCGCAATGGACAGGCAGAGTGTGGTGTTTAGTCCGTTCCCGGGAGAGACTCTCTACATAAACATCAAGACGAATATCGAAAAGTTCGACTTTGTACACACCGCCGAAGAGAATCCGGAAGTGAGACTGTCGAGCGACCCGACAGACGGAAAACTTACATACAACGGAAGCCAGTTTCTGGGATATCAGTACACGCTCATCAAGAAGGAACCGACCGCTATGGCCGACGATGAGTATGTGCTGGAGATATACAACCCGGGAGACAACATCGGAGTAGACCCGGACGAGGAACGATATATAGACTGGACGATCCGGGCAATGGAAGCGCTGAAGATACACTTCAGTGTCGATCAGGAACACTCCGAAGGAGATATCTCGTTACAAGACGGTCAGGGAACCTTCATACCGCCCGAAGGAAACTCGGAGAGTCCGCTACCCATAGAGATATACTCGATGTTCCCGGTGGAACTGACCGCAACGGATACCGCAACGGGCGGACCGGCCGACTGGATCGACTTCGGCAACACGAGCGGTCTGAGTTCGGCCTCGGATGGCAGAGACTACTATTTCTACAATCACGAACTGGTGGTGGGGTATTTCCAATATGGAGAAAACAACCACGGAACAACCGATCGGACGGCGGTGATAAATGTCTACATCCCGGCAGACGGAACGAGTGTGAACTACACCGTAACGCAGAGGGCACCGTATGTGCGGATCGACAGGGAAACGATCTCGGAGTCGAGACCGCTGAGCGGAACAACCCAGGCAGTCGTGTCGGTAGATGTGTACACCAACATACAACCGGGAGACCTGATCGCACGTCAGACGGACGGTGATGTGAACCTGATCCACCTCATCGACCCAACCGGTTTGCTCGAACAGCACGACCCGCGAAACCCGGGAAACAGGCGGTTCGGAGTGAGGGTGAGGTTTGACGACACGCAGGAAGGATCGTATGGTGCGACCTTCGAGGTGGAGGACAGGTATGGACACTATGGAGATATGCCGGCAGAGACGGTGAGAGTAGTCGTCCCGCCGAAAGACGAGGTGTTCAACGGTTTCTGGCACGGAGCAACATTCTATGGAAACGGTCTGTGGCAACCGGAAGAGATGACTCTGTCGATGAAGGAAACGGGATATGTATTCCCGTGGAATACGACCTCGGTGACGGGAGTGGCGGTGTCGAACATCGGGCTCGCGCCGGATGCGGAACGAATGTCGGAAGACGAATTGGATCGCTTGACGATGAGCAATCCGGTAGACTATAACGATGGCAACAGCTCGCAATTGTATGAAATTTCGTATACGCCCGAGAAAGCATCGTACGCCGCGCCGAGCAACCACAGTCTGGCATTCATCTCGACCCTGGAACCCAATATTGTAGAGGAAGATGTCGACATTAAGCTCGGACAACAGGTTCTGAGAGTGGGCGAAAACGCATACGGAAGCAGGCGATTCGACTGGAAAGGCCACAACAAAATAGGCACGGAAAGTGAGATAGATATCACGGCAAATGTGGGCTGGAGAGCCGATGTGGAACTCGAACCGTATGGGCAGTGGTTCAAGGTGAGAGCCGAAAACAAGAACGATGATGAGCGAAACACAGGCGACTACAACAATGCAGGTTTTGCCGAAATGGACGACCGGGTATATGAACCATACAAGCTGGAGCCGGACGAGATATATGAAAACAATCTGACGGGAATACTGGTTAACGAAACAGAGATGCAATTTACGGTGGATGAACTCGACTTTGCCGACCTCGCACCGGCCTTTGAACCGGAGTCGCGGCAAGCAACGATCACCATACGAAACAACGACTACGATGTCAGTAAGCTCGGAGCCTCGAACCCCGCGCCGATAATCATAACCCAGTGGAACAGGGTGCTGGTAAACCGAGGCGTCTCGCCAGCCCTGCCCGAAACGAACAGGCCGCTGACGAACGATCATCTGGAGACGGAGTATACGTTCACCGCGCGAACGAACCTCGATTCGGTGTATGTCGACTTCTGGGAACTGGCTCCGGATGGGACCCGGGGAGCCACTCCGTTGAAGAGGGTGAAGTATCAGACCAATGCCGATACGTCGAATACCCCCATTGTGGTCAACGTGGCCGGTGTAAAGCTACCAGACCCCGATGTCCGTCAACGAAATCTGCTGATAGCACTCTCGGGATCTACGCTCGAACAAAGGCACGAACAAAGGCTGGGGGTGTGGAGTCAGGCAAGCTCCAATCCGCATCCGGGACTGCCGTTTGACAAGATAGGCTTCCCGGCGCCTCCGGGAGTACTCGGTGTGAATGCCGAGACCGGGGAGCTGACTCTGCGGGGTTCGAAAGAATATGGCGAATTCCCGGAATTTGTGGGGATTCACTCTGAGCCTCTCTCAACGGAAACCGTATATATCGCTCTGTTCAAGCGAGGTTCGTTAGTCGGTCTTCGTTCGGGTGGTCCAGGCGGTTATGACAAAAGTCAGGACGCTATCTGGGCAGCACCTCAGTATGATGTAGAGAATATGGGTTCAGCGTGGACTGATATTCCGATGTCACCTACGGCGAACGACCCGTTCCCTGCAAATAATGAACTGTTGGGTTATGGTGACCCGTGTTCTTACGCAGATGGTCACGGTGGAGAAGGCCCGTGGAAGACACCTTCCGCCACGTCGTCATCATATCAAGGTCCTAACGGCTGGATCGCCCTGGAAACATACTACGGTGCCGGCGGCGAATCAAAACTAACAGACAAGGGACCATATAATTTGACGATAGATACTCCTTCCGGAGCTATGTCGGTGGCGGTATCTGGTGGTCATCCTGCCGTGGATCAGAATCTATTCCTACCATATTTTGGTTATAGAGCTGATGGTACATTTACGAATAACGATGCTCAACAGAGAATGTTCTGGACGTCATACGGAGGGAATTTCTTAGGTTTGGGAAGTGGAGGATTCCTTCTGAATCAGGGACCAGGTATTAGTACCACTGATGCCTTCCCGATTCGATGCGTGCCTAAGTAATCATAGGCTGAATAATGAGAAAGCACCCCAGCGTGTGGAGGGGTGCTTTTGTTTTTGCGGGAGACGAAAATTTTGTGTACTTTTGTGGCCGCGGAAAAGTTCTGGTCTCGTAGCTCAGTTGGATAGAGCAACAGCCTTCTAAGCTGTCGGTCAAGCGTTCGAATCGCTTCGAGATCACGAGAGAAGCAGAGAGTTGTGTCTGAAAAGGCACGACTCTTTTCTTTTTCCTTGCATACAATTTGCATACAACTTGGCGGAATGATTTTGGATCGGGTTAGATTTGTTGCCGGTTCTCTCGTGGAGCCGTCGCTGCACCATCCCATTCTCATTTGGTAGCGGACTCGCAAGGTTGGAAAAGTAAATCCGCAAGGTTTTCCGCAGGAAACTGGCGCGAAGCGACGGCCACGACCTTGCGGATTTGCTTTTCCAACGTTACCTTTGCGAACAAAGGGAGAAGGGTTTTTACAGCCACTCCGCAACTCCACCGTGATGGGAACACGTTCCACGGCGGCTTCGGCTAAAGCTATACGTGCCATCTCGGCATCTCGCCGTTGCTCCTGCGGGTGGAGAACTATAGCGAGTCGGCGATTGTACCACCTCGCCGCGAGAGTTTGTGTAATATCCATTCCCACTACTTGTACTTTTCGTATTAATGACAACCCGTTTGTGGTCAGTTAAATACCGCGAATACAAATAGCCTATATGCCCTCGGTGAGTAATACATATCCACTCATTGTCTCCGTCCTCCGATACAACAACTTCTGTTCCGCGAGGTAAAACAATCAATACCTTACTATAAGTATTAGGCTCCTCCCGCAGATTTAGATTTGCCGAAGTGTATTTGATTCTTTGTGCATTAACGGAAAACGAAAATAAGAGCAGAGCAAATAACAATAGGAGTTTCTTCATAATATCGGACGTAGTTTAACGAGATTGGTATGCCCACAAAAAGCAGACCAAACCTCAAAAATCACGATATTCTTCCCAACTCCACCCTCAGCGAGTAGTCATCCGGCTCGACTTCGACTTCTTCGAGGTCGTAAAGGATGAGATGGTTTTGGTTGGAAAATTCGACACGATAACGTTCTTCTTTACCGAAATGAGTTGTTGTTAAAAGGTGCTCGGCAGGATCGTACTCGTAAGTCAGTTTCTCGGGGGCTTCATCGCCGCCCTGGGTTAAGAGCACGCCGTCGGGCAGAAACTCCCATAAATACTCTCCGGGCGCGAAGTTTCTAAAGGGGTTCCACCCGCCGGGAAGGTTGGCACTCCAGCAGGCGACCTGCCATTTTCCGAGAAGTTGTTCGTTTTTCATAGGACGCGAAGTTTTTAGCAGTTAATTTACTTGCGCCTCAAAAAAGAGACGCGGTAACAGCTCCCTATCAGTCGGCCGTGCAAGCCTCGAAACCGGAAAACTGCCCCGCGCCCGAAGTAGCCACAGGCATAGATAATGCCGCGACACACTTCGAGTTGGCAATCTCGATCCGATTTCTAAACCCCACCGTCGCCGATGGGTTGCACGTTTACTGACAGGATCAAAGAGTTGTCACTCTTTTATGTTAATGCAAATATACGCATTCTTTTTTACATTTTGACTCCCTTGAGGATTGCTGTAAAGATAACGATTTTTTGAATTAAGTGAACAGGAATTTGTCGTACTTCAGCAACTCTTTTTTGTAGAAAGAAGCGACGAATCGAAAAAAAATATATATTTGCATGGGGCGAAATAGCCTACACCAAAAAACGAAAACCCGACAAAATGAACAAAACTTCAACCGTCACCCTACGCGAGGTGCAGGAATGGGTGATGAAACTATGGCTCGAAAGCGAAAAAGCAATCACCCCGGCAGAACGCAAAGACCAACAAATGTATGCCACGATGATCCGAAACCAGGGAGACAAAACCTTCCTGTCGAAGATGCTCGACGAGTCGTCGCAGATCCGCGACTCGAAGAAGCTGGCGAAGCGAATCAAACACCACATCGACACGTATGGCGTACCGGAGTTCTTCAACGGCTGGTTCAGGTTTCTGTTCAAAGCATACGCCTCGTTCGGATACCATTTCGATTTTGTAGCAATCCCGATAATTAAGTGGCAACTGAGGGAGCAGACCGCGGGAGTGATTATCAATGAGGCGCGCCCACATCTGACCCGACACCTTGCAGACCGCTCGCAAAGCAAAATAGGACAGAACGTGAATCTTTTGGGTGAGGTGGTGCTGGGTGACGGCGAGGCTGACAAGCGCTATCACCACTATCTGGAAGCACTCGAAGCGCCCGACATCAACTACATCTCGGTAAAAATATCGGGTATCTACGCGCAACTGCACGCCCTGAACTACGAGGAGAGTTTCCCGGAGCTGGTCAACCGAATGTCGGCGCTATACCGGAAGGCGATGGAGTTCCCGTGGGTGGATGAACTGGGCGTGAAACACCCGAAATTCATCAACCTCGATATGGAGGAGTACAAGGACTCACACCTGACGATGAAGGTATTCAAGGCGACGCTCGCCAAGCCGGAGTTCAAGGACTACGTCGCGGGGATCGTTATCCAGGCCTATCTGCCGGATGCGTGGGAGTTCCAGACCGAGTTACTTGAGTTTGCGAGTCAGAGAGTGGCGGCGGGTGGTGCACCGGTAAAGATGCGTCTTGTGAAGGGAGCAAACTTGGAGATGGAGAGTGTGATCTCGTCGCTACGCGGGTGGCCCAATCCGGTGCTGGGGAGCAAGGTGGAGGTCGATGCGAACTATCTTTCGATTCTGGAACGAGCCCTGAAGCCGGAAAATGCGTCGGTATGCAGCGTGGGTGTGGCGTCGCACAACTTTTACTCGATCGCGTTCGCCTACCTGACGGCGCAGCGCAACGGGACGGGAGAGTATGTGACCTTCGAGATGCTCGAAGGGATGGCAAACCATCTGTGGAGAGCACAATCGACGCTCGGGAATCAGGTCATACTCTATACGCCGGTGGTGAAGAACGAGAGCTTCCTGAACGCAATATCGTATCTGGTGCGAAGGATGGATGAGAACACCGGGCCGGAGAACTTCCTCGCACACTCATTCGAACTGCGGCCCGACACCCCCGAGTGGGCGTTCCTTGAGGAGCAGTTCGCAGAGGCGTTCTCGCTCAAGGACAAGGTCGCGCACGTCAACCCGCGTCAGGCGCAAGACAGGCGAAAACCATACGAGGCCGTCGAACCGGTGGATGAAGTGTTCCGCAACGAACCTGATACCGATTTCGACCTGAGGCAGAACCAACTGTGGGTCGAAGAGATTGTCAAGAAATGGAAGCGGTCGGCAGACGACGTACCGACGGTAATCCCGACTCAGATAGGGGCCGAGGAGGAGGTCAATGAACGGCAGGCGGTATACAAAGACCGCTGTCAAGACGACCAGGTGACGGTGTGCACAATGTCGCAGGCCGACAGCGGACAGGTGCGCCGGATCATCGAAACAGCCGATGCCGACCCGGCAGGCTGGCGCACGAGGCCGCTGGCCGAACGCCGCAAGATACTGTATCGCGCCGCGGATAACATTGCCGCGATGAGAGGCGAGCTGATCGGATGTATGATGGCCGTGACGGGCAAAACGGTGGTCGAGGGTGACGTAGAGGTGTCGGAAGCGATAGACTTTGCGAGGTTCTATCCGACGTCGATGATCGAGTTTGAGAAACTGGAGACGGTAACGTACAAGCCGAAGGGGGTGATATTGGTCATATCGCCGTGGAACTTTCCGTGCGCTATTCCGTGTGGAGGGGTGGCGTCGGCGTTGGCGGGCGGTAACTCGGTGATACTCAAACCAGCGACTGTGGCGGCTCCTGTCGCGTGGACTCTGGCCAAAGCATTCTGGGATGCAGGTGTCCCGAGAGAGGCGCTTCAGGTCATTATCACCGACCGCGAGGCTCTGGGAGTGCTCACAACAGCGCCCGAAATCCGGCACATTGTGCTGACGGGAGGAACCGACACCGCGCAGAATATCACGCGAGGAAACCCCTCGACACCACTTTCGGCCGAGACGGGAGGAAAGAACACAATCATACTCACCGCCTCGGGCGACCGAGACAAGGCGATTATGAACGCCGTGGCGTCGGCATTCGGCAATGCGGGACAGAAGTGTTCGGCCTGCTCGCTGTTGCTGGTCGAGGCGTCGGTCTACGACGATCCGGAGTTCAGGGCAAAACTTACCGACTGCGCCTCCAGCCTAAAGGTGGGCAGTGTGTGGGATATCGGCAATGTCGTCGGCCCGATGGTCACCAACCGGAACGACAAACTGCTGGAGGCGATAGGAAATATGGAACCGGGACAGGAGTGGCTCGTCGCGCCGCGATGGGTCGATGGACTCAAGTATTGCCTCGCGCCGACGATTCTGTGGGGCGTGCGTCCGAACCACTTCGCGTTCCAAAACGAACTGTTCGGCCCTGTGTTGAGTGTGGTGCGTGTGAGGGATTTACGCCAGGCGGTCGATCTGGTCAATGGTCTCGATTACGGCCTGACCTCGGGTCTGCAAAGTCTCGACGAAAACGAACAAAAGTACTGGACGGAAAACTTGTGTGCGGGCAACCTCTACATCAACCGCGGAATAACAGGCGCGATTGTCAACCGACAACCGTTCGGCGGAATGAAACTCTCGGCATTCGGCGGAGGGATTAAAGCCGGCGGCCCGAACTACGTGGCGTGCTTCCTCGATTTCGCCGACAACGGTGACGGCTCCGATTGGAAGGCTAACTACAACGAGGTGTGGGAGAGGGAGTTTGCCCACCCGCGCGATGTGAACGACCTCTATGGCGAGCAAAACCTGTTTCGCTATCTGCCACTGGGGAGTATGGCCCTGAGACTGTTCCTGGACGACACCCTCGAACAGGCCGAGATGATTGCGACGGCGGCCCGGCTTGCGGGTACGCCACTCGACATCAGTCTTGAAGCCACAGACCCGAAAGCAGATGCGCTCGAAAAGGCAGGGCACAGAGTGAAGCGCGAGTCGCTCGATGGGTTCATTGCCGGAATGCAGTCATACGAACGCTTCCGCACCTGCTCTTCGCGTATTCCGATGCAGATGTACGAAGCCGCTGCGGCGATAGACAAGTACATAGCTACCGCACCACCGGTACGCGAAGGTCGAGTCGAACTACTACACTACATCAAGGAGCAGAGCATCTCATTCGAATACCACCGCTACGGAAGCATAACCGAAAGACCGACGCTGGAATAACGGGTCGGGGGCGATCAGGAGCGGGGCGAGGTTAGCGACGGGGTTGGGATTATGGGACGGGGTCGAAGCCGGAACCGCCCCAAGGGTGGCAACGAGCGATACGTTTTGCGGCGAGCCAGGAGCCGCGGAGAAGCCCGTGTTTACGGAGGGCCTGGAGAGCGTATTCTGAGCAAGTTGGGGTGAAGCGGCAAGAGTGAGGGAGCAGGGGCGAGACGCAGAGCTGGTAGAGCTTGATCAGAGCGACGAACGGGCTGACAGCAACCCACTTAACCGCCTTAACAGCGCGCCGAAATTTGGCAGAGGATCTCTGAGACAGCATCGGATATACTCTTGTAATCGGGAATCGAAGGCGAGGGGGCGGGAGCGTTTTTGGCGGCGGGAGGCACGGAGCAGATCAGAGCAAGGTCGATGTGGCGACCCTCGGCGGCGAGGTGGGCCACGAGATCGCTCTTGTTCAGGCGATAACTCTCACGCATTCTGCGCTTTATCAGGTTGCGTTTCCAGGCCCGTTTGAAGGATTTCTTGGGAACTGAGAACAGCACTGAAACCCTTGAGGTGCCCTCTGCCGCCCCTTTTTCGGAGGCGTCGTTCGCAACAACGAAACAATATTTGAGTGGCCCCACGCTCCCGCGGCGACCCGTGGCGAAGAGGGCGTCGATGCGTTTGGTTGAGCACAACCGCTCGGATTTCGTAAGTCGGAACGCCGACATATGGCTAATTCTTAGCAGGCCCAGGAGCGGAAGGAGTGGTTTTTTTCTTCGCCTTCGCCTTGCGCAACTCTTTGAGCTGGTGGGCTTTGAGGAATTCCTCAGCCTCCTTGCTCTCGGGAGGCAACACCACTTCGCGAGTCGGCCGGCCGGCGTTATAATCGCCGATGAAAATGTCGAGCGCGCGCGACATCGAAGGAGCCTCAGGAGTAGGAGCCATTACGCTGACTTTAAGCCCTTTGTCGAGCGCCTTACGGGTCGTCCCGTCACCGAAAGTCGCGATCAAAGGCAACTCGCCACCTGTGTTGCCCGCAGGCCCGAGTTTCTCGACCAGCGCCTTCACCTCCGACGGACTGTACAGCACAACCATCTGATATTTAGACAGATCAACCCCGCCAAGGTCGGTGCTGACAGTGTGAGCCAACACCGCGCGGTCGAACTTCACTTTCAGTTTTTCGAGCGTCTGAGGAATTTCAGGTTTGTGAGGCTCGCTGAGGGTTAGCAACAGGCGCTCGGTTTTATGCTTGAGAATCAGATCCATAAAGCCAGTAAACGTGCCGTCGCCGAACGAGATCTTACGCTTACGGTAGACGATGTATTTCTGGAGATAGAGCGCCACAGCCTCCGTGTAACACAGGTATTTCATCTGGTCGGGCACCTCGATGCGGCTCTCCTCGCAGATGCGAAAAAAGTTGTCGATCGTGGTGCGGTTGGTGAAAATGATGGCCGTGTGGTCGAGAATTCCAATTCTTTGGCTACGGAACTCCTTAGTACTCACCCCCTCCACGCGAATGAACGGAAGGTAGTCCAAGCGGAGGTTATATTTTTGTGTAAGCTCAAAAAACGGAGACTTTTCGACTATAGCGGGCGCGGGCTGCGACACTAACAGGTTTTTGATCTTCAGCATTTCAGGCATTTTTTGCCGCCAGCACGATGGCCAGGCCGACGGGGAAAATTTCAACGGCGCAAAGGTACAAAAACCAAATCAAAAGAGAAACTTTTTGCCTCACAAACAGGCGGCCGGTGCGGGTGAGAAACAAAACAGAAACTACAACCAACTCGGCCTCAATGATATATACCATAATTTGGTCACGCAATGGATTGCTTCCCGACCAGAGAAGCACGGGAGCAGTTATCAATATTGCCGCAAGGGCGAGGTATTTTTTTTTCGCCTCGACGATCTCCGAGGTCAATTCGCGCATCAGTGTCACGCCACCCGCGACCCTCAGCAACCCGATCTGGAACGCCACCAAAATCGTCACCACAACAGCCGCCGCAAGCCCGACGGGCCCGAAAACCTTGGCCGCAGCAGTACCGACGAGAGCAACGCCAAGCACGAGAGCAAGGCGCACGAACCTGTCCATCAACTGTTTATTGTCGGGGTCGATGTCGCGCCAAGTACCGATCAACCAGCAGAAATAACCGGCAAGGAGCAGTGTGAGTATCTGAACGGCGATCTCCATCAGGCCAACATCTTAAGTTCGATCCGCATAGTCGTTCCACGTCCTACCTCGCTATCAGCCACGTAGATACGTCCCTTGTGGTAATCTTCCACCACGCGACGGCTCAGAGACAGTCCAAGGCCCCAACCGCGAGTTTTGGTCGAAAAACCGGGCTCGAAAATCTTCTTCCAATTCGCCCGCGGAATGCCCTTACCCGTGTCCGATACCTCTATATATATATGTGGCTCCTCGCGCCGGACGCGAACGTCGATCCGACCGTGGCCCTGAAGAGCGTCGAGAGCGTTCTTGAGCAGGTTCTCGACCACCCATTCGAACAGCGCGGGATTGATCCGAGCCCGAACAGGAGCCATAGCTAATCCGTTGTAAGTCAGCTCTACATTGCGTGGAATCCGGCCGCGGAAGTACATCACAGCCTCGCCCACAAGCTCGTTTACATTGACCGCCTCGAGCGGTGTGTCCGACCCGATCTTGGAGAAGCGGTCGATCACTTTCATCAGGTGCGCAAGGTCGTTACCCATTTCGGCAACAGCCTCTTGATCAACGGATTGGTCCTTAAGATACTCGACCCAACCGAGCAACGAACTGGTGGGGGTACCCAACTGGTGGGCGGTCTCTTTGGCCAGTCCGACCCACACGCGGTTTTGTTCGCTGGTCTTACTGGAGCGGAAAGTGATGATACCCAGCCATAAAAGCAATGCGAAAGCCACAACCTGAACGAACGGAAAGTAGGTCAAAAGGACAAGCGTACGTGATTTTCCATAAAAGAGCAGGTGCTCGCTACCGTCGTGCAACCGTATGACTATGAATTTGTTAGCCTTAGCCATCTGGGCGAGTTTGCGCTCCAGTCGACGAGGATTTTGGGTAATACGCTCGCTCACAAGGTGGCTCTGTTCGAGCTCCATCCCGCGGCCGCTCATAATGATGAACGGAATGGAGTTGCCCTCGTCGAGGATCATTCGTGTAACTCCGTCATAATCAACGTTTCCGAGTCGTCCCATCGAGTAGGCCCAGAGCTGCACGTAATTCTCTTCCCGTTCACGGAGGCGCTTTACGACGCTGCCTAAAGTACTGAGCGACAGGATAATAAAAACTACCCATAGGGCAACGATCGCACCTTGTCGGCTCATCGCCGCTTTCAGTACGGTTTGCAGCCGCTCACGGATGACCGCACCCTTTTCGCCGACGGCCGGCCGCTCGTTTAAGGCCGCCCCACGCTCCCTGATGACTGCGCCCCCTCGCTCTTTCACTTTCGGTCGGTGTCTTTCTGTGTCAGGATTTCGTCGTACAACGCTCTGTCGTTGAGTACTTTGACTGCTTCGTGAATGTCAGGATCGTCGACCATTGCGTGCGCTGCGACTCCGGCCGAATGATGCCGCCGCAGCACGATCGCACTCTCGATCAAATCGGACAGTTCCTCGCGATAGAGCGCCACACCGGTCGCGTTGTCATCCCGCAGGGCCGCCCCAATGGCATCCAACTGAGCCTTTAATTCAGGCGTCATATATCGCTCGTACTCAGCATTTTGACGCAGGGTTGTCAGCGCTTGTTTCGAGGCCGATTCGTACTCCAGGTCCTTGTCGGCGAGGAACTCAACGAACTCGGCATAATCCTGCTCCGATAGCTCGAAAACCCCAGGCACAACGTCGCGCGATTCGCGATTTCGCAGGTTCCACTGGTCGGCAAAATCGTCAATGTAGCCCTTGCCGTACGCCACGATCGCGAAGCGGCTATTATATTGAGGTTCAATGCGAATGTCGGGCATCACGCCACCGCCGTCATACACTTTTCGTCCTCCGGCCGTGTGGAATTCCTGAATCAAAGAGTCGGGGATCGCGCGTCTGCTGGCAGCCATCGGTTGGCCGTTTTCGTCCTCGTGATGCGAGTAGTCGATAGCCTGAATGCACCGACCGCTTGGGATGTAATACTTGGCCGTGGTGATCTTGAGCGCCGAGTCGTACCCGAGAGGCAACGTACTCTGAACCAGCCCTTTGCCGAATGTTCGTTGGCCGATCAGCACGGCGCGGTCGAGGTCTTGCAGCGCCCCGGCGACGATCTCTGCCGCAGATGCCGACCGATCATCGACCAGAACGACAATTGGAATATGTGAGTCAAGAGGCTCGCTGGTAGTACGATAGCTGCGGTTCGTTCCCTCGCCTCGGCCTCGCATACTAACGACCTCGGTTCCGCGCGGCACGAAGTAGGAGAGCACCTTCACCGCCTCCTGCATAATGCCGCCGCCGTTGCTCCTGTAATCGAGCACCAATGCCTTGGCTCCTTGTGCTTTAAGATTACCAAGTGCGGTTCGGAAATCGTCTGCTGACCCTTCGGTAAATTCGCTGTGATGGATGTACCCGATGCTGTCGCGGGCGCCGACGCCGTGCAGAATGCCATAGTAGGGCACGGCGGGCAGGGCGATCACTTGGCGAGTAAGTGTAAGTGTTTGTTCTTCACCCGTATAGAACTTTCGCACACGGATCGTAACCTCGGTTCCGACCTCGCCTTTGAGAGCCGTCGAAACCTCCGCCGTGGTCATACCGTGGGCGTCACGACCGGCCACTTCGAGAAAAACGTCGCCGATTTCGAGTCCGGCTCGGGCGGAAGGCGTACCTGCGTAAGGTTCAGCTACTTGCACCCATTCGCCGTGCTGTCGAATCACCGCACCGATGCCGCCGTATTTACCCGTGGTCATCAATTCGAAGTCGCCCTGATCGTCGGAATGGATCAACTCGGAGTAGGGGTCCAACGAGCGAACCATACCGGCCGCGGCGTCTTTACCGAGCGTCGTAGCATCCACAGGGTCAACGTAATACAGCCAGATGCCGCGCATCATTGCGACCACCATTTCGATGTTTTGGCCCAGTTTGAAATCGGCCTTGTACGCAGCCGTAGCCCCGCCGACGACGAGCAATGCCGCCGCCGAAACGAGCCAAATCCGAATCCCGCCCCTGCTCCCGCCTCGTAGCCATCTATTCATTTTCATTCTCGACATATCTTGGAATTCTGTGTTGCGCCTCGCTGACGAATCGGCGAGGACCCTCGATTTCGAAACCACCTGACGCAGAGCGAGTCAGCGTGACCCGATCCTCGCCCAGCCACCACAAACGGCGAAGAAAACTTGCGCCGCGAAAAACCATCCGCTCGCCCGCCGCTGCCCCCGTTTCCACTTCCGCAGGAATCATCCCGCCCGCCTCGAAAGCCTTGATAATGGCGTCCTTACGTTTGCCGAGGTCGTATCCAGAGTGGCGCCGAACATACTCTACGTGAGGGTAGACAGCGCTCCAAACCACAACCGCCGCGGCGAACAGTCGACCCTTCATCGAGCCGAAAAACTGTTCCCAAAACGCAGCGAAACCACCCTCGGCACCAAGTGTCGACGTGCCGCTCAACTGCATCAACACGAAAATCACACCCAACAGGACGACCAATTTCGCGAGGTATTTGATTGACCGAATAATATACTTCATAACCTAAAATTTAATCGCCGTCGGCGTTCCGACTCATAGTTCTTTACGTAATCTTGCGACGGGGATTCCCAGCATTTCGCGATACTTGGCCACGGTTCGGCGGGCGATCCTGTACCCTTTTGCGTTGAGAATTTCCATCAGTGTTTCGTCCTTAATTGGGTGGCGCTTATTTTCAGCCTCGATGCAGTCGCGCAGTATCTGCTTGATTTCGTGGGACGAAACCTCGCCTCCGTCCTCCGTCGCCATCGCCTCCGAGAAGAGCTCCTTCAGCAGGATCACCCCCCAGCGCGTCTGTACATATTTGCTGTTCACCACTCGCGAGATGGTCGACACATCGAGCTTCGTTCGTTCGGCTATGTCTTTGAGGATCATTGGTCGCAGGTCGCTCTTGTCGCCGCTGTGGAAATACTCTCGCTGGTAGTCGAGTATCTCGGTCATCGTTCTCATCAGCGTGTCGTGGCGTTGTTGGATGGCCTGAATGAACCACTTTGCCGAGTCGATCTTGCCCTTGACGAATTGCAGCGTTGCTTTTTCGGTTTCGGTGGTTGCTTTGCCTCCCTGCATCGAACGCAGCATATCGAGATATCGCTTGCTGACTCGGATCTCGGGGATGTTCCACGAGTTGAGCTTGAGCGTAAATTCCCCATCCTGTACATCGAGCAGGAAGTCGGGCGTGACGTACGGTATGGTTTGGGTTCCGCCTCCGTCGTAGAGGTTTGCGGGCCGCGGCGAGAGATGCATAATCTCCTCCATCACCTCTCGGAACTCCTCTTCGTCCTCGATTCCCAGACGTGCCATCAGCTTCTCGAAGTGCTTCTTGGCGAACTCGTCGAAGTAGTGTGTGAGGATCTTCATCGCCATTTGCCGCTGGCGCGTCTCTCCGGAGAGGCTTTCGAGTTGTAGCACAAGGCACTCCTGCAGGTCGCGGGCACCGATACCGGCAGGTTCCAGTTCGTGGATCACATAGAGCACCTGTTCCAGTTCGTCCTCGTCGGTCTCGATGGAGAGCATAAACGATATGTCGTCGGCCACGGCGTCAAGGTCGCGGCGCAGGTATCCGTCGTCGTCGATGCTGCCCACAAGGAACCGCGCGAGGGTCATCTCCCGCTCGCTGAGGTTCTTGTAGCCCAACTGTTCGAGCAGATACTCGTGCAGCGATTTGCTGCCCGAGATAGTCGGGGTGAGTTGTTTGTCGTCCTTGGAGTAGTTGTTCGCCTTAGTTTTGTAGCTCGGGGTGTCATCTTCCTTTATATACTCCTCGACCGAGATCTCCTTTGGGCCCTCTTCGTTTTCCTCTTCCTCGTTGCGTTCCTCCTCTTCCAGTACCGGGTTCTCCTCGATCTCCTGTTTGATTCGTTGTTCGAGTTGCAGGGTGGGGAGTTCCAGCAGCTTGATCATCTGGATCTGCTGCGGGGAGAGGGTTTGTTGCTGCCTCAGTAGTTGGCTCTGTGAGAGGTCGATCACTTTGTGTGTTAGAATTCGGCGTTTTTCGGGGTTCTTGGGAATGGTATCACGTCGCGTATGTTTGCCATTCCTGTTACGAACAGGATCAGTCGCTCGAAGCCCAGTCCGAAGCCGGCGTGCGGAGCCGAGCCCCATCGGCGGGTATCCATATACCACCACAGTTCCTTTTCGTCCATTCCTTCGGCGTCGATCTTGGCTTTGAGTTTTGCGTAGCTCTCTTCGCGCACCGAGCCACCGATGATCTCGCCGATGCGCGGGAACAGCACATCCATCGCCTGAACGGTTTTGCCGTCCTCGTTCTGCTTCATATAGAAAGCCTTGATGGAGGCGGGGTAGTTCACAAGAATCACGGGCTTCTTGAAATGTTTCTCCACCAGATATCGTTCGTGTTCGCTTTGCAGGTCGAGACCCCAGGCGACCGGGAACTCGAACTTCTGTCCGGAGGCCTTGAGGATCTCGATTCCCTCGGTGTAGTCCAGCCTCACGAAGTCGTTCTCGACGATGCCTCGCAGACGCGCGGTGAGCTCTTCGTCATACATCTTTTCGAGGAACGCCAGGTCGTCCGCACAGTTCTCCAGCGCGTAGCGTATCAGGTATTTCAGGAAGTCCTCGGCGAGGTTCATATCGTCCTCCAGTTCGTAGAATGCGACCTCCGGCTCGATCATCCAGAACTCTGCCAGATGCCTGGGGGTGTTGCTGTTCTCTGCACGGAATGTCGGGCCGAAGGTGTAGATCTGCCCTAAGGCCAAAGCTCCGAGCTCGCCCTCCAACTGCCCGGAAACCGTCAGCGATGTATGCTTGCCGAAGAAGTCCTGCGAGTAGTCCACCTTGCCCTCTTCCGTTCGCGGCGGTGCGCTCACGTCGAGTGTCGTCACCTGGAACATCGCCCCGGCACCTTCTGCGTCGCTGGCTGTGATCAGGGGAGTGTGCAGATAGTAGAAGCCGTTGTCGTTGAAATATTTGTGAATAGCGTAGGCCATTGCGTGGCGCACCCGTAGCACGGCACCGAAAGTATTTGTCCTCGGCCTCAGATAGGCAATCTCGCGCAGGAACTCCAGACTGTGGCCCTTCTTCTGCAAGGGATAGTCAGCTGGGTCGGCCTCGCCGTAGATATCTATTTCGCGCGCCTGCACCTCCACGCTCTGACCCGCTCCCTGACTATCCACCAGCGTACCCGTCGCACGTATGCACGCTCCGGTGGTTATCCTCGCCAGCAGTTCTTCGGGGAATGCTGTGGCATCGGCAACTATCTGTATATTATTTATGGTCGAGCCGTCGTTCAGCGCTATGAAGGCTACGTTTTTGTTTCCTCGCTTGGTTCTCACCCAGCCTTTGATCGTTACCTCCTCCCCGACTCCATTCCCCTTCCCATCTTTGCCTCCGCCCCCCAGAGCTTCGGCCACCGTTGTTCGTGTTGTTCGTATCATTTTGCAAAGATAACTGAAATTTTGTAGATTTGCGCAATGAGAGTACTTGTATTGATTTGCGCGGTCCTCTGTGCGTTTGTCTCGTCGGCGCAGGAGGCGTTGCCGCGTGCGGAGTTCATCAGTTACGATATTCGCGGCGAGGCCGATGCCGGTCGCCTTGCAGGGTCGAAATACTACCGTGGGCTTATGTTTCGCGACGGCGTGGCTGAGGTTGAGATTCCCGCCCTGTGGCTCGATCGCGAGATCTACGTCCGCAACCCTGCCTTCGACGAGCGGTTCTCCCTGACGGTGAACGGTACTCCGGCTGAGTTCGAGGCTTCGGTCACCCACCTGCTGCACGAGGGCCGCAACACTTTAGCCGTCGTGGGCGAGGGTACTCCCGATGGCTTCTTCATCTGGTCGCAGCCCCGCATCCATATCCACGACTGGATCATCTCCGGCCATTACGACGAGTATGTGCGCGACAATGTGGTCGACCTTGCCGTGGTGGTGGTGAACGGGTTCAACTTTCCCGAAAAGGTTACGCTCGGCTACGACGTCTACGACCCGACGGGAGCGCTGAAAGATTATTTCTCCACCGAGGCGGTGATCCCCGGGCGCAGCGCCGACACCATCCGCTTCTATAACAAGGTGATGGGCACGCAGCGCTTCCAATACACGGCCAAGAATCCAGCCCTCTACCGCGGGGTGATGACTCTGAGGCATAACGGTCGGGTAGAGGAGTACGTCCCGTTTCGTATGGGCTTTGGTACTGCCTCGTTGTGGACTCCCGAGTCTCTACAGGGGGCGGTTTTTCTCTCCGGCCCGCAGCCCAAGAGCGTGTACGACGAGTATGAACGTAAGGGCACTCTTATAGTCGATTGCGCGGCAGTCGAGGATCTGGTGCCGAACGACCCGACGCAGGTGGCCGAAGTGATCGAACGCCAGCGGACGATGTACTACCGCAATCGCAATCGCGCCAATGTCGTCGGCTGGGCCATCGGCGCCTCCATCGGTAATGGATACAATATGTACAAGGCCTACGAGTGGATGAAGACCGCCGACTCCCTGCGACCTGTGGTCTACAGCGGCGCTGACGGCGAGTGGAACACCGACCTATGAGCATCGACCTGATCGTCATCGGGAAGACCGACAGCGCCCAGATCGCATCGCTGGTGGAGATGTACTCCCGGCGGATTTCGCATTACGCGCGCTTTGCAGTGGTCGTGGTGCCGGACGAAAAGGCGCTGATGAAGCAGCTGGCTCAGGGCGATTGGGTGGTACTGTTGGATGACAAGGGGGCGGCGTTCACCTCGTTGCAGTTCGCCTCTTGGTTGCAGCGCCGCCTGGTTCAGGGCGGTCGACGCTTGTGCTTTGTGGTGGGTGGGGCGTTTGGATTCTCTCACGCCGTGAGGGCGCGTGCTAACGAGCTGTTGTCGCTCTCGCCTCTGACCTTCTCCCACCAGATCGTCCGCGCAATCTTCGCCGAGCAACTCTACCGCGCTTTTTCCATCCTAAACAACGAACCCTATCACCACGAATAGAAATTTTTATTATCTTTATCGCTCGAAACCTAAAAACACTACCTGAATATGAAAACCTACGAAACAAAAGACATTCGCGACATTGTGCTTATCGGGGCCCCGGGCTCCGGCAAAACCACCCTGGCCGAAGCGATGGCCTACGAAGGAAAAGTCATCGACAGGCGCGGAACGGTCGAGGGCGAAAACACCCTGTCGGACAACACCGATCTGGAACACGAGTACAAGCGCTCGATCTACTCGACCATACTCTACACCGAGTTTATGAACCGCAAACTCAACATCATCGACGTGCCGGGTAGCGACGACTTTTGCGGTGGGTTGTTCTCAGGCTTCAAGGTGGCCGACGTCGGGGTGATGTTGTTTAACGCCCAAAGCGGTTTCGAAGCCGGTAGCGAGATTCAGCAACGATACTCCGAAATTCTCGGCAAACCCCTGATCGGTGTGGTCAACCAGCTCGACCACGAGAAGGCCACTTGGGACTCGACTATCGAAAGTATCCGCGCCGCGGCTCACGTGAAACCCGTGCTGGTGCAGTTTCCGGTGAATCCGGGGACAGGGTTCAATGCGTTCGTGGACGTGTTGATGATGAAGATGTATCGCTTCAAGGACGACAACGGTACGCGCGAGGAATTGGACATCCCCGCCGAGTATGCCGAGCAGGCCGCAGCCCTTAACCAGGAGTTGGTCGAGGCCGCCGCCGAGCACGACGAAGCGCTGATGGAACTCTACTTCGAAAAAGGTACGCTCACCCAGGATGACATTCGCGCTGGTTTGCGCCTCGGCATCGCTCACCGGGCCGTGATGCCTATTTTCTGCGCCTCGGCGAAAAAAGATATCGGAACCAAGCGGTTGATGGAATTTATTATCAACGTCGCACCCAACCCTCAGATCGCAATGCCGCTGAAGGATACCAAGGGTGGGGACGTGGTTGCCGACCCGACTGCGCCTCCCGTGATCTTCGTTTTCAAGAGCGCAATCGAAAGCCACCTCGGCGAGATCAGTTACTTCCGAGTGGTGCGCGGCAAGCTCACCGAGGGCGCCGAGTTGACAAACGTTCGTACAGGAAACAAGGAGAAGATCTCGCAACTGTTCGCCGTGGCGGGTAAGAACCGCGTGAAGGTGACCGAGATGTGCGCCGGCGACATTGGTTGCACCGTCAAGTTGAAAGGCACCAAGACCAACGACACTCTTTCGGCGGGAGGCGCCGTGGAGATCGAACCGATGCTCTTCCCCGAACCCCGCTATCGTGCGGCGGTGAAGGCCGTCAAGACGGGCGAAGACGAAAAACTGGGAGAACTTCTCAACAAGTGTAAGTACGAAGACCCGACGATTCTCGTCGCTTACTCCAAGGAACTCAAGCAGAATATCATTCAGGGTCAGGGCGAGCACCATTTGAACATCCTCAAGCGCCGTCTGGCCGACGAGAACAAAATGGAGATCGAATACTTCGCGCCCAAGATCCCCTACCGCGAGACGATAACCAAGGTCGCACAGGCCGACTACCGCCACAAGAAACAATCTGGCGGCGCGGGTCAATTCGGCGAGGTGCATATCGTCATCGAACCCTACTACGAAGGAATCGACGAGCCGACCAAGTACAAGATCGGCGGCAAGGAGATCGCAGTTTCGATGAAAGGCAAGGAGGAGTACGAGATGGAGTGGGGCGGCAAGCTGCAGTTCTACAACTCGATCGTAGGTGGCGCCATCGACGCGCGGTTCCTGCCCGCAATCCTCAAGGGGATTATGGAGAAGATGGAGGAGGGCCCGCTGACGGGCTCCTACGCTCGCGACATCCGCGTGGTGGTTTACGACGGTAAGATGCACCCGGTGGATTCGAACGAAATTTCGTTCAAACTGGCGGGCCGCAACGCTTTCCGCGAGGCGTTCAAAAACGCCGGGCCGAAGATTATGGAGCCGATCTACACCGTGGAGGTTCTTGTGCCGAGCGACAAGATGGGCGATGTGATGTCAGACTTGCAAAACCGCCGCGCTATGATCCAGGGTATGTCTTCGGACAAGGGCTTCGACCGCCTCGTCGCCAGCGTGCCCTTGGCTGAGTTGTACCGTTACTCGACCACTCTCTCGTCGTTGACTTCCGGCCGCGCTTCGTACACGATGAAGTTCCAGAGCTACGAGCAGGTTCCTGCCGACGTTCAGGACAAACTCCTGAAATCCTACACCGAAGAGGATAAGGACGAGTAGGTAGGTCGCTGGGCCGGTGGTTGCTTCGGCCACAGCGGCTTAGGATACGCACAACAGAAGGCCCGCCCTCAGGCGGGCCTTCTGTTGTGTTCGGATATGTCGACTTATTCGGTCAATTCGTCTTCGACGGTAGCGGTTTCCTTTTCCTCCTCTATCTGTGCGTTGTAGGGTTGAGGGAGTTGGTTGGCGACGTAGAGGTAAACCGTTGTCCAATCGGAAGTTAGGCCGTTTTTATGGGCGCGGCACTTAACCGGGTA
>DBDI01000030.1:73038-156848 GCA_002293505.1 Alistipes sp. UBA936 | reverse complement strand
CAACCCTTCTGTTCGCCGAGGCACAGAACCACGACGTCGGCCTGCCGGGCAGAGGCAACGGCAGAGGTGAACCCGGAGCGGTCGTCGCCGTCGAAGTCACAACCCGCGGCAGTCAGAAGCTCGGCCCGGCCCGCGAACTCGGCGCGCATACCCTCCAGAATCCCCGTCACATCCTGTTCCCGACCGTGGGGCGACCACGAACCCAACAGGTGAGTGTCGCCTTCGACCATCGGGCCGATGAGCGCGATCTTTCGAACAGTGCTCGGCGAGGCATCGGTGGCAGTGTGTAAAGGCAGTACGGCGCCTTGTCCCTGCTCGGCGCTTTCGTTCTTGAGAAGCACCATCGACTCGGCGGCCAACTGCTCGGCAACGCGGCGGCTTTCGGGAGAGAGGTAGCGCTCGTCCTCCGTGGTTTCGGGCACCAACGGGCGTTCGAACAGCCCGAGACGAAACTTCAGGCGAAGCACGCGGGCAACAGCCTCGTCCACGGCAGCCATCGAGACCTTACCCTCCTCGATCAGCGCGGGCAGGTGGGGCAGGTAGGCATCGCTGACCATATCCATCTCGACCCCGGCGTTGAAAGCCTTCATCGCAGCCTCCTTGTTGTCCACCGCAACGCCCTGATTGATAAGCTGTCCTATCGAACCCCAGTCCGAAACCACGAACCCGTCGTGGCCCCAGCGCTGTTTGAGAATTTCGGTCAGAAGGTAGTTACTGGCGGTAGTGGGAGTGCCGCTGACGTCGTTGAACGAACTCATAACGGTAGCCGCGCCAGCCTCGATGCCCGCCTTGTAGGGAGGCAGGTAGGTGTCCCATAGGGTCTGGTCGGAGATCTCGGTGTAGGCGTAATCCAGTCCGGCCTCGGAAGCGCCGTATCCGACGTAGTGTTTCAGGCAAGCGGCAACGCGGTCGGCAGCGGAAAGGTCGAGCGGATCGTAACCCTGATAACCCAGCACGGAAGCGACCGCGAAGACAGAGTTGGTGTATGGATCCTCGCCGTAACCCTCGGAGATGCGGCCCCAACGGCCGTCACGAGCGATGTCGATCATCGGCGAGAATGTCCAAGCCACGCCCGAAGCCCGAGCCTCGCGAGCAGCCATAGCACAAGCAGCCTCGACCAGAGCGGGGTTCCACGAAGCAGCCTGAGCCAGCGAAATGGGGTAAACCGTGCGGAAGCCGTGGATAACGTCGAACCCGAACAGAACGGGAATACCGAGACGAGTGGCCATAGCTTTACGCTGCAAAGAGTTGTGAACCGCCGGGTCTTCGCCGAAGAAGATTACCGACCCGATCTCCCCGGGAACGGTCTCCGTGGGGTCGTTGATGTTGTTCACGTTGGTGTTCAGCCCGAGGGTCAACTGGGTGAGTTGGGAGACTTTCTCGTGGAGCGTCATTCGGCCCACAAGGTCGGCCACGCGTTCCTCGACGGGCAGCGCGGGGTCCTGGTACGGCAACGGTTTCTTTGCCTGTGCGATCGTGGCGGTCATAGCCAATAGTGCGATGATAAGTATTTTCTTCATAACGATCAGGTATTTGCTTGTTGATATGCGTCGCCCTCGCCGGTGTTGTCAACCAGCTCGACCTCCACGACGAACGGCCCGTCGGGGGTGTCGGCGGCGGGAGGCAGGTGGAGGTTGAACAGGCGGGCGTTCTGTTTGTTGCGTCCGGCATCGGTGACGTGCAATCTGCTGCCGTCCTTCAACATAACCACCACTCCCGGGACGTAGGTTTTGCGCCCGAACTCTATGCGAAGGATGTTGTTGATCGGGCGGTTGTAAACGTGGAGGAAGAGCCGGTCGCCCTTACGGGTCATAAATCCCCAGCCCTGTTTACGGATGTCGGCGGCAGGCTCCGTATCACGAACAGCCTCGCCGTAGACAGCCATCCAGCGGCCGATCTCGGAGGCGATGAGGCACTCCTCGGGGCGTATGACTCCGTTTCCATCGGGCCCGAAGTTGAGCACGAAGTTTCCACCCATCGAGTTACACTCGGAGATCATACTTATCAACTCGAAAGGACTCTTCTGGTAAGAAGTGTGATTCTTAGTATAGCCCCAACCGTTCTCGGCGATGGTCATACAACAATCCCAATCGTTACCGCGCAGTTGGTCGGCAGAGGTAGGGATGTCGCGTTCCCAGGTCTGGTCGTAGTCGCCGATAAGGTTGCCGTCGGCGTCGTGGTGGCGGAAGCCCTGTGCGTCGGCGCGAAAGCGGCTGCCGATGATGATACCGGGGCTTTTGGTGCGAATCTCCGTTTCGAGGTCGCGAGCGAATTCCCACTCGGCGATCCAGGATGCGTCCCAAGTCCCGTCGAACCACAGACCCTTGATCTGAGGGTAATTATCCAACAGCTCGAGCAACTGGTTACGGGTAAACTGTTTGAACTCCTCCCAGCGGACCCGTTCCTCGTCGGTTTTCGGCGGCGAGTAGAGCCAACCGCCCTGATTCCAATCCATAACCGAGAAGTAGAGGTGAACGTCGATACCCTCGGCGGAATAGGCGTCGACCACCTGTTTCACCACGTCTTCTTTGTAGGGAGTGTTGGCAACGGTGTAGTCGGAGAAGCGGCTGGGCCACATACAGAAACCGTCGTGGTGTTTGGTGGTGAAGATTACGTAACCGGCCCCCATATCTTTGGCCTGCCGGGCCCATTGTGCGGCGTCGAAGTGTTTGGGGTCGAACTGTTTGTAGAGGTTGTCGTAATCCTCGTTCGGCATCCCGTCCCAGGAACGGATCCACTCGGAGGCACCGGTGTAAGTTTTGCCGTTCCACTGGCCGCCAGGAATCGAGTAAAGGCCCCAATGGACGAACTGTCCGAGCCCGTGACCACGCCAACGATTCATCGCCTCATCGGTGCGTCTCGGCTGAGCGGGAAGCACTTGAGCGGACAACGAAAATGCGGCGAGGGTAAGCAACGAGGCGAAGATAATTCTTTTCATTGAAGAATATTTCTTAAGTTCTCGAGGATGGGTTCGGCGCTGAGGGGCTGGCCGGTCGCCTGCTCAATCCAGACGTTGGGAGTGAGGCGCCCGAGGCGGAAGATGCGGTCGACCTCCGAAGCGAAGTCGCGGTCGGCAAAGTGGTTCTCCAACTGAAACTCGATGATCTGCCCGAAAGCGTAAGCCGACAAGTAGAGCGGGTAACCGATCATATGGGAGTAGATGGCGAGGACGGGCTCGTCTCTAATGCCGAACACGGGAGCGAAGTAACGGTTCCAAACATCTTTGGCGATGCGCTGCACGGCCTGCTGCAATTCGGAAGCGGAGGCGGAAGGGTTGGCGTAGAGCCATTTCCACACCTCGATGTCGAGCACCGAAACGCCAGCAATCTCGTAAAGGCTCCAGACCTTGTCCAACAAATCCATCCGGGCGCGCTGAGGGTCGGAGTCGGTGATGCCGAGGATCTCGAGGTCGCGCTTCTGGAAAACAAAAGCCAGTGCCTCGGTGAAAGAGGTGTTGGGAACGCCGTTCAGCAAGTAGTAATCGACGTCGTAAAGCGAGATGGTCTGCTCGATGTTGTGGCCGAACTCGTGGACAGCGATGTTGTAACCCTTGTAATCCATCCCACCGGCAGGAATACGGGTGCGAAGGCGGGCCTTCTGACCCTTCATCGAAGCCCCGGCAGCGTGGCCCGAACCGCGAGCTGGGTCGACGGCGATTTTATCGGTCAGGTAGGCGGCGCGCTCGGGAGAGTAACCAAGAGTGATAAGAATATTATTCAAATCGGCCTCCATCGCCGAGGCGTCGGGATACATCGCCCGGAGGCGGGCATCGAGAGCCTCGGTGTCGAGGTCGGCACGGGGTTTAAATCCGTCGTACCAAATGTCGAAAGCCTCCAGAGGGCGGCCAAGGCGAGAAGAGATGATGGCGCCGACGGCTTTGAGCTCCGGAGCGGAGAGGAAGTCGTCGAACAGAGCCTCGACGTCGGAGAGTGCCATCTCCATCTCGTCGTCGAACTTACGGTCGAGGTAAGTGTCGCCGGTGTAGGTGTCGATGCGCTGCTGGGCGTGGAAGTTATCCAACATCTTCTGGTAACGAGCGGGCGATTCGGGAGTGAAGGAGGCCGGGATGCCGTCTTTGAAGAGGGTGTTGGAGTAAGGGTTCCAATCGAAGGCGCCGGAGTCGATCACTTCGCGCGGGATGTCCTGGCCGATGATGCGTTTCATCACCTCGTAAACAGTACGCTGTTTGTCCAATCCGGCGGGACCTTTGTTGTAATTAGCCTTGATCTCATCGCGAAGGTTCCAATGGCTCAACAGGATCATATCCGAGGGAAAAGCCTTCACGCCGGCGGGGTTCAGAAGCGAACCCATATATATATTATAGGAGTCGATGTAACGGTCGGCAGCGTTACTAACCTCCGCATTGAGCAGGCGGACGTGGGTCGGGATACGAGCAGTGAACCAATCCCCGAGGCGAGCATAAGCCCAAGCAAGGCGGTCCTCGCCGAGAGATTCTTTCTGAGCAAGAGAAAGTTTGGGAAAATTAAGAGCGATGTAGAAGGCGATCTTAGAGTTGTACAGATCCTCGGTCAAGTGCGCGCGAGGCGAAAGAGACGAGAACATATAATCGACAGGAAGAATCGGCCCGGTAGCGAGGGTCACGTGCCAATCCAGTCGTTCGGACATACGAGCGAAGTTACCGTCCAAGGCCTCGAGGTAGTCGCTGATCCTGAGGAAAACGGTGCGGCGTTCGGCGGGATCGGAGATGTAATTTTCGAGGCAGAAGGTTCTGAAAGCTTCGTCACTACCGTCCTGCTCCTGCCACAGACGGGCGATACCGCGGACGCCAGAGTCGATTCGGGCCTTCTGGTCGGGGGTTTGGGCCGGGTTTTGGGCCGGGTTTTGGGCAGCGGTTTTGGCTACGAGTTCGGCGATCGTACTCTCGACAACGTCGGGCTGAACGGTCCACGCAGGTGTTGCCATCGCGGAGGTCACCATAAGGCAAGCAATAATTATCAGATTCTTCATCGTGTAGTGGTTTTTAGGCTATATCAAAAAAGCGCCAACCTCGCAGCTGGCGCTTTCGCTGTACCCGGAGCCGGGATCGAACCGGCACAACCTTGCGGTCATTGGTGTTTGAGACCAACGCGTCTACCAATTCCGCCATCCGGGCATAATTTCGGTAGGGACGCAAAGGTAAGCATTTTTTTCAAACCAACCACAAAACGGCTACGAAATCGCCTATATTAAGTTTTTTTAAAAAATTTTTAATTTTTTTTAAGAATTAATTGTTTCGTAATATTTTTTCACATACCTTTGCACCAAGAAATTCTATCAACGAGTTTCATAAAGGTTAGTAGTTTTAGGTTAGTTAAGGGAATCGAAGCGATGGGATATCGTCTCGATTTTCTGTTTTTATATAGCTATACCTTCGGCCTTCAACAACTTACGTTTACGATCCAACCCACCGGCATAACCACCGATACCACCATCGGAGCGGATAACACGATGGCAAGGAACGACAACGGAAACAGGATTCGCCCCGACGGCAGAACCAACAGCACGAACAGCCTTAGGCCGCCCAACCCTGCGAGCAATCTCACCGTAACTCGTTGTCTGTCCGCGAGAAATCTCGGTCAGAGTCAACCAAACGGCAACCTGAAACGGCGTCCCGACAAGGTGCAAAGGCAGGTCGGCGTCAGTGTCGGCAGTGACAGCAGCCAGAGCCTTCTCAATCAAAGGGGTAGAACGCTCGGTGAACTCGGCGCAGGGAAAAAGTTTACGCACAGCAGCCAGAGCACGCTCCCGGTCATCGGCGAAGTAGAGAGCGCAAAGGCCGCGGGGATTCGCAGCAACCAACAACTCGCCAAGAGGCGAAGGAGCAAACGCAAAGTCGACATTCGAAATGTTTTCCATCGGGTGAAGATAGGAATAATTTTGCTATTTTTGTAGCCTGATGGAGAATTTCATAGTTTCAGCGCGAAAGTACAGGCCAGCCACCTTCCGGTCGGTGGTGGGCCAAAACCACATCACAGCCACACTGCAAAATGCAATCTCGCGAGGCCAACTGGCGCACGCGTATCTGTTTTGCGGCCCAAGGGGAGTGGGAAAGACGACCTGTGCGAGGATCTTTGCGAAGGCGATCAACTGTCTGAATCCGCGAGAGATAGCCGACGGGGCGGGAGTTGCGGCAGGGGCGGGAGTGCTGGAAGCGTGCGGCGAGTGTGAATCGTGTCGCAGTTTCGATGAGGGGCGCTCGTTCAATATACACGAACTGGATGCGGCGTCGAACAACTCTGTGGAAGATATTCGCTCGCTGACCGATCAGGTGCGCATCCCGCCGCAAGTGGGGCGGTACAGCGTCTATATAATAGATGAGGTGCATATGCTATCGGCGGCGGCGTTCAATGCGTTTCTCAAGACGCTGGAAGAGCCACCCGCGCACGCAATATTTATACTTGCGACCACCGAAAAGCACAAGATTATACCGACGATACTGTCGAGGTGTCAGATCTTCGATTTCAACCGGATACGCGTGGCGGACGGAGTGGAGTATATGAAGTACATTGCTGACACCGAGGGTGTTAAATACGACGAAGAGTCGCTGAACCTGATCGCGCGAAAGGCCGACGGAGGGATGCGTGATGCGCTGTCGATGCTGGACAAGGCGGTGTCGTTTTGTGGCACTGAGCTACGGTATAAAGATGTTGCGGCGTCGCTGAATATTCTCGATTACGACACTTACTTCGGTGCTGTGGATCAGGTGCTTGCGGGCGACTATGCGGCAGCGCTTCTGATGTTCGACCGGGTGTTGTCGCAGGGATTCTCAGGGCAGACTTTTATGGCCGGGCTCAGTTCGCATTTGCGAGATCTGCTGGTAGCGCGAGAACCAGCAACGGCTGAGTTACTTGATGTTACGGGTTCGTTACTGGATAGGTACAAAGCTCAAGCCGCGAGATCGGAGGTCGAATTTCTGTTCAGCGGGATCGCGCTGCTGACCGAGCTGGATGCCAAGATACGTGTCGCCACGAACCAACGACTGTTGGTCGAACTGGCGCTGATGAAGCTTTGTGGGCTGGGAGGACAAAATACTGTAACCAAGACTGTTAACTTACCGGAAACAACTAAACCTGAGCCTGTGTCGGCGCCTGTTCCTGTGTCTGTGTCGGCGCCAAAAGCTGAAGCGGCTCCATCGCCGGCACCGGAGCCAGCAGCCAAACCGACTCCCGAACCAACGGCTGTTCAAAAACCTGAAACTGTGTCAACTCCTTCGTTTACAGGGATCTCAGGAAAGCCGCTCGCAGAGATAATGAATGGTTCCGGTGGCACGACCACGGCGCCCACCTCCGAAGAAGCACCGTCGCCCATAGACCCTGAGTCTCAGGCGAAAATCGAAGCAGGGAAGGCAGAATTCATCGCCGGATTAACCGCCGGGCGCCCGCGAATGGCAGGAGCGTTCGAAACGATGCAGGTCGAGGGCAACCGGGTCGGCGTCAGGGTGGCATCGGAAGCCCAACGCGAGGAACTACTGAGGCAACGCACGGAGCTGTTGCAACTGCTGGCAAAAACTGCCGGTGTGAAAGGCACGATTGAACTTGAAGTAACTGTAGATGAGAGTATTAAAACCACGAAGCCGATAAAGGTCGAAGACAAACTAAAGCACCTGACCGACCAAAATCCGGAAATAAATCTGTTCCGCAAAACGCTGGAACTGGAACTCGAATAAACAACTGTAACCAACTGAAAATGAATTTTGTAGAAGAACTGCGCTGGCGAGGAATGATCCACGACCTCACGCCGGGAACCGAAGAATATCTGGCCAAAGGGATGGGAACCGCTTATGTGGGGATCGACCCGACGGCCGACTCGCTACACATTGGGCATCTGGTTAGTGTGATGATACTCAAGCACTTCCAACGTTGCGGGCACAAACCGATAGCGCTGGTCGGAGGGGCTACGGGAATGATCGGTGACCCAAGCGGCAAGTCGCTGGAACGCAATCTGTTAGACGAGACAACGCTACGGCACAATCAAGAAGCCATCAAGGCCCAGTTGGCAAAACTACTTGATTTCGAGAGCGATGAGCCGAACGCCGCCGCAATGGTCAACAACTACGACTGGATGCGCGATATGGGCTTCCTGGAGTTTATTCGCGACATAGGCAAACTACTGACAGTCAACTATATGATGGCCAAAGATTCGGTCAAAAAACGTTTCGACGGCGAAGGCGAAGGGATGTCGTTCACCGAGTTTACATACCAACTCGTTCAGGGCTACGACTTTCTGCATCTGTTCGAGGCGATGGACTGTCGACTGCAACTCGGCGGAAGCGACCAATGGGGCAACATTACGACAGGTACTGAACTGATTCGCAGGAAGTTAGGAGGCGAAGCGTACGCACTGACCTGTCCGCTGATCAAGAAGGCCGATGGCACCAAATTCGGCAAAACAGAAAGCGGAAACATCTGGCTAAGTGCGAGTTACACGTCGCCGTACAGGTTCTACCAATTTTGGCTAAACACGAGCGACGAGGATGCGGCAAGCTACATCAAAATCTTTACGATGCTCGATCGCGGACAGATCGACGCGCTGGTGGCCGAACAACAAGCTGCACCACACCTGAGACCGCTGCAAAAACGTCTGGCAGAGGAGGTTACGGTTATGATTCACTCGCGAGAAGAGTTTGAGAAGGCGGTCGAAGCGTCGCAAATACTGTTCGGCGGAGCGACCGCGGATGCGCTGAAAAATCTCGACGAAGAGACCCTGCTGGCAGTTTTTGAAGGAGTGCCAACGTACAAAGTTGCGGCGGGTAACGCACTGAATGCCAATATAGTAGACCTTCTTGTAGAGACCACAACGGTGTTTCCGTCGAAGGGCGAACTACGAAAACTGATCGCAGGAGGAGGCGTGTCGCTGAACAAAGAAAAGGTCGAATCGGCAACGCAAAACATCACCGAAAACGACCTTATCGCAGGAAAATATCTACTCGTCCAGAAGGGCAAGAAAAACTACCACCTGATCATAGCAGAGTAGGCGGAGGACCGGAACAGGGGGGGGGCGGAGCAGGGGGCCGGAAGGCGGCTGGAGCAGAATTACTTAAGTAATTCTGCCAACTTTGCCGCCAGAGCATCGCCGCGGAGGTTCTCGGCAACGACCGTACCCTTACTGTCAATCAGCAAGTTACGCGGAATCGAGTTCACGCCATAGAGAGCCTGAGTCGGGCATTCCCAACCCTTCAGGGCGCTGACGTGCACCCAATTCATCCCCTCGTTAGCAATCGTCGAGCGCCACGCAGCGCCGTCATCGTCGTATGAAACGCCGTAAATCTCGAAACCGGCGGGATGGTACTCATCGTAAGCGGCTTTAAGGTACGGCAGCTCGGCCATACAAGGAGGGCACCACGAAGCCCAAAAATCGAGCAACGTATACTTGTTTGCATCGACTACAGAAGATAATGTAATCTCCTGACCATCAGGTGAAGTAAGCCCTGAAATTTCCTTGTACTTCTCACCCGCTTCACCGCCGCAGGCCACCGTCCAAGCAGCCAGCGCGACCATCATTAAAAGTTTTTTCATAGGTATCAGTCTTTGAATTTAGCTGACAAAAATTCGCGATTCAGCCTCGCGATGTGGGCGATGTTGATGCCTTTGGGGCACTCGGCCTGGCAGGCACCGGTGTTGGTGCAGTTGCCGAAGCCCAGCTCATCCATCTTGGCTACCATTGCTTTAGCTCTGCGTTGCGCCTCGACGCGTCCCTGCGGAAGCTTGGCCAGCGATGACACGCGAGCAGCCACGAACAACATTGCGGAGCCGTTCTTGCACGTCGCAACGCACGCCCCGCAACCAATGCAAGCAGCGGCGTCCATACTTTCGTCGGCGTCGGCCTTTGGAATGGGGATCGAGTTGGCGTCGGGCACCCCGCCGGTGTTAACGCTCACAAAACCACCGGCTTGCAAGATTTTGTCGAACGCCTGACGTTCCACAACGAGGTCGCGGATAACTGGGAATGCAGCTGACCTCCACGGTTCGATCGTGATGGTGTCTCCGTCCTTGAATTTGCGCATATGCAACTGACAGGTAGTGATTTCGCTGTCGGGGCCGTGAGCCTTGCCGTTGATGTAGAGCGAGCACATTCCGCAGATCCCTTCGCGGCAGTCGTGGTCGAAAGCAACCGGTTCGCGGCCCTCGTGGATGAGTTTATTGTTCAGTATGTCAAGCATTTCGAGGAACGACGTATCGGGCGAAATACCCTCGACCTGATATGTTTCGAACCCTCCCTTCGCCTTGGCGTCCTTCTGGCGCCAAATTTTCAGCGTCAGTTTCATTAACTTATTGTTTTCCATCTTAGTTTTGTGTTTTGCGTAGCTAAAAATCGCTGCCGGCCTCCGGCTTAGTCTTTGTAGTTGCGTTGTGCCGGATGGGCGACTTCAAAATGTAATTCTTCCTTGTGCATTTCGGGTGCGGTGTCGGCGCCTTTGTACTCCCAAACAGCGACGTAAGCGTACTTCTCGTCATCCCTAAGAGTTTCGCCTTCAGGAGTTTGATACTCAACGCGGAAGTGGCCGCCGCAACTTTCGTTACGGTTCAAAGCGTCGCGAGCCATCAGTTCGCCGAGCTCCAAAAAGTCGACCAGGCGCAGCGCCTTTTCGATCTCCTGATTAAACTCGCCGTTCTCGCCCGGCACGTAAACGTCTTTCCAGAACTCCTTGCGCAACTGCGCGATCTGGGCAATAGCCCGTTCGAGGCTCTCCTTGGAGCGCGCCATACCTACGTCCTCCCACATCACGTTACCGAGCTTTTTGTGGAACTCGTCGACGGTATGTTTACCCTTGATGGCCAACAGTTTGTCGATCTTTTCGCGCACGGCTTTTTCGGCCGCATCGAATGCCGGAGTGTCGGTCGCGACCTTCGGGGCCTGGATCTTCTTAGAAAGGTAGTCGCCTATGGTATAGGGCAGCACGAAGTATCCATCGGCCAGACCCTGCATCAGGGCCGATGCGCCGAGGCGGTTGGCCCCGTGGTCGGAGAAGTTCGCCTCGCCGATCGCGTAGAGGCCCGGAACGGTGGTCATCAGGTTATAATCGACCCAAAGGCCCCCCATAGTGTAGTGCACAGCGGGATAGATCATCATTGGCTCCTTATATGGGTCGACGTCGGTGATCTTTTCGTACATCTGGAACAGGTTGCCGTAACGAGCCCGGATAACATCCTCGCCCAAGCGCTCGATGGCGGTTTTGAAGTCGAGGAACACGGCCAGACCGGTTTCGTTAACGCCGAAGCCAGCATCGCAACGCTCCTTGGCAGCACGAGAGGCCACGTCGCGGGGAACGAGGTTACCGAAGGCGGGATAACGGCGCTCCAGATAGTAGTCGCGGTCTTTTTCTTCGATGTCGCTCGCCTTTTTGGCGCCGTTACGAATAGCCTTAACGTCCTCCATCTTCTTGGGCACNNACCCAGATACGGCCGTCGTTACGAAGCGACTCGGACATCAGGGTCAGCTTCGACTGCTGGTCGCCGTGAACGGGAATACACGTGGGGTGGATCTGAGTGAAGCACGGGTTGGCGAACCACGCCCCCTTACGGTAGCACTGGAAAGCGGCCGAACCGTTGGAGTTCATAGCGTTGGTAGAGAGGAAGAAGACGTTACCGTAACCACCGCTGGCAATCACGACGGCGTGGGCGCCGAAGCGCTCCAAATCGCCGGTCACGAGGTTACGGGCAATGATACCGCGAGCCTCGCCATCCTCGACCACAACGTCGACCATCTCGTAACGAGGGTAACTCTTGACGCTACCTTTAGCTACCTGACGGTTCAGGGCGGCGTAAGCCCCGAGCAAGAGCTGCTGGCCGGTTTGGCCGCGGGCGTAAAAAGTTCTCGAAACCTGAGCGCCCCCGAAAGAGCGGTTATCGAGCAACCCGCCGTATTCGCGAGCGAAAGGAACACCCTGAGCAACGCACTGGTCGATGATCAGGTTCGAAACCTCGGCCAGACGGTAGACGTTTGCCTCGCGAGCACGGTAGTCCCCACCTTTAATCGTATCGTAGAACAAGCGGAACACCGAGTCGTTATCGTTCTGGTAGTTCTTAGCAGCGTTGATACCCCCCTGGGCAGCGATCGAGTGAGCGCGGCGAGGAGAGTCGGAGATGCAGAACACCTTAACGTTATAACCCAATTCGCCAAGAGCGGCAGCAGCAGCGCCACCACCGAGGCCGGTACCGATAACGATGATGTCGAGTTTACGTTTGTTAGCGGGGCTGACCACCTTGATGGCGGCCTTGTGTGCGCTCCACTTATTTTCGAGCCCGCCGGCGGGCACCTTAGATTCCAGCTTCATAACTATAACAAACTTTTAATGAAAAACACGACTACCACCAGAGCGAACAGTCCGACGGCGATGGTTGCCCACCAGTTACCGACGCACTTGAGTCTCGGCAACCAGGTTTGGTTGCTAATGCCGCTCGACTGGAACATACTCCAAACGCCGTGGGTGAGGTGCAACCACATTGCAGCGAACCACACAAGGTAGATCACAACGTTGTACCACTTACTGAACGTGAAGGCGATAAGCGAAGCACCGTCCTGCGGGCTAAGTCCGAGGGAGTTCGTGTGCTGGCCCATAACTTCGACGAGCTGCATCTTAGCCCAAAAGTGAACAAGGTGCACGCACAAGCCCAACAGAACAACGAAGCCCAACACGAGCATATTCTTGGACGACCACGCAACCCCCTGGTTGGGAGCGTTCACCGCGTAACGGATCGACCCGCGAGCCTTACGGTTTTGGAGCGTGAGCCACACCCCGTAGGCGATGTGCACGAACACGAGTGCCGCCAGCCCGAGAGTAGCAACCAAAGCGTACCAATTGGCCCCGAGAACAGCGCACACCCAATTGTAGGCGTCGGCCGAGATCAGGGCAACGGCGTTCATCACGGCGTGGAAAGTGACGAACAACACGAGGGCCGCTCCGGAGATGCTCATCACGAACTTGCGTCCGACAGACGAGCCGATAATAAATGGTGATTTCATTATTAAATTTTTTTTGTAATTTTGGTGTCGCAAATATAATGAAAAATACGTTACGCGAAGCCCTCAAAAACTTTTACGCCGAACAAATCGAGCAACTGCCTCAATTTGACACCGCACGCACCGTGGCACTATATTATGCTCTGCCGGACGAAGTGACTACCCTGCCGATGCTGAGACGATGGCTGGGTGTGAAGCGGTTGGCACTACCGGTTGTGACGGGCGGAGAGATGACCTTTCACGAATATAACGGCCCTGGTTGTTTGGTGACGGGCGCTTTCGGGATTCGGGAACCGTCGGGGACGGCCGAGGTGAAGGCAGCTGAGATCGACCTGATGCTGGTTCCGGGGATGGCGTTCGACGCTTCGGGCGGGCGGCTGGGTCGCGGCGGCGGCTACTATGACCGCTATCTGGCACGACCGGACGCCACGCATATATATAAGGTGGGGATCTGTCCGCCACACAGGCTGGTCGAGGCCGTGCCTGCCGAACCGCACGACATCAAAATGGACACGATAATATGATACGGATCGCAATACAGGCCAAGGGCCGACTGAACGAACAAAGCCTTGAACTACTGCACGATGCAGGCGTGGCGGTGGATGACAACAGACGAAAATTCCTCACGCGCTCGGCGAGTTTCCCGCTCGAAGTTTTGTACCTTCGCGACGACGACATCCCGCAGGCCGTGTCGATGGGTGTGGCCGATCTGGGTATAGTGGGCTTCAACGAGGTGGCCGAAAAGGGCTTCGATGTTTCTGTGGTTCAGCAGCTTGGCTTTGGTGCCTGCCGAATCTCGCTGGCTATTCCGCGCGCGGAAACCTACACCGGTCCGGGATATTTCGCAGGCAAACGCATCGCGACCTCGTATCCGAGAATTTTGAGAGACTTTTTTGCGCGCGAGGGCGTTGTGGCTGATATTCACGAAATTGCAGGTTCGGTTGAGATAGCTCCGGCGGTCGGTATGGCGGATGCGATTTTCGACATCGTTTCGAGCGGAGGAACGCTGGTTTCCAACGGTTTAGTCGAAGTGGAACAGGTTCTGCAGTCGGAGGCAGTGTTAATCGCCACTCCGGGGCTATCGGCCGAGAAACAGGCTCTGTTAGAACAACTTATGTTCCGGTTCGAGGCGGCGCTGGAAAGTCGCGGAATGAAGTACCTGTTGATGAACCTGCCGCAGGAGTCCGTCGAACGCGCCATCGAAATCCTTCCCGCGATGCGCTCCCCAACCGTGATGCCTTTGGCGCAAACAGGCTGGTGTTCAATGCATTCGGTCGTTCGCGAGGAGGAACTTTGGAACAAAATCGAAGCACTTAAAGCGATTGGTGCCGAGGGGATTTTGGTGCTGGCGCTCGAAAAGATCATAAAATGATACCTATATATATATATCCTGCGACGGCCGAGTGGCCCGATCTTGCGCGGCGCGTAGAAACCTCGGACTCAGATATTTCCGCTCGCGTCGAGCAGATTTTGAGTAGCGTTAGAGCAGGCGGCGACCGAGCCGTTCGCGAAATTGCGGCCGAGATCGAGGGGCGAGCTTCTGGAGATCAGGGCGTTTCCGAGGCTGGAGTCGCAGATTCGGAGGTTGGGTTAGCGGTTTCCGAGGCCGAATTTGTGCAGTCGGAGGGGGCGGTTTCGGGTGAGTTGAAGGACGCTGTTGCCGCCGCGGTGCGAAATATCCGCCTTTTTCACGAAGCGCAACGTCTTGTGAATGTGGATGTTGAAACTTCACCCGGGGTTCGTTGCGTGCAGCGTTCCGTGCCGATCCAGCGGGTCGGACTCTACGTTCCCGGGGGGACGGCGCCGTTGGTTTCGACCGTGCTGATGCTCGCCGTACCCGCCCGCGTGGCCGGTTGCCCCGAGGTTGTGATGTGTACGCCCGCGGGGCCCGATGGTTCGGTCGCTCCTGCCGTTTTGTTCGCCGCACGGTTCTGCGGAGTCGATCGCGTGTTCAAAATAGGTGGTGCTCAGGCAATTGCGGCGATGGCGTTCGGTACCGAAAGTGTTCCGCGCGTCGATAAGATTTTCGGCCCTGGAAACCGCTATGTCACTCGTGCTAAGCAACTTGTGAATGTCGCCGATTGCGCTGTCGATATGCCTGCCGGGCCGTCGGAAGTTCTGGTATTGGCCGACTCGTCCGCCCGACCCGATTTTGTTGCTGCAGATATGCTCTCTCAGGCCGAGCACGGAGCTGATAGTCAGGCGGTTTTAGTGTGCGACTCCGCCGATTTCGCCTCCGCGGTCAACTGTCATATCGAGAGCCAACTGGCCGCTCTTTCACGCCGCGAGTTGGCCGAAAAATCACTCGCCGGAAGCCGCGCGATCGTGTTGGAAACTCGCGATCAGATGATCGACTTCGCCAACCTATACGCAGCTGAACACCTTATAATTCAGATGGTTGACCCGTGGCTCGTCGCCGAACAGATCACCGCCGCGGGCAGCATTTTCATCGGCGGGTTCTCGCCCGAAAGCGCCGGCGATTACGCCTCCGGAACCAACCACACCCTTCCGACGAGCGGCTGGGCGCGCTCCGTCAGCGGCGTGAATTTGGACAGTTTTGTACGCAAAATCACGCTCCAAGAGCTCTCCGAGGCCGGTTTGCGCTCGCTCGCCCCCGTAATCACAACACTGGCCGACGCCGAGGGTTTGGACGCTCACGCCGCCGCCGTAAAAATCCGACTACAATGAAAGATATTTTGTCGCTTGTCCGACCTAACATACTGAATCTCACTCCATATTCGACAGCTCGCGACGAATATAAGGGCCCGATCGGGGTTTTTCTCGATGCAAACGAAAATCCCTATCCATCAAACTGTTATAACCGATATCCCGACCCTGCCCAACGCGAGCTCAAACAACTACTGTCGCAGATCAAGGGCGTGGCACCCGAAAGGATATTTATCGGTAATGGTAGCGACGAGGCTATTGACCTGTGTTTCAGAGTGTTTTGCGAGCCGCAAGTCGACAACGCCATCGCAATCACACCCTCGTACGGGATGTATCGCGTGGCGGCGGCAATCAACGATGTCGAAATGCGTGAAGTGCCGCTCAATGCCGATTATTCACTTGACACAGACGCTATTATGGCCGCTGCGGACGCTCACTCGAAGCTGCTTTTTTTGTGCTCGCCAAACAATCCCAGCGGCAACCTTTTTCCGCGCGCGCAGATCGTCGAGTTGCTGCGGCGCTTTCCGGGGATTGTGGTGCTCGACGAGGCATACATCGACTTTGCCGACGGGAAGGGGTTCCTCGGCGAGCTCGAAAAACACCCCAATCTCATTATCCTTCAGACACTTTCGAAGGCGTGGGGTATGGCCGGACTGCGGCTTGGGCTGGCGTTCGGCACTGCGGAAATTATGGATATTTTCTCGCGCGTGAAGTACCCTTACAACATAAGCTCCGCAGTGCAACAGCTTGTAAGAGAGCGACTTTCCGATACCGATAACGTTGCTCGCCAGATCGCCGAAATACAATCGGAACGCGCACGGGTATCTGCGGCTCTGGCGGCCTCGCCTGTCGTCGAAAAAGTCTTTCCGAGCGACGCAAATTTCGTGTTGATACGTACCTCGGGTGACCCGCGCGAACTCTATCAACACCTTATAAGTGAGGGTATTATCGTCCGCGACCGCTCGCGCATCCGCGGTTGCGAAGGGTGCCTTCGAATCACCATCGGGACCCCCGCCGAAAACGACAAACTAATCAGCCTGATATGACCACGAACACGACCCCAACAGCGATTTCGACCGCGACTCCCCAGCGCAAACGGGCGCTCTTCATCGACCGCGACGGCACGATCATCGTCGAAACGCCCTCAGACGACCTCCATATCGGGTTCGACAACCTACAGTTCCTTCCGGGCGCGATTTCGGGCCTCAAAACCGTCGCCGGATTGGGCTATGAATTGGTGCTCGCGTCGAATCAGGACGGCCTCGGCGGACCGACCTATCCGGAAGAAATTTTCTGGGGCCCTCACGAGCTGGTACTCAGTGTGTTGGCAAGCGAAGGAGTATTTTTCGACGACCAGCTGATCGATCCCACGATGCCGGAGGAGAACTCCCCGACTCGCAAGCCCGGAATAGGGATGTTCGGCAAGTATCTGTCTGAGGATTACGACCTTGCGTCATCATATGTCCTCGGAGACCGTATCACCGACATTGTTCTGGCTCGCAACCTCGGCGCACGCGGAATTTTGATTCAGCCTCGCGAGCAGGGTGCAAGGATGTTGGCCGAGGCGGGCGTTGCTGATGTGTGCGATCTGGTCACCGAAGATTGGGCGGAAATCGCTGAATTTCTGCGTTTTGGCGTGCGAACGGCGACCATTCACCGCAAGACTCGCGAAACCGATATTCTCATTTCAGTCGACCTCGATGGGCGTTGCGAAAACCAAATCGACACGGGACTGAAGTTTCTCGACCATATGCTCGACCAGATCATCCATCATGCGGGTATATCACTGAACATCAAGGCCATAGGCGACCTATGCGTTGACGAACACCATACCGTCGAGGATGTGGCAATTACTCTCGGCGAGGCGCTTTCGCAGGCTTTGGGCGAACGTCGCGGCATTGAGCGCTACGGTTTCGCACTGCCGATGGACGAGGCTAAAGCGATGGTTCTCATCGACTTGGGCGGCCGCATCGACTTCCAGTGGAACGTTCGTTTCTCGCGCGAACGCGTGGGCGACGTGCCAACCGAAATGTTTTCTCATTTTTTCAAATCTCTCTCAGCAGCAATGCGTTGCAACCTCCATGTCGTCGCTTACGGCGAGAACGACCATCACACGATCGAGGGCATATTCAAGGCCTTTGCTCGGGCGCTGAAATCAGCAATCCGGCGTGACCCGCAAAGCACACAACTTCCTACAAGCAAAGGAGTTATATGATAACCATCATTCCCGCTATAGACATTATCGACGGCCAATGCGTTCGCCTGACTCAGGGCGATTACGACCAAAAAAGCGTATACTCGTCCTCGCCCGCCGACGTCGCAAAATCTTTTGAAGACGTCGGCCTGCAACGCATACATCTCGTTGATTTAGAGGGTGCTAAGGCCTCAGAGCCACGCAACCTTCGCGTGCTCGAACAGGTTGCCACACGAACCGATCTCGACATCGAGTGGGGCGGCGGAATCAAGAGTACCGAGTCTCTGCGACGGGTGCTCGACGCCGGGGCCGATCGGGCGATTTGCGGCAGTGTCGCGGTCTCGCATCCGGAACTTATTGAGTTGTGGATCAGTGAGTTTAGCCCTGAGCGCATCATCCTCGGTGCTGACGTACGCGACGGCCGGGTGGCTACTCACGGCTGGCTTCAGGAGTCGCAAATAAATGCCTCTCAGTTGATTGAGCGCTTCATTTCCAGCGGCCTCTCCCAAGCGATCGTGACAGACATTTCGCGCGACGGGATGCTCGCCGGGCCTGCGTTCGAGCTGTATGTGGCTCTCCAACAGGAGTTTCCTAACGTCGAAGTAACTGCAAGCGGCGGCATTTCAAATATGGACGACGTACGTCGACTCGACGCTCAAGGGACTCGAAGCGTAATCGTAGGTAAAGCATTGTATGAGAATAAGATAACCCTAAAAGAGATAGAAAAATGGCTGCTGCAAAACGGATAATCCCGTGCCTCGACGTGTATGGAGGCAGAACGGTTAAAGGAGTGAACTTCATCGACTTACAAGACATCGGCGACGCCGTTGAACTCGGTCGCAAATACGCCGCCGAAGGCGCTGACGAACTCGTCTACCTCGACATCAGCGCCACGAACGAGGAGCGCCAAACGTTCCTCGAATTGGCCCGAAAATTGGCCGCTTCGATCGACATTCCGCTCATCGTCGGCGGCGGAATTGCCTCTGTAGAAGATGCCCAACGACTTATAGACGTGGGAGTTAGCAAAATTTCCATCAACAGTGCGGCCGTTGCGGATCCGTGGCTGATTAACCGCCTTGCCGCAGAGTTCGGGCGCGAAAACGTGATCGTTGCTATCGACGGAAAACGGGCTCCGGACGGCACCTGGCACGTGACGACCCACGGCGGGACACGTGTCACGGAGCGCGAATTGCTGGATTGGGCGCGTGAGGTCGAACAACGCAACGCGGGCGAGATTCTGTTCACTTCGATGGATCACGACGGCACCCGCGACGGCTACCCGGTGGAGGTTTTTGCAGCACTTGCAGACGCCGTTTCGATACCCATAATTGCCTCAGGAGGAGCAGGTTCCGTTGCCGATATTGCCGATGTTCTCACCCGCGGTCGCGCCGCCGCAGCCTTGGCCGCAAGCATTTTTCACTACGGCGAAATCCCGATTCCGACCCTTAAAAACGAACTCAGAAAACTAAATATCGACGTGCGATGATGACTTTCGACCAGTTCGACGTTTCGAAAAACGCCGATGGCCTCCTGCCTGCTATTGTTCAGGATGCCAACACTTTGCAGGTGCTGATGTTGGGTTATATGAACTCCGAGGCGCTCGAAAAAACCCAAGCCACTGGCCGTGTGACGTTCTGGAGTCGCACCCGCAAGGAGCTCTGGACTAAGGGCAATACGAGCGGCAACTTTCTGGAACTCAAATCCTTGCATGCCGATTGCGACGCAGACACTCTGCTCGTCCGCGCCATTCCTCACGGCCCGACCTGCCATCTTGGTACTCGCAACTGTTTTCAAACGACTGAAACAGAAGGGTTTGCGCGTTATCTTGGAGACGTCATCTGTCGCCGCCACGCGGAGATGCCGGAGGGTTCGTACACCACAAAACTGTTCTTGAAGGGGGTTGACAAAATCGCACAAAAAGTTGGTGAAGAGGCAGTTGAAACGGTTATCGAAGCCGTTGCCGGTCGCCGCGAGGGGTTCCTCTACGAGGCGTCTGATCTCGTGTATCACCTGTTGGTTCTGCTTGAACAAATGGGTTGCTCGATTAACGACATCGAACGCGAACTCGCACAGCGCCATAAATGACCCACAAGGAGCTGATAAATAAAGTTTTATCCGTTGCCGAGCCACTATATGGTCTGCGCGAGGCCAGGGCTATCGCTCGCCTTTTTGCGGAACGCCGCGCCAACTTTTCGGCTTATGAGCAGACCGACTTTGCCTCTGATTTGGCTGACATCGCTGCCGCCCGCCCCGTCCAATATGTATTAGGTGTGGCAGATTTTTACGATCTTGAACTCGCTGTCGGTGAAGGAGTTCTGATTCCTCGCCCCGAGACCGAGGAGTTGGTTCGTTGGATTCTCGACGACGTTCGAACCGGGAGAATGACAGGCACCAGTTCTCCCACCACCCACCGCGAGCGCCAGACGCGCATTCTCGACATCGGAACCGGCTCGGGCGCGATCGCGATTTCGTTAGCCCAAAACCTCCCACAGGCACTTGTTTCCGCGATCGACGCCTCGCCCAAGGCTCTAAAATATGCCCATTCGAACAGCGCGAAGTATGCTACCGGGGTCCGCTTCGAGCAGGCCGACATCCTCGACCCCAACCTGAACCTCGGACAGTTCGATATCATCGTCTCCAATCCTCCTTATATTCCTGAATCAGAGCGCTTTGATATGCACGACAACGTTACGCGCCACGAGCCTCCGACGGCTCTTTTCGTGCCCGACGACGATCCGCTGAAGTTCTACCGCGCGATCGCTCGGTTTGCTCGACGCTCGCTCAATTTTCACGCAAGCGACAGAACGAAAGGTGCGCTCTACCTCGAAGTTCACGAAAATTTCGCCCACGAAACCGCCTCGCTTCTGAACACCGAAGGTTTCGTTCAAATAACTATCAAACAGGATATTAACGGTAAGAACCGAATGATCCGAGCGACCCTGTGACGATGCAAACCAAGCGCGAAAAGACCCCACAACAGGCTCTGGCACAGTTGATGCGGCTTTCGTCACGCGCCGAGAAAAGCAGTGGCGATGCGCGGCGACTGATGCGCGGCTGGGGCATTCCGACGGCAGAGGCTGAAAAGATTCTTGCCGAGCTTATCGACCTGAAATTCATTGATGATGAGCGCTTTGCAATGGCTTATACGCGCGAAAAAATCCGTTGCAGCGGTTGGGGTAGCCACAAAATTCGCGCTGCGTTGGCGGCCAAGGGTATCGCTCGCGAGACGATCGAGAGCACACTGCAATCCATTGATCCTGAGACGATGAGCAATCGACTGGAAAAATATCTGCAACGCAAACGCTCGAAGATTGTACCCGGAACGCCTTACGAAATACGCTCAAAATTAATGCATTACGGACTCTCGTTGGGCTACGATTACGAAACCGTATCGCACGCAATAGACAAAATGGTATGAAAAAAACGCTCCCGATCCTCGCCGCCACCCTATTTTCGGCGCTCGCACTTTCCGCGCAACCTGTTGATTACTACCGCTCTCCTCTCGATATTCCTATCTTTTTTTCGGCGAATTTCGGCGAGATCCGCACCAACCGCTTCCACACCGGTATCGATATCAAAACCCAGGGCGTGGTCGGCAAACCGCTTTTTGCCGCTGCCGACGGTTACGTCGCACGTATTAGCGTTGCTCCAAACGGTTATGGAAGAGCGCTTTACATTGCTCATCCGAACGGCACCACGACTGTTTACGCTCATATGCACCGCTTCTCGCCCGAAATCGAGGCATATCTGCGTCAGGAAAGGTATCGCCTTAAACACAGCGATATAGATCTGTTTCCTTCCGTCTCCGTTTTTCCCGTTAAACGCGGCGACCAAATCGGCCAGGCGGGCAATTCCGGAGCTTCGAGCGGGCCTCACCTCCACTTCGAGGTTCGCCAAAGTTCGTCATCCCGCACGCTCAACACGATCGCTCGCGGCTGGATTCAGGCGGCCACCAAGGACACCACCCCACCCCGCATTGTTCGACTATATCACGTTGATGTAGACACACTTGCTGGCGTTCCGATCCACTCTCGCCCGCGCCCTTACGACGTTCGCCAGAACCCCGACGGTACTTATTCGCTGGTTCGCACGAGCCCTCTTCCGGCCGGCCCGACGAGCTATTTTGCCATCGAGACGACCGATCGCCGCGACGACGTGACGAACACTTTCGGCATTTACCGCGTTCGGCTCACGATCGACGGGTCGGAGCGGCTGGTTTTCGAGAAGGACGGTTTGCTGTTCGACGAGGTGCGATACGCCTGTTCTTCAGTCCTTTATGGCCTCCAGCGGACGTCCCGTAACGAGATAGTGATGCTGGCCCTCAAGAGCGGCAACCAGCTTCCGATGTACAAAAAAGTGGTTAACCGGGGCGCCGTCAGCCTCTCTCCGAATGATGCTCCTCAAAATGCCGAAATCACTATCAGCGACGACTCAGGCAACGAGGTAACACTTTCGTTTTCTGTAGCTTACAATCCCAACCATACCGCACCTTCTCGCCCCGAAGGTCGCGTTGCTTCCAACCTGACCGATTTCACAAATTTCTCCGACGGTCTCTCCGTTAGCATCCCGAAAGGTGCTCTGTACGAGCCGATTATCCACACACAATCCATAGCCAACACGGCCACGCAATCTCGCGCCGACAGTATCCGCCCTCTGTCGCCGCTTCACAAGATAGGCGACGGAACGACTCCTCTCCATCGTGCAATGAAAATCTCCATCGCGGCCGACGTTCCTCCCTCGCTTCGTGGTCGCGCCTGCCTCGCAAAAGTGGCTGATAATGGGCGACTTGCGTGGGCAGGTGGACGCTACGAAAACGGCTCCGTGACCGGCTCCCTGCGCGATTTTGGCACCTATTGCGTGGTCGCCGACGCCACCCCTCCGACCATCAAATCGTCCTTTGCCGACGGCGCCGACCTCTCCAAAACCAGCTCCGTAACTTTCACAGCCTCAGACAATTTCTCTGGTATCGCCGACTTCACCGGCTCGATCGACGGCAACTGGGTGATTTTCGAACGCACGGCCTCTCGCGGACAATTCACCCACACGTTCGACTCCACTCGCCTGCAATCGCCTGGTGTTCATACATTTGAATTTCGCGTTCGAGACGGCGTCGGCAACACGACCACCTGGCGCGGAACTTTCCACAAATAGCCGCAACGCCCACCCGCGGCGAACAATTTTTCGTTATCTTTGCGTCGTGAAGATTTTCGAAAACATTTCTCTGCAACCGCTTAATAGCTTCGGGGTCGAGGCTCGGGCTCGGCGATTAGTCGAGTGGCAGGCTCCGCAAGAACTTGATCAAGTGGACTTTACCGAACCGTGGATGGCTCTTGGCGGTGGTAATAATATCCTGTTCACGCGCGATTTCGAAGGTACGCTCGTCAAGTCGACCGCTCGCCGGATCGAGATCACCGACGCGACACCTAAAACCCTCACTGTCAGAGCCGACGCCGGAGTAGATTGGGCCGATTTCGTCGCTTGGTGCATCGAACATCGCGCTTGGGGGGCCGAGAATCTTTCTGGTATTCCGGGTAGTGTCGGCGCTGCTCCTATCCAAAACATTGGTGCGTACGGCGCTGAGGCTAAGGATATTATCTCTTCCGTAGAATGTTTTTCGACCCAGACTCGCACTATGCTCACCCTCGCTGCGGAGCATTGTGAATTCGGTTACCGCGACAGTGTTTTCAAACGTCAACTTAAAGGTAAAGTGATCGTTACGGCGGTCAATTTCATCCTCAGTAAACAGCCTCGCCCGAACCTTCATTACGCCGCTCTTGCCGAAAAAGTCGCGGAAAACACCTCGGGCGAACCCTCCCTCGAAATCATTTCTCGCGCAGTTATAGCCATAAGAGACAGCAAATTACCTGACCCGAAAATCATCGGTAACGCCGGAAGTTTTTTCAAAAATCCCGTCGTTCCCACCTCTCTCACCCGAGAAATTGCCTCCGCCCACCCCGAAATGCCGCTCTATCCCTGCGAGGATGGTGCCCACACGAAACTCGCGGCCGGTTGGTTAATCGACTCGGCTGGTTGGCGCGGCAAAACCGACGATGCAAGCGGTGGCCGCGTCGCCGTTCACCCTCGCCAAGCTCTCGTTATCATCAACACCGGCGGCGCAACTGGCTCACAGATAGTCGATTTCGCCCGAAAAATCCAGCAAGACGTGTACGAAAAATTCGGCGTCCGCCTCGAAACCGAAGTGAATATATGTTGATAGATCGCTTCAGACAGTATATAAAGGAGAACGACCTTCTGTCGCCTTCCGATCGCGTCTTGCTCGCGGTCAGTGGCGGGGTCGATTCGATGGTTATGCTCTCGCTTTTTGCTTCTTGCGAGTGGCCCGCCGCCGTTGCCCATTGCAACTTCCAATTGCGTGGTAATGAGGGTGATGAGGATACCGAACTCGTCAAACGCGAAGCTGCTCGTTACGGTCTCCAGTGCTTCTCCAAAAACTTCGACACCGCGGGCGAAATGGAGCTCACCGGCGAAAGCGTCCAGATGGCTGCTCGCCGTCTGCGATACTCCTGGTTCTCAGATCTTTGCTCCACCCACGGTTATACCGCTATCGCCATCGCCCACCAGGCCGACGACTCTGTCGAGACGTTCTTTATCAACCTTTTTCGCGGTACCGGCCTTCGGGGCCTCACTGGTATTAATCCCGTGAATGGTAAGGTTATACGTCCTCTGTTGTTCGCCACTCGCCACGAGATTTCCGATTACGCGCTCGCCGCTCGGATCGCTTTTCGCGAGGACTCTTCGAACCGCTCCACGAAATACCTTCGTAACAAGATCCGCCTCGGCCTCATTCCGCGCCTCCGCGAGATCAATCCCCGCTTCACCGGCCAGATGCTCCGCAACGTCAACCGACTCACTCAAACTCAGCGCTTTATCGACGCTGCCATCGGCCGAATCCGCTCCCAGGTCGAGCACCGCGACGGCCCTTCTGCCATCATCGACGTCGCCGCCATAGATCCTGCCTATCCTGTTGATTTTGTGATATATGAGCTTCTCAGTTCGGGTTTTGGTTTCAAGGGGGACGTTATCGACGGCATTACCCGCTCTCTCGAAAACGGTTCTTCCGGGCGTCGATTTTACTCTCGCGACCACGTTGCGTGGATCGACCGCGGCCGCATCCTCGTAGAGCCTGTCTCTGAGGGAGATACGTGCGAGGTTGCCGTTCCCGAGAACGCTCTTCGGGCCTATGCCGGTAATTCTGTATACTTTTTCCAACGCTTTGATATTGACGAGATTGAGTCTCTTTCCGTTCCTCCTAACGTCGCTCTTGTCGATGCCGACGCGCTTCGTTGGCCTCTTTCGCTTCGCCGTTGGCAGGACGGCGACCGCTTCGTCCCGTTGGGTATGAATGGTAGTAAGAAAGTCAGTGATTACCTGACTGATACGAAGGTTTCCGCTCCCGAAAAAGGTCGCCAATTCGTGCTCATCAACGGGCCCTCCTCCCCTCAAAACGGCCCAGCCGAAAACCTCACCGAACCCTCGACCAGATCCCCCGAACCCGAGATCGTATGGTTGACCGGTCGGCGTCTGGACGATCGCTTCAAGATCACTTCGGCGACCGAGAACGTGTTGAGAATCAGTAAGGAAGTCTTGTAGCGATGGCAAAATCGACCATAAAATTTCGCGACAGCGTTGCGGCGTTCGAGGCTCTCGGGCGCGACATCGACGCTAAGAAATTTTCGCCCGTCTACCTGCTTATGGGCGAGGAGAGTTATTTCATTGACGCTCTGTCCGATAGGCTTGCCGACGAGATCCTTTCCGAGGCCGAAAAGGCGTTCAACCGCACCGTCGTTTACGGTAAGGATTCCGACGTTGGCGCCATCATCAATACTGCTCGCCAGATGCCTATGATGGGTTCTTGGCAGGTTGTTGTGGTTCGCGAGGCCCAGCAGCTCCGTAAGCTCGAGGACCTCCAACTCTACACCTCAAATCCCTCTCCTTCAACGATTTTGGTGTTGTGCCACAAGGAGAAAAACCTCGACAAACGCACTGCTCTCTTCAAACACGCCTCTTCAAAGGGGGTTGTTTTCGAGTCTGTCCGCCCTCGCGATTACGAGATCCGCGAATGGCTCTCCGACTTCATCCGTAGACGCGGATTACAGCCTGACGTTAAGGCAGTTGAGATGCTCACCGAATTCCTTGGCACCAATCTCGCGAAGATTTCCGGCGAACTCTCCAAACTCGTTTTGTCGCTTCCCGAGGGTACAACGAAACTCACTCCCGAGGACGTCGAGCGCAACACCGGTTTTAGCCGCGACTTCAATAATTTCGAACTATGTAAAGCCGTTGCTACCAGGAACTTGCCTCGCGCTCTCACAATCGCCGACCACTTCGCTCGCAACCCCAAGGAGCATCCCCTGCTGGTCTCCATTCTGTCTCTTTTCGGCCATTTCAAGGAGATTTTCGTAATCAACTACCTCTCTTGGCAGTCTCGCCGCCGTGGTACTCCGATGCCGCCCGACACAGAGCTGATGTCACTGCTTCGCCTTCCGTCGCCTTTTCTCGTCGGCGAGTTGAAAAAGGACGCCGCTCTGTGGTCTAACAAAATCACTTTCAGGGTTTTGGGCCTCCTTCGCGAATACGATGCCAAGAGTAAGGGTATGAACAGTGGCGGGGCTGGTGACGGTGAGTTGTTGCGCGAATTGTTGCTCAAAATGTTCTCTTTGCGATGAGCGGCCCACACATAAAGGGACCATACATAAACCCCACTCAACACTTTGTTTTCCAGCGCGTTCACTCTCTGGATGGTAAGATTCTCCACCTCGATGCCCACCTCGACCTGCTCTCCCGCGCTTTCCGACAGGTTTACGGCTTCGACCCCGCGTTCAACTCGAACCACAGCTCCTGCCTCTCCTCCGCCTCGATTGCCCACCAAATCGCGATGGAACTTCGCGCCGCCCACTTCCCTTCCAAAGGTAGCGCCACCGCCATTATATGCTTGAGTACCAACGACAACAGCGACCAACACACAACGAATAGCCCAAAAATCAACATCCTCCCCGAACGCGCGCTCTTCGATCTCGGTTACGCCCATTCGAGCCTTCGCCCTGCTGGTGTAACTTTCGAATACTCAGTGCCTTTCTCTGCCTTTCCCACCGGCTTTCATCTCTCCGCTGCTGCACTTTTCGACACCCTCGCTGCAAACCAGAGCGCCACGCCCTCCGCTGCAAACCCGAGCACAGTCTCCCGCTCCATCCGCCGTTCTGGTAACTTCCTGATTTCGTGCGGTGATTCTCCTCTTTTCGCCATCCGCGGACGCGCCCTCTCCTCTCCTCCCCTCGTCTCCGGAGCTATCGATAGCATCGAACGGCGCCTCGTGATCGAAGCCGCTCCCAAAGCTCGCCTCACCTTCGTCGAGGAGCCCATTCCCCACTCCGAACTCACTTCCCTTGAGGAGCTTTTCTTCGCCGACGCGGCGGGTCTGACCTCATTCTCCAGTTGCGATGGCGCTAAATTTATGTCGCTCCTTGCCTCGAAACTCGCTCCCCTCCTCGCCCGCGACTAACTCATATACCCTCCTCTTAACCTCCTGCGCCTGAGCGTAATAATCCCCAATCCCCGCCAACTCCTCCACCGTAATCGGCGCCCCGAAAATCAGCTTAAAATGCTTCCCCCTCTGCCTGAACATCTCGTCCGGTAGCAACAGCATCTCCACATTCGCTTTGATTCCCAGCCTCTTTCGCCACTCTGCCAGCCTGTAGAACCTCTTCGACAACCTCCCTTCGACATACACCGGTACGATCTCACGCCCCGTCTGCACGGCTCGCTTGACAAAATTCGGCCTCCACTCCAGATCGCACACCTCTCCCCGACCACCAAAACCCCTGCCGCCCGAAACCCGCCTCGAACACAGTCCCGCCGGGAACGTCAACACCTGCCCTCCTCCAGCAAACGCTTCATTCATCGCTCTGGTTCCTTCTTTTCCTTGTGCTCCGTGCTTGTTGACTGGTACAAATATCGGCGCCAGGGGCTCCAGATACATCAATATGTCGTTCACCACCACCTTCACATTCCCCCACTTCGACCCGATGACCTCTGCCAGCATCATTCCGTCCATTCCTCCGAACGGATGGTTTGCTGCAAAAACATATCTCCCGCCCATCGGCACCTCCTCCAGCCCCACCGCCTCATAGCTCACTCCCGCATACTCAAAAAATCCTCTCAGGAATTCCATCGGAGTCGCTTCTCCCCACGTAGTTAGTACGTGATTCAGCTCGTCCTGCCTGACCGTCCGCTCCAGCCACCTCACCACTCTTTTGGGTATCTTCGCTGCCAACCTCGGCGCCTTTGCTTGTAACACTCCTCCGACAGATATTTTCGCCATAACGTTAAAAACTTTTTCCAAAAATAGCAAAATTTTGCGTATTTTTACACCAAATTTTTCGTTCCTTCCCTCTATGGACTTTTACCACACTCCCGTTCTTCTTGCCGACTCGCTCCGGTTGCTTGACCTCCAGCGCGATGGCACTTACGTCGACCTCACTTTCGGGGGTGGTGGCCACTCTCTCGCGATCCTCCAGGAGCTCTCTCCCAAAGGCCGCCTTTTCGGCTTCGACCAGGATGCCGACGCCGCCCGCAACGCTCCGCCCGACCCTCGGTTTTGCTTCGTCGAGGGTAACTTCCGCTTTATGCGCGGCCTCCTCCGCGAAAAGGGCATCACTCAAGTTGACGGTATCCTTGCCGACCTTGGGGTTTCGTCCCACCACTTCGACTGCCCCGAGCGCGGCTTTTCTTTTCGTTCCGACGGGCCTCTCGATATGCGTATGAACTCTCGCGCACTTCTCTCGGCCGCCGATGTCGTCAACACCTTCGACCCTCCTCGTTTGATCCAGATTTTTCGTGACTTCGGCGAGCTTCCCTCTCCCCACCGTATCGCCGGCCTCATAGCCGAGGCTCGCCGTTCGTCTCCCATCCAAACCACCCTTGAACTCATCGAGGTCGTCCGGCCCCTCGTTCCCCGTGCCGACGAGAACCGTTACCTTTCTCAGTTGTTCCAGTCTCTCCGCATCGAGGTCAACGGCGAAATGGAGGCTCTCCGTATGGCTCTCGAACAGAGTCTCAAGATCCTCCGCTCCCACGGCCGCCTCGTCGTGATCTCTTACCACTCGCTGGAGGACCGGCTCGTTAAGAACTTCTTCAAGACCGGTAACTTCGATGGGCGCCCCGAAAAGGATTTTTTCGGTAAACCCTTGACTCCTTTCGAGATCGTCACTAAAAAAGCGATCACCCCCTCGCAACAAGAGATAGACGCCAACCCTCGTAGCCGCTCGGCCAAACTCCGCGCTGCTTCCAAACTATGAGCTCACCGAAAACTATGAACACGCCCCAGCCCATACCCGAGCAGTCGCCCACACCCGCCAGTTCGGTGAGTGAAAAACCAAAGCCCCGCCGTCGCCGTATCGGCCGCGCTGTTGGTTCCGTATTTTCCGGTAGCGTCCTCCAGGGTGAGGGTATGCGCCGCCTTGCTCCCTTCCTGCTCGGTATCGCCGTCCTGCTCGTTCTCTATATAGCCCACACTTTCCACCTCCAGAAGCTCCACCTCGAGCGCCAGTCTTTGGAGCGCGAGGTTCGTGGGCTCCACATCGAGGCTGTCCACTCCACTGCTCGTGTTGCTCGCCAGACTCGCCGTAGTGAGATCACGCGCCGGCTCGAATCCGCCGGCATTCCCCTTCAAGAGTTTCCTCACCCCGTTAAAACCATAACCGAGTCTCCTCGATGAGCCCCCGCCCACTCCGCCAGCACAACATCAAACGCGAGATAATGATTCGCGTCAAATTGTTGTACGCTCTCTTCTTTCTGGTCGGACTGATAATCTTTGCTCGTATCCTCTACCTCCAGTACAGCCCCGAAGGTGCCCTTCTTCGCGAGCGTGCCGAGGAGCGTACATTCTTTCCCGAGCGTATCGACGGTAACCGTGGACAGATCTTCTCTTCCGACGGATCTCTCCTCGCCACCTCTGTTACTATGTACTACCTCGGTATGGACTTTTCTGTTTTTTCGTCCTCTCCCGAGCGTTTTTCCTCCGCTGCTCCCGCCCTTGCCGACTCTCTTGCCTCTCTTTTCGGCGACCGCTCTTCCTCCGAATACTTTCGGCTCCTCTCCGAGGGGTTCTCTTCCCGCGACCGTAGGGCTTACCGCCGCCTCAACTCCCGCCTGATTAGCGTCGACGAGTTGGCTCGCATCCGTACATTTCCTCTCCTCGGCCTTCGCCCCACTGTCGGTGGCCTCTCTTTGGAACGCGTCTTCCACCGCGAGCACCCTTTCGGCGGACTTGCCGAGCGCACGCTTGGTTCCACCCGCTCTGTTTACGACACCCTCACCACTCCCCACCGCGACTCTTCCAAACAGCGCCCCCAGTTGATGCTCTCCGAGCGCGGACTTTACGGTATCGAATACTCTTTCGACGAGCGGCTTCGTGGTCGTTCGGGTTGGCAGATGATGCAGAAACAGACTTCGCGCTTCTCCACTCCCGTCGACAGCCCTCTTAACGTTGATCCTGCCGATGGCCTCGACGTCACCACGACCCTCGATATGGACTTTCAGGACGTTGCTTCTTCTATGCTCGCCGAGCAGATCATAAAACACGGCGCTCTTCGGGGTACTGTGGTTTTGATGGAGGTTTCTTCGGGCGAGATCCGCGCTATTGCCAACCTCCAGCGTTTCGGTTCCGAGTGCCGCGAGGTTAGTAATTACGCTGTTGGCGGTCGCGACGAGCCCGGTTCGACTTTCAAACTCGCCTCTCTTCTCGCTCTTCTCGACGACGGTATGCGCTTGGACGACTTGGTGGAGGTCGGTTCTGGTACTCTCGAGCTTCGCCGCGCCACCTTCCGCGACGACCACTTCCCCGACTCTCCCCTGATCTCCCTTCGCCGCGTTTTCGAGACCTCTTCGAACGTCGGCTTCGTCCAGGCTGTCGAGCGCCGGTTCAAGGAGCGTGGTCGCGAGAAGGAGTTCGTCGATTACATCTCTGCTCTCGGGTTCGACCGTCCCTTGAACACCGGCCTTATCGGCGAGGCCTCCCCCAACTTCCATAAGCCCACTCCTGAGTCGACTCGCTCCGGTTCGTGGCACTCCAACTCTCTCTCTTATATGTCCCACGGTTACGGCTTCGAAGTGAGTCCTCTCCACACTCTTGTCCTCTACAACGCCGTTGCTAACGACGGGCGTATGATGCGTCCGATGTTGATCAAAGAGCTCTCTCGCGACGGTGTTCCGGTGGAGACTTTCTCTCCTCAGGTTCTCAACCCTTCCATCGCTCCTTCCCGTACTATCGCTGCTGTCCGCGCCAGCCTCGAAGGGGTTGTCGAGGAGGGTACCGCTCGTATGCTTCGTAATCCCTTCTATAAGGTTGCTGCTAAGACCGGAACTGCCCAGCAGCTCACCGGTGGTCGTTACCTCGGCGAGGGTTCCGGGCAGATCTATATGGCTACAATGGTCGGTTACTTTCCCGCCGACGCCCCCAAGTACAGTTGCATCGTCTCCATCTGGACTCGTTATAACGCTCGTGGGGACGTCTTCTACGGTTCGTCTCTGGCCGGGCCTGTTTTCAAGGCTGTTGCCGACCGGGTTTACGTCACCCACCACGATTGGCAAACTCCTCTCGTCGCCACTCGCCAGCGCGAGCAGGACTTCATCCGTAAACTTAATTCCGTTGCATATGAACCTCAAAACGATACTCTCTGATATCGCCGTCGAGCGCCTTGTTGGCCCTCCCTGCCCCGAGGTCACATCGTTGTCGCTTGATTCTCGTAGCGTCGAGCCCGGCTGTATGTTTTTTGCTCTTCGCGGTTCTGAGATCGACGGTCACGACTTCATTCCTTCGGCTGTCGAGCGCGGCGCCGTTGCTGTTGTCTGCGAACACCTTCCCGAAAGCCCGAGCCCCGGGACTACTTTCGTCCTCGTCTCCGACTCCCACAAAACAATGGGCGAGGCTGCTTCTGCCTTCAACTCCCACCCCAGCCGCCGCCTTCGCCTCGTCGGCGTGACCGGTACCAACGGTAAAACCACTACCGCTACTCTGCTCTACGACCTTGCTCGCGCCCTCGGGCACCAGGCCGGGCTCCTCTCGACCGTCAATTACCGTATCGGCGACTCTGTCATTCCCTCCACCCACACCACTCCGGACCCCATCCGCCTCAACGCGATGTTGGCTGCTATGGTCGAGCGGGGTTGCGAGTTCTGTTTTATGGAGGTTTCGTCCCACTCTGTTTCTCAGCATCGTATCGCCGGGCTGACTTTTTCCGGCGGGGCTTTCACTAACATCACCCACGAGCACCTCGATTACCACGGTACCTTCGCCGCTTACATCGCCACTAAGAAACGCTTCTTCGACTCTCTTCCCCCGTCCGCCTTTGCCATCACCAATGCCGACGACCGAAACGGCCTCGTAATGACCCAAAATACCCGGGCCCGCGTCAAAACAATTTCGCTCAGAAGCCCCGCCGACTACCGTTGTAAGATCATCGAGCAGCACTTCGACGGTATGCTCCTTTCTTTGGACGGCGCCGAGTTGTGGGTTGGCTTCATCGGTCGGTTCAACGCTTATAACCTCCTCTCCGTTTACGCTGTTGCTCGCGAGCTTGGCTTCGAGCGGGACGAGACCCTCCGCGTCATCTCCTCTCTGTCTCCCGTTTGCGGCCGCTTCGAAACCGTCCGCTCTCCCAAGGGTATTACCGCTATCATTGATTACGCCCATACCCCCGACGCTCTTCAAAACGTTCTCGACACCATCGCCGAGATCCGTACTCCTTCCCAGCGGCTGTTCGTTGTTGTCGGTTGCGGCGGCGACCGCGACACCGCCAAGCGCCCCGAGATGGCTCGTATCGCCGCCGCCAATAGCCACTTTGCCATCCTCACTTCCGACAATCCCCGCTCCGAGGACCCCGCAGCTATTATTGCTCAGATGCGCGCCGGGCTCGACCCTTCCCACCGCGCCGTTTCTATCATCGACCGCCGCGAGGCCATTTGTACGGCTGTCGCTATGGCCCAGCCCGGCGACATCGTCCTCATAGCAGGTAAGGGCCACGAGACTTGCCAGATAGTTGGTTCGGCGAGCCTCCATTTCGACGACAAAGCAGAAGTCACAAAAGCATTCATAAGTTATGATCTATAGTTTGGGTAAATTTCTCGCCTCTCTCGACTTCCCCGGGGCCGGTATGTTCCAGTACATCACTTTTCGCGCTGCTGCGTCGATCATCGTGGCGTTGCTCATCGCAATGGTATTCGGTGGGGCTATCATCCGCTTGCTCAAGCGCCGGCAGATCGGCGAAGATATCCGCGACCTCGGGCTCGAGGGGCAAAGCCAAAAGAAGGGTACTCCCACTATGGGCGGGCTGATCATTCTTTCTGCGATCCTTCTTCCCGTTCTCCTGTTTGCCGACCTTTCCAACGTCTACACCCAGTTGATCATCGTCGCCACCGTCTGGCTCGGATTCATCGGATTCATCGACGACTATATCAAAGTCTTCCTCCACCGTAAACAGGGTCTCGACGGCCGGTTCAAGATCTTCGGGCAGGTCGGACTCGGTATCATCATCGGTACGGTTATGTGGCTTTCTCCTCAGATCGCCGTCCAGTCTTCTCCCGAGAGCACTCCCGTCAAGACCACCGTCACTACCGTTCCTTTCGTCAAGGATGTCGAGTTGGATTACGGTATCCTCACCGGCGAGAAGGGCGCCAACGACACCGCCACTTGGATCGTCTACATCGTCATCGCTATTCTTATCATCACCGGGGTTTCCAACGCCGCCAACCTCACCGACGGGCTCGACGGCCTCAACACCGGGGTTGCTCTTCCCGTCGTAGTTGTTCTCGGTATCTTCGCTTACTTGTCCGGTAACGTCATCTGGTCCGACTACCTCAACATAATGTACATTCCCGGTACCGGCGAATTGTTGGTCTTCTCTGCCGCCCTCGCCGGGGCCCTCATCGGCTTTATGTGGTATAACGGTTACCCCGCTCAGGTTTTTATGGGCGACACCGGTTCTCTGGCTATCGGCGGTATTATCGCTGTTATGGCTCTTCTGATCCGTAAGGAGCTTCTTCTTCCCGTTATGTGCGGGGTTTACGTCGTCGAGACTGCTTCGGTAATCATCCAGCGTACTTGGTTCAAGATCACCAAACGGCGCTTCGGTACCGGTCGCCGCGTATTCCTTATGTCTCCTCTCCACCACCACTACCAAAAGAAGGGCTTTCCCGAGTCGAAGATCGTGATCCGCTTCACGATCATTTCGATCCTTCTCGCTGCCATCACCCTAACCACCCTTAAAGTCCGATGAACAAGATCGTCATCCTCGGCGGGGGTATCTCCGGTTTCGGTTCTGCTGTCCTTGCTCGGCAGCAGGGGTTCGATGTCTTTTTGTCCGACTCCGGTACTCTCGACTCCAAGACCCAGGCGCTCCTGAAGGCTCACTCCATTCCTTTCGAGTATGGCGGCCACTCCACTGCTCGCATTTTGCAAGCCGACGAAGTGATCAAATCTCCCGGTATTCCCGACACCGCTCCCATCATCCAGACTCTCTCCGCCCGCGGCATCCCCATAATTTCCGAGATCGAGTTCGCCTCGCGCTTCACCTCCTCTCGCATAATCGCCATCACCGGTTCCAACGGTAAAACCACCACCACCACCCTTGCCTTCGAGATGTTGCGCGACGCCGGATTCAGCGTCGGGCTGGCCGGTAATATCGGTGATAGCTTCGCTCTTCAGGTCGCCACCTCCCAAAAAGATTGGTACGTTCTCGAATTGAGTAGCTTCCAGTTGGATGGTTGCCGCGATTTTCGCGCCGACATCGCCGTTTTGCTCAACATCACTCCCGACCATCTCGACCGTTACGGTGGTTCTTTCGACCGCTACGCCTCCTCCAAGATGTCCATCGCCCGTAACCAGCGCCCCTGCGACACTTTCATCTTCCGGTCCGACGATCCCAAGACCGTCGAGATGCTGGCGCGCACAAACATCCCTTCCCATAAGCTTTCGTTCTCCGGGCCGGACAACGCTGCCGCCGCTTCTCTCGCCGCCTCCGCCGCCGGCGTGCCCCCCGAAAGCATCGCCCTCACCCTTGCCAACTTCAAAGGCATCCCCCACCGTATCCAATCGGTTGCGACGGTCGACGGCGTCGAGTGGATCAACGACTCGAAGGCTACTAACGTCGACTCTGTCCACTTTGCCCTTTCACAGATGACCCGCCCCGTTGTTTGGATCGCCGGTGGTACCGACAAGGGTAACGACTACTCGGCCCTTGCTCCCTTCGCCCCGAAGATCAAAACTCTGGTCTGTATGGGCACCGACAACTCCAAACTCCTTAAGGCTTTCTCCGGCCTCATCCCCCAGGTCATCTCCACTTCTTCTCTCGACGCCGCTCTCACTGCCGCCTCCAAGGCAGCTTCTTCCGGCGACGTTGTTTTGCTCTCTCCGGCTTGCGCCAGCTTCGACTTGTTTAAGAATTACGAGGACCGCGGTAACCAGTTCACGAAATGGATTCAACGAAAAAAATAGCCTCCCGGCCGAAACCGCCTCACGCAAGCTCGCTTCGTCCCGGTGGCGACCTCGCTCTTTGGATCATCGCTGTGATCCTTGCTGTGGTTTCTCTTCTTGTTGTTTACTCTTCCACCGGGGCTTCGACTTACAACACCGGCGGTGAGGGCGACCACATTGGAGTTCTTGTCCGCCAGTTCCTGATCGTCGTTATGGGCCTCGCTGTGATCTACCTCGTCCATAAGATCAACTACCAGTTCTACGGTCGTATCGTTTGGGCTGCTTACGCCGTCGCTCTTGTTTTCACCCTTATGGTTTTCTTCATCGGCGAGGCTAATCCCGACGCTCCCGACGCTCCTCGTTGGATCCGTATTCCCGTTGCCGGGTTCACCTTCCAGCCTTCCGACTTTCTTAAGGTTGCTACCGTAATGGTTGTTGCTCGGGAACTTGCCCGGCGCCAGAAGACGATCGCTTCTCAGGCTCTCATTCCTCCGTTCGTTCCTTCTCGCTTTCGTGCCGAGCGCGGTACCCGGATCCTCTCCGAGACTACCGTTCCGATCCTTGGTCCTATCCTTGTCTCTTGCGCCGTTATCTTTCCCACTAACCTCTCCACTGCTCTTATCCTCTTCGGTACTTGCTTCGTTATGTTGTTCATCGGCCGCGTCCGTCCTTCGGAGCTTCTTCGCCTTCTGCTCATCCTTGGCGTTGTCGTCGGACTTGCTGTCGGCTTCTTGTACGCCATCGGTTCTCCTCCCAAACGTATGACCACTTGGGTTTCTCGCGTCGAGAGCTTCGCTTCCGGTGGGGCTGCCGATTCCGAGAGCGGCGGCGAACTTTACCAGGTCGAACAGGCTAAGATCGCTATCGCTGCCGGCGGGCTGACTGGTCGCGGGGCTGGTGAGAGTATCCAGCGCGAGAACCTTCCTCTTGCTGAGAGCGACTACGCTTACGCCTTCATCATCGAGGAGTACGGGGCTCTGTTGGGTGGTCTCGGGGTTTTGCTTCTTTACCTTTGGATCTTCTTTCGCGCCATCCTCATCTTCCGTAAATGCGGTACCGCTTTCCCATCTCTTCTCGTGCTTGGCCTCGCTCTTTTGATCACTCTCCAGGCTCTGGCTAATATGATGGTCTCCACGAGCCTTCTTCCCTCCACCGGCCTCACCCTTCCTCTGATTTCCAAGGGTGGGTCGTCGGAACTTTTCCTGTCTCTTGCTCTCGGTATGATGCTTGGCGTCAGCCGTCAGGTTGGTGAGCAGACTCTCGATAAACCCAAAGCAGAATCCTTGTTGGAATGAAAAAGATAATTTTGTCCGGTGGTGGTACCGGTGGTCACATCTACCCCGCTGTTGCAGTTGCCGAGGCTCTTCGGCGTCGGTTCGGTAGCGATGTCGAGTTGTTGTTCGTCGGTGCTCTTGGTAAGATGGAGATGGAGAAGATCCCCGCTCTGGGTTACTCCATCAAGGGTCTTCCCACCGACGGGCTCCACCGTAAGCTCGACGCCCGTAACCTTTTGTTGCCCTTCAAGATCGTTCGTAGCCTTCGGCTCGCCCGACAGGTTGTTCGTGGTTTCGGGGCCGACGTCGTGGTTGGGTTCGGTGGTTACGCTTCTGCTCCTGTTTTGCGCGCTGCCCAGTCTTTGGGCGTTTCCACCGTTATCCAGGAACAGAACTCCTACGCGGGCCTCGCAAACAAACTGTTGGCTAAACGTGCCCGTAAGATTTGCGTTGCTTACGAGGGTATGGATCGCTTCTTTCCCGCCGACCGTCTCGTGCTCACCGGTAACCCTCTTCGCGGTAACTTCGCCTCTCTCCCTCCTCGCCCCGAGGCTCTGCGCCACTTCGGCCTCTCCCCTGACCGGCCCACTCTTTTGGTCGTCGGTGGTTCTCTCGGCTCGCGTACTTTCAACAATATGATGAAACACCACATCGACGACCTTCTCGCCTCTCAGGCCATCAACATCATCTGGCAGACCGGCAAGTTCTACGAATCGGAGATCGACACATTTATGGCCGACAAGAGCCCGACCCACCTTTGGCGCGGCGCGTTCATCGACCGAATGGACTTGGCTTACTCGGCTGCCGACCTCGTTGTTTCTCGCTCCGGTGCTATTACTGTTTCCGAGCTTTGCCTTCTTGGTAAGCCGACTTTGTTCGTTCCCTCTCCCAACGTCGCCGAGGATCACCAGACTAAGAACGCTATGGCTCTCGTCGCCCGAGATGCTGCTGAGATTTGTCCCGACTCCGAGGCCGTCATCCGCGCTATTCCCACCGCTCTCCAGTTGCTCCACGACCCCGACCGCCTTGCCTCTCTTTCGGCCAACATCCGCTCACTCGGTATTCCCGACTCCGCCGACCGCATCGTAAAAGTAATTGAAAATGTCATTCAATAAGGTATACTTCATCGGCATCGGCGGCATCGGTATGTCCGCCCTTGCTCGGTTTTTCCTCCACCGGGGGTTCGGCGTTGCCGGTTACGACCTCACCGAAACCGCCCTCACCCGGGCCCTTTCGGCCGAGGGCGCCGCTGTCCATTACTCCGATAACGAGTCTCTAATCCCTCCCGCGTTTCGCGACCCTGCTTCGACCCTTGTGGTTTTCACTCCGGCCGTTCCGTCCGACCACCGCGAACTTCTCTGGTTTTTCGACCACGGCTTTTCCGTCGAGAAACGTTCCGAGATGTTGGGCCACCTCTCCGAGGGTTACTTCACTATGGCCGTTGCCGGTACCCACGGTAAGACCACCACCACTACGCTCGTAGCTTGGTTGAACCGTTGCCTTTCCGGAGGTGGTAACGCCTTCCTCGGGGGTATTTCGCGTAACTTCGGCTCCAACCTCGTGCTCGGCGAGGGCGACCTGCTGGCTGTCGAGGCCGATGAGTTCGACCGCTCGTTCCTGCGCCTCTCCCCCGACGTCGCCTTGATTACCGCTATCGACGCCGACCACCTCGATATTTATGGAACCTTCGAGGCCGTCCGCGAAGCGTTTTCCGAATTCGCCAATCGCATCAAACCCGGCGGCACCCTGATCCGTAACTCTCGTGCGCAAATTGAGGATGCCGCTGCGCAATCCGGGGTACGCAACACGCAAATCGCGACATACACCTACTCGCTCGACGACCCCTCGGCCGATTTCCACTTTCGCGACGGAGCCATCGTCACTCCTGACGGCGCCATCCCGAACGTCAGGCTCGGTATTCCCGGTCGCATCAACCTCGAGAACGCCGTCGGTGCTGTTGCCCTCGTCTGGGCGGCCGCCAAGATTCGCCACACGCCGTTCGACGCCGACAAGATCGCCCACGGCCTGGCCACTTTCCAGGGCGTCAAGCGCCGCTTCGAGATATACATCGACACTCCCTCAGCAGTCTATATGGACGACTACGCCCACCACCCCGAGGAACTCTCCGCGGCGCTCGACTCGTTGCGCACAATGTTCCCCGGGCGCCGCATCACCGCCATCTTTCAGCCCCACCTCTTCACCCGCACTCGCGACTTCGCCTCCGAGTTCGCCGCCGCCCTTTCGCTGGCCGACGAGCTCATCCTCACCCCAATCTACCCCGCCCGCGAGCTCCCCATCGAGGGTGTCTCCTCCGAGATGATCGGCCGCCTTGCAACCATCCCCTGGCGCATCGTCCCCAAGGAGCAGGTTGCCCAAACCATCGCCGAGATGCCGACCGACGTTGTGGTTTCGTTCGGCGCGGGCAACATCGAAAACCACACCGACGAGATCGCCGCAGTAATAACCGCCAAAGCAAAAGCCACCCCCGCCGCCAAAAAGTGAGACGCGTCCTCGACATAACTCTCACCATCCTTGCCTGGTGCGCCGTGGTGGCATTCGTCATCCTCGGCTCGCTCCTTGCCCGCGAGCGCCGCGCGGCAGTGCACATCGGCGAGCTCCGTATCAACATCGACGACCGGGCCGACACCCGCGTTGTCACTCGCGAGAAGATCACCGACTGGCTTCTCACCGCAGGCGTCTACCCAATCGTCGGCCGGCCGCTCGACTCGATCGACACCGGTTCCATCGAGCGCCTGTTGGAGTCGCGGCCCGAGGTTGCGGAGGCTTCCGCCTGGACAAACCTCAACGGCATAGCTTCGATCCGCGTCACCCCCCGCCGCCCGCTCTTCCGGATGCACACCGACGACGGTCACCGATTCTGGTACACCACCGACGGCTACATCTTGCCCGACCGAGGCGACTACAACGTACGCGGGCAACTGATCACCGGTTCGGTCGAGCTTCCCTTTCCGACCACGGCCGCGGGCAGCTACGCCGACATCCAGCGCGCCAACTACCTCGACTATCTGGAGCGCTTCACCGCGCTGGAGCAGGAGCGCCGTTCGCTGACCGAGCAACGTCGCGCAGCCCGGGCCGCGGAACTGACGGCACGCAACTCGGGCCCCAAGCGTTTCTGGAGCGCAGCGCGGAAAAAAGCGTTCGAGGTCGAGAAGTCCGAAAAGATCGCCCGGGCAGCACAACAACAGAAAAATCTGACCGCCGCGCTCGCCTCATTGGCGCAAACGAAGCGATTGTTGAAAGAAAAAGAACAATTTTCCTATCAAACGCACGCCTTTTTACCAAAACTTTCTAATTTTGTGAAATCCGTGGAGGCCTCCGAATTTTGGCGTGTCCAGATGGCTCGCATAAAAGTGGGAGGGGGCGTGAACGGGGAGGCTCCGCAGATCGAGATAACCCCGCGGCTGGGTGGCCACGTGGTTGTGTTCGGTGAGCTGGACGGGACTGAGGGGGCGAAGCTCGACAAGTTAAGGATTTTCTACGTGGCTGTATCCGGTGTGGAGTACAGTCGTGTTGACGTACGTTATAAAAACCAGATAATTTGTGTCCACTAACAGACAACTCATAGCGGCAATCGACGCGGGCTCCGGCAGCGTCACATTGGCCATCGGTTCAGTGGCGGACGATCGTGTCACTCTGACCGACGTCTCCTCTCGCCCCGTGATGGGGGTCACCCGCGGCGAGATCACCAATCGCCAGCAAGCCTCCGAAACGATCAAGGAGCTGATCTCCGACGCCGAGCAGCGGCTCGGTATGCGCATCTCCGACCTCTATACCGCCACCTCCGGCCGCCACATCAAAAGCGCGCCCCACGAGCAGTATATCCTCACCGGTGGTACCGGAAACGGCAGCGTCGACAACGAGATCTTTCCCCGCGACGTCGAGGCTCTCCACTCCGCAATGGCTGCTGTCCAGGCCGAGGAGGGTATGCGCATTCTCGACCGCATTCCTCACCACTACGTTATCGACGGCCGCGACACCACGAAAGACCCAGCCGGCAGGTTCGGTAAGAAACTCTCGGCCACTTTCGGATTCGTGCTCGGATCACAGACCCTGATCGACCGTCTGGAGAAAACCCTTCTCTCTCTCGGTGTTCGTTCTCGCCGCACTTTCGCCGCCGCCGTTGCTTCGGCCCGCGCGGTTACTCTTCCCGAGGAAAAGGAGCTCGGTGCCGTTGTGGTCGACCTCGGGGCCGGTACTTGCGACGTTTGTATGTGGCACGACGGGGTGATCAAATACGTCCGCAGCATCCCCTTCGGCGCGGGCGACATCAACCGCGATATCCACCAACAGGGCATCCTCGAAAAACACGTCGAGGAGCTCAAGTTGGCTTTCGGTCGGGCGCTTCCCTCCCAGGTCAAGGCCGACAAACTGATCACCATTGCCGCCGGGCGCTCGCCTCGCGAGAAACAAGACATCTCTCAGCGTAACCTCGCCACCATCATCGAACACCGCCTTCGCGAGATCGCCGAGTTCGTTGCTCGCGAGATCGCCGACTCGGGCATCGAGCTCTCCGGTCTGAAGGCCGGGGTCGTTCTCACCGGCGGCGGTTCAAGACTCAAGGGGATCGACGAGTTGTTTGCCGAGGTTGTCGGGCTTCCTGTTCGCCTCGCCTCTCCCGACGTCTACGTGGCCGAAGAGTGCGCCGAGTTGGCTGCCGACCCAGGGCTTGCAACCGTTATCGGGCTGCTTCTGGAGGCTTCGCGCGAATCGTCCGTTGCCCGCGTCGACACCACCCCTCAACCGCACAACCACCGCCACCGCCCGACCCCCGAACCGCAAACCGAAGAGGACGACAAGGCTCCTGTGAGCAAAAAACCAAAGCGGCCCGGACGCTTCAAGAACTGGCTGGACGGCCTGTGGTCGGAAGCGTTGGAGGGCGACGAAGATCTCTGAGCGGCAACGGCCGCGGCGAATAAAAAAATAGCGCGATGAACAGCATACTGAAAAATCTGAACCTCGATGAGGTTTCCCGCTCCATAATAATGGTAGCCGGGGTCGGTGGCGCGGGCGGTAACGCCCTCAACCATATGATCGATCTTGGCATCAACGACGTCACGTTTATGGCCTGCAACACCGACGCCCAGGCGTTGGAGCACTCCCAGGCGTCGATAAAAGTGCAACTCGGCTCGGGCCTCGGGGCCGGTAACCAGCCTGAGCTCGGCTCCCAGGCCGCTAAGGAGAGCGTGGACGATATCATTAACGTTTTCCGCACCGAGGGCACCAAGATGCTCTTCATCACTGCCGGTATGGGCGGTGGTACGGGTACCGGCGCAAGCCCCATCATCGCCAAGGCCGCTCGCGAACTCGATATTCTCACCGTCGCCATCGTCACCACTCCTTACACAAACGAGGGGCCCGTTCGTACTTCTCAGGCCCGGGCCGGTATCGAGGAGTTGCGTCAATACACCGACTCGTTGCTCGTACTGTCAAACGACTCCATTGCCGAGCTTTACGGCGACCTGCCCGTTTTCGAGGGCTTTTGGAAGGCGGACGATGTGCTCGCAACCGCGGTCAAGGGTATCGCCGAGATCATCACCGGCCACGGTACAGTCAACGTCGACTTCGCGGATGTGAACACCGTTATGCGCGGTTCGGGTCGCGCTTTTATGGGTTCGGCCAAGGCTTCCGGGGCCGACCGCGCTCTGGAGGCTGTCGAGGCTTCGGTCGGTTCGTTGTTGTTGAACCACCGCGACATCAAGGGGGCAAAGAACATCCTGCTGAACATCTCATACGGCGAGAGGGAGGTCACCCAGCGCGAAGCCGGGACTATTCGTAACTACCTTCAGGAGCGCACGGGTTGGACTGCCAACCTAATCTGGGGTACGGCTTGGAAATCGACCCTTGGCGACGAGTTGGAACTCACCATAGTTGCCACGGGCTTTCCGGGCGGCGACGACGACGTGGTTTCCGTTCCTCCGCCGCCAGCCGAAAAACCGCACGAGCACCCAGAAGAACCGGAGCACGCGCCCGAAGCCGTCGCACGAGAAGCCGAAAGCCGCACCGACGAAGAGAGCCCTACCGAGGCCGAGCCCCAACAGCCCGCCTTCAGCCGCCCTCCTGTCGACCTCCCTCCGCAGACTCCCCCCCAGGACTCGACCGTTGTGTGGAAAGGTACCGACCGTTATTCCAATATCGACCACCTTGTCAATACCCCCGCTTGGGTTCGGCGTAAGGCTTCTCTCGCCTCTCCCAGCGACGGGCCCCGCCCATCGGCCAAGGCATCGCTCGAAAGCGAGCCCGAACCCGACACCACGACCGAACCTCAAACAGGTTCGTTGTTTGACGAGTGATCTGGATTGCAGCCATAATCGTTGTTTTGATCTTTTGTTCGGCCTTCGCTTCGGGTTCGGAGACAGCTCTGTTCTCTCGCCGCGAGCCCGAGTTAGAGAACACCCCCGCCGACGACCGTGTCCGTGCCCTTCTGGATGACCGCGAGTACACTCTGGCGACGATCCTTGTGACGAACAATCTGGTCAACATCTCCATAGTCATCCTGTCGTCGCTGCTGATCGCCCGTACGATGCACTTTTCGTCGACCATTTGGCAGTTTGTGTTCACGTCGGTTATCGTGACCTTCGTGTTGTTGTTGTTCGGTGAGATTTTGCCAAAGACTTTCGCAACGTATAACGCTACTCGCCTTTCTCGCACTTGCGCTCCCGTGATCGCGGTACTCAAAAAGATCCTTCGGCCCGCGGCGTGGTTGCTCGTCGCCACCGGTTCGCGCATCAAGGGTAAGAGCCGCGAGAACCTCTCTCTGGATCAGCTGTCCGACGCGCTGGACGTCACCGAAGCTCACTCCGACGAGGAGAAACAGATCCTTGAGGGTATCGTAAGTTTTGCCGGTCGGGAGGTCGGTGAGATTATGCGTCCGCGGTTGGATATGACGGCGCTGGACGTCGAGGACGACTTCGCCCACGTCAAGGAAGTGATCATCTCGTCGGGCTTTTCGCGCATTCCTGTTTTCGAGGGCAGTATCGACCACATCAAGGGTATACTTTATATTAAGGACGTCGTTCCGTACATCTCCGAGCCCGCCGACTTCGACTGGCAGCGACTGATACGCCGCGCGTTGTTCACCCCGGAGCATAAGAAGATCGACGACCTGTTGGTTGAGTTTCAGGCTGGTAGGCGCCACGTAGCCATCGTTGTCGACGAATACGGCGCGACTCGCGGACTAGTTTCGTTGGAGGATATTCTGGAGGAGATCGTGGGTGAGATTTCGGACGAGAGCGACTCGGTTTCGGCCCTCTTCACCCGCACGGGCGAGAACGAGTGGGTATTCGACGGCAAGAGCCACTTGGTCGACGTGGAGCGGGTGTTGGAGTTGAGTGAGGATTTCTTCTCCGAGCACCGCGGTGAGGCCGAGACTCTCGCGGGGCTGATGCTCGAAATCAAGCGCGGCTTCCTGCGTAAGGGCGAGAGCGTTTCGCTGCCCGGCCTGTCGCTCACGGTGATGTCGCTCGACGGCCGCCGGATCGAGAAAATCAAAGTCATCAAGGGTTAACGATGGACTCTCGGCTGGCGAATGCGACACAAGAGGGTTGGTTGTCCATCGAGCGGGTGCCATCAGATTTGGAGTCGTTGCGGCCTTGGGTTACCGACGACGAGTGGGTCGAGGCGGCGACTTTCCGGTCTTCCGAGCGCCGGGCCGAATGGTTGGGTTGGCGCGCACTGATTCGCCGCCGCCTCGGGGCCGACACCCCGATCTCATACAATGAAAAAGGCGCCCCACTTGTTGGCGCCGGTTATATAAGCGTTTCTCACTCTGCCGGTTGGATTGCCGTTCTTTGGTCTCCTTTCCCCTGTGCTGTCGACATCGAGCTCTCTTCCCGCCCGCTGCCTCCCGCCGCCGCTGAGCGTTACGGTATCTCCTCTCTTCAGGATTGGTGTTCCCACGAGGCCCGTGTCAAATTCGCTTCTCTCTCTTCCAGTCCTCCTCCTGTGCCGCGAATCGTTCCTCACTCAGACCTTGTCGTTGCGGCCATATATATATAGGACAGAGCCGCCTTTGATGGTGTCTATAATCTCTCGACTCACCCCGGGCGGCAGTGCCGGACAGCCCAGCGATCGTCCAAGCCGGCCCGTCGAAGCTATCACTCCCGGATCGGCATACGGTGCACCGTGAACCACCACGGCCCGCTCTTTCGCCCGATCGTTCAGACCCTTCTCAAGCCCGTCTATCACAAGCGAATAGCCATTTCGGCCCTGATACGTCCCTTGGGTCAGATACGTTCCCAGTGAGCTTTGATGGGAGCCACTGACGTTCGAAAATTTCTCTGCATATAGTTCGCCGCTGCCTCTACCGTGGGCCACGTGGGTGTGATAGAGCACCTGCCCGGCCTCCATATCTATCACCCATAGCCGCTCCTGCGACGAGGGCGCTGTGAAGTCTATCAACGTCAGCACCTCCTTCTGGCGCTCTTCGACGGCGTAGTAGTGCTGCGCGGCGGCTTCGAACGCTTCGAAGGGCACCTCGCCTGCCAGACCCAATTGATTGAATAGTAACGCGATTGAAATTAGTAGATTCTGCATACGTCAACACTAACGTACGCAGCCTCCTCAATCGTATACGAACACCAAAGTTTCTCCCACCGGCGCCCAGTCGTAGATGAACTTTGCGTGCGACGAGGAGTTTCTCACACACTCGTGCGAACGCGGAGTGGTTCCCAGGGTCTGCGAGAACTCTATGATGGCTCCCTCGGGCGAATTTGTCGGCACCCCGTGCATATACGCTCCGTTGGTTATCCTGCTCGCCCACGGCGCATAGCCCACTATCGTCGAGTTGCCGTCACCGGTGTAGAACATCTTCGGTTTGTGCTCCTGCACCACATACAGCCCCGTGGGGGTGGGTCGTTGATACGGTGGGTTGTGCGCTCCGGTCGAGCAGGGATTCATACTCCTCACCAGCCACTTCTCGCCATCCCTTTCGAGGGTCATAATGCACTGGTTGGTGTCGTCGATCATAATGGCTTTTTCGAAGGTCTGGCCCTTGTCGAGCAGCTTGACGAACTTTTTGGGTACTTCCCACACACCTTCCGGGGCGTTGTACACCTGCGCAAGATATGCCGTCGAGTCGGCATTGAACCCCACCAGTCGTGCCAGAGAACCATCTCGACCATAGCATTCCGGCGCCTTCGAGCCGAACTCACCTCGTGCATAAAGTGGTACGGATTGATGGCGCGTCACTCCGTAAGGGTCGGTCACCGCGTTGTACTCGTCCCTGGCCACGTTCTTCACATCGGGTGCTGTTCCGTGTTCGTTTCGGTGATTTTGCAGTATTGCCCAGTCGGGTTCGCCGTTATCGTACGCCGTGGGTACTTGAATCGAGTCGGCCATCGCAAGCCGTTCGTGGATTTTGTCATACTGGAAACCGCGGGTTTTGCCGTTGTACTCCCACGTATCTTCGAGCGTGTACTGGTCATACAGTAGCGCCTTTTCTATCTGCGGGGTTTGGCCTGCGGCGGTAAGAGCCGCGAGCGCCGTAAGCGCCATCCAAAGAGCAATCAACTTTTTCATAGCCTCATTCGATATTCGTTCACCCTCCCGGGATTGCAAACATCGGGCCAATCTATGTCAAAGTATCAACCGCGACAGTCTGCGCGATATCAGCACTCTCTCCTGATCCAAGGCTGCAAGTTGCCGTAGTATCTCTTCCGCCGGTTCTCCTTGGGCCAGCTGCGCTCTCAGTTGCGCCGACAACTCCTCAATCACCTTCGACTTGTAGAGTATCACCGCCCTCGGCAATGCTTCCGGTAGTCGTTCGTGCTCCGTGTCGACCGATATTTCGTGCCTCTTCCACAGTTTGCTCGGCGTATAGTTGTCGTCCGCCGTCAGCAGATCGACCGCTGCATTCGCCACTGCTGCATCTTCGTGCGTGATGAAATGATGTACCGGCACCTCCACCCCTACTCCCAACTCGCCGTGTAGCGCCGCGTATGTTTCATATAGCGCCCTTAGTTGCGGATTTCGTAGTTGTATCGCATTCGCTCCCAGTTCTCCGAGAATTGTCTGAGCCACATTCAGCGTCGTTGCCGGGCCTCGGCTTCGCTTTCCTCCCGCGGCGTTGTCCCGGAACTCGAACCCCAGATGGCCATACTTCACCAGATACCTCACCAGTTCCTTCTCCAGCTCGTCGATGTTGCTTCCCGCGGCCACGAGCCTTCGGTCTCCAAACCGCCCCAGTGGGCGTTCTTCACGTCTTTCGAGTTGTTGGCGGCGTATAAACTCCCTCGCTTCGGCATCGGCGGCCGAGGCACCGGCCAGTCGTTTTCGCGCCACCTCCGAGCCCAGCAACCCTTCGTCCACATCCATCGTTCGCGCACACTCCTTTATATACATCGCCCGCTGTATCGCGTCGGGTATCTCGGCTATCGAGGCGACCATCTCTCCCACCACAGCCGCCCGCTTGATCACATCTCCCTTCGCCTCCTTCACCAACAGCCGCGCCTTGAAGGCTATGAAATCCTGCTCGGCGGTACGTATAAAATCTTGTAATTGCGTGGCGCTGTGGCTTCTGGCGAACGAATCGGGGTCTTCTCCCTCGGGCAACATCACCACCCGCACGCTCAACCCCTCCCGCAAGATCATATCTATCCCCCTCAGCGAGGCATTCAGTCCCGCCTCGTCGCCGTCGTAGATCACCGTCACGTTGTCCGTGAACCGCTTCAGCATCTTCACCTGCTCGGTTGTGAGCGAGGTCCCCGAAGAGGCGACCACATTTTCTACCCCCGCTTGATGCATCGAGATCACATCCGTGTAGCCTTCCACCAGTATCGCGTTTCGTTGTTGCGAGATTGCTTTCTTGGCGAAGAATATTCCGTACAGTGAGTTTTTCTTGGAGTATATCTCGCTCTCGGGCGAGTTCTGATACTTGGCCACGTTCTTGTCCGTGCGCAACGTACGCCCCCCGAACGCCACCACGCGCCCGCTCATCGAGTGTATCGGAAATATCACCCGCTCCGCGAACCTGTCTCTCAGATCGCCATTCTCTCTCTTTAGCGTCAGCCCCGTTGCTGTCAGGAACTCCTCCTTGTAGCCCGCCGCCAAAGCCGCTTTCGTCATCTCCTCACCGTATGTGTTCCCGCTTCCCCGCGGACAGTACCCCAGCCCGAATCGGCGTATAATCTCATCGGTGAAGCCCCGGTGGCGAAAATACGACAGCCCCACACTTTTCCCTTCGTCGGTGTCGTGCAACGTGCTGGCGAACCACTCTGCGGCCCAGCTGTTGAGCACCATCATACTCTCCCGGTCGTCGTTTCGGCGAGTTTCTTCTTCTGTCAGCGGTCGTTCGGCGATCTCTATGCCATACTTCTTTGCCACCCACCTCAGCGCCTCCACATAGCTCATTCCCTCGTGCTCCATCACGAATGTGACTGCATTTCCTCCCTTCCCGCATCCGAAACATTTGAACAGTCCCTTTGTTGGGGAGACGACGAACGATGGTGTTTTTTCGTTGTGGAACGGACAGCAGGCTTGATAGTTGACCCCTTTCTTGCGTAGGGTGACAAAATCGCTCACCACCTCCACTATATCCGCGGCGGCGTAAATTCGGTCGATGGTGCCTTTGTCAATCACAAAAAAATATTGTATTTTTGACGCGAAATGGTAAAAAAAGGGAGCTCCCCCGCCCCCTCTGATCCGTGATCCCGACAGGAATCGAACCTGTACCGTCAGAACCGGAATCTGATATTCTATCCATTGAACTACGGGACCCGCGGAGAAGAGGCAAAGATAAAGAAATAATTTGAAAAAGTACCTCCCTTGCTGAACAATTGGCAAAGAATCGAACGCGTGGTGAAGTGGACCGGATTGTCGGTCAATTCGTTTGCTCTGTCGATCGGGTTGGCTCGCGGGGAGAATCTCTACCAGATCAAGCGCGGCAACAACGGCATCAGCCGCGAGTTGGCCACTATGATCGCCGCTAAATATCCTCAGATCTCTCGCGCTTGGTTGTTGGCTGGCGAGGGTGATATGTTCACCGAGGCGACGGTCAAACGCACTTCTGTTCCGTTCTTCGAGGTCGACGTCGAGAAACTTGCCACCGCGCCCGATCGGTTCTCCAGCCGGACTTTCATCTCGCTTCCCGGCCTGGAGGACGCCGACCTGGGGGCTCTCTACAACGGTCGCGCTATGGGCAGCGATATCCCTCCCGGGTCGATAGTTCTCGTTCGCAAGGTTCCTCCGGAGGCGTTGGTTCCAGGTGGTGACTATGTTGTTGTGACCGAGGGGTTTGCTATGTTGCGTCGGGTTCGGCGACAGGCCGGTAGCGACCAGCTTCGCCTGATCGCCGTCGATGCGGAGAATTTCGACGAGATCCTCATTCCGACTTCAGCCGTGAGGGAGCTTTTTCTGATACTTAGCGTGGTGATAAACAAAACGTTATGACTAAGAGAGTTATTTTGGGCATCGACCCCGGTACAACGCGAACCGGTTACGGCGTGTTGGAGATCACTCCGGCCGGTCGGCTCTACGCCGTTGCTTTGGGTGACATCGACCTTCGACGCGTCCCCGACACCTACCAGAAACTGCGCACTATCTTCGAGCGTGTCGGCGCTCTGGTCGAAGGTTACCGCCCCGACGAGGTCGCGTTGGAGTCGCCTTTCTTCGGTAAGAACGTCCAGAGTATGTTGAAGTTGGGTCGCGCTCAGGGGGTTGCTATGGCTGCTGCTTTGTCCCGCGGGTTGCCTGTTTTCGAGTACCCTCCCAGTAGCGTCAAATTGGCCATTACCGGTCGCGGAGGCGCTGCTAAGGAGCAGGTTGCTTCTCTTCTCGGGTCGATCCTCGGTATCGAGTACGATCCCCGCCGCCTGGACGCCACCGACGGTATGGCAGTCGCTCTGTGCCACCACTTTACCTCGTCGTCTCCCCTGCCCTCCGTCCCCGCCGGCCGCAAGAAAAAGTCCGGCTCGTGGGAAGATTTTCTGCGTCAGAATCCCGACCGCGCGCGGCTTTGAGTTACTAACCACACCCCGGCGAATACCAGCACCGTCGCCATCCCCTTCGTAATCCCGAACGAATCCATCCCCAGCGCAACCGCCACAAGCGACGCCACCACCGGTTGCAAGTAGCCATACATCCCAAGAACCGTCGGCCGCAAGTACCTCTGGCCGATGGGTAACAGAAAGAAAGTCAGGAATGTAGCTCCTCCGATGATGAACCCCAGCCTCGCCCACACGCTCCAATCCAGCGCTGCGTAGTCGACCGCGGCGATGTCGTGCCAACACAGCGGCAGGGTCATCAGAGCCGCGAACAGAAACATCCACTTCATCAGCGTAACAGGCCCGTATGTGGTAAAAAGTCGCTTGAAACCAACCAGATAGATCGAGAACGACAGCGAACTGAGCGCACACAACAGATTCCCAAGCCAACTGCTCCCACCCATCGCCGCACCACTCGTTCCCCCAAGAACCAGCAGCAGCGCTCCGACGGCCCCCACTCCGACTCCCACGACCTTCAGCCACGTGATCGGTTCGCGCAGAAAGATCGCCGCCAGCACCATTGTGATCATCGGTGTGAGGGTCGTTATCACCCCCGCGTCAATGGGCGAAGTGAGCGACACTCCGACAATGAAAGGGGTCTGGTTCAGCAATATACAGAACAGCGAGGCGACGAAGATCGCCCCCACATCGCGCAACGGCACCCGCTCGCGCCGAACGAACGCCGACACCACCCAAAACAGCACCGCCGCACCGGCCATCCGGTAAAATGTCACGGCAAGGCCCGTGATTCCGCCCTCGCCTATTATAGATTTCACGGCCGGTATGTTCAGCCCGAAAACAGTGTAAGCCAGCGCGATAACCGCGTGGCCACGGAAGCTTTTTTCAGTCGGTTTCACGGGCGCAAAAGTAGCGAAAATTACATAACTTTGCGCAATGAAAAACACAGAAGGATGGTTGCCGACGAGCGCCCGTGAGGTCGAGGCGCGGGGATGGGACGCGGTGGATGTGATCCTGGTCAGCGGCGACGCCTACATCGACCATCCCTCGTTCGGCGCGGCTGTTATGGGACGAGTGTTGGAGGCTGAGGGTCTGCGAGTTGCGATCATTCCACAGCCCAACTGGCAGGACGACCTGCGGGATTTTCGCAAGCTCGGCGCGCCGCGGATGTTCTTCGGGGTGACTGCCGGGGCGATGGATTCGATGGTGAATCATTACACCGCCGCCAAGCGCCTACGAAGCGACGACGCATACACGCCGGGGGGCAGGGCGGGCCGTCGACCAGATCGCGCCGCAACGGTTTACTCGCGCATACTCAAGCAGTTATACCCACACACGCCGGTCGTACTCGGGGGAATCGAGGCTTCGCTGCGGCGGCTGACGCATTATGATTACTGGGACGATGGGCTGCGGCCCTCGATTTTGGTCGACAGCGGAGCCGATGTGGTGGCCTACGGGATGGGCGAAAAGTCGATCGTAGAGATCGCCCGCGCGTTGCATAACGGATTCAACACCAAACTGTTGCGCCGCCTGCCGCAGGTCGCTTTTCTGGCCGACGAAGCCTACGTTGCGCGACTCGACGGGGTGGAGGTTCTGAACTCATTTGAAGAGTGTGTGGGAGATGGGAGAAAATTTGAAGAAAATTTTGTGCGGATCGAGGAAGAGTCGAACCTGATGCATCAGACGCAAACGTTGGTAGAACCTGTGGGTCAGCAATTTGTGGTTGTCAACCCGCCGCATCCTGTAATGACAACCGAGCAGTTAGACGGAGCTAACGAGCTACCATACAAGCGGTTACCGCACCCGCGGTACGACGGGCGAGGAGATATTCCGGCCTGGGAGATGATCCGAACGTCAATTACCTCACACAGAGGCTGTTTCGGCGGCTGCAGCTTCTGCACAATCTCGGCGCATCAGGGAAAGTTCGTAACGTCGAGAAGCGAGGCTTCGGTACTGGAAGAGGTGCGGAGAGTGGCCGAAATGCCATATTTCAAGGGGTACATTTCGGACATAGGAGGCCCGTCGGCAAATATGTATGGGCTTGGAGGCAAGGATATTACGGTATGTGAAAAGTGTCGACGGCCGAGTTGTCTGACCCCGAAAGTATGTGGAAATCTCGACCGAAATCACGGCCGATTACTCGATTTGTACGGAGCTGCCAAAAGTGTAAAAATTTTTGACACTCGTGTAAAAAAATTTTACACTCCGGTCAAAAAAATCTTCATCGGGAGCGGAATTCGATACGATCTTTTCGATCCGGCCGACGGCGGGAAAAAATATCTGCGGGAAGTGATCGTGAATCACACCTCGGGGAGGCTGAAGGTTGCGCCGGAACATACCGAAGAACACGTGTTGCGGTTGATGAGAAAGCCGTCGTGGGGCGGGTTCGAAAAACTGAATGCGGACTTCAGAAAAATTTGCTCGGACGAGGGGCTGAAAACGCAACTGATACCCTATTTCATTTCGAGCCATCCGGGATGCACGGAAGAAGATATGAGAAGGCTGGGAGAAAAAACGCGACGCCTGAGGCTCAAAACAGAGCAAGTACAGGACTTCACCCCGACGCCGATGACACTCGCATCCGTGATGTTCCACACGGGAAGGAATCCGTACACGGGCCAAAAACTATATGTGGCGCGAAATCCGAAGGAGAAAAAGAGGCAGAAAGAATACTTTTTTTCGTAACTTTGTACACCTATGGCGAAAAACTATACACCACGTCAACAAAACAGAGAAAGCTACGAGCGAATGCTCGAAGAGGGTGGACTGGTACCACCGCAAGCGGTCGAACTGGAAGAAGCGATACTGGGAGCGCTAATGCTGGAAAAAGACAGCATAATAGCAGTACAGGAGTTCCTGACCGCGGATGCGTTCTACAAGGAGACGCACAGGACGATATTCAAAGCAATAGAGAGTCTGAGCGCGGAGCTGAATCCGATCGACCTGTATACCGTGACGGAGAGGCTGAAGGCGGATGGAAAGCTGAAAGAAGTGGGAGGAGCAGCGTTCCTGGCAGAACTGACGCAGAGGGTGGGCTCGGCAGCGCACGTGGAGTATCACGCGAAGATCATTGCACAGAAGTTTGTACAGAGGGAACTGATCAGGGCATCGACGGAGATACAGAAAAGGTCGTATGACGAGAGCACCGATGTGACGGATCTGATCGACTATGCGGAGAATGAGATCTATCACGTCTCGGAAGGGCATATGCAACGCTCGGTGCAATCGGCAGCGGATGTATTGAGGCGGACGCTGGAAGCGATAGAGGAGGCGTCGAAGAGCGATGGGCAATTCAACGGAGTACCGTCGGGATTCACGGGAATAGACAGAGTGACCTTGGGATGGCAACCGAGCGACCTGGTGATTGTGGCAGCGAGGCCGTCGATGGGAAAGACAGCCTTCACGCTCTCGATGGCGAGAAATATGGCAGTGGACTATGGAGTACCGGTGGCGTTCTTCTCGCTGGAAATGAATGCAAGGCAACTGATGATGAGGCTGTTGGTGTCGGAATCGGGGCTGGATGGAAAGGATGTGAAGACGGGAAAGCTAACGCCGGAGCAATGGAGGCACTTGGAGGATTCGATAAAGGATCTGAGGGTGGCGCCGCTGTTCATAGACGACACGCCGGCACTGTCGGTGTACGAGTTCCGCTCGAAAGCAAGGAGGCTGAGAACCCAACACGACATAAAACTGATAGTGATAGACTATCTACAACTGATGACAGGCTCGCAAGATGCGAGAGGAAACAGAGAGCAAGAAGTAGCAGGAATATCGAGAACGCTGAAGGCAATTGCAAAAGAGCTGAATGTACCGATCATAGCCCTGTCGCAGCTGAACCGTGCAGCCGAACTAAGAGGCGGAAGCAAGAAGCCACAGTTGAGCGACCTGAGAGAGTCGGGAGCGATTGAGCAGGATGCAGACATTGTGGCGTTCATACACAGGCCCGAGTATTTCGGAATGAAGGTGGACGAGGAAAATATGCCCCTACCGCCGGGACTGGCGGAGTTCATAATAGCCAAGCACAGAAACGGAGCAACAGACACGGTGAGGCTGAAGTTCAGAAAAGAACAAGCGCGGTTTGTGGATTTCGACGAAGAGTTCGGAGAAGTGGGCAGCTCGATAGATGGCGGAGGAAGCTCGGGCGGGGGGTATGGAGGGGGCGGCGGCTACGAGGGCTCCGGCGGAGGAGGAGGCTACGACGAGTCGCCGTTTTAAGGGAAAAATTTCAAAATACAGATATTATGCTGAGACTTAGATTTTTGGGACTGCTGGGAGTGATGCTCGTGGCAGCGATGACGATGACGAGCTGCGAGAACGATGGACCGACGGTGGTTCCTCCAAGGTACGAGGGCGACTATCTGACAGGTTCGGGATTCTACATCGAGGAAGCCGACGCGCAGGTGGTGGATAATCTTGTGTTGTTGGGAAAAGTGTGGGGGTATGTAAAGTACTACCACCCGAAGTTCAGCGATACGGCGATCAAAGCCGACTATGAGCTGTTCGAGTTGCTACCGAAAGTGGCGGGAGCGACGAAGAGCGAATGCAAAGAGATACTACTCGAGTGGGTGGAGAGTTTCGGGAAAATTCAAACAGCGGATTGGATGGAGCAATGGATCTCCGGCCAGAAACCCACAGCCGAGCTGGGGTGGCTGGACGATGAAGCACTGTTGGGAAAAGAGCTATCGGAGAGGCTTAATGAGATCAAGCTGGCCGTTAGAAACGGGACAAACTACTATGCGACAATCCGACAAGGGAGGCTCGTCAACTTCGAGCTGGGCGAATCACTCCACTGGCCCGAAGAAACCTGGGATAAGGATACGGGATATGCGCTGCTGACGCTGTTCAGGCTGTGGAATATGGCCGAGTACTACTTCCCAAGTGTGGGAATGACCAACAAAAAGTGGAGCGATGTGCTGGTGGAGTATGTGCCAAGGTATGTCACGATGGACTCCGAAGACGAACACGTAATGACCACCGCGGAGCTGATAGCGGAACTAAGCGATACGCACTCGTTTATGGACGAGAACAGGCTCAACAAGTGGTTCAAGCTACCAGTGGTACTGGGGTTCGTGGAGGGGAAGCTCGTGGTGACAGACGCAGATAAATTTGCCGACGAGGAAGGAATTTCGCCGTTCGAGTTGGGAGACGAGATAATTTCGATCTCGGGAAACACGCCCGAATACTTTGTGGAACTCGCGCGAAAGTACATATCCGCCTCGAACGAAAGTGTACTGAGGCGCGATGCAGCCGATCTGGCGACAGGTGTTGACAACGACGAGGTGCAGAACATAGTTATCGAGAGGAACGGAGAGAGGATCACAATGAACGTCGCACCAATCCATATTGTGGATGCATACTATATAGGAGTCGACTGGCTACAAGAAAAAACCTACCACGAACTGATAGAGGATGGAACGATCGGGTATCTTTATCCGGCGAAGTACCGCAATAGCGACGCGGGAGCGATAATGGCACAGTTTGCGGGGACGAAGGGAATAGTGATCGATATGAGGTGCTATCCGTCTAATTATATGATATATGATTTCGTAGGCAGGTATTTCGTACCAGGAGAGGCAAAGTTCGTGACGCTTACCTTCCCGAACGGTTCTTTGCCTGGATACTATCAGGAAAGAACGAACTCGTTTGGAGAAGCGGGTGGAAATGCATACACAGGCACAGTCGTGGTACTGGTGAATGCACAGACGCAAAGTCAGGCCGAGTACACGACGATGGCGTTTCAAGCCGTGCCGAACACAATCGTAGTGGGATCGCAAACAGCCGGAGCGGACGGAGATATTGTACGTCTGCCCTTACCGAGAAATCTGGGCACCTCGTTCTCGAGTCTGGGTGTGTACTATCCCGACGGAACGAATACACAACGGGTCGGAGTACGCATAGACTACCCCATCGAGCCGACTCTGGAGGGGGTGCGAGCAGGGCGCGACGAACTGTTGGAGAAGGCGATAGAGATTATCAAGTCGCGGTAAGGGGGATGTTCGTTAAGGTTCACACGGCGACGCTCCACGGGATAGATGCGATGGGGGTGCAGGTCGAAGCAACGGTCGGAGCAGGACTGGGAATGTTTCTGGTGGGGCTACCGGACAACGCAATCAAGGAGAGTCAGGACAGGATCAGAGCAGCATTCGCGGGAAGCGAGATGAGGATGCCGGGAAAGAGGCTGGTGGTGAATCTCGCGCCGGCAGATGTGAGAAAAGAGGGCTCGGGATTCGATCTACCGATTGCAGTGGCGATATTAGCTGCGTCGGAGCAGGTCGATGCGAGGCGACTGGGAGAGTATGTGGTGGTGGGCGAGCTGTCGCTGGACGGAGGTGTGAAGCCGGTAAAGGGAGTACTGTCGGTGGCAGTGGAGGCGAGGCGAGGAGGGTTTCGGGGAGTGATCGTGCCGGTGGATAATGTACCGGAAGCAGCTGTGGTTCAGGGGCTGGAGGTGATAGGAGTGGAGACATTGAGGCAAGCAGCGGATTTTCTGAACGGCGAGGAAGAGATCGAACCGGCACCATATTCTGTGGGAGAGGATTTTGGGAGTTTTGGAGCGGCGGCGGGGGATTTTGCAGAGGATTTCAGCGATGTCAAGGGGCAGGCGCACGTGAAGAGGGCGCTGGAAATTGCCGCCGCGGGAGGGCACAATGTGATTATGATCGGCTCGCCTGGCTCGGGAAAGACGATGCTGGCGCGAAGGCTACCGTCCATTTTACCGCCGATGTCGCCGGACGAAGCGCTGGAAACCACAAAGATACACTCGGTGGCGGGAAAGCTGGGTTCGGTCAGGGGGCTGCTACGGACGAGGCCGTTCAGGTCGCCGCATCACCTGACCTCGAGGGTGGCTTTGATTGGAGGAGGCTCGTCGCCGCAACCGGGAGAGGTGTCGCTGGCGCACAATGGGGTGCTGTTTCTGGATGAGCTACCGGAGTTCGGGCGGTCGGCGCTGGAAGTGCTCAGGCAGCCGCTGGAAGACAAGGCGATCAGGGTCGCGAGGGCGAAGTACAGTGTGGAGTATCCGGCCAATTTTACGCTCGTGGCGGCGATGAACCCCTGTCCTTGTGGGTATTACAACCATCCGACAAAGGAGTGTGTGTGCGGCGGAGGAGCAGTGTTTCGATATCTGAACAGAATCTCGGGCCCGCTAATGGACCGAATAGATCTACATATAGAAGTGACGCCGGTACCGCTCGCGGAGATCTCTACCGGTGCGGTGGCCGAGGGGTCTGCGGAGATCAGGGCGAGGGTGATCGCGGCGAGAGAGGTGCAGTCGCGGCGTTTTGCGGAGTGTCCGGGTGTGCACACCAACGCAATGATGAACAGCAAGATGCTACGGCAGTTTTGTACCCTGACGCCAGAAGCAGGGAGGGTGTTGGAGATGGCGATGGAACGGCTGTCATTGTCGGCCAGGGCCTACGACAGGATCATCAAAGTGGCGAGGACGATAGCAGATCTGGGAGCCGCGGGGGCTGGGCCTGGGGGTGGTTCGGGTGTGGCGGGGGCAGGGTCGGGTGCTGCGGGGGCTGCGGGTGAGATTGCGCCGGCACACATAGCCGAAGCAATAAACTACAGATCGCTCGACCGAGACAGCTGGGGGCGCTGAGTCGAGGACGGTTGCGGGCGCGGATTTTTTTCGTATCTTTGTGCCCGGTCTCAAACCAGTAGTAGAACATTAGATATGGTGCGTTTTTTGCAAGCGCCGAGGTTTTGCCCTCGGGTGCGCTTGCAAAAAATGTAACTGCTTTGTGTTTACTGGTTTGAGGCCCATTAAATGACCGAGGGCTCTTTTTTGAATCGAAAAAAGGGCCAATGTCCACCGAAAAATCTGATGTTCGCGCCACCGCGGGAGGCTGGGCGGCGGTCGAAAAACTTCGCACTGTTCCGTTGCTGCTGGCGTTGGTACCTGTCGCGGGCGGGATTCTGACCGGCAGTTTCCTTACGCAAATACCTTTGTACGTGTGGATTACGTGTGCAATTGTTTGCGGTGCGGCGTGCGGCGTAGCATTGGTTGCAGGCGGGCGGATCGCGACACTTTATATAGGTCTTACTTTGTTGTTTTTCGGAGCAGCCGTGGCGCGGTTTCATACCCCGCAAAGCACTCTCCCTCAGGGAGAAAGAATGAGAATTCAGGTTCTTCTCACGGATGTTCCCTCGTGGCGCGGCGGGCGGTGGATGAACGCCTCCGGGCGCGTCGTTCCGTCGGGTGAGCGGCTGCTGGTGGCGATCGACACGATGTGGAATTTTGATGTCGGCGAGCGCATTTCGTTCACCGGTTACGTCAATCCAATAGATTCTGTTTCAGCAAGTTATTCGCGCCTGATGCGGGCGCGCGGGTACGTTGGACGCACGTATATAACGCCGTTTTCGCGCCCGACGGTCGCCATCGAGTCGAGGCTCGGATCGGGTTCAGGTTCGGGACTTGGCTCGCGGCTTGGTTTCGGGGCACGACTCAGTCTCGGCGCACGGTTCAAGAAATTGCAGGCCGCCGCTTCCGCTCGAATTCGCGGTCTGAGGGGCGTCAGAGGGGGATCGGAGAATGCATTTGATGTTTCGACCTCCGACGCGCCTACCTCCGCGGCGACAGATTCTTTTGCCGTTGCAGCGACAGATGCATTCGCCGTTGCAGCCGCGATGACCACCGGCGACCGGTCCGCGCTTTCGCCATCGTTGCGGCGGGCGTACTCGTCAACCGGCGCGGCACACCTGTTGGCCGTATCGGGGCTCCACGTTGGGATAATATTTCTTATTATCAACGTGTTACTATATCTTTTGCCGTTCGCGCCCGGAGGATTCTTCGTCAAAAATGCACTCGCCGTCGTCGCAATCTGGGCGTTCGCAGCGCTGTCCGGCCTGTCACCATCGGCCACCCGCGCCGCGATTATGTTCACCGGCGTACAGTTGGCGCTCGCGTTTTCGCGCGGTCACTCCAGCGCTAACATACTGTGTGGCACAGCATTAGTGATGCTCGCCGTGCGACCCGGATTGTTGTTCGACATCAGTTTCCAGTTGTCGTTCGTCGCCGTCGGAGCCATAATCGCCTGGTTTGCACCACTTTATCAGCTCGTTGCGAGCCGTTGGCGCGCCCTGAACGCGCTGTGGAGCGTGTTGATCGTCGGTTTTGTCGCCTCCGTGGCCGCTTTGCCGCTTGTTTCGAACACTTTCGGGGTGTTTTCTTTGGCCGGGATCGTGTTGAATCCGATTGTAATCGTTACGGCGCATTTGATAGTCTCATTTTCTGCGCTTTGGCTGATTTTTCCTCTGTCGTTTCTTGCGCCTACGTTCCGATGGCTCGTCGGTGTGCCTGCGTGGTTGCAAAACACTGTGATTGAGTCTGTTGCAGGCGTATCGGGAGCTTATGTAGAGTGGACGATGCCGCTGTGGATGGTCTTTGCGAGTTACGGAACTATGGCAGCGTTGACGGCGTGGTTTTATTTACGCGAAAGTTTAAGGCCAAGGCACACATAATGAGCGAGTTGAACATACTTAGCGAGGAGTTTCGGACGTTGGTCGAGGCAAATATTGACCGGAATCCGCTTGAAATTGCGCTGGATTCGCGCGTGCAAACGGCCTCCGCAGTGGCAACTCAGGTCAAGTATTTGCAGCGTGCGCAGAGGAAATTACCGAGCTATTTTGCAACAAAATGTGTAATTCCGCCGCGCGCTTTCGAGCAATCATCGAGTGAGGCAAGCGCGCTTCGTAAAGAGTTTTCGGGCCGAGTAGCGCTCGATTTGACGTGTGGTTTAGGGGTCGATTCGTGGGCTTTGTCGCGTGGATTCAAACAGGTAATCGCACTGGAGCGAGACGAGGAATTGGCTGCCATTGCACGTGAAAATTTTCGCCGTCTTGGTGTGGATAATATTCAGGTAATCAACGCTTCAGCCAAAGACTTTCTGCATACCTCCGGTCTTCAGTTCGACCTCGTTTATGCCGATCCGGACCGCCGTGGCGCCGATGGACAAAAACTTGTTCGGATGGAGGATTGCTCGCCGGATATTGTCGAGTTATTGCCTGTTATTCAAAGCATTACACCTCATTTAGTGGTAAAACTTTCGCCGCTTTTCGACGTAGACGAGGTTTTTCGCATTTTTAGCCCGTCAGGTAGCACACATGCGACAAGTGTCGAAGTGGTTTCGCTCGATGGCGAGTGCAAGGAGGTCTTAGTCGATATACAATTTTCGGGTGATTCGAAGAGGCTAATTAAGGCAATTGCGATAGATTTATGCGAGGTAACTTACGTTTTTGACGAGCACTTAGCTGAGACAACTTACAACTTTTCGAAGCAATTGTCGCGACTGGATCAATTCAATTGGCTCGTTATTCCGGACGTGGCATTGCAAAAAGCACGTCTGGCCAAGCGACATTTATCTGAACGTGGCATCTGCATCGACTCCGACAACGGATACGGTTTTGCCATCGAGCGACCAGAGAATATATTGGGCAAAATATTTGAAATTCAGAGCATTGAACCATTCGACCCGAAGACACTGAAACGTCGTCTGAAAGCAGAAAAGATCAAAAACGTGGACATTTTGAAGCGAAATTTTCCACTTTCAGCCGCCGAAATAGCGCGCCAAATCGGCGTTTGTGAGGGCGGAAAAACGCGAATTGCGTTCACACAAATGGGCGGAAAGTTGTGGCAAATTCACCTGCGAAACCTGTAATAAACCCCAAGCGGTAACTTTTTCCCTGCGCGATCGGTGAAGAAAAGTTCGCCGAATTGCTCGTGAGGTGGCGCGCCAAAGTGTTGATGCACTGCGGTTTGCGCAAGCAGAGCAGACAATCCCATCGAGTAGAGGTTGAGCACCAAAAAACCGTGCGGCTTAAGCAACATCGCGCACAGGCCGAGCATCTCGTCGAGCCCCTGTTCGAGCACCCATTTTTCGCCATCTGGCCCGCGTCCGTAAGCCGGTGGATCGAGCACAATCCCGTCGTAAGAGGCGCCGCGGCGAACCTCGCGACGAACGAATTTGAGTGCGTCGTCTACGATCCATCGTATTGATTCCAAGCCACTTAACTGAGCATTGTCGGCCGCCCAAGACACAGTCTGGCGCACCGAATCGACGTGAGTAACCTCAGCCCCGGCAGCGCGCCCAGCCAACGTCGCACCACCCGTGTAAGCGAACAAATTGAGCATCCGAGCGGCGGGCGTTTCGCGCAGCGTGTCGTAAATGAAATTCCAGTTCGAGGCCTGCTCAGGGAACACCCCAACGTGCTTGAAACCGGTGAGTGCCAGCCTCATACGCAGGTGCATCGCGCCGTAATCGTAACGAATTGTCCAACGATCGGGCACGCCCGGTTTGAGCTGCCACTCACCGCGCTCGCCGCCATCCGTCGAGGGCCTTTTGTCGCCTGCGGGTCGCTCACCTGAGCGCTCGGCAGACCCGCCCCCGGAGCGCCGAAAAGTCGCGTCAGCCAGCCGATCCCACTCCTCGTCGGGCAGGCTACGGTGCCAAAGCGCCTGAGGCTCGGGGCGGGCGACGATGCGGTCACCAAATCGTTCCAATTTGGCAAAATCGCCACAATCAATCAACTCATAATCATCGAGTTGCGGCTGTATCAGTTCGAGACCACTCATATTCTTTCAGATTTTTTAGGCGCGGAAATCAACGTCATTTCGCAATTTTCGCAGTCGAAATCGAGGCGCAAACGAGTGCGACCGTGCTCCAAAAACAGATCGCGCGGTAGCGGCGGAGTATTGGATTTTTGCGGCCGACGAAGGCACTGTCCGAGCTCGCGACGCAGGCAATATTTCGCTCGCATAACAATCTCTCCATCAAAGCTTTGACACAACTCAAGCGCAGGCTCGAATTCGGTCACTCCGTGGTCGCGATAGAACTGTTCGGCAAGGTTATTCGTAACATTTTCGGCGGCAGTCAGGCGAGTGCAAGGAAACTTTGCAGCAAGGTCTTCAGGCAGTCTATTTTGCTGAGGTTCAATTGTTTCACGCGCCTCAAGCAGCCGTTGCAATCCCTCACGCCGCAGGGCTGCCAGCACAGAAACAGGAATAAATGGATGATCGGGCGGATTATCGCAATATATCTGAACGTCAGTGACTTGAAAGATGGTTTCGCCGCTACGGGCAAGTTCCTCGCGCGCCGTAGCAAGCATCTTGGTCGAATTGCGGGCCGGCTCGAAATCACCAGCGCGGGCCACCTCGACCGAAAGGCCGGTTTCGTCGACAAAACGCACCGCAACGCGCTCGGCCGAGGCCGCAAGGTGCACGGTGACGTCGATTTTTCGCCGGGTTCGGCTGCGTTCGAGCGTGCGTGCGAAGGCGTGATCGAAATTGCGACAAACTGTCGTCCCGACCGCAATTCCCTGAATATCATTTGGATAGATACGATTACCCTCCGCACGATTTATGTTCGTACCGCGAAATTCGCCACCAGATACGCCAGCAGGCAGACTTGCCGATACGCCGTCCGGCAGAAAGCAGATTCCGTCGCCTGCACTTAGAAGGTCGGCCGAAGAAGATAGAATAAACCAGCGGTTTCCTGTTCGGTCGCAACCAACGTTAACCACTTGACCCACAGGCTCTCCAATCGCTTTGGGCGTGTCAAAAGAAGCGACCAAGGGGCCGAGACCACGATCCTCGCCCATCACCGAACCATCGAAAAAATACTCCGTCGCGCCACGTGTGAAACTCTTGGCAGGACTCGGAACAAAATCGAGCACAGAACGACCGACAGATGCGCGGCGTAACCCGGGACGAAGCGACAACTCTTTGTTCAACAGTGTGTTATAATAGCCTACAATATTACGAACATAGCCGATATCCTTGAGGCGTCCCTCAATCTTGAGCGACGTCACGCCCGCGTCGAGCAACTCGCCCAATCGCGCCGAAAGGTCGAGATCGCGCACCGAAAGCAGGTGCTTACCTATTATAATAGGGCGAGCGGCTGGCATATTTAGACTCTGACTGAGGCCGGGGCCTGAAGCCGAGCCTGAGGCTGAGCTTAAGCTTGAGCTTGAACTTGAGGCTGAGGCCGATATCGGATTCGAGGTCGGGTCGCTCGAAACAAGATCCCAAGTGAGGCGGCACGGCTGACTGCAAGTGCCTCTGTTTCCACTTCTTAGTTCATCGCCGGAACCTGCTCCCATCGCGCGGCTGAGAAAGCAACGTCCGCTTCGACCGACACAAATCGCACCGTGAACAAACGCTTCGAGCTCCACGGGATGCCTGTCGGGAGCGGCATCCAAGAGGGTTTCGGCTCGGATTTTGCGAATTTCGTCGATCGAAAGGGCGCGTTCGAGAATCACGCGTGAGAACCCAACTCGGCCAAGGAAGGCGATCTCATCGGCACGGACGTTTGCGGTCTGGGTCGAGGCGTGCAGTTCGACTCCAGCGGCAACCTCGCCCCTCTCAACTCCCTCGCCTTCAGCTACTCCCGCGCCGGAGACAATGCGAACCCACGCCATATCCTGAACGATGAAGGCGTCGACTCCGGCGGCGGCAAGCGCCCGAGCAACAGATTCAGCCTCAGCGAGTTCAGCATCAAAAAGCAGTGTATTTAGCGTCACATAGATCCGCACACCGAACGGCCGGGCGTAACGCACCAACGCCGCGATCTCCTCCACAGAGTTGCCCGCGGCGTGTCGCGCACCAAACGCGGGGCCGCCGATGTACACCGCATCGGCCCCACAGTCGATGGCTGCCCGACCCGCGCTCAGGTCTCGGGCAGGCGCCAAAAGTTCTATTTTAGTTTGCAACTTTCTGCAGCTCAGCGACTTGGGCTCTTGCAGAAGCTACATTCGGACCGGCGGTCACCATACGATAATACTCGATCGCCTTGGCCCAGTTTTCGCGATTTTGATACGCCGCGCCGACCAAATATGCGGCATTCGAGCGTGCTTCGTCGGCTGTTTGCGCGGCCACGGCTGCTTCGCCGACTTCGATCACGCGGGCGTAACTCTTCTGATTGTTAAGCGCTTGCAGGCGGAACAGATTGGCAGCGGCGTCTGTGGAGATCACTTCCAAAATTTCGTCCGCGGCGGCAACTGCACCCGCAAAGTCCTGAGCCTGAGCGGCCAACGACGCACGCGCGAGGTTATCTTCTGAGAATTTCGCTTGTGCCTGAGCAGCTGCTTCGGCGAACCTCGTGTCCAGATCTCCCATCGCGATCAGGCGACGGTAGATCTCGTTTCCGCGAGCATAGTCGTCCATTCCTATGTAGCTCATTGCGAGGTTCATAGCAACGGCAGTGTCATTTGGATTACCATCGTAGCCCTTCTGAAAAATTGCTGCTGCGGTTGCATAGTCCTTGGCGTTGAAGGCGTCGGCTCCCTGACGCAGAACGGTGCGGCCGATCCAGGTACGGGCGTTGTTCAGCACAGCTGCATTTCCGTATAGTTCAGCGAGTTCGGCTGCTTTCGAGAACGCCGCGAGTGCTCCGTCGAGATTGCCTCCCTGGAACTGCTGTCCGCCCGATTGGAAGATTGCGGTCGGCAGTGCTTTCTTGGCTTCGGTGACGAGACCTTCCGCTCCCTCGACGTCCATCCCTTCGGAGATAACTTGCTCGAACAGAGGGATTGCGGCATTGAAATTCTTTGCCTTGAGGGCTTCTGCTCCTTCGGTGAAGGCTCCCTGCACGCTGGTGAGGTCTTGCGCCGAGGCGTTTGCCGCAAAGACGAGTGCGGCGGCTGCGAGTACGATTTTGATTGCTTTCATAGCTGTTTGTTTATTTGATTGATTTAGTGTCTGGTTGCAAAAATAATTATTTTCTGCGATTTTGAAAAAATTCGGCGACCAATCGCCCGCATTCGTCGGCCAACACGCCTTTTTCGACCGTGGTTCGGGGGTGTAGCAGCTCCCGTCCGAACCTTTCGAAGCCTCGTTTTGGGTCGTCCGCGCCCCACACAACTCGTCCCACCTGTGCCCACGCGATCGCTCCGGCACACATCACGCAGGGCTCCAATGTAACATATAACGTGCAATCTGCCAAATACTTGCCCCCCAGAGCGGCCGATGCCGCGGTAATTGCCTGCATCTCGGCGTGGGCGGTTGCATCGGTCAGCGTCTCGACCAGATTGTGTCCCCGGCCGATGATCGTTCCAGCCACAGAGCCGCCCCCTGAACCGCCACCGACCCCGCAAACAACCACCGCTCCGACCGGCACCTCACCCCTCGCCAGAGCTTCTCGCGCCTCCGCCAGTGCCGCTCGCATAAATTTTTCGTCCGCGGTTGCCTCTATTTCCATATAAAAACCATATTTTTGCAAAGTTAAAAAGAAAAACGATGTACAGAACAAATACTTGCGGCGAGCTCGGCCTCGCCAATCTGGGGCAGACGGTTACTTTGGCCGGCTGGGTGCAAAAGGTTCGCAACCTGGGGGCGATGACCTTTATCGACCTGCGCGACCGTTACGGGATCACTCAACTTGTTGTTGGCGAGAGCGCTCCGACGGCTCTCAAGGATGCTGCGGATGAGCTCGGGCGCGAATTCGTCGTTCAGGTCACCGGCACCGTAATCGAGCGCACGTCGAAAAACCCGAAGATCGCGACCGGTGACATCGAAGTGTCTCTCAGCGAGTTGCGCGTGTTGTCGAAAGCCGACACGCCTCCGTTCACGATCGAGGAGACGAGCGACGGCGGCGACGACCTTCGTATGAAGTATCGTTACCTCGACCTGCGCCGCCCACCTCTCCAGCGCGCCCTCGCTATGCGCCACCGGATGGCTCAGTCTGCTCGTCAATTCCTTGACCACGAAGGATTTCTGGAGATCGAAACCCCGTTCCTCATCAAATCCACTCCCGAGGGTGCTCGCGACTTCGTTGTTCCGAGCCGTATGAACCCCGGCGAGTTTTACGCCCTTCCGCAGTCGCCTCAGACCTTCAAACAGTTGTTGATGGTGGCCGGTTACGACAAATATTTCCAGATCGTTCGTTGTTTTCGCGACGAGGACCTTCGCGCCGACCGCCAGCCCGAGTTCACCCAGATCGACTGCGAGATGGCGTTCGTCGAGCAGACCGACGTCCTGGAGACCTTCGAACGTATGGCTCGGTTTATGTTCCGCGAAACCCTTGGCGTCGAGTTCGCCGCCCAGCCCTTTCCCCGGATGGCTTACTCGGATGCGATGGCTCGCTATGGTAACGACAAGCCCGACATCCGTTTCGGTATGCTCATCAGCGAGTTGACCGACATCGCCAAGGGCCACGGCTTCGGCGTTTTCGACGAGGCGGAATACATCGGTGCCATCTGCGCCGAAAAATGTGCCTCCTTCACCCGCAAACAGATCGACGAGCTGACCGAGTACGTCAAGCGGCCTCAGATCGGCGCCAAGGGGTTGGTTTGGATCCGCATCGACGACGGCGGCGAAATCAAATCCTCCATCGACAAGTTCTACGACGCGGCCACTCTTCAGACTTGGGCAGCTCGCCTCGGCGCGCAGAAAGGCGACCTTATTTTCGTTGTCAGCGGCACCCGTAGCCAGTCGTTGCGCGTCCTGAGCGAGCTCCGCCTTGAGCTCGGCGAACGCCTCGGCCTTCGTGACCGCGCCCGGTTCGCTCCTCTCTGGGTTGTGGACTTCCCGCTCCTTGAATGGGACGACGAGACGCAGCGCTACTACGCTATGCACCACCCCTTTACCTCCCCCAAACCCGAGGACATCCCCCTGCTGGACACCGATCCGGCAGCCGTTCGCGCCAACGCTTACGACTTTGTGGTGAACGGCGTTGAGGTCGGCGGCGGCTCGATCCGTATCTTCGACTCGGGACTTCAGGCTCGGATGTTCGACTTGTTGGGCTTCACTCCCGCTCAGGCTCAGGCGCAGTTCGGCTTCCTGATGAACGCCTTCCGCTTCGGGGCACCTCCCCACGGCGGCATCGCGTTCGGGTTCGACCGTTTCTGCTCTCTTTTCGGCGGCGCGGACTCGATTCGCGACTACATCGCCTTCCCCAAGAACAACTCCGGGCGCGACGTGATGATCGACGCCCCCGCGATAATCGACAAAACCCAACTCGACGAACTATGTCTGGAATCGAACGTAAATTGAGGGGCCTGAGAGGGGGGCTTGCAGGGGGGCTGACCGGGATGCTGCTCGCTGGCCTAATCCTGTTGGCCGGTTGCACCACTAAGGAGGATATTGAGTACGGCATCCGCGTCGAGAGCGTCACTGTCTCCCTCAAACGGGTCGACCTTCCCATCCGCGGCCGCATTACCCTCGTCGCTACCGTTCTGCCCGCCGAGGCTGAGAATCAAAACGTTACTTGGAGTACATCCAATCCCGCCATCGTTAGCGTCGACGAGCGCGGTAGAATCCGTGGCGAGGCTGCTGGTCAGGCTACTGTTACCGTCACAACCGAGGATGGCGACAAGAGCGCTTCGTGCGACGTATTCGTCGAGGGCGACGAGCTGATTGCCTTCTCGATCGCCGAGTTCCCCGACTTTCCGACTTCGCTTCGCGTTCCGTTCGGTAAGGATTTCGACAACGTTCGGGTTGACATCTCCGGCTTCGAGTGGGAAGTCATAGCCTCCATCCGCGCCGGCGTGACCCGCGACAACTCTGTGACTCTCAGCCTTCCCGCCTCTCTTCCGACACTCGATCGGCCCGATGCCCAGCTCTCCAAGGTCGGGCGCGAAAACTCATCCGATTACGCCGGTTTCTGGCCTGCTCCCGAGATCAGCGACCTCGGCGCTAAGGTTGCCGGTTTGCGCGACATTGTCGCTTTCCGTGGCGACGAGCGCGTCGGCCGCATCAGCCTCACCGACGGCAATGGCAACTTCGGTTACTTCCATTACGCCGACCGCCCGTTCACTCTCGGTGGCCGCACCGCTTCGTTCGTCTACCAGGCTTCGTTCTCCGCCGGTTGGAACCTCTACGTCAACCAAGCCGGAACCAACACCACCCCGAGCGTCTGCACGACCGAAATCCCCGACGGCCTCGGCTGGGTATTCGAATAAGGGGCCGGGGGGGGACTGAAAACCCAAGCGGGATGGGTAGCGTTACACCGGATAGTCTGTGGAATAATGTAACCCGACACTCTCGTGCCTCGCCCTCGCTTGCTTTATTATAAGGTATCCCACGGTGATCATATTCCTCAGCTCGCACAGTGGCTTCGACGGCGTTGTCTTGGCGTAGAGTTCTTCGGTCTCCTGCCAGATTATCTGTAGCCGCCTCATCGCCCTCTCCAGCCGCAGGTTCGATCGTACGATCCCCACATAGTTGCTCATAATCTGTTGGGTTTCTTTGGCGTTTTGGGTTATTAGTACCATCTCTTCCGGGGCTGCTGTTCCGTCGTCGTTCCAGTCGGGTATTCCCTCTTGTAGCTCGACCCTTCCCAGCCTTTCTCCTGCGTGCCTCGCTGCTTGATCGGCATAGACTATCGCTTCTATGAGCGAGTTGCTTGCTAAGCGGTTTGCTCCGTGCAGTCCGGTGCAGGAACACTCTCCCAGAGCATACAAACGATTTATTGAGCTTTCGCCATCCAGATTGACCTTGATCCCTCCCGTGCAGTAGTGTGCTGCCGGTACGACTGGTATCCATTGCTTCGTGATGTCTATTCCTCTCGAAAGACACTTTTCGTAGATATTCGGAAAATGGTCTTTGATCTCCTGCGGCGCTCTCGCCGTTACGTCCAGATATACAAATTCATCTCCTCTGATCTTCATTTCGTGGTCGATGCTTCTCGCGACAATATCCCTCGGCGCCAGCGAACCCATCGGATGATAGCGCTTCATAAACTCCTCTCCGTCCGGCAGCCTCAGCACCGCTCCGAATCCCCTCATCGCTTCCGAGATCAGGAACGATGGCCTCTCTCCCGGGTCGTAGAACGACGTCGGGTGGAATTGTATGAACTCCATATCCTGCGTCAGCCCCTTGGCCCTGTGAACCATCGCTATGCCGTCGCCCGTCGCCACTGCCGGATTCGTTGTCGTGTTGTAGACATTTCCCACTCCTCCCGTCGCCACGACCGTGAACTTCGCCCTGAAGGTTTCGATCTCTCCCGTCCTCAGATCCAGCACATACGCCCCGAAGCAGACGATCTTTCGGCTGTGCTTGGTCACAATCTCTCCTAGGTGGTGTTGGGTCAGCAGGTCGACCGCGAAATGGTTCTCATATATCTCGATATTGGGATGCCTTCTCGCCTGCTCCACCAAGGCCCGTTCTATCTCGGCTCCCGTCAGGTCTTTGTGATGTAGTATCCTGTGCTCCGTGTGGCCTCCTTCTCGCGCAAGCTCATAGCTTCCGTCTGGCTTCTTGTCGAATTGGGTTCCCCACTTCACCAGATCGGCTATCAGCTCCGGCGCCCGCCTCACCACCATTTCCACTGCTTCGGGATCGTTCTTTCCTGCTCCGGCCGCCATCGTGTCCGCAATGTGCCTCTCGAACGAGTCGCTTTCGTCCGTCACCGAGCTTATTCCTCCCTGTGCGAACCTCGTGTTGCTTTCTGCCACCGCGCTCTTGGTCACGATGGTCACTCGCCCTTTCTCGGCCGCCTTTAGTGCGAAGCTCAGCCCTGCTGCTCCGCTGCCTATCACCAAAAAATCCGTGCTTACCATATCGCAAAATTAATTAATTTTGCCGAATGAGCGACCCCTCCAAACGTTGGGATGAAACTTCCCGCCGCTACCGCACCTACATCCGCCTCGAAAAGCGCCTCGCGGCCAACACCGTCGAGAGTTACCTTCGCGACGTGGGCCAGTTCGCCGAGTTCGTATCGTCGACATTCGGCGTAGCTCCTCGTTGGGTCACTCCTGCTATGGTGGAGGCTTTTCTGGCTTCGTTGTTCGACCTTGGGGTCAGCGGTCCCACCCAGGCTCGCATCCTCAGCGGTGTGAAAAGTTTTTTCAACTTCCTTCTGATGGAGGAATCTATCAAGACTTCTCCTGCCGAACTGATCGACGGCCCGAAGCTTGCCCGCCGCCTTCCCGAGGTTCTCTCCACTGCCGAGATCGACTCCATCCTCGCCACCTTCGACACTTCTTCTCCTCTCGGCATCCGTAACGCCGCTATGATAGAGACTCTTTACAGTTGTGGTCTTCGGGTTTCGGAGTTGGTTGGTTTGCGCTTTGGGGATGTTTTCTTCGACGAGGGATTCTTGCGCGTCACCGGTAAGGGCGACCGCCAGCGGCTCGTTCCCTTGAGCCCTTCCGCCCGCACCCTGATCGAGCGTTACCTTTCCGTTCGCGATCCTCGCGGCGGGGGTTCCGACACACTGTTTTTGAATGTTCGCGGTAACGGCCTCACCCGCGTGATGGTCTTCACGATCCTTAAGGAGGCCACTGCCGCCGCCGGCATCTCCAAAAGCGTATCGCCTCACACCCTTCGCCATAGTTTCGCGACCCACCTCCTCGAGGGTGGCGCCAGTATTCGTCAGGTCCAGGAGTTGCTTGGCCACGAGAGTATCCTCACCACCGAGATCTACACCCACCTCGACACTTCCCACCTTCGCCGCACGGTCGACCGCCACCATCCGCTCTCCCGCAAGGCATAAAAAAAGAGGACAAGCTCCTCACATCGCACCGCTACAACCCTCACGCCCTTGCTTTCTTCCGAACCTGGGGGATTAGCGGGGAGCTGGTCGTGTAAGACTTGTCCTCGGGGGACAAAAGTACAAAAATTTTGCGTACCTTTGCGCTTCGGGTATGAAAAAATCTGTCGTCATCTGGGTTTTGATCTTGGTTCTGGGGTTGGGGGCTGCCGGGGCTGTGACCGCACTGTGCATCGTTCGCTCCGGGGCCGTCGTTGCCGAGGGGTCGTTGTACATTCCTCGCCAGACCAGCTTTCCCGCCCTTCTCGACTCTCTTCGCTCCGGGCCTCGTATGCGTTTTCTGCTCCCTTTCGAGCATTACGCCCGCCGTATTGGCCTCGATGTGGACGTCAAACCGGGCCATTACACCCTTCGTAAGGGCCAGACTTTCGTCCAGGTTGCCCGTATGTTGAACCTCGGCGAGCAGACTCCCGTCGACGTCGTTGTTCGCACTTCTCGCTTGCCCGGTATCCTCGCTTCCCGCGTCGCCCGCCAGTTGGAGGCCGACTCCGCGTCGCTCCACGCGGCTATGCGCGATCCCGCGATCCTGCGCGAATATGGCTTCGACAGCGAGTTGCAGTTGTTTTCGATCTTCATTCCCAATACATACGAGATGTGGTGGACTGCCACTCCGGAGGAGTTCATCGCCCGTATGAAACGCGAGTACGACCGCTTTTGGACTCCGGCCCGCCTCGCAAAACTGCCTCGCACTCGCTTGACCCAAATGCAGGTTTCAAGCCTCGCGGCGATCCTTGTCGAGGAGACCAATAAGACCGACGAGATGCCCACAATGGCCGGGGTATACATCAATCGCCTTCGCTCCGGGATGCCTCTTCAGGCCGACCCGACGGTCAAGTACGCTATGGGCGACTTCGCTCTTCGCCGCATCCTCAACCGCCACCTTCGCACCCCCTCGCCCTATAACACTTACGTCAATAAGGGCCTTCCGCCCACACCTATCACTATGCCCTCGATTGCTGCGATCGACGCCGTGCTGGATTACCGCGAGAGTAATTACCTGTACTTCTGTGCACGTCCCGACTTCTCCGGTTACCACGACTTCGCCGCCACCTATGCCCAGCACCTCGTGAACGCTCGCCGTTGGGCCGCCGCCCTAAATGCCCGCGGAATTCGTTGACGCCTCCTCAAAGAACTTCCACAGATTATCGTCCGCCGGGACGGGGGCCACTACCTCCAGCGACTCTTTCCGTACCGGATGCACCAGCCTCACGCACCGCGAGTGTAGCGATATTCCTCCATCCGGATTCGAGCGCTTGGCTCCGTACTTCAGGTCTCCCTTTATTGGCGCTCCCTCCTTCGAGAATTGGGCCCTGATCTGATGATGCCTCCCCGTCAGTAGCCGCACCTCATACAAATAGTAGTTCTTGCTTCCGGCGACCATCCTGTACTCCAGCCTCGCCTCCTTGCTCTCCTTCACCGGTGCGACGTGCGCCCTCGAGCGATTGCTCTTCCCGTCCCTCACTATGTGGTGCACCAGCACTCCCTCATCCTCCGGTAGTAAGGCTTCGGTCACCACCCAGTACCGCTTGTCGATCTCTCCCCTTCGTATCATCTCATTCAGCCTCACCAGCGCCTTGCTCGTCTTTGCGAACAACACCGCTCCGCTCACCGGTCGGTCTATCCTGTGCACCACTCCCAGAAAGACATCTCCCGGCTTCCCGTCTCTCCGCCTGATAAAAGCTTTGATCGCATCCTCCAGCCCTGTTTCTCCCTCGGCGTCTGCTTGCACGAGTGCTCCCGTTGGTTTGTTCACCACCATCAGATGGTTGTCTTCGTACAGTATGTCTTTTGCTCCGAAATTCGTCATAGTTCAAATTGAAATGGTAATAACTCTGCTGCGCTCTTCACTGCCGTTGCGCTTTCCTGGCTGCACATAATCACCCTCATCGGCGACCCTTGGCGCCGCTCGCTGTCGAGCATCACCTGCCTGCACGCACCACACGGATAGCACTCCCTCTCGCCCGGTACCGATGCTATTGCAAACGCTTCGATGGGGTCGTCGGCGTGTCGCCCCTGCCAGTGATACAGTAGTACCCTCTCCGCACACATCCCCGAGGGATAGACCTCGCTCTCCTGATTTGAGCCCGTCATCACTCGTCCGCTTTTCAGCCGCGCCGCCGCTCCAACCCTGAATCCCGAGTATGGCGCCCAGGCCTGCCCGCACGCTTCTCGCGCTGCCTGACACAGTTCCCTGTCCGCGGCCGTCATCTCGTCGTGGCTCGCGAATTTCTCGTAGTCGAAAGTATGTTTCATATCTTGGTTGCTTTTGTCATATGCCTTTTTCCGAGAGCCCCCGGTAGCCGCTCAACTCGGAACCCTGCTGCCGCCAGCGCCCGCCTCACCGAGCCCTTTGCCGAGTAGGTCACCAGCACTCCTCCTTCCGTCATCGCCTCCGCCACTCTCCTGAATATCTCCTCTGTCCATAGTTCCGGTTGTGTATCCGGCGCAAATGCGTCCCAATAGACCACATCGAAACCCTTCCCTTCGCCGCCCGTCCCGCCCGTCCCGTCGGCCCCAAGCACCACCTGCGCCACATCCCCCGCGAGCTTCAGCAGCCTGAACCCCTGCCCCACTCCTGCTTTCTCTGCGCCCTCCACCTCCATCCATTCTCCCCACGGCGCAGCGTGCATTCGTTCGAACCGCGGATCGTCCGTGTAGCCCAAGCCTGCCACGACTTCCAACGCCACCGGATGCTTCTCCACTGCCACATACTCCACACTCCGCCCCAAGGCCTCGGCCTCCTCCAGGGTCAGCCACGCATTCAGCCCCGTCCCGAAACCCATTTCGAGCACCCGAATCGTCCCTTCCCCACAAACCGCCCCAACCACCCCAGCCTCCCCCACCGCCCCGAAGCCCGTCTCGACAAACACGTGCTTTGCCTCTCCGCGCGCTCCCCTTAACGAGTGATAGGTCTCCCCCCGCCCGTCTTCTCCCACATAGAGCTTCGAGGCGACCGTCCTCGATCCGTCGTTAGTGGTTAAGTACAAACTTTGCCGAGATGTTATAGGTTAGCGTGATCTCCTGCATATCTATTCCCTGCTCTGCTGTTCCCTCTTCATAGACTCCTGCTGCGATATCCATCGTCGCCGCCTTCGCATACCTCACCATCGGCATCGGCGAGCTTTCGTAGTATCCGTTGTCGTATATCCACACCGCCGGGCCTATGCTTTGGCCTGCTGCTTGGGCAATCACTTTTGCTGTTTCGATCGCATCCTTCACCGCTTCGACCCTCACTTCGCGCCTGTATTCGTCCATCTTGGAGTGTCCCACCTTTGTCACCTTCGCATCTCTCACCCCCATCTCTCCCAGCATTTCGAACACACTTCCCAGCGTCCACACATCTGCCACCTTCAGCTCATAGCTCCTCCTCGCATCGGCCGCACCTTTCTTTCTTGGGGCGAAGTTTTGGTTGACCACTTTCAGCACATCCGCCACCTGAATCCCCATCGCTCCCAATTCGCTCTTCATCCTCGACTCCAGTTGGTTCACCGTCTGTCCTTTGGTGTCGCCGTCCTTGATCGTGATGGCCACATAGATCTCATCCGGGGTGACTTTCTTTTCGGCCTTTCCGTTCACCTGAATTGCGTTTTCATACTGCGGTTCTTTTTGGGCGCTTGCTGCTCCGACGACCATCAGGGCCACCGCTGCCATAATCAACTTTTTCATACCTTCCTTCTTATTAGTTTGACAACATTTTCCACGTGATGCGTGTGCGGGAACATATCCACCGGTTGCACTTCGGCCACCTGGTACTCTCCCGCCATCAGCGCAATGTCTCTTGCTTGCGTTGCGGGGTTGCAACTCACATAGACTATCACTTCCGGTACTGCCCTCAATATCACCTCCACCACCGGCGGGTCGACTCCCGCTCTGGGCGGATCGAGTATCACCACATCCGGCCGGCCGTTCTCCGCGATGAAGCGATCCGTCAGCACCTTTCTCATATCTCCCGCATAGAACACCGTATTCTCCACCCCATTCAGCCGCGAGTTCTCCCGCGCGTCCGCCACCGCCTCTTCGACATACTCTATGCCGACCACCCGTCGAGCTCTCCCCGCAACGAAATTGGCTATCGTTCCCGTTCCCGTATACAAATCATACACCACCTCGCCGCCCGTCAACCCCGCCATCTCCCGCACCACTTTATACAGTTCATACGCCTGCTCGGAGTTTGTTTGATAAAACGACTTGGGCCCGATTTTGAACCTCAGCCCCTCCATCGCTTCATACACGTGATCTCGTCCCTCCCATAGCCTCGGTGTTTGGTCTCCCAGCGAGTCGTTCATCTTTTGGTTCACCACATACATCCACGAACTCACTCCCGGGAACGCGCTCACCAGATGTCCCATCATCGCCACTATCTTCTCCGTGTCCTCCTCTCCGAATACCACTATCACCATTGCTTCTCCGGTCGATGTCGTCCTGATGACCAGATTCCTCACCAGCCCTCGGTGTCCCCTAATGTCATAGAACGTATAGCCCTTCTCCTCACTGAATCGCTTCGCTTCGAGCCTTATTTCGTTCGACGGATCGGGTTGGAGCCAGCATCGGCTGATGTCGAGTATCTTGTCGAACATTCCCGGTATGTGGAACCCCAGGGCCGGCGTAAACTCCGTCCCCGCGGCCAGTTCTTCCTTGGTCAGCCACTTTCGCGGCGCAAATGTATACTCCAGTTTGTTCCTGTAAAAGGTCGTTCGTTCGCTCCCCAGAATCGGCTTCACTTCCGGTAGTTCCAGCCGCCCGATTCTCGTCAACTGATCCACCACTTGTTGTTGCTTGAAGCGTAGCTGCTCCTCATACGGCAGGTTTTGCCAGCTGCATCCTCCACACACCCCGAAGTGCTCACAAAAAGGTTCCACCCTGACCGCCGACTTCTCCACCCACCTCACCACGTACGCCTCCATAAACCTCCTCTTTTTCGCCCTCACCTGTACATCGACCACATCTCCCGGCACACACCCGGGTACAAAGACCACCACTCCGTCGTTGTGTCCCATCGCTTTTCCTTCCGCCGCCAACGCCGTAATTTTCAGTCCTTCGATCACCGGATGCTCTTTTTTTCTCTTCCCCATAGTGCAAATATAGCGCAAATTTTGCTAAGTTTGCGAACTTATGAATAAACTCAACATAGGGATTATCGGTCTGGGGCGTATGGGTCAGAAGTTCTGCACGGAGCTTGTTCGCTCGCCTCTTTGGCGTGTGACTCGTATTTGCGACCCCAGCGCCGAGGCTCGCCGCATCGCTTCCGAGATGGTACCCGAGGCTATCGTGTCCAATAATGAGGACGACATTTTTTCCGACCCTGCCATCGACGCCGTTGGTCTTTTCGCACTTGCCGACTCTCGCCCCGGGCAGATCCGTAAGGCACTCGCCGCCGGTAAACACATTCTGGCCGAGAAACCCGTTGCCGATTCCGTTGCCGAGGAGTGGGAGGTCGTCCGGCTGGTCGAGGCTTCCGACCGTATGGTTGCCGTCAATATGTTCAACCGCTCGGCGTGGTACCACCACACGATGCGCGACTTCATCCGTAGCGGCCAGATGGGCGAGCTTGCCATCATCCGTATCTGCCATATGACTCCCGGGCATATGCCTGCCGAGGGTCACGATCCCGAGGGACCTCCTTTCCACGATTGCGGTATGCACTACGTCGACGTCGCCCGTTGGTATGCCGACAGCGAGTACGATTCGTTCCACTCCCAGGGGCTCCGTATGTGGAGCCACTCTGAGCCTTGGTGGTTGCAGGCCCACGGGACTTTCAAGAACGGCGTTGTTTTCGACATCACCCAGGGTTTCGTCTACGGCCACCTCGCCGAGAAGCAAACTCACAACTGTTACTTCGACTTCGTCGGCACCAAGGGCATCGCCCGTATGACCCACGACTTCCGCACCGCCACCGTCGAGCTTCGCGGCACCTCCCTCACCGAGACCATCACCCGCCCCTTCGGCGACAAAAAGATCGACGTTCTTGTGGACACTTTCGGCCGCTCGATCCTCGCCGGCCACAACCTTGGCTTTCCCGGTGTTCGCGACAGCGTGGTCGCTTCCGAGATGTCTTGGCGTATGTTGGAAGACGCTGCGGCCAACGGTTCTCCCTGCATCGGTTCTCCCGAGACTATGGACGAGATCGTCGCCCACCGCCGCACCTTGACCGAGGGTTACAGCCTTCCTGTTTGGAAGATCATAGACGAAACCGACACCCGATGATGAAGATAGCCAGATTCACATTCAACCCCATCGCCGAGAACACTTACGTTGTCTGGGACGAGACCGACACTCCGGGCCCGGCTGGCACGCTCCACGAGGCTGCGGTGATCGACGCCGGTAACTCCTCTCCGGCCGAGAACCGGATCCTGGATGCCTTCTTCGCCGAGAATGGTTTGCGCCCCGTCGTTGCTGTCAACACCCACGGTCACTTCGACCACGCTATGGGGGTGGGGCACTTGAAACAGACTTACGACATTCCGTTCGCTGCCTCGTCCGCCGACGCTTTCTTGTTGGAGAACGCCGCCACGAGCGCCGGACTGTTCGGTATGCAGGTTGCGGAGCTTCCTCCGATCGACATCGACCTTGCCGACCGCGACTCTATTTCGTTCGGCGGCATCACCCTTCAGATCATTCCCACTCCCGGGCACACCCCCGGCCACGTTTGCTTGTTCGAGCCTGTCTCGCGCGTGCTCTTCACCGGCGACACTCTTTTTGCCGACACCATCGGGCGTACCGACCTTCCCGGCGGGGATTACAGTTGGATAATGCGCTCCATCATCGAGCAGATCCTTCCTCTCGGGGGCGACGTTCAGGTTTTTCCCGGCCACGGCCGCGACACCACCATCGGCCACGAGGCTGCCAACAACCCTTTCATCACCGAGGTTCTCGACCAGCAATGAGCGCAGCCCACGCCATAAAGAGATTTCTCTACCGCCACCTGCCGCTTGAAAAATATCTTCGTGCGGTGAGCCGTATTTTCTTCATCGGCCTCCGCCTCGGCCTCGGTCGCCGCTCTGCCGCTTACGAATACCCTCGTTACCTTGCCCGGCTCGTCCGCCCGGGCGACGTTTGCCTCGACATCGGGGCTAACCTCGGTTACTTTTCCCGTACCCTTTCTCGCTTGGCCGGGCCTTCCGGTAAGGTCTTCGCCATCGAGCCTGTTCCTCCCGTGCTTCGCGTCTTGCGCCACAACCTTCGCCGCTGTCCCAACGTCGAGATCGTTCCCTTCGCTCTCGGTGCCGAGAACCGCCCCGTGTTGTTGCGTAACGACTCTGCCCGTATGGCTGGTTACCTCGGTACTGGTCGTAATTACATAGTGGACGATGCCGAAACCGACGAGGGTGATATGGAGTTCGAGGCTCAGATGCGGCGCGGTAGCGAGCTGTTCGGGCGGCTGCCTCGGCTCGACTTCGTTAAGTGCGACGTGGAGGGTTACGAGCGCATTGTGATCGAGGACCTCGCTCCCGTGATCCAGCGCCACCTTCCCATCGTTATGCTCGAAACCTCCGGCCCCGCCCGCCGCGAGATGATCGAACGGTTCCGTTCTTGGGGTTACGCGGGTTACGTTCTTCAGAACGGTCGCCGGGTCTCCGTTATGCGCGGCCCCGAGAAAGACATAATTTTTATCCCCGGTCACCGCCACGATGAGAATTGACATCCTTAGCGTCGTTCCCGAACTGTTGACTTCGCCTCTTGGCGAGTCGATCCTTGCTCGCGCCCAGAAAGCGGGCTTGGTCGAGATTGTGGTTCACAACATTCGCGACTTCGCCACCGACCGCCACCGCCGCGTGGACGACTACCCTTTCGGGGGCGAACCCGGTATGGTGTTGATGCCCGAGCCCGTCGCCCGCGCACTCGACTCGCTCCTTGCCGCGCGCACGTACGACGAGGTGATCTACACTTCTCCCGACGGTGTCCGCCACGACCAGCACGAGGCCAACCGCCTCTCCCTGCTCGGTAACATCATCATTCTTTGCGGCCACTACAAGGGTCTCGACCAGCGTATCCGCGACACCTATATCACTCGTGAAATTTCCATCGGCGACTACGTCCTCACCGGCGGCGAGTTGGCTGCTGCGGTTATCGTGGACAGCGTTGTCCGGCTTCTTCCCGGGGCTATCGGCGACGAGGCTTCGGCCCTGACCGACAGTTTCCAGGACGACCTTCTCGCTCCTCCGATCTACACCCGGCCTGCGGAGTGGCGCGGCCTTGGCGTTCCCGAGGTTTTGCTCGGCGGTAACCCTGTCCTGATCCGCGACTGGCAGCAGGAACAGGCCCTCGAACGCACCGCCCGCTTGCGGCCCGATCTGCTCGACAAATGAAAATCATCTGCATAGCTCGCAACTACCAGGCGCACGCCGCCGAACTCGCCGGTGGCAACGGCCACGGCGAAATATTTTCCTCGGCATTCCAGCCAACTTTCTTTTTGAAGCCCGACACGGCCCTGTTGCGTAACAACGACCCCTTCTATATTCCCGACTTTTCGCGGCGAATTGATTACGAGTGTGAACTGGTTGTTCGTGTCTGCCGCGTCGGGCGTTCGATCGCGCCGAAGTTCGCCCATCGTTACTACACCGAGGTCGGCCTCGGTATCGACTTCACTGCTCGCGACCTCCAGGCCGAGGCGATCGCCCACGGTCTGCCTTGGGAGGCTTGTAAAGGTTTCGACCGTTCGGCCGCCCTATCGCCCGAGTTCATCCCCCTGGCCGAGCTCGGTGGCGACGTCCAAAATCTTCGCTTCGAGATGACGCTCGACGGTGCCGTCCGACAAAAAGGCCACACGGCGGAGATGCTTTTTTCGGTCGACCGGATCATCTCCCACGTGTCGAGGTTCATCACCCTGAAGATGGGCGACCTGCTCTTCACCGGCACCCCCGTCGGCGTCGGGCCCGTGTCTTCCGGCCAGCGGCTCACCGCCTCCCTCGAAGGGCGCGAACTGTTAAACTTTTCGATCCGATGAAGCACATCGTTCTCGCTTCCGCTTCTCCTCGCCGACACCAGTTGCTTGCCGATGCCGGACTGGCGTTTTCGCTCGCGCCGCCTTTCGAGGTCGACGAAACCCCTCCTCCGGGAATGCGCGCCGAGACTGTTGCCGAATACCTCGCCGAGTTGAAGTCCGATGCCTGCCCTCTCGTTCCCGGGCCCGACGAGGTTATCCTGACCGCCGACACGACCGTTGTTCTGGAGGGCACGATCCTCGGCAAGCCTCGCGACCTTGGTGAGGCACGAGAAATGCTCCGACGACTTTCGGGCCGCACCCATAGGGTGATCACCGGCGTGACGCTCCGCACTGCGAGCCACAAGACAACTTTCGCCGCCACCACCGACGTGACTTTCCGCCCCCTCTCTCCCACCGAAATAGACTACTACGTGGACACCTTCCGCCCGTTGGACAAGGCGGGCGCGTACGGCATTCAGGAGTGGATCGGACTGGTTGGCGTGAGCCGCATCGAGGGTTCGTTCCACAACGTGATGGGGTTGCCCGTCCAGATGATCTACACAAAAATCCTGCAATTATGAAGAAAATACTTTTCGCGACGACTATTCTTTTCACCCTCCTCGCCTCGCCCGCCGCTTGGGCCGACGAGGGTTTGTGGCTTCCCTCGCAGATCGAGGGCCAGGTTCGCCAGATGCGAGCCAAGGGTTTCCGCCTCTCGGCCGACGCCTTGTATAACGAGTCGAAACCTTCGCTGAGCGACGCGGTTGTGTTGTTCGACGGGGGTTGCACCGGCGCCATAGTCTCCGATCAGGGACTGCTGCTGACCAACCACCACTGCGGCTACGACGCCATTGCCGACCACAGCTCCGTCGAGCACGACTACCTGCGTAACGGTTTCTGGGCCGCGTCCCAGGCCGAAGAGCTGCCTAACCCGAAACTCGAAGTACGGATCCTCGTGCGGATGGAGAATGTCACCGAGGCCGTCCTGGCCGGTCACCGCCAGATCGTGCTCGAACGCGCCACCGAGAACGGCCGCTACAAAGCCGACATCAAACCCCTGTACTATGGCAACGAACACTGGTTGTGGGTCTATGAGGTGTTCACCGACGTGCGGCTCGTTGCTGCGCCCCCCAGCTCCATAGGCAAGTTCGGCGGCGACACCGACAACTGGATGTGGCCGCGCCACACGGGCGACTTCTCCGTGTTCCGCATCTACGCCGCCACCGACGGAAGCAACCGACCCGCCGACTACTCCCCCCGAAACCTGCCCTACCGCCCCAAGAGATTCTTCACCGTCTCGACCGGCGGGCTGAAGGAGGGCGACTTCACGTTGGTCTACGGCTTCCCGGGCACCACGCGCCAGTATGTCATCAGCGACGAGGTGCGCTACATCACCGAACGCTCCAACCCAATGAAGATCCACATCCGCACGGGCCGTCTGGATGGCATCCGCGCCCAGATCGAAAGCAGCCCCGCACAACGCATCCAGCTCGCCTCGTTGCAGGCCTCCATCGCCAATGGCTGGAAGAAGTGGCAGGGCGAAAGTTGGGGGCTGGAGCGTCGCGGCACCATCGCCCACAAGCAGATCTACGAAGAACGTTTCCGCCACTGGGCCTCCACCCGACCCGAGTACAAGCACCTGTTGGACAGCCTCTCGGCGGCCTACTCGCGCAATGTGGATCGGCTTTTCTGGGGCGAGCTGCAAAACGAAACCAAGGGCGTCACCCGCTTTCCGGGCACGTTCGCCTCTGTTGGAGATGTGGTGCGCTGGTACACTCCTTATATGAAAGCGCTGCGGGAATTCGACCCCGAGAGGCGGTTCTATCCCGATGCCAACCTCACGCTGCGCATCTCCTACGGCACGGTCGAGGGCTACGACGAGGATGGGATGCGGCATACCCCGTTCACCGATCTGGACGGAGTGATGGCCAAGGACAACCCCGCGATCTACGACTACGACATACCGACCCGACTGCGGGAGCTATACGCGACAAAGGACTACGGCCGCTGGGCGATCGCGGGTGCGAACGGCGAGCCCACGGTGCCGGTCTGTTTCCTCGCCTCGAACCACACCTCGGGCGGCAACTCGGGCTCGCCGGTGCTCAACGGCCGCGGCGAGCTGATAGGCCTGAACTTCGACCGGACGTGGCTCAGCACGATGAGCGACGTGGAGTTCGACCCGGAGTTCTGTCGAAACATCTCGGTCGACATACGCTACGTGTTGTTCGTGATCGAAAAAGTGGGCGGCGCCGACTGGCTGCTCGACGAGATGAGGATTTCGGCCCACAGATTTGCTTAACCCAAACTTAATGTGTACCTTTGTCGGCGGTTTCCTTAATTGACCTAAAGAAAGAGATGAGAGATGATTTTTACCGCGCCGGCGACGAAGGTGGCGAGGATGTGTATTCAAAAGTGGTAAGGGCCGGAAAGCGCACCTACTTCTTCGACGTGAAATCGACCCGTGGCGGCGACTACTACCTGACCCTGACCGAATCGCGCAAACGAGGCGACAGGGACGGTGCTCCGACCTTCGAAAAGAACAAGATATTCCTCTACAAGGAGGACTTCGCAAAGTTCGCCGACGGATTCGAAGACGTTGTGGCCTACGTCAAACAACACAAACCCGAGTTCTTCGAGCAAGAAGCGCTGGACTCCGAGTTCGACAGGCTGTAACCTTTACCAGTTTTTTCCACTGCGACCGATGGAAGGTACCTTGTTGTCTTCCATCTTTTCGCGTGTCCTGTCCTCTTCGGCCTGCATCGCCTCCAGCATCCGGTCGGCCTCCTGCTCGGTAAGCTGCGGCTGTCGGGGTTGCCCGCCAGACTGAGACTGCGGGGGCGGCTGATTGCCGGGGGTGTCGTCGGGTTGATTGGGGTTTTGGTTGGGGTTGTCCTCGGGCTCGTTGCCTTGGTCGTCCTGTGGTTGGTCGCCTTGCCCACCTTGCGGCTGATCTTGGTCGCCCCCGCCATCCTGCTCGTCCTGTTCTTGCTCCTGCTTGAGCTTTTGGGCATAGGCCAGGTTGTACTTCGCTTCCTGGTCGTCGGGGGTCGCGCGTAGCACCTGCTTGTAGAGTTCGATCGCTTCGTCGAGTTGCTCGCCCGCCAGCATCACGTTGCCGAGGTTGAAGCGCGCCTCGCCAAACTCGGTGTCAATCTCCAGCGCCGCCGCATACTTCTCCCCCGCCCCCGGAGCATCGTTCTTTTCGAACAGTCGATTGCCCTCGCGCGCCATCCGACGTTCGGGGTACTTTTGCGCGGCGGCGGGCCCGGCCCATCCGGCCACAACCAAAAATGCCACTATATATAACAGGTGTTTCATTCCTCCGGCTCGGTTTGTTTTGTCTCCTCCACGAAGTAGTACGCATCGCTCCACGCGCCCTCTGCCGCACCCACCTCGGGCGTCAGTTTGGCGAATTTCACAAGGTCGGCCGTGTGCAGTATCGCGCTCAGATCGGCGTAGCGTTTCTCGTCCACCACTCCTTCGCGGCGCGGGGCGTCCATCGCATCGAGTATCTCGGCCGAGGTCATCTCCATCGCCTCGATGCCCAGTCGCGCCTCCAGATATTCGCGCAGGATGTCGACCAGTGTGCTGTAGTATTGCTTGTGGCGACCGTTCTGGGGCAGCTTCTGGTTTCGCAGCTCCTCCAGTCGGCGGATGGCCTCCACGTGGGGCGGCTCCTTGGGCGCGGCGCCCCTCAACAGCGGGATCTTTCGGCGGTACTTGATAAGCAGCCACACGACGACCGCCAGCACCGCCGCGCCCAACAGCCCCAGAGCCAACCAACCAGCGATCTCGCCGAACTTCAACGGGATGCGCTTCACGCCGTAGGGTTTGTCGGTCGCCAGGTCGATTTCGAACGTCCCGACCACGATCCGCAGAGAGTCGGCGCTCAGCAGAGTGTCGACCACATTCTTGTCCGCGTACAGAGCCGGGAAGCGGCCCATATTATAATTCCCCTCGCGCCACGCCGTGAGCAGGTAGCGCTTGACGATTGTCTGGCGGCGACCATCCATCTCCACGAGCTCGGGCGGGGTCTCGCTCAACACCTCGACGTTCTCCATCAGTTCCGCCACCTCTTCCTCGGCCCCTTCCGTTCCCTCGGCGGCCTTGATCACCGGGAAGTCCACCACCTGCATCTGATCCCGCTCGACCCGCACCTCGAGGGTGAACTGGTCGCCGATCATCACGCTGTCGCGGTCGAACGACGCCGTCACCATCGGGGGCGCCTGGGGCGTTTGGGCCGTTCGAGGCGTTTGAGCCGCCGTGGTGAAGAACAAAGCGTTCAACGCAAGGAATATGACGAGAAAACGCTTCATCGTTTCTTGAAAAGTTTCACAAGTTCGCGCACATAGTCCTCGCCGGTGTGCACGACCGCCGTGTCGACCTTATAGTGTTTCAGCATCGCGCCTATCGCTTCGGTGCGGGCGGCGTGGGCGGCGGAGTAATCCTCGCGAACGCGGCGCGAAGAGGTGTCGATCCACATCCGGCGGTCGGTCTCGGCGTCGCTCACCTCGATCGGGCCAACGTCGGGCAACTCGCCCTCGCGCCGATCCTCGACGCGAACCGCAACAAGGTCGTGCTTACCGGAAGCGATCTTGAGCGCGTCCCTCAACGGAGCCTCGTCCGCCGCGGGAAACAGAAAGTCGGACAACACGAAAGCGGTCGAGCGTTTGGGCANNCAACGGCTCGGCAAGGGAAGTCCGGCGGCCCGCGGCCTCGAACTCCAACATCTCGCGGATGATCATCAGGATGTGGCCGCGGCCCTTGGCGGGAGGAATGAAGCGCTCGACGCGGTCGGAAAACAACATCGCTCCGACCTTGTCGCCCGTCTGAGCAGCCGAGAAAGCCAACACGGCGGC